>JBHOGO010000134.1:0-6989 GCA_043421945.1 bacterium sp. HQB-150 | reverse complement strand
CTGGCTCACTGGCGTCTCGAATAAATGATAATTTTCAGGTGCTCAAACACGCATCTTCAAGTTAATTGGGTATATATGCAATTAACTTTATAATAGTTTGTAACTATCACAGCGAGGAATCTCCTGCCAAAGAAAGCCCGCTTAGCGAGACCGTTAACAGAAGTTTTTGAAAAACGGGTAGAGTAGGACTTTAATTGAGGTGCAAGCCTCATGGTAATTGATAAGTGAGTGAACGATGCCAGCACCTACCTTCACAGAAATGAGTTTTCAATGGCCAGAACGCACCTCAATGGTGTCACTTTTTCAGCAGCTCTTTGTTTATGAATCGACACAAAATCTTGTGGATATACCTGAGTTACCCGTATCTGATGCAGGAGTGTTGTTGGATTCCGATGTGGATTTCCAAGGGTGGCTGGATGATAGGCGGCCATTTGATGTTTCTGAGATAACTTCACAGCAGTGGATTAAAGTGTGCCCCTTTGGATACATCACGGAACTGACACTCTTGCCAAATGGTGGTTTAGAAGAGCAACACCTTTTTAAATCGATTCGATGTCAAGGCCGGTGGTCATTACAGGGCGGCATATTGAGGCTGGAAATAGAGAAAGGTGAAAACCGATACCATATTGATGTGGTTGCCAATAAAAAAAGTCGGATACATTGTGCAATTGAGTATAAGAATAAAGAGCTGCACTCTTACCTCAAGGTTACACAAGTTGCTCCGCTATGACCGCCACTCTCTAGGAGCGTTATTGTCGCCGCTAGGGACTTAGGTCATGCTGGTTAACCTTGATGGGGTAGAAATGAGTCATTATGTTCTTGCAGCCAACATGTGAATTCACTTGCCGAGAGGGCTTCGGAATAGAAAAAGCCTTGTCCATAATCACAGCCATAACGTTTTAAAAGCGTTATCTGTTCTTGACGAGTAATACCTTCAGCAACCACAGTAAGATCGAGATTTTTTGCCATTGAAATCATGGCCTGAACAAGTTTTTGATCTTTTTCATCACCAACGAGATTTTCAACAAAACTGCGATCTATTTTAAAACCATTCACCTGAAAGCGGCGCAGGTAGCTTAGGGATGAGTATCCAGTACCAAAATCATCTAACCACACCATCACGCCAGCAGTATGAAGAGCCATTAATGTTTTTTCTGCTTCACCTTCATCTTTAAATAGCATGCTCTCGGTGATTTCTAAGTGAACCTGTGAGGTTTCGATATTAAAACGAGACAGTTCACCTAAGAAAAATGACGATAGGCTTTGATGGTAGAGCTGTCTACAAGAAAGATTTAAGGCGACATGGAATTCACGATGTATATAAGGCTGCCATAGCGCAAGTTGTTGGCAGAGGTGGGTGATAAGCCACTCACCAATAGGCAGGATCAGCCCCGTCTCTTCGGCGACATCGATAAACTCATTTGGTAAGATAACCCCATGTTCAGGGTGGCGCCATCTTACGAGCGCTTCAGCTCCAATCATTTGATCTGTCGATAGGTCAATGAGGGGTTGAAACCAAAGTTCAAATTGCTCTAAATGGGGTAGCGCACTCCGAAGTTCACGCTCTGTTCGCGCTCGCTTAACCACGGCATCGTTCATGCGGTGGTTGAATAATTTATAAGTATTTTTGCCTGACGATTTGGCGCAGTACATAGCGATATCAGCATTCTTAATCAATTCGTCAGCGTTCGTTCCTCCATCGGGATGAATGGCAATGCCTAAGCTTCCACCGATAACAAGCTCTTCTTGATGAATGTTGAGAGGCGCTCTGACCGCAGTAAATATATTTGCAGCAATATCTTCTATGGTTACCCCTGCATCGGTGAGCGGCATTAGCATTAAAAACTCATCACCTCCAATACGAGAGACACAAGCGTGATGAAGTGAGTTGGTGGAATAGTTAGAGCAAAAGGACGTGAGACGCTTGGCAATATTGCATAATAGTTCGTCGCCTAGTGCATGCCCATAATTGTCGTTGACTAGCTTGAACTCATCCAAATCGATAAAAATAATAGCGAATGGGTGATGGGGGCCTATTGAAACCTGTTCATTGACGTTAGCGATAAATTTGACTCGGTTCGGCAGGCTTGTCAGCGCATCGTGATACGCTAGGTGGCTGATCTCGGATGTACGCTGCTCTATTTTCTCTGCCATAGCTGTCAAGGCGAGAGCAAGATCACCGACTTCATCTGCACGATTAATCTGCTTTAACGTATCAATGGCATTAAAGTTCCCCGCCCCTAGCTCTTCAGCGTGTTGGGTTAAGCTTTGTAGAGGACGGGTTAACGATGAAGAAACAGCAATCGCGATGGTACCGCCGATGAAAAGAAGAATGATGGTACTAATACCGACACTCCAGAAAAGTGCATTCAAGCTCTCATCATTTAGTTGGCTAACGATAGTACGAACCTCTTCGATTTCAGCCTGCATTTTAACTAACGACAGCTCGATGTGTAGTCCACCAATAGTCTCACGATAGCTGACGATAGGTGTGGTAATAACTAGGATATCTGGAGTGAAGACTTCGAATCTGGAGAGGTTGTTTAGTACGTCATGTGCTAAATCTTGGTCGTGAAATTCACTTCCAAATAGCGCTAATTCGGCAGTCCCATCATGAAAAATAATCCCTTCGCTATCAAAAACGAGCACCTTTTCGACTTCACCTAGCGTTATTATCGGCTTGAGTAGAGATTTAACTTCTTCTAGGTTGGCATCGTAGAGCGGATCAAAGAGTGCCTTTCCTAAATAGGAAGCAATTTGATCACCGCGTTTACTGATTTCGTTGTGAAACGTTTGGCGGTTCTGATCAATAAGGCCTTGCTTGAGCTGCTCAGCTTGATATTGAGATAGTACAATGTAGGTTGTTGCACTGACTGCAATCATGACAAGGATCAGCGCCACAGTAACAAAAATGTATTGTGTTTTTAGCTTAAATAGATTCATTATGGTTAAAGGTATTTATTGATGAGAATACGCAGATTGTCAGCTAGTTGGACGGCTTCTATATTCTCCTCAGTAAAGTGATCAAACTTCTTAGTGTCCTGAAAAGCCTCTAATGCATGACGACCCTGCTCAGAAAGGTGGGCGTTGAGTAAGAGCACTTTGATTTGCTCTTTGAGCACGGGATCTAAGTCGGAGCGAATTAACTGGACACTACGTGGAAAAGCTGAAGATTCGTGAATAATATCAAGTTTTTTACGCATGCTTAACGGCATGTCTTCAGGGTCATTCCAGTTGTGATCACTAAATGCTGCGGCGTCGACTTTATTACGGTAAACCCAAGCTGATAAGCTGAGTTCATCGGCTTTGTTTAAGGTATCTGCAGTAATAATATAGCCAATAGTATTGGCTGGCACAGGATCGGAGGGATGGGTAAGTTGTGAAAGTTGGTAACCACGTTCAATGAGTGTGGAGAGTGGCAAGAAGTAGCCTGATGTCGAATCCCTATCCTCTAAGGCAAGCCGCTTTCCAACGAGCTCATCTAAGTTTTTAATACCGGTATCTTTTTGAGTAAAGAATATAGAACGGTACTCCGGAATACCTTTTTTCCAGCGGCGTAGCATTATCTCAGCGTTGTAGTCGTCTTGAATGTGTAAAGCTGTAAAAACGGTATCTGAGAAGAGGTCTATCTGACCATTGTCCAGCCAATTGCCTATTTGACTAATATTGTTCGTCACCTTGACGGAAGCTTGCTCTATGCCAAAGTCGACGAGTTCTTTAGCTAGATAGTCGGCTAATGGTTGAGAAAACCGAATATGCTTTTGTGCTTTATTACTTAACACACCGATCACCAACTCCGTTTTTTGTGTAGGCGTATCGGCATAAGAAGGAGAAAGGAGTAGAGTCAGTATGGTGATGAAGCTAAGTAATCGGGTAATTGTTCTTGATAGAGAGTACGGCATAAAAATCTCTTTATATCAGTAACTAACAATGGGCTTTATATCTACATCTTCTGAATTACTCATTAGTTGTTTAAAAACAAACTTAAGAGACGAGATGTATAACTACATTAATTATACTCAATTATCTTTATTATGCTTATCTATCTATAGGGTTGTTGAATGCATGTGCGGGTTCTGAAAATTGAAAGTTCGGACAAAAAAAGACCAGTTCATTGATGAACTGGTCCTTGGGCTGTTTATGCGGCTAGTCATGGAGCGAAGAGCCACATGTTTTCGTGCTTTATATGAAGCATTAAGCGGCGACTTGCACTGTATTCACTCGTTTGGGCTTATCACCTATCGGGAGGATGGTACGACCATATTCGTTATTGATTACTTGAGCCATTGCGAAGTAAATTGCACTGGCACCACAAATGATTCCCTCAAAGCCGGCGATGGTGCCGATAAGCTCGCTGCCAGTGAAGTCTCTTGCAGCTAGCAGGAAGAATAAAACGGTCAGTGAGCCGAACACAAATTGCTTTGCTTTCGGGTAGCACAGCGAACCGATGAACATGAAACCAGTGAATATTCCCCATAACAGTAGATACCATCCCATGAAGTGGTGAGGGCTGGCAGGAAGCCCCATATATGGCATCACGATGATACCCACAAGTGTTAACCAAAATAGGCCATATGACGTGAAAGCCGTTGTGCCAAAGGTGTCACCTCGTTTAAAGCACATCATGCCAACCAATATTTGCCCAATCCCGCCATAAAAAATGCCCATGGCAAGAATCATAGAATCAATAGGGAAGAACCCTGCATTGTGGATATTAAGGAGAATCGTCGTCATTCCGAACCCCATGAGTCCTAATGGCGCCGGATTGGCTAATTTTGTTGACATGTTTGAATCCTAAATTGGTTGCTCAAGTTGGCGTTCGAGTATCAAGTAAGCTGATGTGTAAAATAATGTTTCAGGGTAAGTGATGAAAATAAATAACACAAGCATTGTTTTTATGACGTTTTTTGCCTGATTTATAATGAGGAGTGACTCTTGCTGGTCTTGAATGTTACAAAATGATTCATTGGGTGTAGGCAATTATTTCGCCTTATTTAATAGGCAATGAGATTGTAAATATACGGTATTTTAAAAAGATAAAAGAGAAACGACTATCTCTATATGCTTTTTAGGGCATATTAGATCTTATGGCCCAATATAATTTTATAGAGTTAGTTTGTATGAAAATTATACGTGAGGGTGTGAAAGAGATAGTTGAAACATACAACCATTATAAAGAGCGTTATTTTTAATGTTTTGAGTGTTTAGTGGTATGTTTATATTTTCATTTAATCACTAGTTAATTACCAGTTTGTTATGATTTAGTGTTAATTGTCTGGAGCAAATAAATACGCACACTTACATTATTGTATTATTAATAATTGTGATCTTGATCGCCTTTATTTTCTGTCCCTATCTGATTGTTTTTTATTGATAAAGATAAATTCTGTGATTTGACTCTAATTTACAAAGAAGACAATAATTATTTTTTTGGCATAATTCACCGCAACCAAGAAAAAATTAAAATATCGTTTCCTTTTCGGAGTTAATAATGAATAAATTTAAATTGTTACCAGTATCTGCTCTGGTTATGTCTGGTTTTGCACATGCAGGATTTATTGAGGTTGGATTTGAGTTTGAAGAGCATAACTCTGAGTATGCAAGTAGTGATCTATTTATGCCTTATTTGGCTGCAGGGTTTCAACCAAATGCTGACACTCCTTTACACTTCCAATTTAAATTCAGCGATAAACAAGCCCTTGAGCAATCAGATCTAAATGGTCATGGTGTAAGTAATGACCGTGGACGCCAAGAATATATTGTTTACTATACACATCAGGTTAACGAAAAGTTTACAATCTCTCCGCGCTTAAACATTCGTCATAATGAATACAGTCACAAAGATACACGTGATACTGAGTGGCGCATATACCCAAATATGAGCTATCAGCTGAATGACACCTTCTCATTGGCACTGGATGGCTTTTTAGCGCCAGTTACGGGTAAAGATGAAGTGCGTAATCCTGGTTTAGTGCCTGACCCTCGTCAAGCTCATAAACGTGAAAGCTACACGGATTACAAGCATGAGTTAGATTTCCGCGTTAATATGCACATTAATGATCAACAAAGTGCACGCGTTTCTTTCTATAATGAACAATCTAAGAAAGAAGGCGTCGTTGATACGGCACAAAAAAGTATGGATGAGTGGCAACTACGCTTACTTTATACACACCAATCCGAGCGCCTTTCTGTTTCGCCTTTCGCACGTATTAACTTGAGTCGCGAATTTGAAAATGCAGAGGGTACGACAAAAGACCAAGGACGTTTACGTTTAGGTGTGGCAGGTACTTACCAGTTAAATAATGATTTTGACCTTGCATATGAAGTTAATCATCAGAGCGAAGAGCAACGCGACTGGGATAACAGTGTTAGCAATGTAGATAAAGATCGTATGTTCTACAAATTGGCAGTTAAATATAACTTTTAAATAAATCGTTCAAATTAAATTCCTCATGATATTAAGCCAAGGTTAATCACCTTGGCTTTTTTATTAAAAATCATGTCTAAAATATTTTTGGTATTATCCCTAGTAGGTATAACTTATCTAGGTAAGGACAAGAAAAAAATTTCTAACCCGTTATGGGCTAGTACTTATTCTTTAAGGAAATAAGGTCGGTAGTCCTTCTCGGTTACTCATTCTGCACATGTAATATAACTATCTATTTATACTATTGTTACTGATAGTATGTATATGTAAGTACCTTTGGTTAAAAGTGATTGGATTGTCCATATGGAGTTATCAAAGAGAAGTATTCAAATGGAATTAGCAGGGAGTGCTCAATGGGTGATGAACACAATGATGTGGGTCTATTAGAAAAAATAGAATACTACTTTGGAGTGTGCCACGAACAAAAGGCTAAAGCCTTTTGGAGCTGTGCTACTGATGGGAGAAGGCCTCCCGAAATCTACCTGTAGGGGTCGGTTTCAAACCGCCAAGTGCTGCTGTATTTAAGAGATATGGTAGTGAGCGACTTTGGAAAAGGTATCGT
>JBHOGO010000133.1:0-7193 GCA_043421945.1 bacterium sp. HQB-150 | reverse complement strand
ATCCCTAATCACAAAGTGATTAGGGATTATCTATCAGCTACAGGATCATTCAAGTTTTCTTAAACGATCGGCATTAGCCCTTAAGCTGGGTTTTTGCCTTTCAGGTGAAAGAAATAACCGCTTGGAAAATTGTACATCTCGTCAGCGATGGTAAAATGACGCCAATAGATACCCAAAGTGCAGCATGAGCTGCACTTTCTTTTTGAGGCGATTCATATCATGACGGTGAAAACACGTTTTGCTCCGAGTCCAACAGGATTCCTTCACGTTGGTGGTGCTCGCACCGCTCTTTACTCTTGGTTATATGCACAAGGTCAAAAAGGTGACTTTGTACTTCGTATTGAAGATACTGACCTAGAGCGCTCTAGCCAAGAAGCAATCGATGCCATCCTAGAAGGCATGGAGTGGTTAGGTCTAAACTGGGATGAAGGTCCTTACTACCAAACTAAGCGTTTTGATCGTTATAACCAATTGATCGACCAGCTTATTGGCGAAGACAAAGCGTACAAATGCTACTGTCCAAAAGAGATTTTGGATGAAGTACGTGAAGAGCAAATGGCTGCCGGTGTTAAACCACGCTACGATGCTAATCACCCAAAAATCAAAGCCGCAAACGATGCAGCGACGGATGAAAGCCCATTCGTTATTCGCTTCCGTAACCCAAAAGAAGGCACAGTCGTTTTTGACGATGAAGTGCGTGGTCGTATTGAAATTGCTAATGCTGAGCTTGATGACTTGATTATCCGCCGTACTGATGGCAGCCCAACGTACAACTTCTGTGTCGTTGTGGATGATTGGGATATGGAGATCTCACACGTTGTTCGTGGTGAAGACCATATCAACAACACCCCGCGTCAGATTAACATCTACGAAGCGCTTGGTGCACCAGTACCAACATTTGCACACTGTGCAATGATTCTTGGTGATGATGGTGCGAAGCTTTCAAAACGTCACGGTGCTGTGAGTGTTATGCAATATCGTGATGAGGGTTACTTACCACAAGCACTGCTTAACTACTTAGTGCGTTTGGGTTGGTCTCACGGCGATCAAGAAGTCTTCTCTTTAGAAGAGATGATCTCATTGTTTAAACTGAACTCGATCAGCAAGTCAGCGTCGGCATTTAACACCGATAAACTGTTATGGCTAAACAACCATTACATCAAAACCGCTGATCCTGCGTACGTTGCTGAATACCTGCAATGGCATCTTGATCAGCAAGCGATCGATATTACGAATGGTCCAGACATCAAAGAAGTGATTACGTTGGTAGGTGAGCGTTGTAATACGCTGATCGAGCTGGCTCAACAGTCTCGTTATTTCTACCACGACTACGAAGAGTTCGACGCAGGTGCTGCGAAGAAACACCTTCGTCCTGTTGCTCGTGAAGCGCTTGAGCTTGCAAAAGCAAAAGTGGCGGCACTTGATAGCTGGGAAACAGAAGCGCTTCACAACGTGATTAAAGAGACGTGTGAAGAGCTTGAGTTAGGCATGGGTAAAGTAGGTATGCCACTCCGCGTTGCTGTGACGGGTCTGGGTCAATCACCATCTGTTGATGCGGTGATGAAACTGATTGGTAAAGAGCGCGTAGTTGCTCGCATTGAGAAAGCACTAGAGTTTATCGCGAAACGCGAAGCTTCAGCTTAATCGATTATCGACATTTTAAGGCCATCTTATTGATGGCCTTATGTTTTTTTCAATTTTTTCAATTTTAATTTAGTCCTCTTATTATATTCAATTTCCGCTCCCCTCTATAAATTAAGTACTTGAATAAAAAGAGTTTTATTTCATAGAACTCATGCTATTGTTTTACGCAAAAAATTAATAGGTAAAGTGAATTATTTTTTCTTTTAATTTCCCACTTTTGTAAGCGCTTACAGCTATTTATCAAAGATGAACTTATTTTTTAAATTTAATAAATAGTGATGAGTAATATTATTATTAAAAACATGGTCTAGTGTTTAGGTGTGATTAATCACCTGAGCAGATAAATAGTACACGGAAAATATATTAGATTCAGTAGCAATATCATTAATGAGGTTATTATGAAGTATGTATTTATTACGTTAGTATCGACTCTTCTTACTATTGCACTTCCAGCATCTGCAAATTACTCGAGCGGGAATGGTGGTGCGAGAGGTGCTTCTGAGTCAGGCCCTTGGGTAAACTGTCAGCTACCAAATGGACAAATGGATTATACCCCCTCAGAAAATTGTATGCGAAAAGGTGGTAAGGTCATGTAATGACGTTTTATCGCGATATTTGCACTTAGACACAAAATCAGCCTTTTAGTGTGCAGAATCATTCTGCGAATAATCGCTAGAAGAGAATAAAGTTGACCTTAAATACTTAAGGTCAACTTTATTTTAATTTGATATAAACGAGTATTTAAGCTGTATTATTTACCGCAACACTTCTTATATTTCTTTTCACTACCACACGAGCATGGATCGTTACGGTTTGGTGTCTTATCAAGCACGATTGTTTTTGGTGTTGCTGTCATCGCCAGCAATTCATCAATGTTTTCTGGTTGGTCGCTATCAACAGCAATCGTTGCGACAAGCGAATGTTCAGCCAGCAGGGCTTCAACTTCAACCTTACGCTCTTCAGATTGAACAGACAGAGCGAGTGGTTGCTCGTCAGTACCAGGTTTAACCTCACGATTAGTGTTGTATCCGAAGCTATTGTGCTTTGGTTTTTTTTCGATGCGGCCTTTAAAGAAGAACTTTGACATTGCGGTTACCTGTACCCTGTGAATATAGGGGGTGTTTTATACAGCAAAACGCGGCTTGAATAAATCCCCACAGAGTAAAAGTTTATCGCCTTTGGCAGGTGGTGCACCCTCGACAGGCTGAGCGAGTATGTTTATCAAGCCGACCACGTTGAATTTTACAATACGCGTTCTTGAGTGCGCGGCGAGCAGCAAACCAATCTTCAGGCTTCTCGAGAATTAAATAGCCATTGAATCGCTTCATTAATTCTGTGCGGTATTCATTAATAAACTTGCTGTCGTAACCTATGTCAAAGTGGTCCAATGCTTGTTCGATAGAGGTAAAACTAGCAATGGTTTTTTGGATATCGGCTTGGCTCATTGTGGAATGGTATGCTCGAATAAAGGTGCGACATCTCAGTTGAGAAAGCAACATGATAAGTGAAGATACCGTGTGGTATCGAGTACGGATATTATAAAGGAAAGCGACCCAGCGTCCACATGTTGCGAACTCATTATGCTTAAGTGGGCAGTGATAGGTGATGCATATCAGTTAATCACAGTGTAATATCAATGCTTTAGTCTCTACTTCTATTTCATACACCGAACCGATATGCCAGTGACTTCAGAACATCATTATGATTTTGATCCAGCTTATGGCTACACGCTTAAGCAGCTAAAGCGAGTAGCTGCCACTGCCACACCCGCTGGATTTACCTCTTTTTGGCAAGGAAAATATCAACAAGCATTAGATGTGACGCCTTATCTTAGCCTTAGGGATACAGGACAATGCGTCAATCGTTGGCGTATTTTTGATTGCGATTATGATTCCACTGACGGCACGCGGATTGGTGGCTGGTTACTTTTACCAGAAACAGAGAGTGTTAAAAGAGCGATTGTTTGGGCGCACGGATATGGTGGCATAGAAGCCCCTGACACGAGCTGGACACTCCGCAACACAGCGATACTAGTGCCTTGTGTTCGAGGTATTAGCCGCAGCAGGCGCCACCCTATTTCATCAGACCCTTATTGGCATGTACTGCATAATATTCAAGATAAAGAGCAGTATGTTTTGGGGGGATGTGTGCAAGATATCTGGTGTGGTATTTCTGCATTGCTGACCTTATTCCCGAACACCAAGGGCAACATTGGTTTTGTGGGGAGTAGTTTAGGTGGTGGGTTAGGCGTATTTGCCACAGCGTTTGATCAACGAATTAAACGGAGCCATTTTCACGTCCCGACATTCGGTAATATCGCACTGAGGTTAACAATGCCGACGGTTGGCAGCACGCAGGCACTGATAGACTACGCCGATAAAGCGGCTTTAGCATCAACACTCCCTTATTTCGATGCCTCTATTGCTGCAAGGTATATCACACAACCTTCCCATTGGGGGCTTGCACTGTTCGATCCCTTCGTGGCGCCACCAGGACAATTCAGTATTTACAATGCGTGCGTGGGGAAAAAGGCGTGCTTTATATTAGATGCTGGGCATTTTTCTTATGCTGGTGAAGAGAAGCAGCAATCTGAGTTGAGAATTGACGTAGAGATGTTCCTTAACGTATTGGGTAGTAATGATGCATCGTGAGTACCATCGCTGGTGGAGTCCAAATCTAAATAGAGATATGGAGTTATTGATATTTGGTCATGCAGGCGCAAAGGTGTTGGCTTTTCCTACTCGAGGTGGGCGATTCTTTGAGCATGAAAATCTAGGGCTTATCCATTCGGTGGCGGATAAAATCAGGGCAGGGCAGCTGCAAATATACTGTGTTGATAGTATCGATATGGAAAGTATGTACTGTTTTTGGGCGCATCCTCATGGTCGTATTCAGCGCCATAAACAGTATGAAGAGTATATTTTACAAGAAGTGATGCCACTGATGGCTCAAAAGAATGATCACCCTTGTACGATATCGCATGGCTGCTCACTCGGAGCATACCATGCGGCGAATATTTTCTTCCGTCATCCCCACTTCTTTCAAAAACTGGCCGCCTTTTCTGGACGCTACGACCTCACTTGGGGTGTTGAGTCATTCAGCGATTTATTTGACGGGTATTATAACGAAGATATCTATTTTCATACCCCGACTCATTTTTTACAGAGTTTATCCAACACCGCACAGCTGAGTCATATTAAAAACAGTGATATCGTTTTCGTCATCGGTAAAGAAGATCCCTTCTTACAAAACAACCATATGATCAGTGAGATACTCAACCAGAAAGGGGTGCATCACCGTATGTACGAATGGGACGGTCGGGCACATCGTGGTCGGTATTGGCGAAAGATGATGCCACTGTATCTCTAGTGCCTTCGTGAAATCATGGTAAAAGACGATAGTGGTGATGGCAGCAAGGACAGAATAATCCGATAGTGAAGGGGAATTTAGGGTATCATGCACAATTGAGTTTGATGTAGATACCTATGAATATACCGATCAAAACCGAGACTGCGCCTGAGGTCTTGTGTTCGAACTGTAAAGCGTGTTGTTGCCGCTTAGAAGTGATGATTATCTCAGATACTGGTGTCCCAGAAGAGCATATTAGGCGTGACTATTGGGGCAGCGAAACCATGCTTCGCTTATCGGATGGTTGGTGCTCAGCATTAGACCGAGAAACCTATATGTGCACCATCTACGAAAACCGCCCTTGGATTTGCCGTGAATTCGAAATGGCTTCGTACGAGTGTCGCGAAGAGCGCGAAGAATTCTTCAAACCATCTAAAGATTAACTCTCTCTTCGTCGCTGCCAAATACCATTGGCCTACCAGTGCATCTATACAATTGAACGGCTCTCTTCAGTAGCGATTGGCTAGCTTGCTGCTAATACGTACTGCAAATACATTGCTGCTGATGAGTGTTTTCTTTTTCAGGTGTATCTTACTTGGTATCCATTAAGCTTCGCCTTGGGTGCTCTGCTTAGCTCAACATCTTACCTATCTAAATCTCTATCTTATTATCTACGCCGCGTGTCTTTTTACTTCATGCGGGTACACACGCAATCCTGTTTTGGTGTTTTCATATACTGATGTTTCGTTAATGTAAGACCAAGAGTATCGATCAGTACCCGTTCTTGCCGCTAGACGTGTAATAACAGTATCAATGTTACGTCCTGCATAGTCTTTGTTTGGGATAAATACTTCTTTGATTATTGATAGCATAATGTGTTTCCTTATCTGTAATTAACATTTACCTCTGGTTTGATTTAACAATATACCAACTTGGTAATGTGATCAAGATCTCTTTTGTATGTTATTTTATACAGGTAAATGAGACTTGAGTCACACAAGTGCATGAGTGGATACCGTTCAGTTATGTTTTCCTAGCAAGCGCAGTCAAACCGGACATATCTCGAAGAGACCTCAAAAGGTACATCAGTAACCCAAAGCGGTATAAACACGGATAGTCGCCTGCCATCACCCTTGTTTTCTCATTTTATCCCTCTGGTCTCTAACGGGGATCGTTAAGCTTGGCATCACGCAGTAGCGTCTCATTAACCCTAATTTATGCATGGATAACGATATGCGTCACATTGTGATGTTAGTCCCGTATTTTGGACTTCTGTGTCGTGATAGCTTGCCATTACTAGAATGCTCAAGTGGGGGATGTTCTAGGGGCGGTAGCGTGGCTGCCGACAAAATATCCACTCGCAGAATTGACAGTAGGGTTCGGCATATCCTGAATTTCACGCAGAGAGACCTTGCGTATTAACCTGATGTTATGTGCTTTTCTTTAGGGCGCTCATTTTTGTCGGAAGGATAGGCGGCGAAAGGTGGTGTCAGGAGATGTTGCAAGTTGCTGTATATGAAGCGTTAGGCTACTAGGGAAACTATGAGTGCACCTGAAGTTACAACTGAATTGTTAAGTACATCTGAAATGATATCTATCGGGGCTATTTTTGTCGCGCTAGTAACTTTTATTGGTACTAACATTTGGAATTACAAGAATCATAAGAAAGATATAAAAAAGGATACTCTATTAAAGGTTTCGGGAGCTATTAATAGGCAAACACAACTCGTAATAAAAATGGCTGATGTAAATACAGAACAGGCTGAGATTAATAAAATTTTATCTGAAAATGAATTTATTTTTGGGCAAATGTTCACTGCTGCAAGTGCTGGTACATCTAAAGTTGTTCTTGAGTATCTGGCAAATATTGCTGAAACTATTTTTGAAATTGGTTTAATGAAAGCAAACCCCGAATGTGATCAGCGGGAGCTATTCTTATTTGCCCTTTCAAAACATACTAGTCATATGTCTCAAATGCCTTATGTTATTTCTGTAATAAAGAATGAGTTAGGTATTAAGGGAGGTGTTTTGGAATTGCAAAGTGCAATCAAAACCGGTTGTGACCTAATAAATGATAAAATGAAACCACTGCTTAAAAGTGATGAAAAGTAGCCATACAAGTCGTTTATACCCAATTAACTTGAAGATGCGTGTTTGAGCACCTGAAAATTATCATTTATTCGAGACGCCAGTGAGCCAGC
>JBHOGO010000132.1:0-7245 GCA_043421945.1 bacterium sp. HQB-150 | reverse complement strand
AGGTCTGTGTCACTATCATCCGTAAATGATCACTGGATCACACTATTTTAATTCCCAAATTGGGTGCGGAATGACGGTTATACACGTAACATTGGGTCTTATCATCGACGATGGTTAGAGCAACTAAAACAACAACCTGAGTGTAAAAATAAGAAGAACTAGCAAGCGAAAGCAAGCTATCCACTCTTTTGTCTCTGCGTGACTCGGCTCGTTATTTTTGATGTTACCTACCTACCTACCTACTTACCGAGTTACTTGCTCAGTCGGTCGCTTAGCCTTTGGTATCTTTGAGTTAGCTCGTTAAAATTCTTGCATATTATGAATATGACTAATGCCATATTGATTAGTCTGCGGGTCACTTTCTAGGCAAAGCAAAAGAATAATCCCCGTGTACCCAATGAAAACAAGTAAAAAAAGGATGCCTGACAAGTTTGCTGTTGGGTACATCATCATTAAGGTTGGAATCGTAGGCAGCAAAAGCCATCGACCACTTCGATTAATGTCATGCAAGCGGCGGATAATCAGTGCCATCAAGGTGGGTATCGAAAGAAGAAAATAAGTACTGCCAATCACGGGGATTTGCCCAAGCGCAAGATAAAGCATCAGATGAGTGACGGCAAATAGGCAGAAATCTTCGCGTCCAGTTCGCCCCGAATAATTAAAGCTGTTTAACCATGTTAAAAGGTAAAGACTTAGCATCACTTCACTCCTTGAAGATTAAAGTCAATTGTTATTAAATGGTTTTAATACATCAAATGCAATTATTTTTCTTTTGGGTTGATTTTGTTTCGTTATCTGTCAGCAAAGTAAGAGATAGAGCTTTGAATTGGTCAGTAAGCCAGTTTTCTATTCTAAGAATTATCATTGCAAAAGGAAGTGTTTGCTTTTGTTATCTATTTGTGGAGTTATTCTTCAACGAATAACAGTCCTAAAGATGAGATGCTTTCTGTGATAGTGCGAGAGGCAGTTAAATGTTTCTCATTGGTAAAAGACAAAGACAAAGACAAAGACAAAGACAAAGACAAAAAGGCTCAGGGTAGATTAGTGCTTCCCCTGAGTCTTTATAGCTTCAATTCCCAGGTTTTTATTGAGCGATTTTCTTCATTAGTCGGTCGAAAGTTTCAGAGCTTCGATCTTCATGGTGGCAAACACTCAGCAAATCATCGACGAAATGGTAAAATGCGCGAAGTTCAATACGTTTGATTTGTTCTTGTTGTTGTTCCGTTAGCATGTGGTACATCGTTGCAGCACCGAAATCACCAAAAATGATATTCGCTTTTTCGTCAAACAGAATGTTATGAGCGTATAAGTCTCCATGGCAGACTTTGTTATCATGTAAATGGGTAAAGACATCTTCCATTTGAGTAGCGATTTTATCAATTTGATCGACCCTTAACGCGAACTCTGGTTCAAAGGTGTCACGCGTACAGCTGTCAAAAGTAGGTGGTAACCCTAAGTTGCGGTAGTGCGAAGGGATAAGGTTCATGATTAGCGCTAAATAACCCTCTTCATTAACTTGTCCTAGTGATTGCACAAGGTTGTGGTGGTTGCCGACTTTCAAACATGCTTGCAGTTCATCTTGTGGATAGCCATCACTCGTCACTTCACCCTTGAATACCTTAACAGCAATATCAGCAGGAAAATCCGGTTGTGGTAAATTCCAAATCGCCTTTGAAATTACCCCAGAAGCGCCTTGTCCAAGTACCTGTTGTAAGGTGTATTGGGTAGACGATACTTCCGGCACGGAGTTGGTCGACACACTGGATCGGCAAAATGGGTTACCAGCAAAAGCAAACCATGCCAGCTTAGGTAAACTCAGCAGTTGGTCTGGGCATTCGGTTAACGCGTTCGCAGAGATGCGTAATAACTCAAGGTTGTGGAGTTGTTCCATTGTTTTGGGTAGGTGTGTTATGCGGTTACCGGCGAGAGCCAATTTTTGAAGGCGTGGGCGCTCACCTAACGAGTTTGGTAGTGTTTCAATCTGATTATCCGTCAAAATCAGCCAGCGAAGCTTTGGCGGCAACGCCCTCTCCGGAACGTGCTTTATTTGGTTTGACTTGAATCCGACCATTTCTAACTCTGGGCAATTCCCCAGTACATCAGGCAGTGATTTAAAGTGGTTGTTTGAAGCAAATAGAATCTTGAGTTTATGTAGCTGACTGAGCTCTTCAGGCAATGTACTGAGCTGATTATTGGACAAATCAAGAATTTCTAAACTATCGGCGAGTGAAAGAATTTCTAAGGGGAATTCGGTTAGATTTTCTGACAACTTTAAACGTTGAATTCCGGCTAATTCGCCTGATGTTAGCTGAGAAAGAGAATGCAAAATGATAAATCCGTACTGATAGGAATGCTAAAGGCGGTAGTTTACTTGAAAAGGGTATTTAAAGGATAGTTTCTGTGGCTACTGAGCGATGACAATACCTGGTCATCACGAAGACACAAAAAAGCCCAGCATCTCTGACAAAACTAAGTCACAGGCTAGGCTTTTATTGAATCACAACCTATAGGGTATGAAGCTGTTTGTAATCAATCAGCTTACTTAAACTATTGTGATTAGAATAATGATGAATCTAAATCGTCAAAGTAGCTATAAGTACCTACTGTACTATTATCGCCGATATAGAGCGCAAATAACTCCGGTGCACCATCAGCACTATTTTTCGCTTTTAGCGGCGCCCCATCATATTCGGTGTACTTGGTACCATCAATAGTGACAGTAATGTCGTATGTGTCATCGTCAGCAGCTTCCCAAGCTAGTGTAACATCGACCCAAGTATCAGGCGTGTAAGATGTGAGTGTCACTTGTTCATTATTCTCGTTTCTAAATTTAACATCTGACTTACCAAAAATAACCTCAGTAAAGTTTTGACTTGATGAAGCACTCGAAGAGTTACCTAAATAGAGGTAAGTCGACTTCACATAACCTTCAGTTGGAATATAAACGGATGTAGAGACTGAACCGTTCTCTGCTGCACCGCCGCTGAATGCACGAGCTACCACGCCTTTAGCTTCAGAGCTGTTGTCATGAATAAAGAGCGATTTATCCCCCGACTTCGCTTGGTCTGAGCTTATCTCGGCAAAGACAGTGGTACCATCCACCCCAGAGACAGTGTAGGCAGGGTTAGCGACATCAATTTGAGTCCCAACGTCGTAGGACTCAAAGTTGTCTGTGACATCAGATGGGCCCGGTGGTTCAGTTGGGTTGCCGCCATCCACGACCACTGTGGCTTCATTGGTACTGCTATGATATTTATTGACGAGATCATAACCCGAGGCATAGCCTTCAAAGTGTTCTTCCAATACCACATCATACTCATCGAATTCGTTTTTGGCGTAGACAACAACATTATCACCTAATAGTTCGAAGTTGGTGGTGTTCTTACTATCACCCAGCTTGAAAGAGATATAAGTCACCGGGTTTTCAACATCAGCAACAGTGAAGCCATTTCCATACTCGACGCCATTCACTGAGAATGAAAACTCATTGAGCTCCCATGTTACTTCAAGTTCTAGATCTTCACCTAATTCAAATGTACCATCAGTTTGCACTAAGGAGCCGCTTTCATCACGATACTTAATCACGCCATTTTCAAATACAACTTCACCATTAAGGTAAGCGTTGGCAGCACTTTTGGCATACAATGAAATATAAGCGTTATCACCAGCGCCATTCGCCTCTTGCTCTGTGTTTTCATCTTCTTGATAAATGAGGTCGACCGTTAATTTACCGGATTCGATAGAATCGACGCTCGATGAATCAGAGAGCTTGATACGTAATTCACCAGCCTTTTCTGCTACTTTATTCGTATCTAAAATTTGCAAATAACTTTTAACGCCAGCACCTGCATTTGCAGCAGTGACCGCTTCTTTTATTGTTTCGTTGCTAGAATTATCAGCAGCGCTGAGGTTACCGTCATTAGAATCAGTGTCGAAAATTGAGAGTACACCGTCAGTGACAGAATACGATCCCGTTACATACTCAGGGTTTTCAAGGTCAGAACCGGAGTAGTAGTTAAATGTGAGAGTGCCAGCATCGATATCTTCTTCATAAGTTGATGAGTAGAGCGTATATGTGCCGAAATTATTGTCATCGTTGTAGTACTTTTGAGTGGTCCCATCAAAGATATAGATGTTTGGCAAATTCTCACCGGCTGCAAACGTATCTGGTACATCTGCACTGATTTCCCAGTAACCGCCGTTCAATGGCGAAACCGTGGGTGTTGATTCAGGTTCTGAAACCGAATCGGAATTACAACCGGCTAAAAGGCCAGTTGCTAGTGCAACAGCAATAGCGACTTTGGTGACTTGCATTTTGTGAACTTCCTTTTCGTGATGTGATTGTTCAGAGGAATCTTTGAATTACATGTATTATTGTTATACAAGAAATCCTCCTGTGACAATGCTCCCACAATCATAGGATGACCATACTCACATTGAATTGTTTTTATTAGTGTGAAAATGATGCAAATATCACATAAATAAATTCATATACGCATTTTTAATCATTATAAGGTAGCGTTTCTTTATTCTAGGAAAGGTAAAGATAGTTCATTTTTAAAATTAACTTTTCACAAAGTGTTTATTTGTATTAATTGTAGTGACTAGAAATAGGTGTTTCTCACATATCCCCCAAGTTTGATTTTTTATTAAATTTCTGTTTATAAAGTGGTTTTTGTCTAGTTTTGTTGGGGTGGCTTTGAGGGTGTGATAGGTGCTGATGCAAGCAACCGGTGTCTACTTATTTATCCATGTAAAGAGTGGATATATAACGTTGTCTCTTCTATTTATTCAAGATGTATAGAGGTGTGAATTAACTTTAGGTTTGTTCATTATATCATTACGTTCACGTGATCTATGTATGATAAAAAGTGATTGAAATGACGAAAATATAGATTGTCATCTCGTTTATCCAATCTCCCTCTATAATTTGTAATACAAGATGATGTAGTTTGGTTGTTAGTGATTAAGGCTGATCGAATACAAAATGGGATTTTAAAATGAATCAAAAACTCTTCTTAGCAACGTCGGTATTACTTGCGCTCACTGGATGTGCATCGACTGGCTCGGGTGATACTCACACCATTAACACACCAGCGCCAGTGAATGTTGTTGCATCAAGCCATGACGGTAATTTACCAACTCAGGTTCTTGATGGTGATTTCAAAACACGTTGGTCTGCAAACGGTCAGGGTGAAACGATGACGTTTGACTATGGTCAAGAGGTTGCGTTTGATGCTGTTAAACTCGGCTTTCACAAAGGTGATGAACGTGCGACTAAATTTAGCATCGAAGTTAGCCAAGACGGTACCCATTGGGATACCGTCGTTAGTCATGCACAAAGTACTGGCAAGTCATTGAACCTAGAGCGTTTTGATTTCCCTGAAGTGAGTGCTAGATACATTAAATATGTTGGCGAAGGTAACACTGAGAGTGACTGGAATAGTGTCTCAGAGTTTATTGGTGTGAATTGCCAAACTGACTATTGCTCTAATGAAGAGCTTCCTCGAGAAGATATTCTTGTACCAGTAGAAATTACTTCTAGTTCGCATGATGGAAATGGCCCAGATCGCTTATTCGACAACGACCTTAATACACGTTGGTCTTCGAACGGTGTTGGCGAGTGGGCAATGTATGATTACGGCAGTGTTCAAACCTTTGATGCTGTTCGATTAGCTTTTCATAATGGTGAACAACGTCAATCAATGTTCGATATCCAAGTAAGCACCGATGGTGTGGAATGGCAGACCGTTCTTGAAGGTGCAGCAAGTAGCGGTCGTGTTAAAGGGTATGAGCGTTTCGCCATCGATCCTATTGATGCACGTTATGTGCGCTATATGGGGCAAGGCAATAGCTCAAGTAGCTGGAACAGTGTCACAGAGTTTCAAGCACTCAACTGTGTGATTAATAGCTGCCCTGAGAACCACATTATCACTGATGCTGTGGTGAAAGCAGAAAAGGCTGCATTGGCTAAAGAGCTTGCGGATGGTGGGGATGCAGAAGCACAAAGAATGGAAGCGCTGCGTTCCGGTGATTTTGGTGTGAGAGTCCCGTTACCTTGCGACTCAGGTTGTGATTGGGACGTTCCACTGAAAGTGCCAACACTCCCACCTGTACCTCTACCAGGTAATAAGCCTAGCGAAAACTTTGACATGACCACTTGGTACCTCTCTCAGCCATTTGACCATGATAAAGATGGTAAACCTGACGATGTTCGTGAGTGGGATCTCGCTAATGGGTATGAGCATCCTGAGATTTTCTACACCGCTGATGATGGTGGTTTAGTTTTCAAAACATACATTAAAGGTGTCCGTACTTCTGCCAACACGAAGTTTGCTCGAACAGAACTACGTGAAATGCTGCGAGCTGGTGATAAGTCCATTGCAACGCAAGGTGTGAATAAAAACAACTGGGTATTCAGCTCGGCACCGATAGCAGACCAGAAAGCTGCAGCAGCCATCGATGGTGTCCTCGAAGCAACCTTGAAAATTGATCACACGACAACAACAGGTGAAGCTAATGAAGTAGGACGCTTTATCATTGGGCAAATTCACGACAAAGATGATGAGCCAATTCGTCTTTATTATCGTAAATTGCCACACTTAGATACTGGTACTGTCTACTTTGCACATGAGAACACAATTAAAGGAAGTGATACTTTCTATGACTTAGTGGGTGGAATGACTGGCGAAACTGACGATGGTATTGCATTAGGCGAAGTCTTTTCATACCGTATCGAAGTCGTTGGAAACACGATGACAGTTACCGTGATGCGTGAAGGAAGACCTGACGCTGTACAAGTGGTTGATATGAGTGAAAGTGGTTACGATACTGGCGGTAAATATATGTACTTCAAAGCTGGCGTATATAACCAAAATATTACAGGTGACCCAGATGACTACGTACAAGCTACTTTCTATAAGTTAGAAAAATCACACAGCCAATATGTAGAGTAATCGCTAGGTTTTGAGCTGAAATAACGATCAGACCTGACATATTTGATGATGTCAGGTCTTTTTTATTGGGTTGTCTGTGAGGTGTTGAATTGAATTTGAAATATATCGAGCGCAAAAGGACCAGCTTGCTTATCGGCAATTAAAAATCCCACTTGCATGATATCTTGAGCAGTGAGTAGAGGGGCATTGTTAATTATCTTTCCGCGAAATACCAGGGCAAGAGCATGAGTGTTTAGTTTTTGTTCAAGCCCTTAATTCCAGCTAGTATGACCCGCTCCAGATAGGCGAT
>JBHOGO010000131.1:0-7545 GCA_043421945.1 bacterium sp. HQB-150 | reverse complement strand
CTGTATTCAAGCATTCAAACAGCTCCAATGCCAGAAAGGCTGCTTAAGCTAGCTGAGGCTCGGTGGTAATCAGGTATTGCTTTGAAAAGTTAAAGATCTTCCCTGAGAGCTGCTTTTGGTAGCTCACTCGTACGTTTCACACAATAGGAATAATAAATACAAACAACGCTGTTCTTTTAATCCTTTAGAAAATATCTAGTGTGTAATATTTTGATTCCCACCAAGTGCGCCTGAGTGCATAATGGTTATTTATGCTTTATTTATTAGGATGTTAAATTGAAAAAATATGCCCTTGCTGTGCTTCTCTTTAGTGCGAATGCGAGTAGTTCTGACCATTTCTATATTACTGGTAATTTTTTTGTAGGACACAAAACCGAATTGGAGGTAGCTTCTCTGTCAATAGATGAAAGTAGCGACTTAGGAGCCAGTGCTGCTATTGGTTACAACTTTGCTGCTCATCCTAATGTCGATTTAGGTGTTGAATTAGAATATCAACACTTGGGTAAAACTGACTTTACAAGTGATATAAGTGTTGAAGGAAGTGCACTTTATATCAACGTGCGCCCTAAGCTCATTGACAAAGGTAATAATTTATATAGCGCACTTACCCTAGGTGTAGGGTATCTGGATGGTGAGATTAACGTTTTGGGAGTGTCTGATTCCAATTCTGACTTGTCATACCAAGCAGGATTAGAGGCTGGTTATATGTTTAATAACGTTGATATCTCTGTTGGTTATAGATATCGCTATGTCAAGTTGGACGGTATCGTCATCAATATTGGAGGCATCACATTCGGAATGAGATACAACTTCTAATTTAATGCGACAACACTTAATCAGCACTCAAATCAGATATTTTTGCTAGCGCAGTATTACTTATCGCGCTAGCTCCCAAAACTCACATTGTCATATCTGAAATTATTTATGGATTGCTAATATTCGAGTTTTTGACGTTCATATGTCCAAAAATATAGTTACCAAGCTAATCGCGGAACCTGGCATCAATCACTTAGACTGCCCTTCTCCCAACAATCAGGACGAAAAACCACCAGTATCACAAAACTCATTGTAATTTACTGCAAATTCACTAAAATCCAGCCTCTTTTTCTTTGCAGTAGATGACCATGATTGACCTATCCATTCTCCCTATGTACTTAACCGCTGTTATTGCATTATTGCTCATCCCTGGGCCTGATATGTTACTGATCGCAAGCTCAAGCTTAAGTTACGGTAAAAAGGTGGGACTTTCTGCAAGCCTTGGCAATGCGACGTCAGGTATCGCACTGACACTATTGGCGGCGATGGGTGTATCTGCGTTGATCGAAATGACCCCTTTTGCGTTGGAGGCACTGCGCCTTATTGGTAGCGCGTACCTATTGAAAATGGGGTGGGATTGTATTCGAACCTCTCCTTCAGAAGCTGCCGAAGAGAACCATGCCGATACCATGGCTAAGAACCTTTATCGCCGTGCATTAATCAGTAACCTTCTCAACCCGAAAGCACTGCTCTTCTTTGTCCTATTTTTACCGCAATTTGTCTCAGCACAAATCAGTGCATCGACTGGTGTGCAGATTCTTTCGCTCGGATTATTACTTAACGTACTTGGCTTACTATTTAATATCTTACTGGTATTGCTCGCGAGTAAACTCGGACAGCCACTGCTTAATAATGCGCGCTTTCGTCTTTATCAACACAAGGTGATGGGCGGGGTCTTCTTCTTGCTCGCACTATGGCTGCTTTCATCGCAAATTTAATCACACCTTCCATCAAGTCAGTGACCTAACATTGCGTCACTGACCTGATTACGCTCCACCAACAAACAACCTTGTAAGATCAGCACTTCCCAAAGGTCTCTATGATGAAGCATGCACTAACCGTATGCCTTGACCGGAGGAATCATGTGCCGCCTAAAGCTCACCTTACATATTATCGCTATCACCATTTTAATATTGACTGGGATTAGCACGACCTTCGCATTTTCAGCGTCCAATAAAGAGCCAGCTAAACAGGTTAATGGTTTTCTACTTAACCTAGCCACAATACCTGCCGATGACATCTTACAGGGTGGCCCACCGCGAGATGGTATCCCCGCGCTTCATCACCCTCGATTTCTCAGCCATGATGATCGATTGAACTCGCCTGTCATGATTGATGACAATGCTATCGTCCTAGGTATCAGCCACGGTAACACCTCAAAAGCTTACCCAATAAGCATTATGAATTGGCACGAGATTGTGAATGACAACATTAACGAACGCCCTATTGTCATCTCATATTGTCCACTGTGTGGCAGTGGTATCGCCTTTTATCGTGACCGCACACTCAGTGATAACCACCACTCGAATAGCAGTGAAACACTCACTTTTGGCGTTTCAGGGCTTCTTTACCAATCCGACATGCTGATGTATGACCATCAAACAGAATCACTCTGGTCACAAATTAAAGGGACTGCTGTCACTGGGGCGCAATCAGGTCAACAATTAGAACAAATTCCGATGCAATTGACCCGCTGGAAACACTGGCTAGCACGACACCCCAATACGCAGCTCTTATCGAGAGAGACTGGATACAATAGAGATTACGATCGAAATCCTTATGAAGGATACACACAACATGACAGGCTTTACTTCCCTATCAATACAAGAATTACGCAAGACTATGGCGTGAAAGAGTGGGTGTTTGGGCTCAACCTTGACGGTGTCTATGTTGCGATCTCTTCCCAAGAGCTCGATGACATCAATCTACCAAGGGTTCAAATCGCGCTCAATCAGCGTATTTACACTCTAACGTGGGATACCGAAGCAGGTACGCTGCAAGTATTCAATTCGGAGATGAAAGAGATTCCAGTGACTCCTCTCTATTGGTTCGCATGGCAGACCTTTCACCCTGACACCCTTCGACTCAACGATTTAACCATGTTAGCCCAGTAACACGACATCGCTGATAGCCTTGTTATCGCCTTGCGCTTCACAGCTATAGCTAAGCATTTCAGAACGATAGCTAAGGCAGGTCACTGTAGGCCCTAGTACTTAGCAGGCTATCCGTATTTCGTATGTTACTGTTTTAAAGAGGTTCGAGTTCCCACCACAAGACGCCAGCTAAACACTTCTCATTATTTTAGAATAATCATATATAAGCAATCGCTAAAATATATTTTGCTAATTTATAATCCCGTGATAAGGTTACATCACTTTCACCTTTACGTGTATTTGAGGAATTAAACATGACCAAAATCCTGATTGTCGGTGGTGTCGCCGGTGGTGCATCTGCTGCTGCCCGAGCGCGACGACTAAGTGAAGACGCTGAGATAATCATGTTCGAACGCGGTAGCTTCGTCTCATTTGCAAACTGCGGTTTGCCTTATCACATCGGTGGCGATATCAAAGATCGTTCAAAGCTATTACTACAAACGCCAGAAAATTTTCTAGCGCGCTTTAACGTTGATGTTCGCGTTATGAATGAAGTGATAAAAGTAAACCGCGAAGACAAAACCGTTATGGTGAAAAACGTCGTTAATGGTAGCGAGTATACAGAGTCATATGATTTTCTGTTATTAAGCCCTGGTGCTGCACCATTTGTTCCACCCATTGAAGGGATTCAGAACCCACTGACCCATACACTGCGTAACATTCCTGATATGGATCGCATTCTTCAAACCATTCAAATCAACAAACCTAAGCATGCAACAGTCGTTGGCGGTGGGTTCATTGGTTTAGAAATGATGGAAGCGTTCCATCAACTCGGCATTAAAACCACCTTGATCGAGATGGCTGACCAAGTAATGACGCCTGTCGATAAAGAAATGGCAGGTTTTGCTCACGCAGAAATCAAATCTCGTGATATCGATTTACGCTTAGGGGTGGCACTTGAATCAGTCAAGTATCTACCGAGCAAGTCTATCGCAGATACAAGTACAGATGAATCTAACCAACACCTTCAGGGTGAACTAGCGCTCACGCTTAACAATGGCGAAACACTCAACACGGATATTCTCATCATGTCAATTGGGGTTCGTCCTGAGTCTACCCTTGCTAAGGATGCCGGTTTACAGCTTGGCGACTTCGGCGGTATTTATACCAATGACTCAATGCAAACCAGTGACCCGTACATTTATGCCGTCGGTGATGCCGTTGAAGACACTGACTTTGTGACGGGTAAACCCGGTTTTGTCCCGCTCGCGGGTCCCGCAAATCGTCAAGGACGCATGGCGGCTAATAATATGCTTGGTGGTAACCAAACGTATCAAGGTACACAAGGTACCGCTATCGTCAAAATCTTCGATTTGGCGGTCGCCTCGGTCGGTAAAAACGAGAAAACACTTAAACGTGAAGGCATCGCCTACGAAAAAGTGTATGTTCACGCAGCAAGTCACGCTAGCTATTACCCTGGCGCTGAAATTGTCTCCCTGAAGCTATTGTTTAGTCCTGAAACAGGCAAGATTTTAGGTGCACAAGCAGCGGGTAAAGACGGCGTGGATAAACGAATAGATGTCCTTGCTGTTGCTCAGCGTGCAGGAATGACAATCGAACAACTGCAACACCTAGAGTTAACTTATGCGCCTCCTTATGGAAGTGCAAAGGATGTTATCAACCAAGCCGCTTTTGTTGCCAACAACATCATTAATGGTGAAGCAGCACCAATTCACTTTAATGAAATAGACCATTTAACAGATAACCAGTTGCTGCTCGATGTTCGTAACCCAAGTGAATTAACAAACGTTGGTTTCATTGAAGGTGCCCTCAATATCCCTGTTGACGAATTACGTGGACGGATGGATGAGCTACCGAAAGACAAAGAGATTGTTATCTATTGCCAAGTTGGGTTACGTGGTAACGTCGCATACCGTCAACTAGTCAATAATGGCTATAAAGCGCGCAACCTGATTGGCGGCTATCGCACCTACAAATTTGCTTCGATGTAAGCGTCTCACAGTAGGAGTGATTCATTCACTCCTACTCTGCTCACATCACGAAAAAGATCCTACAAGGGTACGGGCACCACGACTTCGGCACGAGCCTTAAAGCATTATTTTGCCTTATTGCCCATTCATTTAGAGCTGCAACTTGGGTTGAATAAAGTCGATGAAGGCCGATATACGCTTAGCGACAGAAGAAGACTTGTAAAACACGGCATTAACCTGCTCTCTATCTGTATTTGTTAGCCTCTCCCCTTCCAATAACGACACTAAACGCCCCTCTTCGATATCCTTCTTAACCATGAACCCGGATAAACAAGCGATACCATTACCCGCCAACGTTAACTGTCTAACCGTTTCACCGTTACTAGAAGTGAGTGTAGGCACCAGTGGCTCAAAGTCTTTCAACGGCCAGCGATTGAGTACTTTCGGTGCAGTAAAGCCGATAGTGTCATGAAGAAGAAGGTCACTGCTTTTTTGCGGAAAGCCACGGCGTGCAAGATAATCAGGCGTAGCAACAATATGCAACAGGCTTCGCCCTAAAGGCCGCGTATGGAGTGTCGAGTCATTTAATTGACCAATTCGAATGGCGAGATCGGTCTTCTTCTCCAGCAAATCGACAA
The DNA here is from genome assembly GCA_043421945.1 of bacterium sp. HQB-150. Classification (GTDB taxonomy): domain Bacteria; phylum Pseudomonadota; class Gammaproteobacteria; order Enterobacterales; family Vibrionaceae; genus Thaumasiovibrio. The sequence continues at coordinate 2,007 of JBHOGO010000131.1, read as the reverse complement.
AGCCTTCGTTAGAAGTGAGCTCTAAATCGATATCGGGGTATTCCATATTAAACGCTTGCACCAACGGGATAAGTTGGTGAAACACAAACGGGCTAGCAGCATCTACGCGTAAATGTCCCTTGGGTTGTTCACCTCGGGTGATCAGCTCTTCCTCTGCTTGCTGAATCTGGATTAAACCTATTCTTACTGACTCAACAAACTGACGCCCTTCATCAGTTAACTCAATACGCCGAGTGGTTCGGTTAAGTATCGAAACGCCTAGCTGTTTTTCCACCTTACTCACTGCCCTCGACACACGAGCAACTTGGATATCCAAGACCTCTGCGGCAGCCGTAAATCCACCACTGTCCACTACCGTCAGTAATATTTCCAAATCGTCAGATCGAGTCAGCATCTACTTTTTCCTTTACATCGCCCACAACAGCTTTATTGCATTTATAACAAATATTATTTGTTAAAACCGCTATTTTTCTCAAATAACGATCCACGCATAATGCCGCCATCGAAACAGAGAGCGGTATAGAGCATTGCTATATCGCGTTTTATCACTGAATAAACCTAAGTGAGACAATCATGCCTTTAGCACTTCTTGCATTGACGCTCAGCGCCTTTGCTATCGGAACCACAGAGTTTGTTATTGTTGGATTACTACCAACCATGGCGAACGACCTTAACGTATCCTTACCTTCTGCTGGCTTATTAGTGAGTCTTTATGCGCTTGGTGTTGCCATTGGTGCCCCTGTGCTTACCGCACTGACCAGTGAGTGGAATCGTAAACACGTCCTATTAACGGTTATGTCTCTATTTGTGGCTGGGAATCTTCTAGCATGGCAAGCTCCGGGATATAACATTTTAATTGCTGCTCGCATTTTAACTGGCCTCGCACACGGTGTCTTTTTCTCGATTGGTTCAACCATTGCCACTGGCTTGGTTTCTAAAGAAAAAGCCGCAAGTGCAATCGCGATGATGTTTACAGGTTTAACTGTGGCATTAGTAACGGGTGTTCCGCTAGGCACTTATATTGGTCAATCTTTTGGTTGGCATTCGACTTTCTTAATTGTTGCTTTATTAGGTCTTATCGCCTTAATAGGTAGTGCTTTATTAGTCCCTAGTAACCTTAAACAGCCACCAGCAGCCAAGTTGTCTTCACAGCTAAAGGTATTAACTCAACCTCGATTACTGTTGGTGTATGCCATCACAGCGCTTGGCTACGGGGGTACTTTTACTGCCTTTACATTTCTAGCCCCTATTTTGGAGCAGGTTTCAGGGTTTAATCCAAACGTGATTAGCGCAATCATGTTGGTTTATGGGGTATCAGTAGCAGGCGGTAATATTTGGGGTGGGAAAATAGCGGATAAGATGGGACCGATTAAAGCCCTAACCATTATATTCTCTGGTCTAGCGACAGTTCTAGTGGTGTTTAATTTTACCGCCGTCAATCCTATCACTGCCGTCGTAACTATTTTGATCTGGGGGGCTTTCGCCTTTGGTAATGTCCCTGGACTACAAGTCTACGTGGTTAAGCTCGCAGAAAAGTACACACCTGATGCGGTGGACGTGGCTTCAGGACTCAATATTGCGGCGTTTAATGTTGGTATCGCCCTCGGCTCTTGGGGAGGAGGCTTAATTGTTTCGAAGGCGGGATTAATGCATACCCCTTGGGTTGGTGCAGTCGTTGTTCTTCTTGCACTCGTACTGACTCGCTACAGCGGCCGGCTCGATAAACGTAATGAGGAAAGCTGCAGCACACAAAGAGCGTCGGTTAGCATCATGTAATAGGCTTAGGCTTTAAGATCGCTTAAAAAACTAATCAACAAATCAATAAATCAATAAATCAATAAATGAAATCAGTGTGGGCTAATAGTCTTAGCCTACACTGATTGTTTTTGTAAGCGGCATACCCAAACGACAGATATAAAAAATGCCGGCCTTAGCCTAATGCTTGTCAGTTAAGCTGACTTATCGCTTCCGAGAAGGCCTAACCGCATAGCGGTTAGGCCTTTTTTT
>JBHOGO010000130.1:0-7685 GCA_043421945.1 bacterium sp. HQB-150 | reverse complement strand
TAGCCATGATGATTTCCTCACTCAACGCCTATTACTAAGTATAGCCATCAATACTGAGTTTTAGTGGTAATCAGGTAAATGAATGATGACTGAAAAATTATTGCGATCGTATAGGACTGGACAAGCTATTTGATTAAATTTACCACTTCACTCGCAATATACATGGTAGAAAAAAGTAACCCGCTATTATCTTTCGAAAAACCTCCCAAAAATTAATCCCAGCACTTAATATCCTTAACCATTCCAATATGCTTCCCAAACTCTTTATTGATAAGGAAGCAGTATGTTTGGAAAGCTAAAAGAGAAAGTCGCAGGGAATGAAAACAGCTCAAAGTTTGAGGAGATAATACACGCTCAGTGGCCAAAAATAGAAGCCGCTCTTCTAGAGCGTTTAGGGCCGATAGCCGCTGATAAACTTCACGATGAAGCGTTTCTCAATAAAACGTTTGAAACTCCATACGAATGTTTACCGATGCCAGTTCGTATGTTACTCGCAAAAGAAAAATTCGTTGGTTACTGTATGGCTAACAAAGATCCACTGATTGCAAAGATCTCTGCCGCTCAACCTGCTTAGTGAACATAGTGAACATAGTGAATTGTATTTGCTGAGAGCGGGGGTTGTAATAATAGAAGAGAAAGACAAGGGATATTGTGCTTTCTCTTCTACTGCCTCTTCTTTTCTTACCACTTCATTATTCGTCGCTGCTTTCACTCGCGATCAGTTTATAAAGTATTGCACCGATAGAAGCCCCAACAATAGGAGCAAGCCAAAATAGCCACAGTTGCGATGTCGCCCAGTCACCAACAAACACTGCAACGCCAGTACTTCGAGCGGGATTCACTGAGGTATTCGTCACCGGAATTGAAATTAAATGAATAAGCGTTAAACATAAGCCAATAGCAATAGGAGCAAAGCCTTGTGGTGCTCTAGAATCTGTTGCACCTAAAATGACAATGATAAACATCATTGTGAGTACGACTTCAATGACAAGTGCCGATAAGAGAGAGTATCCACCGGGTGAATGTTCACCATATCCATTGGAAGCAAAACCCGACCCTGCAACATCAAAGCCCGCTTGGCCCGTCGCTATCACAAAGAGTACTCCCCCAGCCAGTATCCCACCAATAACTTGAGCGACAATATAAGGGGCTAACTGAGAGGCTGGAAAACGCCCCCCCAACCATAAACCTACAGAAACAGCGGGGTTCAAATGACATCCGGATATATGACCTATCGCATAAGCCATGGTTAACACCGTTAGACCAAAGGCCAATGAAACACCTAGCAGGCCAATGCCAACCTCAGGAAAGCCAGCCGCCAAAACAGCACTACCACAACCTCCTAATACTAACCAAAAGGTACCAATACATTCTGCCAAATACTTTTTCATGGAACTTTCCTTTTTTAGTCACTCAATGGCATAGTATGGGAGATTTTTCATAAAAACGCGGCGCGATTCTTCTTCCTTCTCATTATTGAGCTTTCACGATGATGCTTTTTACTCATAAGCTTTTTCAATAACAAGCCATCTCAATAGTAAGCTATTTCAATCACTCGAAAAGTTCTCAATGACAGCGACGGAAGATGAAGAATCTAATTCAGCATTACAATTCAACCTCTAACTCACCTTCAACGTGTGTTGAACAAGCCAGTACATACCCATCGTGTATTTCTTGCTCAGTCAGCGTTTCCGTGCTTGTGACGGTGTAATCCCCTTTAGTCACTTTGCATTTACATGATCCGCAGATGCCACTTCGACAAGCGGCTACAATGGGGAGTTGCATCTCTTCAAGCGCATCAATCAAAGGGGACGGTGTCTCGACGGTCGCATGAGCATCAAACGCAGCCACATTGACAGAACCTCGGGTCGAAGCCATATCTACATTGACTGAAGCCTTTTCTACATCAGATAAATCTGTTTCTACAGAAGCTGAAGCCGCTTGTAGGTTAAGTGGAGCAGAGGTAAAGATCTCTTTATGGATATCACTGATATCAACACCTGCATCCTGCAACCAATACTGTGCATCTTTCATTAATCCATCAGGACCACACATATAAGCGCTGCGTTCACCAAGATCAGGGCACTGTGTGAATAACTCTGTTTGCGTTAATCTTATAGGTGAACGGGTTCGAGTAAGGAGTAATGATAATTTAATCTTTGCGCTTGCTTGCAGCGATAATAGCTCTTTATAAAAAAGAGTATCTGCCTCTGTCGGGGCCACATGAACAAGGTGAATATCAGGCTGGTTTGGATTTAATACCCAATAGCGGATCATCGCCATTAAGGGTGTTATTCCACTCCCAGCACTGAGTAACAAAACCTTATCTTTTGGTGCTGCATCAATACAGTTGAATAGGCCTAGAGGCTCTGAGACCTGTAATGGGTCACCCACTTGCAGGCTATCAACAATATGTGTGGATACCTCACCACCGGCTATTTTCTTAACCGTTAATTGCACTGCACCTTGCGCAGTAATGCCGCTTATAGAATACGCTCGGTAATGGATGCCATCATCAATTTCGACACCCAATGTAACAAATTGCCCCGGCTTTGGCTCTGGTAGCTGCGTACCAGCAAACTCTATTGTGACGGCACCATTGGCTTCTGACCACTTTCGGTCACAACAAACAGAAATATAAGACATAATAATTCTCTAAACGGCCCCTCTAGTTAGCTAAAGAGGCCTAACTCAATTAAGCAGAAAGAATGGTTTTTAGATCCGCATCAACGGTTGTGATGCTGCGCATATCAAACTTCTCTTCAAGAGTTTTCATCAAATTATCCGTTAAGAATGGTGGTGCTGTTGGGCCGGTATAAATCCCTTTCACGCCAAGAGCGAGCAAAGTGAGCAAGATAACAATCGCTTTTTGCTCAAACCAAGACAACACCAACGTCAGTGGTAGTTCATTAATACCACACTCGAACTCTTGCGCTAACGCGAGAGCGAGCTGAATCGCAGAATAAGCATCATTACACTGACCCACGTCGAGTAAGCGAGGAATACCGTTAATGTCGCCAAACTCTTGCTTATTAAAACGATACTTACCACATGCTAATGTCAGAATTAGGCTATCTTCCGGTGCTTGTTGAGTAAATTCCGTGTAATAGCTGCGCTCTTGCTTATCGCCGTCACAACCGCCGACTAGGAAAAAGTGCGAGATATTGCCTTGTTTAACCTGATCAATCACTGCCGGGGCAGCTTCCATTAGTGCATTTCGCCCGAAGCCCACCGTGATCCAGTGCTCGAGTTCATTGTGTGCAAAGCCCTGCTGCGCCAGCGCACATTCAACAACAGCACTAAAATCATCACCTTCAAGGTGTGACACACCCGGCCAGCCCACAATACTACGTGTAAACAGGCGATCTGCATATTGACCAACATTTGGGTTTAGCAAGCAGTTAGAAGTCATCACGATTGCACCAGGAAAGTTCGCAAACTCTTTTTGCTGATTTTGCCATGCGCTGCCGTAGTTACCCACTAAATGAGGGTATTTGTTGAGCTCGGGATAGGCGTGTGCTGGTAGCATTTCACCATTGGTATATACATTAATACCACGACCTTCGGTTTGCTGTAGGATTTTTTCTAAATCATGCAAGTCATGACCAGAAACCAGTATCGCCTTACCTTTCACGGGTTTCACGTTAACTTGTGTCGGCGCTGGGTGACCAAAGGTGTCAGTTTCACCTTTATCCAGCATTGCCATAATGGTGTAGTTCAGCAAACCAATTTTCATTGATGTATCAAGCAGTGCTGACGATTCTTCAGGATCATCACCCAACCAAGCCATAATTTCATGATACTCGGCGAAAACTTTCGTATCAGTTTGCCCGAGTACACGCGCATGCTCCATATAAGCAGCGGCACCTTTTAAGCCATATAGACACAATAAACGTAAACCGATGATATCTTCATGAACGGTTTCATGACCTCGGTTTACAGCCACTTGTTCCGCAGTGGCTAACATCGCTTCTGCCGTTTGTGGTACCTCAAACAGTGCCGCTTTCGTTAATTCTGGTAGCGGTTTGCCTGATAATAATGCTGCTGCCTTTACTGATGATGACAACGTATCAATGTAGTGTCGTGCTTGAATTGAAAACTCAGTAATACGGTCAGGATCGAAGTTGACGTTAGTTAACGTCGCAAAGAACGCTTTTGCTGCCCATTGATCGATATCAGCATCAATAATTCCATATTGACGTCCAGCACTAGCCCAGAATGATAATCCTTGTAGCGCATGTACTAATACATCTTGTAAGTCGGACACTTCTGCGGTTTTACCACACATCCCTTGTGCAAATGAGCACCCTTTAGAGACAGGGGTTTGAATGGTTTGCTCACATTGAATACAGAACATTGATTAGCTCCTAGCTAGTATAAAGACCACCTGACGTACTATTACGTTCAGGAGAAAGAGTATGCCTCTCTCTTTGTACTACCTATGTGCACTAACCGTGCCAAAACATATCCATCTATTTTTTAAGGGGTTATCAGTAAACCCAATTACAAGCCGATGTCAAAGTGACATCGTTGCGATGTCATATTGACGTCAAATCATGATAGTTCATTGATTTATTCCCAATTTTTTACCCAAGCGATACAAGTTTCCTCTGTCCATATCTAACTGTTTTGCTGCCTGTGCCCAAACACCGTTATTTTCTCTCAATGCATCTAAAATTTGCTGCTTTTGAAACTCATCGACTCGCTCTCGAAATGAGAGCTTTGACGAGCGCACGGCGGGCAGTGATTGCTCTTCATCTTGTGTGCCTAGATGCTGATTCACAATGACGGTTTTGCCTTGCTGAATGGCCTGAAGCCCTGCTCTCATCAGAGTATGCTCCAGCTCTCGCACATTCCCAGGCCATTTTTGTTGCTCAAGATAAACAAGTGTTCTTGGGTGAATATGTAGGTTAGGTGCGTGAAATTGCGTCTGTAACTTTTCCAATAAATATCCCGCCAAAACGGGTATATCACCTTCACGCTGACGCAAAGCTGGGACAGAAATAGGAAATACATTCAATCGATGGTAAAGGTCAGCCCTAAAGCGACCAGCTTCAACCTCTTCAGGCAGCGCTCGGTTAGTCGCTGCAATAATCCTCACGTCAACATGGCTATTTTTATCAGCACCGACACGCTGCACTTCACCTTGCTGAATCACTCGCAATAATTTCGCTTGCAGCAATAGAGGTAACTCCCCCACTTCATCTAAAAAAAGAGTTCCACCATCGGCAAGCTCAAATTTCCCTGCACGGTGTGAGGTTGCACCCGTAAATGCGCCTTTAATATGTCCAAAGAGTTCGCTTTCAGCAATAGACTCTGGCAGCGCAGCACAATTGACATACACCATTGGCTTATCGCTGCGCGAAGACTGAGCATGAACAGCATGCGCGACCAGCTCCTTACCTGTGCCTGTTTCACCACTGATCAGAACGACAAAATTTGACTGAGCAACCATCGCTATATTGCGGCGTAATTGCTTAATCTGTGGACTGACCCCCACCAGGTCTCCCTCTTTCGCTCTCGCTTGCTGGATAAGTAATTGGTTTATGTTTTTCTGCTGTCGATTCGCCTGTTTTAACGCATCGAACATGGTGACGTTACGGATCGTTGCCGCTGCTAGTGCAGCAAAGGTTTCAATCGTCAGTGGATCAATCCGAGAAAAAGCCCCGACTGCCAGCGCATCAAGGGTTAATGCGCCAACCATTTGATCATCCACATACAAGCTGCACCCCATGCAGTCATGTACATCAATCGCATGCTCAGGGGTATTCATCACTAGTCCATCAAATGGATCGGGTAGCTCGCTATTGGTATCAAATCGAATGGGCTGGCGGCTCTTTAAAATTGCAGCTAATCGTGGGTGCGCAGAAGGTGTAAAACGTCTTCCTAATACCGTTGAAGAGAGCCCACTGACCGCGACAGGTACTAGACAGGCATCTTCATCGAAAATAAATAACGCACTAGCATCGCATGGCATCACCTTATTGACCGCATTGATGAGGCGTTGGTAATGGTGTCCTTCAGGCAGATTCGTCGCTAGATCTAAGGCAATCTGCAATAGCACCTGCTCGACGGTTTGTTCAGACATTCTTTCTCCACTCACAATCTACTGTCATTCAACGGCTATGCTTGATGTATAACACAAGCATCAAGCTGACATCAATAATACATCACTTAGGGAAATTTCTTGGTTTTGTCACACTATGCGATGTTAATTTGACATCAAAGTTAACTTAGAGAATATCAACCGCTGTATAAAGCATTGAATATATTATAAAAACATTATTGGCATGACTCATGCTTTATAGCTATCAACGAAATGAGTAAATACCTTACCTCTACTGGAGTTGTACCGTGCTTAATATTGTTGACCGTAAACGCGAAGAGTCTATCCCGCCCATTCTGCGTTTAGGATTTCGTCCTTTTTTCACCCTTGCTGGTCTTTATGGCGTCATTTCAATCGCCATTTGGTTAATGCTATGGCCATACGGCTTTTCTGAGCACCTACAAGTCCCTGCTCTGTGGTGGCATGTGCATGAGATGATCTTTGGATTTTCAATGGCGGTGGTTGTCGGTTTTGTCTTAACCGCAGTTCAAAACTGGACGGGGAAAGCGGGCACAAAATCGACTCGTCTCGCCTTGTTGGTACTGTTATGGCTTTTACCTCGATTCCTTCTTTGGATGCCAGTACCGCTTTGGATGACGGCCTCCATTGAAGCCCTCTTTCTTTCACTAGTCGCTTGGGAAGTCGGGAGCAGAGTTTATAAATCTAAAGGTTGGCGCAACCTATTTTTTACCCCACTTTTCATTTTAGCAATTGTCGCAAACTTTGCGGCTTACGCTACCGTCAAAGGTGTTGCGCCTTTTAGCGCTGAAGCGGTGTGGCATGCGATGTTATGGTGGTTTGCTTTGCTGCTTTCTGTCATGGGTGGTCGTGTCATCCCGTTCTTCACCGCTCGACGCTTTCAATTTAAAAAACCGGAGCCTATATTTTGGCTAGAGTGGAGCGCCACTATTCCACTTATGATGCTATTTCTACTTAGCTTTTTTCCGATAACGGCTGCTCAACTGTCTCATCCCTTGATGCTGTTAGCTGGCGTTTTACAGTTATTCCGAATGTTACGTTGGAAGCCTTGGTTGACGTTCAGTGAGCCATTAGTGTGGTCTTTACATGCGGCATACCTCTGTTTACCAATGAGTTTAATCATTCGTGGTATATCAACAGATGGCTTTGTTAATCACACCTTCTTACATCTCTTTGCTATTGGCGCTCTGGGGGGATTAATTTTATCGATGCTAGCGCGCGTCACTATGGGACATACCGGAAGAGAGATTTACCAAGGACCAACCATGTGGCCAGCCTACCTTGCCCTCAGCATTGCTGCGCTGATCCGTACAATAGGGGTTTACCTTTCACCTGCTGATATCATTTTGTTTATTCGAATTACTGGCGGGTTATGGATCTTCGCTTTTACCCTTTTTTGCTGGCACTTTATCCCAATGCTTGTTCGCAAGCGTACTGACGGAAACCCAGGTTAACAAGGGAACTTCTTTCAACAAGCGGACTTAAACATAACCATCATGGTAGAAGAGTACATTTTATACCCCATTAACTTGAAGATGCGTGTTTGAGCACCTGAAAATTATCATTTATTCGAGACGCCAGTGAGCCAGCGATTTTTGGC
>JBHOGO010000012.1:10640-78172 GCA_043421945.1 bacterium sp. HQB-150 | reverse complement strand
TAGCTCCGTTAATTAGGGAGCTAGATCAATACCAAGTATTGGTGGTTATCTGAATATGGGGAGAAATGGGCGCTTACACTCAAACAACCGATGGAGATAAGCCATCGCGACTATTAATCAACTGAAAATGGATGGGCAAAATACGCTAACTTGGTTTAGGTTTGGCCGGCAAGGAGCACAGCTATTAGAGCATCTGGGGCAATATCAGTAGTACAATTTTTGTACACAGCGCAGTTCTTGATTGACATAAGATAGCCATACCATATTAGCAAGCCATCGTTATATTATCGACCTCCCAGCTTTTGGAAACCTTACGTATAAAATTGAAACACCAGACAAAACGCCTAGACTCAGAGTGATTTCCATTGAGCGTTTTAAATTTACCTGCGTTAACACGATACCATCCAATCACTGACGGCTCAGCCATCGTTAAAGTATCGGTCAACCCGGTACTGGTTCATCTTTCGATTGAATGACCAATGCTTTTGTTGTGGTCATTTCCAGCTTGGTTGTCACTCTCGGTTAATCCGCCTTCCGTGAGTTTGGCTGGATCGAGTAATCGCGTTAACGTTTCTCTGTCTAAATCGGTTTCCTCTTCCGCAACATCAATGATGGCATGTCCCTCTTTGTAAGCTTTTTGGGCGATTTCCGCCGCTTTCAAATAACCAATCACTGGGTTAAGTACTGTCACCAGAATCGGGTTTTTAGCCAGTGCCACATCGAGATTGGCCTTCTTTACGATGAATGTGGAAATAGCCTTATCAGCCAGTGCGCGGGCGCTATTGCTTATCAGTTCAATGCTTTCCAACACATTGTGGGCAATCACGGGCAACATCACGTTGAGCTGGAAGTTGCCTGACTGTCCCGCCACCGTCACTGTGGTGTCGTTGCCGATCACCTGTGCCGCTGCCATCGCCGCCGCTTCGGGAATTACCGGGTTCACTTTGCCCGGCATGATGGACGACCCAGGTTGCAAGCCTTGAATCTCAATCTCGCTTAAGCCAGCCAATGGACCCGAGTTCATCCAACGCAGGTCATTGGCAATCTTCATGATGGCGACTGCGGCGGTTTTGAGCTGGCCGGATAGCGAAACCATGGCGTCCTGGCTGCTGAGATTAAAGAAGAAATTCTCGCTGATACTGAAAGTTAAACCTGTTGCCTGCGACAGGTGCGGTGCGAAAGCTGAGGCGAAACGCGGCTCAGCATTAATACCGGTCCCGACTGCTGTGCCACCTTGGGCTAACGCTTTGATGACGTCGAGACTGCTTTCTATGCCTTGCTTTGCGTGGTTCACTTGGAACTGCCAGCCGCCGAGCTCCTGACCAAAGGTGACGGGCATTGCATCCATCAGATGGGTACGTCCTGTTTTTACCACTTCCCCAATCTCTTCTCGCTTCGTTTGTAATGTATGGGAGAGGTGAGTAAGTGCAGGCAGTAGTTGATTCTCTATCATCAACGCTGCGCTAACCTGAATGGCAGTAGGGATGACGTCATTGCTGCTCTGTCCCATGTTGACATGATCGTTTGGGCTGACGGCATCACCAAGAAGGGCACTGGCAATCGTCGCGATCACCTCGTTGGCGTTCATGTTTGAGCTGGTGCCAGAGCCGGTTTGAAACACATCAATAGGGAACTGATCGAGGTGCTGACCATCTATGATCTGCTGTGACGCCTCAACGATTGCATCGGCAATGTCACCTTGCAGCAATCCCAGCTGTGCATTAGTAATGGCCGCCGCTTGTTTGATATGCGCTAACGCCTTAATGAACATAACAGGCATGGTGTGACGGCTGAAATGGAAATTGTCTACCGCGCGCTGTGTCTGGGCTTGGTACAGAGCGCTAACTGAGACGCAGACCTCTCCCATACTGTCTTTTTCAGTTCTGAATACCTGTGTCGTCATACTGTGTCCTTTTGATATTCATCCCGTGGGGGCTGAAAGCGATGCGATTCAGTTCGGATTAACCAAAACTTAAGCTCTCAGCCATGCCATGGCGAAAAATAGCGTTTAAGTGCCAGCAGCGAAGCAGGGATCACATCAAGGTAAACATGGTGAAGCGGTTGGCTGCGCCGCGTATCATCGATTGTAGTAAGTAAGCCGAAATGTACCTGCATTGCATAGCGCTCGAGCCATAAAATCGTCTGGTACATTTTCTTAAATGTAGATTATTTGGCGCTAACGGTTTAGTGCTTTTTGAGGCTATCGCATATTCATTTCCAATTGATTGAGAACATACTTGAGAATGCCGCCCGAGTTGAAATATTCCAGCTCCTTTGGAGTATCGATGCGTGCAATAACGGGAATGGTATGCTCCGAACCTTGAGCAGTTACAACGATAATATTAAGCTCTAGTAAGGGCTTAAGAGGCTCATTGGGCGCGACAAAAACTGTCTCATTCCCTTCCAGAACGAGTGCATCCAACTCACTTGGTCGCATTAGTTGCAGTGGCAATACGCCCATACCGACCAAATTACTGCGATGAATCCGTTCAAATGATTCCGCGATGACCGCTTTTACATTTAGTAGCAAACATCCTTTTGCTGCCCAATCACGGCTGGAGCCTGAACCATAGTCCTTGCCGGCAAAGATAACCAAAGGCACTTGAAACTCGATTGACCTTCTGCTCGCGTTGAAAATAGGTATGAGTGGAGGCGCATTCTCAGTCGTCGACATGCTACATTCATCCAGTTTGGTATCGCCGTAACATCGCGTGACACCGCCTCTGGTCGGGAAGGCTATTTTGTTTTCCAAACGTACATTTGAAAATGTCCCGCGAACCATAACGTGATGATTTCCTCGGCGTGCTCCATAACTATTGAATGATTCTGGATGAATGTTCTTTGAAAGCAAATAATGACCCGCCGGACTATGTTTTGAAATGTGCCCTGCGGGTGAAATATGGTCGGTTGTAATCGAATCCCCCAAAATGGCTAGTACGCGTGCTGATTCGATAGAAAATGTGGGGTGTGGTAATTCCAAAAACGGAGGGCGCTGTATGTAGGTGGAGTTCTCGTCCCATGGGTAACAAGCGCTGTCTTTCATCGACAATTGCTCCCACTCTTCATCACCCTCAGTGATATCGTCGTAGCTCAGCTTAAAGTGGCTCTCATTCACGTGTTTCAGCATTTCATTGAGCATGGTTTGGCTCGGCCAAAGATCGCTCAAATAGACAGGCTCATTGTTACTGTTGAAAGCAACTGGTTCGTTTTCTAAGTCAATACAGGTCGTGCCTGCTAACGCAAACGCGACCACTAATGGCGGTGAAGCAAGCCAGTTCAGGTTAACGGAGGGGTGTATTCTGCCTTCAAAGTTGCGATTACCTGATAACACGGCCGACACGCTAAGGCTTCTCTCTAAGATCTCTGCTTCGAGATTATTTTTCAGTGGCCCAGAGTTACCAATGCATGTTGTGCAGCCGTATCCAACGCGATGAAATCCCAAGATATCAAGGTAATGTTGCAAGCCCGTATCATTGAGATATCGAGCGACAGCTAATGATCCGGGCGCGAGAGATGTTTTAACGTAGTGAGGAACAGACAGCCCTTTTTTCACTGCTGCCATAGCAACCAAACCTGCAGTCAGCATTACGGCAGGGTTCGATGTATTAGTGCATGAGGTGATGGCTGCAATGACAACATCCCCATGATTTAAGTGCGCAGGTGAGCCTGAGCGTTCTGGTCGAGAACTCGAGTTTGAGGCACCTTCAATTGAACATTGGTCTAGAGTTGCCTGCTTAATTCCACTGATGTTAAGCCTATCTTGAGGTCGTTTGGGGCCAGCTATTGAAGGGACAATTGCAGATAAATCCACTACGACATCTTCATCATACTCAGGCGAAGCCGTGTTTGTGTCCCACCATAGCTCTTGCTCTTTTGCGTAAGCACGCACTCGATCGACCAGTGAGGAGGGGCGGTTTGTCAGCGTTAAATAGGAAATAGTGTTTTCGTCAATCGGGAAAATACCACATGTGGCGCCGTACTCTGGGGCCATATTGGCAAGCGTAGCACGGTCGGCCACAGATAAATGCGCGATACCAGAACCATAATACTCAACAAATTTGCCGACCACCCCGTGTGATCTTAGCCTTTCTGTTATCGTCAAAACCAAATCAGTCGCTGTCACACAAGGACGTAATTGGCCATCAAGACGCACGCCGACAACCCGTGGGACAGCGATAGTGAGCGGCAGACCTAACATTGTGGCTTCGGCTTCAATACCGCCCACTCCCCAACCAAGCACGCCTAACCCATTTACCATCGTGGTGTGACTGTCGGTTCCTACAACAGTATCTGGTGTTAACACTCCATTTTCGTCTACACGAACAACGTGTGATAAATACTCCAAATTTACTTGATGGCATATGCCCTTACCGGGCGGTATCACGGTCAGGTTACGGAAATTTTTTTGTGCCCATTTTAGGAAGGTATAGCGCTCTCTATTTCGCGCCATTTCAAGTTCTCGATTCATATTTATTGAGGATTCTGAGCCAGACTGATCAACAATTAACGAGTGATCTATAACAAGATCGACCGGACACTTAAGCGTGACATGGCTTGGCTCCCCGCCAGCTTGTGCAACCGCATCTCTGATAGCAGCAAGATCGACCAAAGCCGGTATCCCGGTATAGTCCTGCATCAGCACTCTGCTAGGATAGAAACTGAACTCTGCTGACTGAGCAATGCGCTCTGAATCGAGAGTAGTGTTTTTAAATAACAATGCTTTAATAATTCGAGATGAATCATTTAAATCAGAGGTTTGCCGCATTACATTTTCAATAAGCAAGCGCTTAGCAAAGGGCGTTTTTGACAGGGCTGCCTGATAATCCTGAGCGATTTTTTTTAGTGACCAGTATTTATACTCAACGCCTTTGACATTGAGCGCCTTTTGATACGTTTGGTACCATCCTTTTTCATTATTAGGAATCATCACTTATATCCTTTTTCTCGAGTTAGACCATTTATAAAGGAACAGCCCGGTCATAAAGGCGACTCCCTTCGTCTTTGAATTTCAAGATTTGCGTGGGTTAATCGTTATCATTCTTCTGATTGATGGGTCTCTTGCTGCGGCGAAAGTGCCTCAAAGCCATTCAGAAACTTAAACAGAGCCCCATCTGTCGATAGGATGACCGACGTATTGTCGGAAAAAACAGAATCGTAAGACCTTAATGTTCTGACAAATTCGAAAAACTCAACCGCCTCATCACTTTGGTTGTACGCCCGTGAGTATATCTCGGCGGCTTTGGCATCCGCTGCTCCTCTAATCTCTTCCACTTCGCGATAGGCCTCAGACTGAATTTTATCCAGCTCTCTGACCCTATCACCGCGAATTCTTGCTGACTCGCCATTGCCTTCAGATAAAAAACGCTCTGCGATCTGGCGACGCTCGCTGATCATGCGTTCATAGATTTTGGGGCGGACACTTTCATTGTAATTAATACGTTTGAAACGAATATCGAGCAACTCAATGCCAAATACTTGTATTTTTTGGGCTGCCGAGGCAAATATCTCTTCTTCAACCTTTTTCCTTCCCTTATAAATAGGCACCAGTGATCCAATCTTGATCGTCTCTTCTGCGCTGCCAATCAACCCTTCTCGCACTGGCACTCTGTCTTTCGTTGTGCGGATCACCTCTATCAATTCATGTTTTGCTATCGCATTTCTGGTTTCGCTGCCGAGTATGTCATCGAGCCTTGATTGCGCACTGCGCTCATCTCTAAGACGAAGATAGTATTGCAGCGGGTCGACGATTTTCCATCGGGCAAACAATTCAACAGAGATATAAAGCTTATCCTTCGTCGGCATATCAGACGGCGCGCCATCCCACTCCATCACCCGTTTTTCAACGACATTGACTTTCTGTATAAAAGGCACCTTGATGTTTAGCCCTGGCGTCACGACAGGCGAACCGACGGGCTTACCAAACTGCGTAATGATCACTTGCTCCACTTCATCGACCGTGTAGAGCGCAATGTATAACACCAACGTCACGACAGAGATAAGAGCGCTCACCACCCCAATGGTTTTGAATTTCATTGCCCTTTTCCCTGTCCGTCTTTAATGTTGAGTAGCGGCAGAATAGATTCCAAATTATTATCAATGATGATTTTGCTATCAATTTTTGGCAGTACAGACTGCATAGTTTCGATATAAACTCTTCTTTTGGTGACCGCAGGCGCTTTCAGATATTCCTCATAAAGCGCGTTGAATCGAGAAACGTCACCTTCTGCTTCGTTAATTCGTTTTAACCGGTAACCATCGGCTTCTCTGATCTGCTGGTCTTTTTCGCCCAGAGCAAGGGGAATGATTTTGTTGTAATCCCTGCGCGCTTCATTGATTAACTTTTCTTTTTCTTGCTGTGCCTGATTCACTTCATTGAAAGAGGCCTGAACAGGAACTGGGGGGTTAATGTTTTTCAATTGCACTTGGTCTATGCTAAATCCCATCTCATATTTCCTGGATAGCTCCTGCATTTTTATCAGTGCCTCTGATTCAATGTCCTGTCTACCAACAGTGATGACTTCATCAACCGTTCTATCACCAACGACTTCGCGCATCACCGATTCAGACACATAACGTAACGTTGCGCTCGGTTGCCGGACTTCAAACAGAAACTTAACGGGGTCTGAGATGCGATATTGCACAACCCATTCGACCAAGGCGGCATTCAGATCGCCTGTCACCATTTGCGTTTCTCTAACTTGGTCGAAAATTCGAGTACTTTGGTATGGGTTATTCGCCTCTGGTGTGGAAAAACCGAACTCTTGTTTGAGCTGACGTTTGACAGGGACGATTTCGACCGAGTCGATGCCAAGGGGGAGCTTGAAATGTAGTCCTGGCAACACTGTATATATATATGCGCCAAACCGTTGAATCACAGCCACTGAGTCGCTAGGCACCGTGTATATGGTGCTTTTTATTAGTAACGCCACAAGTAAAATAACAAGAATAGTGACGAAATTAGATGGGCTCCCTCCCGGAAGTATTTTTTTAAAATCTCGAATGTTTTTAATTATTTCACCGAGATTGGGAGGCGACTTCTTTCCTGCCCAAGGGTTATTGGACAATTGATTGTTGTTAGGCATTTTTTGACCCTCCTTTCATTAACTTGAATGAGTGCTGTTAGCCTAAAGACCATATGTTGGTGTATGTTAAGCGTAAACCTTCGTTATGTAAGGCGACGTCATGGCAGAAAGGAGAGCATCGGTTACAGGCAGTTCAAACTCTTTGTGGTACTCCTTGATCGTTTCTTCGATGTCATGCGAACTCATTCCTTCATGACTAAGCGTGATACCCAGAACTGGAACGTTACCAAAACCGTTAATGAGATCTATTTCAGAGCGAACAGAAGGCATCGGCATGTTTTCAAAGTCAGTTAGGTGAAGTCTTTTGGGAGCGTGCTGTAAAATCACGCCATACGGCGCGCAACCACGAAGAATGGCAGTATTCGTGGTAAAGGCGGGGTGACTGAGTGCACCTTGCCCTTCTATGATAATGATGTCAGGTTGCTCGGTTTCATAAGCACCCACAATAAGTGATTCAAGCTCACCCGCGCAAAATTGCGAAGGTACAGTATCCATAACAACAGCGTAGCGTGCACCTTGCATGACACCGGTTTGTCCTGTTGTAATGAGCACGACATTCAGGCCGCGCTCACGCAACGCATTGGCTAAGATTGTCGCCGTGGTGCGTTTTCCGATCGCACAGTCGGTGCCTACCACAAAGATTCGAGGGCAGAGAATCTGGTGAATAGTACCGCTAAATGTTTGTAACTCATTTTTCGAATGAGGTTTTCGAATGTCAAGAATAGTGACGTTGAGAGTGGCTGAAGAAGAAATGAAAACAGGGTCATCATTTAGAAATTCATGCAATCCGTTCACAATATTCATACCGAGTCGCATTGCATCAAGGATGAGCGATTTTTCAGACTCAGAGTACAGGCCATTTGAAGGCGCTAAACCAAAGATGAAGTAATCCAGGATACCACCGGCTTTTTCAATTGAATCCATCAAACTGGCACAAACAGGAATGCCGTTGCACTCACCGTCAAGAACATAGCTAGCATCTAAGCCCAACTTCTCACTATCGATGACAGAAAGAATACGAAAGCTTGGGGAGTGTCGCCCAAGGCCATTTGCAGTTTTTCCATCAATTTCCCCAAAGTTCATTTCGCAGTAAACAATGGCCGTTGGTAAAGGACCGAGACCAGATTGGAGGAAGTGTAATTTGGAAAACTGTTTAACCAATTGAACGTCAAGCGTCTCAATTTCTTTGAATGGTAATGTAAACATAGTGAAACCTAATGAGGTTTAGGCTTAGGGGGCGACGAGTGCAGGCCGATGCGTCATTTCGGGAGGGTACAAGAGGTCCCCACTAAGCAATGGGGGGAATATAAACAGTAGCACACTTATTTAGAAGGTGTCGTTCTTGACTGATATAAGTTGACTATTTCTCATTAGCAAGACGTAGTCTGAAGTGACAGGTAACTTACTGTGTTCGGTATTGCCTGTTGGCTGGGAAATTTGAGACCATTCACAGGCGCTAGCGGTTTCGGTGCGAGGAGTATTACTGCCTTAGTTTGGCGAGACAAACACCCTCCGTTCATTGTCACTATCTATGTTAGTCAGACAGATGCTTCAATGGATAGGCGAAATCTGACAATGGTCGAAATCGGTAAATCGATTTTTGACCTCTTCACTGATAGCGCGCAGGCCTAGGATTTAGTCCTCTCAGCCCTACTAATGAAACTCCAAGGTTCCCCAAATAAAACTTATCCGAAGTCAACAGCTTTGAGCACGACCGCCAACTCACTATTGTCCATCTTCGAGCTAGCTGACCTGGCCAGCTCAGATCTGCCCCTTTCTGTAGTGGTGTTATGTCTGGTTGAATTCACATTCCACCTAAGCAGATTGAGCCTAACTCTTGTGGCAGTTGGTTTGAGATAACCGTCGCTCTATAATCGGCAAGCCCCTAGATTTCATTGGGCTTATCTGACAACCGTTAAGCATGACACTGACGGAAATAATTACTGCTGTTCGTAGCATTATGCGTTCCTTCCTTCTTGCTGTCTTCTCCCTTTAGGTGCCTTAAAATATTTATTGATATAACGTGAAGACATAGAAGATAAGAGCGCACTGTAATCTAAACCGAATGTGACTTTTTCCCCTACAAATAGTGGTTTTCGTGAGGATTCAAGGACAAGATGATCACTGGTTGAAGACATGATCTTAACCCCATTCGGAGCCTTAAGCCCGCTGACACAAACATCTTGGCGGCCTAATGCTACAATAGCTTGTGAGACCTCCCCTCTATCTTGAAGGCTTTCTTTTTCACCAAAAGCATTTAACCCCCGCCTCCCCCAAGGCAAAGTCGGTTTAGTCTTGGATTCAATCACTTCAGCGGTCAAAGAAACCGCATCCGTATGTAAGCCTTTGATATTTTCGTGCTCTAAAGGCTCACAGCCTAAAAAAATTGCTTCTCCTATACGAAGGTTATTTACTCGAGTTAAGCCTGTTCTCTGAAGAGCCCAGTTAACTGAAGCAGAATTACCCCCTGAAATAATTTCTAGACTGATCCCAAATGTAGCTTCAATTCCATCGGCAAGATCAGAAAGAACATTCATATTTTGTTCATCTGGAGCGACACCATACCGACAAGCTAAATTCGTACCAATTCCTTTTATCGTGATGTTCGGTAAAGAAACAATCTCACGGATAAAATCAATCACATGATTAGGCATCACACCCTCTCTTAGATCGCCAAGCTCAACCATAATAATAATATCGTGACAGCAATTTTGTTGTTCCGCTGCATGTGAAAGCCTCTGAATCACTTCAACTTCAGAGTTTAAACTCATATCACTGTATTTTATTACGCGTGCCACTTGACTGAGCATGGGTGTACGTATCAGCATTTTAGGGATAGCAATGCCAGATTCAGTCATCTTTTGAAGATTTTCGATTCTTGAATCGGCTAACATTTTTGCGCCAGCATCAATAAGAACTTGTGCGATGATAGGGTGGCCGAGGAAGGCTTTTGTTACAGGCGTGACGGATATGTTTTTCAGTGAGAGCTGAGTAATCAGGTACTGAGCGTTCTGGTGAACTTTCCCACAATCGATGTGTAACCTAGGGTAGTTCACCCTTTTTCGGCCAGTTTACTTGCTATTATAGGGAAGGCTGACGATACAATGTGCAGTAGATGCTCAACAGGCTGTGACAAGACATCAGTAACCGGTAGACCAAATTCGGTAGTGTAACTGTCTATCGCACGACAGGTTTCATCTAAAGACATATCTTCATGATTCAGTGTTAGTCCAATAACATCGGTATTAGAAAACGTTTCGATAAGATTTATTTCTGAGGCAATCGAAGGCATTGGGCAATCAGGAAAATCACTACGATATAAACGTTTAGGAGCATGTTGCAATATCACACCCGTTGGACAACTGCCACGTAAGATAAAAGCGCTGGTTGAAAACGCAGGGTGACTTAAAGCTCCTTGCCCTTCAATAATTATCAGATCCGGATTTTCTTGTTCATAGGCCTGTACAATGACAGATTCCAACTCACCGGCACAAAATTGTGAAGGAACAGCATCAAGTGCAACGCAGTATTGTGCGCCTTGCATAATGCCTGTTTGACCAGTGGCAATCAGAACGACGTTAAGGCCTTTTTTAATCAGTTCATTCGCCAATATTGTCGCTGTTGTTCGTTTTCCTAGCGCGCAATCCGTCCCCATGACAGCAATTCTCGGACATTTAACGTTGTGTATTTCCCCGCTAAACGTTTTCAGATCGCCTTTATTTTTGGGTTTGCGAGTATCGAATATTCGAACGTTATTCTTTAAGCTAGCTTCTAAAAATAGAGGATCATCGGTTAGGAATTCATGTAAGCCATTTACTATGTTCATTCCTAGTGACATGGCATTTAAAATGATGCTTTTATCTAAGTCAGATAAAAAACCACTTGATGGCGCAATGCCAAAAATGAAGTAATCGGGAATACTTTCCGCGTGAATGATAGCTTCTTCAGCACTGGCAAGGATCGGTATTCCATTGGCTTTGTTATCAAGTACTTCTCCAGTATCTAAGCCGGCAGACACACTATCAATAACCGATAGAATACGATAGCTTAATGAATGCCTCACTAGCCCATTAGCGGTTTTACCATCAATTTCACCGAAATTACCTTCGCAATATATAATTGCCGAAGGGATGACAGGTTTCACTTTCTGAGCAAGTGGTAGCCAAGGAGCGATATGGGTTACATCGTAGTTGGTTTTGAAATTTTCAATTCTAGTGAGTTTGAAGATGTTTCTTAACTTTTGGGTTGAAATAGACATAATTAAAGCCTGCTATGAGGCTTAGGAGGGCAACTAAGGAGTGCCGAGATGCGAGTTCGGAAAAGAAAAGAAGCCCCTACTAAGCGGTAGGGAGAACAACCAAGGTAACACACTCATCAGACTTTTGTTGATTATTATTCATACGTCCTCTAAGTCTATTACTTTCAGGCTTCACCCCTGCTAACGTGACTGATTAGAGGTCTAAGACTCATTGTTCAACATCGCCGTATCAACCTCTTAGCTTTAAGGTTTCAAGATATTTTTTCTAATATCAGTTAAGTAAATTAGAGTTTTTGATCTAACGCGTTTTTGTCCAAAAGTGTGTTGAAGGGGGCATGGTTTAATTTGCCCGAACTCTTGTCTGCTGACCGCTTTATACTCTGACTAGCTATCTTTTGATGAGCTACCACTAACTCGAACCACGGTACGCTTTGATGCGCCAGTTAATTGTGCAGTTTCTGCAATACTCATCCCGCTCTGTCTTAGGCGGCGTATTTGGTCATGGCGCTCAAGATTCGCTTGGCGACCTTTAAACTTTCCTTTGTTCTTCGCTCGCTCGATCCCTTCAGACTGTCGACGTCGACGATCAACATAATCCTTCCTTGCCACCGCCGCGAGCATATCAAGCATCATTTGATTGATGGCATTTAGCATTGCACCAGTAAAATCATCATTTACCTGCTTTGACAGGGCTATGTGTGATGTTGGTAAATCAAGGCTAATAACCTTTAGTTGTTTCTCACTGATAATTTTCTTGAGCTTTAACCAATTTGGTTCATCTAGACGAGAAAGGCGATCAACTTGCTCAATGAGTAATGCGTCACCAGGAGCTGCATCCTCAAGTAAACGCATTAGTTCAGGTCTTTGAAGACTGGCACCAGAAACATTCTCCCAATACCAAGCAGCAACCCGATACCCTTTTTCACTCACAAATGCCGATAAGCTGTCTTTTGCACGTTTAGCATCTTGCTCTACGGTTGATGCTCTAAGATAGCCAAATATGTACATTTTTCATTGCCTATGTCATTTAAATGATGACATTTATGATACGCCATTTAAGTTATGCCGTAAATGTGAATTGTCAGAGTTTTGGGTGGTGCCAATAGCGTATACCCTAATGGCGCACTGTGTGTTTGAACATATATCAATGGTCTTTGCATTGTTGCTAAACATATCCGCGTTGAAATTAACAAACAAGCTCCGGCAACATCCCCTTAAAGCACCTTAGAGTAAATGCTGTTTTTTGCGCATTGCAATATAGTTTCGTAACAGCTATATTTTACGTAAACAGCATACTTTACGGAAAGAGGTGAATATATGGAGTTTCGTTTTCCCGTTGCGGCTGCAGAAGCAAATGCAGAAGCACTACAGTATTTAACTAAAAATTTAGATGACCGAGATAAAGGGCAGGCTGAGGTAAATCGGTTGTTAGAAAGCCTTGGTAACTCAATTGTTCATTACCCTGATTGGCATCCAATAATAATGATCCCACAAAATGAAAAATCGATCTCGAATAGCGTACTAAATCAACTGTATAAAGGCGCTGACCACACTATTTCGTTTGTGCGCGGGTTTGTGACCTGCCCCTACTCAGAGGAAACTGCCAACAAACTGGTGAGCGAGGCTAATCAATTAGTTGGTATACATGCCTATCGTACAGAGGTTGCTCTATACAGTGACCACGCCTATCCAGTGGTTGTTGAGGCCATTGATGTTGAGCTAGAGGGTGATGGCACTATACGTAGCCGAGATGCGCTTGCATGGTGTGTCCAAGAGCTGGTTAAGAACGCAAGAAATGCCGAAGTAGCTGAAACGTGGTGGAATCTAAGGAGTTGTTTGTTGGGAATTCCTCATGGTTCACGCTCATCATTACTAGTGAATCAGTTCACAGGTGGCCATATGCGAAAAATTCTCGATGCTCTTAATGCAAGTGGTATGTATGGCCCAGTCAGGGAGTGGAATCTAGATATGTTCTCTAAGAAAAAAAGAGAAAAAATCTCCGAAACTTTGTTGAAAGCAGCATTTGCTAATTACAAGGGACAAGATTGCGAGTTCGAGTTTGAGCTACATGGTGAGAAATGTAAATCACAAGTACGTAATACGTGGGGAGATGGTACGGAGTTTTCGATTAAAGTGGTTATCGGAGACTATGATCTTTCGGTAACGGGTTACTATTATCCAGAAAAAGACAAACTAGAACCGTTTGATCCCAAGGGAAAGAAGATGATTGCAGAGAAGTTTTTGTAATTGTAATGTGTGAGGGCTGCTGTTAGGTCTTAGTAGCCCTTTTATTTACGCCGTATCTACCGCCAGCTAGACCTTATTGAGTTTCGTGTGACTGAGAACTAACAATCATTACTTCATCCAAGATACTGTATGTATAAAGATCTGGACCTAATCTGCCCTTTTCAATGTCTATTGCCTGCATCATCTATGTGAACAGCTCCTGTCGTAACCTGTTTGGTTGCAAAGGTGTGTTTGCCATGATCATTCCGGCAAGTATCAGTCACAACCGTTTGTTGGCTCGCCGGCTCGCGTTTTTCGCCCCAAGCCTCAGGCCTTACCAGATATCGACCATAACTGTTGATTAAACAATAATAGTAAACCCAAACGTAAATTACGTTAAGAATAATAGAGCCCCATAGTCAATGGGGCTAACGTAGTACTACTTAAATCTATTTACGATAGTTTTAAGCCTTATATAATCAGCATTATTGATAACTTCAGTACCAAATTTCTCTATATCAAATAGGCAAGGTTCTAATTTTGTTGGCGGTAGATATTTGGGTTCACCAATGATTTTTCCAATAAATTCTAGAGATAGGTTAGGATTTGTTTCTATCAAATCACTACTATAAAGCTGTCTGAGAACATACTCCGCATCATCTAGATAGCTTAAATTATGTTTGATAATGCTATATGCCTCAGGGAAGTTATGTTTTGCGGCTATACATATTAAGCTTAACTGACCAATAGTGTTATTATCAATCTTGGCTTGTTTTGGCCAAATTTTCATTAAGAAAGGCTTTGTCCTATGGTGCCAAAACTCATCAATTTTATCACCTGAGCTTGATAAGCTGTCTTTAAGAGCAGTCGCTACACTATATAACGACTCAGTTGGGATTTCATTGAAAACATTAGCTAAGTCACCTACTTTAAATTCGGAGTATCCTTGTAAAGATAGATACGTCATAAAGGTTACGTATTGCTTACCTAGCTTTTCAAGTAATTCATAATGGTATGCAGTTTCAATTAAATCATCTTTAATTTCGAGAATAAATCCTTTATGTAGTCTTGGTGACCATAGTAACGATTGCCATGCCATGGAAGAATTAGGTACATCATCCCATGAGAGCCAAGGTATAACAGTATCTTTAGCCCATTTACGATCAACTTTAAAGAGAGAAAGCAAGTTAGCGCATACAATTACCCTTCCGAAATAGAGTCTTTTATTATCTAAATTACAAACCTCCACCAATCTTGACTTAAATTCATTAGTGAGTCCTTCATCATCTTTCGGGCTTGTTGAGTACCACCACGAAAATATAGACTCTACTAATATTCCAACTGGGTTGTTAATTGCTGCATTAATTGGATCCCGAGTATCATCAATATCTATTTCATACGGTAGATGTGCCAATTTATCAAATGAAGATAAATACACTTCATCTTTTAAAACACCTTTAGACAGCATTTTCTTAAGCCAAGTTGTAAGCTGCCATGAAAGTTCTAATAAAACATTATCAGGGGCAGTCATAATAAATAAGAATAACTCAACATCTTCGTTTTCTTTGAGTTTCTCACTTTCACTCCAAATTTGAATAGCCTCGCGCCAACGTCCTACCAACCATTGGTTACCTAATGCAAGGTCTTTCAATGCTTCGGATGCAATTTCAAAATCATCTTGGCACCGAATAGACCAATCGTCCTCGGTCCAGAAGTTGTCTTCTTTCTCTTCTTTTAACCAATCCACTAAACTTTCTTTGTCTTTAGGGCTAGATATAACGAATTTTGGTTCATTACCGGTTCCTGTCCAGAAAGGAAATTCATCACGATCATCATCAGAGAGTTTCCATTTTGGATTTGAGGCTAAAATCAACTCCTGCATATTTATAGCCTCCTGGTTTAATTTCCCACCGTCTTGCTGTAATTTTTCTAGTCTCAGCCATATAGCTCGACTACATGAATTGTCAAAATCATCTTTAGATAGGTTTTCTTTAAACCAGTCTCTTTGGGGGCCAGAGAGAATTAGTTTTATTATATCTTCATACTGCTCATTGCTTGCTTTCTTATGGATATTCCTAAGTAGCTGCAATACTTCTCTCTGAGTAGAAACATTCCAAAGCCAGTAGCCACTATCTATACTGAGCCAAGTGATAATAGTTTCTATTGGTACATCCTTAGACTCACTAGCACAGAAAAATGCTATTCGTTTGAATATTGGATATGGTTGCTTCCAAAACTTATTTACAAAATCTATAGCAATAGTGGAATCATGATAATTAAGAGATAGCCAAGAATCTTTAACTAGGTCAATAAGTACTGTCCAGTTATGATAGTTATTGTTTTGTGTATGTTCTTTTATTGATGGTCGTGATATATATGAATAATCTGTTTTATGATCAATATCACCTAGTGTTGACTTTAGTTCCATTAACTCTATTAAAATAAATGTAAACTCTTGAATCAGTTCATGAGATTCTTCATGCCATGCCTCCGACTCATTGAGATTTTCTAGTGCGGAGTGAGTAAGCGATGAGGCAACTTCTATATCCCAATTAATATGACTTTTTATCCCTAGCTTTCTATCATTTTGATTGAATCTAAATGGGGTTTTAAAGGTAACTCTGGGGGATAAAATACTTCTTATACTTTTCTTTAAGCTTATATTAATACCAAACAGTTTGTAGTCTTGAACCCAACTATATAAATCGGTATTACCTTCACTTGGTTCAGTATAACCAGCTAGTACTACTGACCATAAAGCGTTCATCTCATCTGATACGATTCGATCAGGGCTGTTTAGGTTTAGCTGTTCAAAGTATTGACTATTACGTTCCTTCCTTTTTTGAGCCTGCTCTTTAATTTCATAAGAGATTAGCCTCTTCATCCTCTGGTCTAATCTACCACCCTGTCTAACCATGAATAGAATCAAATCAGGGTTGTTTAAATGTCGTATGAGCCATTTAGCAAGGTTACCCATTACATCATCCCATGATGTCTCTTGGTATGCATTTTTTGCTAAAGCCATGCTAGGTGCTAAAGAACTTTTAGGTGGCCTGT
The DNA here is from genome assembly GCA_043421945.1 of bacterium sp. HQB-150. Classification (GTDB taxonomy): domain Bacteria; phylum Pseudomonadota; class Gammaproteobacteria; order Enterobacterales; family Vibrionaceae; genus Thaumasiovibrio. Next base: position 61,549 of record JBHOGO010000012.1, on the reverse strand, counting down.
TGAAAATATTATATTTCTTTTCATCATCTATAGATTTATCAATTACGCCATACCTAGACAAGTCTTCTACTGATAGACCGTAAGCGCATCATAAACCCCGCATTCTAATCGCCAAGCACCAATAATAAGATCAAGTCTCCAACCAAAAGGAGATTTTATAATGGCAAAACGACGTTCTAACCAAGAATGGCAAGCTCTCTTAGAACAATATGAAAGTAGCAATATTACTCAACGCGTTTTTTGCGAACAGCACGGACTGAGTTTATCGACATTCTTCGCCAAACGGCGCCAACTTCAAACCGCAATACGACCAACGCCAGTTGGATTTGTCAGAGCTGAAGTCGTCGAAAAGACAACAAAGTATCAAGCTCAAGTAGCAACGGCTAACATGATGTTGCTAGTCAATGATGTTGAACTTAGCATCCCCCAAGGCACGCCAGCAGTCTATCTGGCAGAACTCATCGGCGCGCTCTCATGAAACACATGCTCAGTGCTCCAGAGATTTATCTATATCATGAGAGTGTCGATTTTAGAAAGTCCATCAACGGCCTCGCGGCGATTATCGAAAGTGACACCGACTTGCCTTTGGGAAGTGGCGCACTGTTCCTGTTCACCAACAAACAGCGCGACAAAATCAAGGTGTTGTACTGGGATAAAACAGGCTTTGCTCTTTGGTACAAACGCCTCGAAAAAGCCAAGTATAAGTGGCCTACAAAAGAGAAAAATGAGGTGTTTACCCTGACTCAATTTGAGCTTGATAGACTGCTTTCAGGCTTCACGATTATCGGCCATAAACCCGTGCGAATAAACGATTTTACAATGACTTAAACGATAATAAAGCCTTATCCACCAAGCGTTAACGGCATGATTTTAGTATAATAAATGCCATGAAAAAGACGCCAAATATCAACCCAGAAAGCCAAGATGTTGCCGAGCTACAAGCGATGGTGAAAGCGCTGATGGCGTCAGAAAGCCAATGGAAACAAGAGCGCCAGTCGCTACTTGAACAGCTCAAGCTTGCCTTCGACCGCCAGTTCGCTAAACGCTCGGAGGCGTTAAAGCCTTACGATGAATCTCAAGGTGACCTCTTCAACGAAGTGGAATGTGAAGCCGCTAAGGAAGATGAGGTTGAGGTCACGACAACCACCACAACGAAGAAACGTGGTAAGCGCAAGCCACTTCCAAAGACCTTGCCTCGTGAGGTTATCGAACTCGACTTAGACGACCATGAAAAGCAGTGCGCTTGCTGCAATCATAACCTGCATAAAATCGGTGAAGACCGCAGTGAAAAACTGGAGTTCACACCAGCCGTACTCAAAGTGCTGGAATATGTTCGCCCTAAATATGCGTGTCGTCAGTGCGAGCAAACAGAAGACAAAAGCCGCATCGTTCAAAAGCCAGCGCCGCAAAGCATTATCCCTAAAAGCTTCGCGACAGAAAGCTTGCTTGCCAATATCATCCTTGGCAAATACCAATACGCAATGCCACTTTACCGTCAAGAATCGCTGTTTACCCAGTCAGGTATCGAGTTATCACGTACCACGATGGCAAGGTGGGTCATCCAAGCCAGCGAGAAGTTCGCTCCGCTGTATGCGGCCTTGAAAGAGCACCTACTTCAACAAGTGGTGGTTCAGGCGGATGAAACGCCGCTCAATGTCCTCAAGGAAGACAAACAGTGCTATATGTGGCTTTACTGCTCGGGCGCAGACTCGCCAGATGCCGCACTCCCCAACGTGAAAAATATCGCCTTGTACGACTATCAAAACAGTCGCGCGAGGGCGTGCCCTGTTGCCTTCTTGGGTGATTACAGTGGTTATCTGCAAACCGATGGTTATGGTGTCTATGACGGCCTTCACCAAGTCACCAATGTTGGTTGCATGGCGCATGCACGGCGTAAGTTCATGGATGCTAAGAAGGTTCAAGGTAAAGGTAAGTCAGGCAAAGCAGATAAAGCGCTGGCCAAAATCCAGAAACTCTATGGGATAGAATCACGCTTAAAAGGTGCGTCTGTCGAGACACGAAAAGCAGAACGTCAACTGCATGCCAAGCCTATACTGGATGAGTTGTACGAGTGGATGACAACTCAACAAGTGATAGCGTCTAGCCCGCTGGGTAAAGCGATAAAATACACGCTTGGACAATGGGCGAAGCTGATTCGCTATATCGATGATGGTCACTTATCGATAGACAATAACCGTGCTGAACGCGCAATTAAACCGCTGGTCATTGGCCGAAAAAATTGGTTATTTTCAGATAACTCACGAGGTGCCAATGCAAGTGCAATGCTTTACAGCATCATCGAGACAGCCAAGGCGAATGACCTAATTCTTTATAACTACTTGGTTCATTGCTTGAAAGAGCTAGCCAAACCTAACCCCGACATCGACTCATTACTTCCCTGGAACTTCTCATATTAAAAGCGCGCCACGTGGGATCGTGGTGCGCTTACGATAGACCTATCTCCTCTAATACCTTTAACCAAGAAATAGGTGGTGCTGGGTTTAGTTCAGCGAATGTTTTAGCTGGTATACCAGTAGGATCACTCAAAGCCCATGCAAGCCTTTTTGCATAGTCGTTATGTACATCGGACTGCATTGGGTTAGTGTAGGCTGTAGTTACAACAATTTGCTCTTTTCCACTTAATCCATCTCTATATGTATCAGCCCATTTTGATAGAGTCTCATGTAAGTAATAATGATTGTGATGATTCTTGTACAAAACAGGAGTGACGTTCTTCGCTAGCCAGTTCCTCTTTTCCTTTTCGTACTCATTAGCCTTATAGTTCCCGAAAGCGTACATTTCTGGTGGTGACTCACCAAGTTGTTTATCCGCAGCAAGAGCATCCATCATGTATCTCAAAACGGGATCGTTTAAGCTATAACCGATAAAGCAGACGGTGTAAGTCCTAAATAATTCACTAACAAACCTGGCTGCCCAACGTTCTGTTAAGTAAGCTAAGCCAAAGTCGCCACTAGAGATAACTAAATGGTCTAAACCATGCCCACCTGTATCTTCAGGAAGCAATCCATGCAAGTATACCAACCCGTCCCAACGATTTTTAGGAACCGGTAATAGAGGTGCTGAGTATTCCTTCAATTTTACAGCTTCTTCTTTAGCTGCTTGCTGAAAAACTCTATCGAAGTTAGTTGTTATCAACCTCATTTTGTTTTCTGAAGTTACTGACAACCTCAACAATGACCTGTGAGTTTGAGTTGCTTTGGGACTTGTATAGTTAGGCGTTAGGAGCTGAGATAGTTTTTTTCTTATATCCCTTCTCCAATCCTTTGTGGGAGTTATCGATTCTAACAATGACACTGCGGTGTCGAATTGACTATTCTTCAGTGCTTGTTCCTGAACTTGATCTGGTTGAACACCTACCTCGTTATATAAGTTTCTTACCAAATAACCAAAGCCGGGTAAGCCTGCTGGAAATGATATTCCAGCCCCACAAAAGAAGACGACTCTACCTTCCTCATGCGCTTGTAGTAATTTTTCAGGCACATTTGGCCCGTTTTTTACAAATTGCATTTAATCTAATTTTTTTAGTGATTTAGCTTCATCATATACCTTCAGATTTTGACAATTAAGCTTTAAGCATTTTTTTTTTGAGTTCTTTGAACTTAAAAAACTGGAAGTATGCATGTGTTTTTAGCTCTGATTGTTAAGCTCTAGTTTCCTAGACCCGACACTGTTTAGAAGAAACAGGTCAAATTACTAACTAGTGTATGATTTTCAAAGCTGTAATACTGACAATGACGACTGGTGATTCACCTCTATTGATTTTTGGTCCAATCCTAGAGCGAGCCGTGGAAGACGGGTTACTAGACCCACTTGATGATAATGACAAGCAGTTCGTCGGTAGCGTAGTGTGCACCATAATGCTTGCTAATTCGTGCAGACGTACTTACCGCAAACAGCGATTTAGTCGAGGACTGTTTAGCAGTGGTGAGCGCTATGAGTTAGTTTCGTCTTTGAATATCATCGAATCTTCCGAAAGCTAAGCAACCCTTCTTACTTTTCGTTCGGCAAGCAAATTTTCGAACTCCGTATTATGGGCGCGCAAGAAATAGAATAGGTAGACAAACACAACGCTTAAATGCGTTGCCTACCATTTCTATTTTTTGAGCGTCTGCCGAGCGATAGCGCTGGTCAAGTTATTTAGAGCAATATCCCCTATTGTATGTATCAATTGTTGTCATATATTGGTCATTTTCTTCTTTTTAATAGACATTGATCGACTAACAATTGATTGGCGCCCTGCGTTAACGCGTTTATCATTAATTAATGTTGTGAAAATTGTTCGGAATCCATCATGATCTCTTTAAAGAACAGAACAGATAGTTTGCACTGGTTAACGACATTACCCCATCAGTCACTTTGTTTTCAATGGCTGCACATTTTATGGTTTTGTCATCTTGACGAAGATGAAAGCCGCGTTCCCCGTTATTACTCTGACCATGGTGTTTATTTCGAATCAAAAGGATTAAGAAAACTCTTCAAGCATGAGCCGCCAAAATCGAGTGCGTATCATGCAGTTAAAATGTTGGTAGAGGCGGGTTTTGTTCGACGACTGATCATCAATCAGGACGGAAGAGAAGAATTAGGCCGTAATTACCGTCGCGGTTATGCCGTTTTTTACTTTCGATTATCACCCCGTGGACTCAGCCTTTTTGAGCCCGCTACCCTCAACTGCGGGCGTATTAATAACGTACCTGTTACCCATAAAAAAGCTCGTATTGATTTTAATAATACCGAAAAGGTGAAATAAAACATTACCCCAGTTATTAACTCACTAATAAGTAAAGAGATTTACTTTTTTTCTACTGTTTACTCCTTTATAGACCCCGTTGAAATTGCATTCATTGGCATGGTGAATGTAATGCTTCCTCTATGCTTGTCAGGTCGATATAAATATACATATCAGTTATATGGCTTAACTAATTTTTAACATAGTGTAAGTGAATGATTGTGTTGGGTTATATTTTTCTAGGCATTTGCTTTTATTAATCTAATTATTTTGGGGCAGTGTCTCAATTAATAAAAATGAATTGAGTTTTGTTTTTGTTAATTATTAATAAAATTAGTCACTTTAATTATGTTAAAGATCAATAAAGTTTTTTCCTTCGTTCAGGCTATGTACAACTTCACCTTGATATGAGACGTTATATACCGGTCCTGAACTTTTATTTAATTTTAATTTACACTTTCGCTTTTTCCCTTTTTGTTGTTTGTAAGAGAGTTAATGTATATAAGCCAAGCGTGAGTTTTTAATCAAATGATGGTGATTGATCCTGATAAATGAAATTTCGAAGGAGGTGTTTGTTCCGCCTATATAAAATAAATTTCTTTTCAGTTTATATTCACGGAATGCACACCATGTAACACCTTTAAACTCTTTGATATTTAAGGCATTATTATGAAAGTGTTCACACCTGTTTTACCAAAATCAAATTCACGCTCGAACCCGGGTCTTTTATTAATTACTGTGCTTGTTGCGATAGGCGCATTGACATTACTGATGCCCAACTTGGCGGCGGCGGCTGATCTATTTACGGCGGCAAAAACCGATATTAAAGACACCGCCGGTACAGGCTCAGGTGTCGAAATGGCGATCCTTGCGCTGGGGGGAATTGGTGCGTTGGTCTTCGGCTTTATGTCCAAAAACTGGGTAGGTGCGATCGGCGGATTTGCCGTTGGTGTCATCTTCTGGAATGTCATCACACCGATGATTTTTGTCTAGCTCAGGGGAGGGGGGTGAAAGCCCCTTTCTGTGCCGATCATGAATGATAATCAGCAATTTCTGTTTCAAATCCCGAAGTACTTGAACAAAGGCAAAACCATGGTGGGATTACCGCGCGACGAAGTGTTACCCGCCTTATTTTTGTTCTTACTCTTTTTTGCTATGCGCTACCAAATTATGGCCTTTATCGTCAGTACGGCGTGGTTCATGGGCCTTCGAACCATCAAAAAACAATTCGGTGACAACATCGTTCAGCTTGTTGGCTATTGGTGGGGCGCCGACTGGTTCTCTTCATCCATTTTCAAGCGAACGCCTCCCGCTGAAAAACGATTCTGGATACGCTAATGCTCGAACAAAACAGAGAAATGACGACACGACTTGCCCACTCGCTGAACCTCTTTCTGGCGGTAGGGTTTGTTTTAGCCATGGTATGTAACGGTATCTTGGGGGTCGGGCTCTATTTTTTATCCCAGTCGCAAAGCCGCACGGTGGTGCCGCCCGTCATTTCATCTGCTTTTACCGTGTCCAACCACCAAATCGACACACCGTATTTAACCATGATGGCGGAATGGATTGTCTCTCAACGTTTTAACGTGACGCCTGCCAATGTTGAGCGGCGGTTTGGGGTGTTTTTAGAGTATGTCGATGAAGCGGCGTGGTCTCAAATTCAACCGGCTCTGGTCAGTGAAAGTGCGTTTATTCGCAAAAACAATGTCAGCAGTCATCTCGACATCGACAGCATCGAGGTCGATGCTGCTCAGCTCATCACGAGGGTGAAGGGCACGTTGCATAAAAGCATTGCACGTCGAGCACTGGATCCTGAGCCCGTCAGCTACTTATTGCAATTGCACTATGACGCTGAGTTATCGCTGTTAGCGATTAAACAGGAGATAGATCATGAATGATGTACCTGTTCGATGGATGTTGCTGGCGCTATTGGCTGTAATGACGGCGCCGCTTCGTGCGAATACCGTCCCCGCCCAAACTTATACCTTTAGTGATAATGACACCTTGTCGATTCCTCTATCCAGTTTGAACCTCAACCGACTGGTGGTGAAAGATGACCGAATTAACAGTGTCGTATGTCCGGTTGGTTTTTGTACCACACAAGCGAACAAAAGTGATAAATCGGGCTCGGTGACCCTAAAAACCAATGTGAACCTCCCATTTTCCATCCATATCTCGACCGTCAACGGGCGTAATGTCGCTCTCTTTGTGAACCCTAAACCCATCCCTGCCGCGGTGGTTGAATTAGTCTCGGTTCAAAATCAACACGCTGAGCCGTCGATATTCGATGAAAATTTTGACTACCCAACCAAGTTGGCCTTGTTTACAAAAGCGATGATGCACTACCAACGCGACGGCACACTAATCAGTGGGTTTACGGCCCATCCGATTGATCCCAGCACATTGCCGACGGACATTGGTGAAATTGCCGTGGTGCCGGTCGTCGCACTGGTTGGACGACGATTCAGCGGCATTATTTACACCGTCACGAACCAAGGCAGCGACACGGCGCATCTGACGAATGCGTACTTTTATTCACTCAGCGCGCGAAGCGCTGCACTTGATAGTTACACCTTAGCGCCTAAGCAATCCACCACGCTATATCTCACAACGGGAGGGGCGCCGCGATGAAAATGTCTTGGTTAAAACGGTGGTTTCGGGACCATGATGGGGCACTCGAAGAGGGCGTCGCGTTAAATGTGCAGACCCGTAAACGAAACTTACTGATCACGCTGTCGGGGTTGGCGGTGTTGTTAATGATTGGCACCATCAGCTACCGCTATTTGCGTGGGAGCGAGGCGGTAGCGGCTTCCGAAACGGTGATTGAGTTTGGATCCATCATCGATGTTGGCTTTACGGAAAAAGACAACCAGTCGGCGTTGTCGGCGCAGCAAGCCGAGCTCGATGAACAAATCAAGCTGCTGGGCCGAATGGAAAAAATGCTCGCTGAAATGGAAGCGCATCAAGAGCATTTCACGTCTTCGCAAAGTGAGCGACAAGAGAGGTTTGAAAATAAACTTTACGATCGCTTTGAAGCGTTAAAAAACAATGTGACCGAAGCGGTGCCCGCGGTGATTGACGGAGCAAGCACCCCCATTGACGGCGAGCAACCGGCCATCCCCTATGTACCGTTGCAAAGTGATGCGGGCACGCCAACGACCGTGCCGTTTAATACGCGCTATCACATACCGCCGCGCCCCCAACCTCAATCGTATGACAATCCGCAAGCGAAGGACTTCACGTACCAATCCCCTTCCGAATCACCGTTTCGCAACGATGGCATCGACAGCTTTAGCTTCGTTTGGGATGAAGACGATGCTGAGCAAGGTCGCCGCACCATCGAAAATTACGTGCCCACCGGCACATTTGTCACGGCGGTGGTCACGGGCGGGGCGGATGCGGATGCTGGCGCGCTCGGGCAAAGCAACACCGTGCCCATGGTGTTTCAAACCGTGAATGCTGGCGTGTTGCCCAACGGGAAGCCCTCACGACTCAACAATTGTACGGTCACCGGTGCGGCGCATGGCGAGATATCGTCCAGCCGCGGTATTGTCCGAACCAACCGCCTGAGCTGTATTTATGAGGATGATGAGATTGTGGATGTTGCCGTGAAAGGCACCGTGTTCAATTTTGGTCGCAACGGGATCCGCGGCACCACCATTTTGAAAAACGGCAAAATCATTCAAATGGCGGGGGTGTCAGGGATCTTAACTGGGCTTGGTGAAACGGGTAAAGCGATGGCGCAAACCACCTCAACCTCCGCGCTCGGCTCGACCGCAACGATCAATAGTGATGATGCCGCGCTGAATATGCTCGGCAACGCGACGGAATCGGTGGGCTCAAAACTGGCGGATTATTACATTAAGCTCGCTAATCTGTATCACCCCATTGTTGAGCTCAACCCTGGGAATATCGTCAACATTGTTTTTCTCGAAGGGTTTCCGCTCGATGCAGAAGGCATCGCGAATTATGACGTGGCGCAGGCCCCCGTCATCGATAGCGCAAACAACCAACGTTACGAAACCATCACCACGAATCCCCTGCAAGAGCAGGTGATGGGCCTAAATACAACGGCTGAGCAGACCGCGTTTGGCACGCCGCAACCACGAGGATATTAACCATGCGTTCGATTTTTCTTTTTATGGTCGTGATGCTCACTGGCTGCGCGGCGGGCTTAGACGGCGACTATAGCTGTAATACCGTGGGCGGCGTCAGCGGATGTGTCGGCATGCACGATGTCCGTGACAATATCGACGCCTACGTGACCCCGCCAGTGACGGTGCAACGTGATACGACCGCGGCGTTGGAAGGGCAAAGCGGCTTTACTATTTTGCCTCGCCGCGACCGCTACGGTCAGCCGGATAGAACCACCGAAGTGAGGCGCAAAGTCACCGTCTTCCCGTTCACCGACGTGAATGGGTTTTATGTGGATACCACCGATATTTACATCATTTTGGATGCGCCCGCGTGGACAGGTCGCCCCGTTCAAGCCATACGAGAGGACTAACCCCATGCAAGGATTCCAAGATTTTCGTGCCTTCTATCGTGACTCGAAACAGCGGTTTAATCATTTACACCATGAATTACCCTACCGCTTTTTCGACGACACCACCGACGTGTTTGAAAACCAAAAGTCACAAGGATTTGGTATCCAATTATCGGTCCTCGGCGGCGGGAATGATGAACTCATTTTGTCATTAAACAAAATGCTCTTGGATTTGCCGCAAGGCGATGATTGGGATTACCACATCGCCATGTTTGGTGGTAACCATGTTGACGATCTGCTGGATGAAAACAACGCCGCCATGAGTCAACGTGGCGGCATTTGTGCCTTGCTGGCAGAGCGAGAAACCAAATACGCCAAATACGCGGCACGAAAGGGGTGGTTCCATCGCCAAAAGCACCACTTTGACTTGCGCCGTTACCATGCCTATTTTTTCGTCTCGACAACATCGGGTGACCGAGACCGAGTGATTGACAGTAAAGAGATCATCTTAACAGCGCTGCGCCAAACGGGCATTGATACCGAGATGATGGGCCCTAATGACCTCATTAGCTTTGTCGAAAACACCGTGAATTTTGATCCCGCCCAGCCACCGCAAGTGCGATACGATGAATGGACGCCGCTTTATCATCAAATGATATCGCCGGACACGGAATTTTTGATCCACCGTGACCACATCGAAACACGCCACACCACGGAGCGGGACGTATCGCAGCACAACCATTTGGTGACACTGGGGATGCGCCGCCTGCCAGGTGACTTTCGCCTCTATGCGTTGCCGGAATGCTTCACCTCCTTACGTAATGTCGCCAACAGCCTACAGTGTCCTCATCTGGTCAGTTTGCATTTTCGTCTTCATGAAACAGGGATGGAAACCCAGCTCAACGACAATCAAATCAGCTCACTTGAAAAAACCGTCAACTCGAAGCTAGTGACCTTAGTCCCGACGGCCCCTGACGAACTGTTGGAGCGCAAAGCATTGCAAAAAGGGATGTTAGACGGACAAATTGCCCTGACCTCGATGATGCTGACGGTGACCTTGATGACAAATCGCGACGTGCAACGTCGCCATGTTCAAGCGGCAAAAAGCGCGTTTAGTGCCGTTGGCATCGACGTCCTGCCGCTGTATTACTTACAATCCCAAAGCCTTTTCAGCTGTTTGCCGTTTTTGATGAGCGAGGGGTATTGGGCTGACTGTCAGCGCGCCGGACGACTATTAAAAGTGAAATCGTCCAACTTGGTGAGCTTCTTTCCAATCATCCTCGACCATTATCATCTACGCGGCGGAATGTTACTGCCGACCATGCGCCAGCACATCAGCTTTTTTGACCCCTTTGATTGTGGCAGTGACAACTACAACATTGCCCTCACGGGCGGATCGGGCGCGGGAAAGAGTTTCTTTGTGCAGCAGCTTGCCAAGATGATTTACAACAAATACGGCAAGTTGTGGATCCTTGATAAAGGGAAAAGCTACAAGAAGTTAACCCTCATGCTCGGCGGTACTTACATGACCGCAGAGCGGATTTTCTTAAACCCGTTCACGCATTTAGGGCAAGTGGCGCAAGGCAATGAAGCGTTCATTGAAGAGGGGGATGATGAACACATTGACCCGCTCAAATTGGCGTTGGATAACATTACGGCCCTGTTTGCCAGCATGGCAAGCCCACGCATTGAGCTAACGGCATTGCAAGAGTCAGTGCTTGGCGACGCGATTGTGCTCGCGTGGGAGCGCAAGCACACTGAAACGCTGGTTGATGACGTGCAAGCGGCCATTTTTGAGCTGGCTGAGCAGCACAAATTGAATGAAGTGCGCCACGTGGGCATTCAACTCAACAAGTATTGTACCTCGGGGATCTACGGCGACACTTTCAATAAACCCTCCATGCTCGACCCCAAAGATGCGCTCACCACATTGGAATTAGATGGCTTTCCTGACGCCGTGTTACGACCTGCTATTTTCGCGCTCATGGTGACGATTAACCAACAAATGTACATGGCGGGCAGTCGCTCAACACCGAAAATGTGCATCATCGAAGAGGCGTGGTCGCTCCTTTCCGGCTCGAATGCGCAAGCGCGGAAATTTATCAATACAGGCTATCGGACGGCACGAAAATTTGGTGGCAGCTTTTGCACTGTGACGCAGGGCATTGGCGACTTTTTTGCCAATGCAGAAGCCGAAGCTTCTTACAACAACTCTGATATTCACATCACGCTCCGCCAAGGGGAGGGGTTCAACAACTTCATTAAAGCACACCCCAAAACGTTCTCAAGCTACGAGCAGACGGTGATTAAAAATTTCGATAAATCCGGGGCGGCGGGCTATAGCTGCGCCCTCATCAAAGCGGGCGGCCACGCCACCTTCCATCGTTTATTTGTCGATCCCTTTACGCGGGCTTGCCTCTCTACCGAGCCGCACGAATATGAGTATTGTGAAACGTTGACGCAACAAGGGGTGCCGTTGATGGATGCGATCATGCAAACGGCCACGCACTTCTATGGTGATGAAATCACCCTATTCAACCGGGAAGTGTTAGCGGAGGAAGACGCCCATGCATAAAACCATCATAGCGCACGCAATGACCGCGGTGTTGGCCATTGCCGTGTCTTTGGGCTTGCACATGTGGTTAGCGCCCCCAGTCACGTTAGTGACGTTTAATGTGAAAGAGACCCTTGATGCTTACCACGACGCCTTGATTGAAAAAGGGGTGACGCAAGTCAGTGATCACCTGGTGCAATTTGCTGAGCAGATGGAGATCGTGACTCAGGCATACGCCGTCGAGCAAAACGCCATCATTATGGTGGACGCGGCCGTGGTCGGCGGGGCGCGCGATGTCACACCTGACATTCAACAACGCATTATCGACCGCTACGAAGGGGGCGATGAATGAGCCGTTATTCGCTAGTGAGTTTCACTGTCCTGATGATGCTGTCGATGCCAAGCAGTGGCCGCGATTTTGGCGTGCGTGGCCCATTAGTCGCCATTGGTGAAATCAACATGTTGGCGTGGATAGAGCAGCGATTAAACACGCTGGATGCCAGTGGCGAGATGGCACAGATGCAGCGTGATTTTATCGCGCGTGTTGAAGCCAGTGTTCAGCAGCCGACCGCCGCGGTGTCACTTCAAACCACGTCGCGCCCTGTCAGCTATCGTGTGGATCCCACATTGGTGACCGCGGTGGATCTCCACGATGGTGAGGGCAATGTGATTCACCCCGCGGGCACACGCGTGAATCCGTTTGATGTGAGCGCGTATTCAAAGCAAATCGTGGTATTGGATGGTGAAGATAGACAACAAGTGGCGTGGGCGAGGCAATACCAGCCCGCTAAACCGGTGAAATGGATCTTGATAAATGGCTCGCCAATCGCGTTAAGTGATGTGTTAGACGCCAAAGTTTATTTTGACCAACGCGGTGACATTAGTCGCCAATTTGGTTTGGCTCACGTCCCTGTGGTCATCGAGCAAGAGGGGCGTTTTTGGCGTATCAACGAAATTGACCCCATCGCCGCGAGGTCACAGCCATGATCACGTCAACGATAACAAAGACGTGGATAACAAAGGCATGGCATGGATGGGTGTTTTTTATGGTGGTGAGCATCATGCCAACCCCCGTCAGCGCGAGTGCACAATGCACAGGGCGCTTTGTGAATCTGTTTACTGACATTTGCTGGGATTGTTTGTTTCCAATGACCTTGGGCAAGGTGCCGTTAATCGGGTCCTCGTACCCAGACACCAGCAACCCGAGTGTGCCTATCTCTGTCTGTCCAAAACCGGCGCCCGTGTTCGTGCAAATTGGCCTCAATATTGGCTACTGGGAGCCCTATGCGCTGACCGATATCACTCGCGTGCCTTTTTGCATGGTGAGCTTAGGGATTGAATTTTCAGGCGGCAAAAAAGACCAAGTCGGCGGGCGAGTGACTGCCCGTGACAACGCCAGCAGTGATGGCGGCTTTTATCATGCTCACTGGTACAAGTACCCCGCCATCTTTTGGTTGCAAATCATCCAGTCAGCCGCGTGCATGGCGAAGGATAATTTTGACGTGGCTTACTTGACGGAATTCGATCCCCTGTGGGATGACGACGAATTGGCCTTCATCCTCAATCCCGAAGCCATTTTGTTTGGTAACCCTATCTCACAGCTGGCCTGTATCCCTGAATCCTTGAAAACATCACTCGGCAAAGCCTTACCAATTGATGCACTTTTTTGGTGTTTGGGATCGCAGGGCAGCGCGTATCCGCTGACCGGCACCACCAATTACCGCGACACACCAATTCAAGCGGCGACGCTCATTATGGAGCGGCTGAACTACAAATTACACCGCGAAGGGGTGGTGTTCGAGACGCGAGGTGAAAATGGCGCGGTCTGCAACCAATGGCCAACCCCGATTTTGCCCAAAAGCCGTTACCGCTATCAGATGACCGGTCCCATTCCCGCCGCCAACAAATGTTACCCGTACACGACCACAACCGCGATTTGGGAGAGTGGTCACGACAACCCTGTGTCAGGGGATAATTTTGGCTATATGCAGTGGCGCAAGCGCAACTGTGTGTTTTTGTGAGGAGAGTAGACATGAAACGACGCGTTTGGCTCAGTGTGTTTTTCTGTCACCTTGTGATAGCGGCCCCGAATGCGTGGGAGGTACAGCAGCAGCGTGCCCAACGCATGGGCAACCCCTATGCGGAAGCGATGGAGGACATCATGACCCAGCGAAACGCCATGGCCGATGACGTCAAAAGATGGCAGGCCGAGTCATTTCAACCCCTTTTGCCCGAGGCGCAGCGTACACCGGCGCAAGTGATGATGTTTACCACGCTCACCTTGCCAGACATCGCCCTAAAGCAACAACTTGTGCAAGCCGACAGACTCGGCGTGCCACTGATTTTGCAAGGTGTCCTGCCTGACGGCTTTCCCGCGACCGTCGCACGGATCACTGGCTTATTGGGCTTAACGGTGGATGAGCAAGGTCAACCCGTGGGCACAGAGCGTGAAGGGGGATTTGCCATCATGCCTGAGTGGTTTACACGGTTTAATATTCAAGCCGTGCCCGCGACGATCGTGATCCGCGCGGGGCGTTGTGACGGCGTGGCCCCGTGTGGGGAAACCGATTTTGATATCGTTCACGGTCATCTCTCCCTGTATGACGCGCTCGATATCTTGGTTGACGGGGATGTGCCTGATATTGCGGCGCAGACACTTGCGAGGCGCGGCGAATGAACCGATACGATCGCTTATGGGTCATGATTTTATGCCTTGTGGCCATGAGCGGGGCGGGGGCGGCGACCCAAAGTCAATATGACGCCGAAGTGGCGTGGGCCACTTCGGCTGAGCATTCATTGCGCCATCATCCTGATTATCAGGTAGACGTGACAGATTACTGCGTGGATGCGACATGCCAAGCGCAAGTGATGTCACCCCCGACCGCTGGCATGAGCAGTAGCCAAATCAATGATCAAAAGGGCGCTGCCTATTTGACGGACGAAGGGGCACAAAGTGTCCAAGCCAGCTTTGACCGTGGTCGCCCTGACGTGCGCAGTGATCCGGATTTTGAGTATGCCCTGATTGGTCAGCAAAACGCGTTTGAAATTACCCATGGGATCAGTAACGAGTATGTGGACTGTGAAACAGGCACCCAATGCCGTTTGGATGTTGAAGTGCATGAATGTGAGCGGCCCACCGGCGCGGTGCCCACGTGTCGCAGCGAGCCGCTGATCACGTTTGAAATGCGAGAGGCAACGCATAATGTGCCTGGACAAATGAATACCACGGACAATGGCAATAGGATCTCAGGCGTATACCGCACCCAGTTGGCGTCGGCGGTCGAATTGACTGGGGTTTCCTTTTCAAAAAAACTCCTAATGCGGTCGACATCGAAATTTTTCTATCTGAAAATCAATGAGCAAACCGTCATTCAGGACTTTGTGCCTTTTTCTTTCTCAGACACTTATCTCACCTATTTTGAAGGGTACTACCCGATTTCCCCCCCTTTACCCGCCGCGGATCGGTTTACGTTTTCAACCAAGAACAGTGAAGTCTGGTTTTTTAGTGCGAGCGGCTATTACGTCACGCTCCATTTTACGGTGCCTGATCCCATCATTGAGTGGGATGCATACTGTGACAATGTCACTACGCAGTGTGAAAAGCGTGAACCGGTGTGTGTGGATAGTAACCCGACGACGCGGGAAGTCGATGGTGAGTCGGTGACCTTGCCGTGCTGGGCGTATGAAACGCGGTTTGACTGTCACTTACAAAATACCTGCGGCCCTTACGAAACGTGTGAATTGCTCGATGAAACGTGCGCGTTACAGCAACTTGGGGCGTGTGTCCTTAACAAAGAGAGGCGCGAGTGTGAATACCGCTCATGCAGAGAAACAAGCTTGCAATGTGGTGTCGACACGTTTTGTCTCGACGGTGATTGTTACGCCGACGCCCCTGCACTCAATAACGATTTTGAATCGGCGGTGGCGCCGTTAGCGGCGCTAGGCAGTGCAGCGGAAGGCATTAGCGATCCGCCCCTGATTTTTAGTGGTAAGGCGATGGCATGCAGCAAGGCGCGGGTCGGCTTTAGTGATTGTTGCAAAGATTCAGGGTGGGGGAACGCGATTGGCCTAGCTGATTGCAGTGATGATGAACGCGCGCTCGGCCAAGCCAAAGAAGAAGGACTCACGATTTATGTCGGGGACTATTGCGCCGAAAAGGTGCTGTCAGTCTGTATTCGAGAAAAGAAAAGCTACTGCACCTATGACAGTAAGCTCGCGAAAATCATTCAAGAGCAAGGCGGTATGGCGCAGCTGGGGTTGTCGCTCGGCGGTGCGAAGTCACCGGATTGCTTTGCATTAACGCCTGAGCAGCTGGCTCAGATTCACTTTGAGCACATCGATTTTTCCGCGTTTTATGGCGACATTTACGATGACATGGTGATGCCTGACGCAGAGGAAATCAAACAGCGTATCCAATCGAATTTGGGAGGGTGGTGATGAAACGATATGGCCTGTTACTGCTGGCACTCGCGCTACCGTGCGCCGCGAGCGAGCCGTTGGGGTGGCGTTGGTACAACGAGCCCACTGCCGTCAAGAGAGCGCCGACACCGCCCCCGCCAACGGTGAATACGTTAACGAGAACCTTGTCTGCCACCGAGCAAATGCGCTGGTTTCATCAGTATCACGAAGAGGCGATCGCAGCAGCGGCGATTGACCCCACCAACGCGGAGAAGACTGAGCAAATGATGCGCTTAAACCATTTTCTCTATGAGCAATCTTCCCAGCTTGGCATGACGGCGAAACAGGTGTTGCACACCCATCCTGAGTTGGATTACACCAAAGACCACCCGGTTCAAGGCGCCGCCCGTCCGTTGTACCTCGAACAGCGCAAGGCGAAGCAAGAGCAAAGTCTTGAGCAGTTGATCCGAGAAGGCTGGGGCGTGTTTTATGTCTACGAAGGCCACGATGCCCTTAGCCAGCAATTAGGCACATCGCTGGCGCAGTTTGCACAGCGCTATGACTTTTCGGTGTTGGGTGTCAGTAAGGACGGCATGTTCATTGACGCGATTGCGAACAACCGCGTCGACGATGGCCGTGTTGAAGTGCCCTACACCCCCGCCATTGTGCTGGTCAATCCACACACTGCGGTCATGAAGCCATTGAGCTATGGCTATATTGCCCACGACAGGCTTTTGGGGCGGTTCCACAATGTTGCCACGGATTACCGTGATTTGGATTTTTAGGGGAAATAGCCATGAAAACAATACGTTGGTTTTGGCTCTTGTGCATCACTCTTTGCCCGTTACACAGCATTGCTAACGACTATGCGATGGTGTTTTTTTTCAGTAGTGACTGTGGCTATTGTCATCAGTTCGCGCCGACATTACGCCAGTTTGAAGCCCAAACAGGCTTACAAACGTACCCGTTTACGATTGATGGCGGTGCGTTACCCGACTATCCCGTGCCGATCCCGAGTACGCCGGCGATCGCCGCGGAGTTTTTTGATAATCCACGTGACATGACGGTGCCCGCGACATTTTTGATCCACGTGCAAACGCGCCAATTCGTCAAAGTGAGCATTGGTAATGTCACGCTGGCGCAACTGCATGACACCGTGGGTCATCTCTTTCAAGACCCTGCCGTGATGGCCGCGATGCAGGCAAGGAGGCCATGATGCCTAATGTTACCCACACGTTATGCAGGCAATCTGTGGTTAACACGGTTTTCATGCTCGCATTCAGCGGTTTAGTCCATGCTGGCAGCCTTGATAACGATTTGAACCATTTTTTTGATAGCCTCGGATATAACAGTAATGTCACCCATCCCAGCGCATACAAAGGCCAGACGGCACGGTATTACAATGCGGGCAGTTTGTATGTGCGAACCCCGATACGTAACGCGCAACTTGCCAGTGTCACGTTGCCCTCGGTGTCGGCCGGATGCAACGGCATTGACGCGTTTACGGGAGGATTTAGTCACATCAGTGCTGACGCATTGGTTGAGTTTGGCAAGGCAGTGGTGTCGAGTGCGGCCCCGTTTGCGGTGGATTTAGCGCTGCAAACGTGGGCGCCGCAACTCAAGCAAATCCGTGACAACCTGCAAGCCATTGCGGATAAGTGGCTGAACCAGTCGATCAACTCTTGTGAAACGGCGCAAGCCGCGATTGGGGGGCTGGCGGGGTTCTCGAACCAAGCAACACGCAAACATGTCTGCGCCACGCTCGGCACGCACACCGGGGTTTTCAGCGATTGGGTTGCTGCACAGCATGAGTGCGGGAAAGAAGCGGTATTGGATGAACAAATGGTGTTAGCCAAAGCGCAACCCGATCTGGCTGAGATCGCGCGCACCAGCCATAACATCGTTTGGTCCGCGATGATGATGAACGCTTGGTTAGAAACGGACAAAGATTTGGCCGAGTTTTTAATGAGCCTGTCGGGCACGTTTATCTATGATGCCAACAGCCACTCCACGTTTTATCCGTCGTTGCTGACTGACAACAGTCAACTGATCGACAGTCTCTTAAACGGCGGTGAGATGAGCGTCTACCAATGTGACGATCAGGGCAATGATAAATGTTTATCCCCCACACAAAGTGACATCACGCTCGCCGTCAGTAGCGGCTTGAACAGTAAAGTGATCCAGCGACTCACGGCGTTATACGAATTGATTTATACCGACACGGGCTTAGACGATGCCAGCAAGGCGTTTTTGGAGTACACCAAATTGCCGGTGTTATCGATTTTACAAACCAACGTTGAAGCGCAACAAGAGCCGCCACTGGCGCTACTGAGTGAAATTGTGTCAGCAGAGCTGTTAGAGCGCTACTTGAATGACATGCTCAAAGCCGTGACCGTGTCACTCGCTAACACGCAAAACAATAAAGACGATATTGGCATGATTTTGGACTCGACCTATCGCGCGAGTCGTTATATCACCCAGAACAAAAATGACGCGATCAATCTGTTAAACAGTTATGAAAATTATCTGCGTAATCAGCGCCATCTTGGGGAAGTCGTTGACACCCAATTAAGCCAGCGCACCAAAGATAATTATCAGTTCGGGAGGGAGTAATGGCACTGGAATACATTGTTTATAGCAACGGTGAAACGGCCACGAAGGTGCTTAATGCCATTGCGACGTTTTTCACTCATGACACGTTCGGATCCATGGTGCAAATCGCGATGATGTTTGGTGCGGTCGGTACACTCATCCATTACAGCGTGAGTCGCGATCCAAAAGCCATTTTCAAATGGGCGCTGGTTTATACCGTGGTGCCGCTGTGTTTAATTAACATGACCACCGACATGCAAGTGGTGGATAAAACAGAGCCTCATTATGTGTCGAGTGTGCAAAATGTCCCGTATGTGGTCGCGTTGCCGACCTGGTTATCGTCCACGCTAATGAGCGGTATCACTGAATCGGTTGAAAACATTTTTTCCTCCACGCAAGACGAGCGCTACGGGCGAACGGGCATGCTATATGGCTCGCGGTTGTACTTACTGTCTCGCCAGTCCAACTTACGTGATGTGCGCTTAAAGCGGCGTTGGCATGATTTTTTTCGAAACTGCATCGTGGGTGATATTCAGATCAATCGCAAGTACACGTGGGATGATCTGTTTGGCTCGCCCGATATCTTGGCCTTTTTGGACTCAAAAGCCATGTCGCCGTTACGCGCGGTGTTCGTCGTCCAAGCGGATGGCTCACGCCTTTATCAAACGTGTGAAGAGACCTACCCCAGCTTGAAAAGCAGTATCGAGGCGCGCGGGGTACGCGATGTGTCACTGTTGACCGCTTATCTTTACGGCGATAAAGCCGCCGCCAACAGTGGGCTGGTACAAACCGGCCTTGAAAACAGTTATGCGACGTTCTTGCGTATCAGCAAGACACCACAACAAATCATGACGCAAAACATGACCATGAATGCGCTGCGCAACAGCATCAACGATCTTGACCCCACCGCGAGTGCGCTCAATTACGCCTATACCTCGAACAAAATGCAGACAACCTCGATGTGGGCCAATATCGGCTTGCAGGCACGCGAGTTTGTGCCCATGTTGCACACCGTACTGTTTTTGCTGTTCAGTGCGCTGAGCATTTTTGTCATTGCCGCGGCCTTGCTGCCGAGCATGACGGTCATGGTGCTCACCAACTATGCAAAAACCTTTTTTCATCTCGCGGTCTGGCCTTCGTTGTTTGCCATCATCAATGCCATCAGCATTTGGGGGTTGGAGTCAGTCAGTGGCGGTTATGCGGGCGAGTTTCATGGTCTGACGTTGTCCAATGACAGCGCCATCGATGAGATGCACACCCGATTTGGCATGTTGGCGGGCTACTTATTGATGAGTGTGCCTTTTTTGGCGGGCAAGATATTGCAAGGCAGCTCGGCGGCGTTGTCGGGTATTCACTACCAGTTAGCGGGAATGATTAACTCGACCAATGCCCGCACGTCCGAAGCGGTGGCGACGGGTGATTTGAGCATGGCCAACATGCAAATCGCCAATCGAAGTTGGAACAACACCAGCGCCAATAAACTCGACACGCAAACGGTCCATCGCCAATTCGGCACGACGATGCAACGACCGGACGGGTCAGAAATCACCCATTTTGAGGGAGGAAGTCAGCCCGTATACAACACCAACCCGACCGTATCCCAACTGCATTGGGGCACATCGGGCAGCCACGGTTACGCCGCGAGTGTGCGCAATGAATACCAAACCAGTCAACAAGCCGTGCAAGGTGCCACCTCAAGTCTCAATAGCAGTGTCACGGAAAACACCGGTTTTGTGGATAATTGGCACCGTACGCAACAGCACGGACAAAGCTACGGCACCAACGATCAGGTGCAAACTAGCGCCCAAGTCACGCAAGGCGTGAGTGCCATGACCGCGGCGACTGAACAGGTGTCGTCGATGACCGGGTGGAGCCATGACGATGCGCGGTCGTTTTTGACGTCTGTTGGCGCGGGGATGAGTGCCGGCGGCGGCTTTGGTGCGGGCACGGAATCGACCGGATTATTTGGCCGCTTGTCCGGGAATGTCACGGCCAACATGAGTCGTGAAAGCCGAGAAAGTTACAATAAACTCACTTCAGAGCAGCAAACGGCGCTGTTTAACACGACCCAACAGTTCAATGAGGGCGCAAATTTAATCAATTCAGCCGCGAACAACGCTGAAAACCGCGATTTACATCAAGATACGCGCAATTACCTCACTGGGTTCAACGCCAGCTGGCAAAGCAGCGAGCAGAGCGCCACGAACCTCCACACCGCGATGAACCGATCCCAAGTGCTCAGTCAGGCCCTTTCGCGGGTTGATAATGATGAAGTGCGATTGACCGAAAACCTCATGCCAGCCTTCCAGCGTTACATTCAGGGGGCTGTTGAAACCCCGAATGAAGCTGAACGCATTATCACGGGACAGGATGCACAAGTAGCCAGTGAGCGACAAATGCTCTTTGATGACTATGTTCAATCACAATCCTTTATCCGCGATTTGAACGCC
Organism: bacterium sp. HQB-150; assembly: GCA_043421945.1. Lineage (GTDB taxonomy): Bacteria > Pseudomonadota > Gammaproteobacteria > Enterobacterales > Vibrionaceae > Thaumasiovibrio. The sequence continues at coordinate 40,322 of JBHOGO010000012.1, read as the reverse complement.
TTACCGACCCACGTCGAGGCGCAGCCGATGCCGACAACCCCTGCTGGAATGCGGGACTTTCTTCAAGCGCAAGGGGTAGAGGGTTTATCACGTCATCACAACACCGGTGAGGCGATGAACGAGATCTTTGGCACCGATGACATTTTTGACCGTGACAAGTTTGATGGGGTCACGATTGAAATGCTTCGCCGCCAAGCCGACGCCGCGACCGCGATGCAGCCACCGAAGCCCCCCGTTTCTGACAGCCCATTGCCAGAGATCGTCGAGGATAAACTGTCGCCACTCTTAGGAAAAGGCGGCAACCTCTCGGACGTTGCCCGTAGCTATTACGACGGTCGTCCCCGCAATACGCAAACACCCAAATGAGGGCCATAACATGAAGATATCTTTCGCTATTGCAGCGCTACTGCTTATCACCAGTCACAGCGCATTAGCGCTCAGTGAGTACCGTCAAAAAAAACAAGACGATCCACTCACCATGTACTACTTTGTGGCGCACATTGACCGTGAAGGCTCCCCCGAGCACGCCCGCCTCAAAGATGTCATGAATGCGACTCAAAACACCTTATCCCTGCTTTACGGTGAGCGCCAGTCGGCCTCGATACCCACCGAGTACTGTTTGCCGCCCAAGGTGAAAACGTTCAGTACACGCTTTGAGCCGGATTTTTTAGAGCATGTCATTCGCACGGAATACAAAAACAACCCTGCTTACTTTGCTGAGCACCGTATTTATAAGTCAATCCCAGGCACCGTGTATTTTGCTTTGCAGCGCCAATACCCGTGTCGAAAAATCTCGGCGGTGAAACCGATGGATCGCGGCGGGGATACGCTGACTAAGCGAATGCAGGAAGACTATGCCGCGTGGGAGCAACGCACGGTCGACGGAACGGCTCGCGGCCAATATAGCTGGTGATCACAGTGTGTTGAGAGGAGAAAGCCATGTATTCAAATCACCGCCCCAAAACCAACAACATGACGCGTGGGGGGCAAATTACTTTCCACAATCTGCGGATGTGGTTTCAAGTGAACGCCACCGTATTCAAATGGACGGGGTTGGCGGTGTTGCTATTGACCGTCGTCGTCACCGCAATCACGGCGTCGCCCCAAACGGCCAGTGCGCTCTTTTATTATTGGAAATACCGCCTTCTCTATCAATTTGGGACGGCCCCGGACGCGTTGGTGACGACATGGTGGGAGGGTAGAGCGTACAGTTCAACGTTACTTCAACAGGTCAACAACCCGATGCTTATCGAGTTAAATGCCGCGTTTTGGTATCGGCTGCAAGTGGTGTTCTTATTGATGTCACTACTGGGGTTAGTGGGATTAATCGTGATTGGCCGGTACTTTCGGCGCCAAGGGGAGGGACAAACCGAAGATCACTTTATTCGTGGGATCAAAGCCGCGCCACCGAAAATGGTCACCAAGCAACTCAAGAAAAAAGGGCCGCTCTCTTCATTCAGCATCGATGGTCATCAGCTCTTTAAACAAGATTTTGAGGTGCAACATATGCTGATTGACGGCACGACAGGGACAGGAAAATCGGTCAAAATCCGCAAGTTGTTGAAGTGGATACGCGCGCGGGGCGACAAGGCGATTGTCTACGACAAAGGCTGCACCTTTGTGAGTAAATTTTATGATCCCACTACGGATGTTTTGTTGAATCCGTTCGATAAGCGTTGCGCTTATTGGGACATTTGGTGTGATGCAAAAGAGGCGCCTGATTTTGAAAATATGGCAGCCGCACTCATTCCACAGCACGGTGATGGTGACCCGTTTTGGGTTGACTCTGCTCGGACCATTTTTTCCAGTACCGCCTTTCAAATGACAAAAGATAAAGCGCCGTGTTCAACCACGCGGTTGCTGCACCTTATCTTGACCGCTGAGCTTGAAACTTTGGGTGAATACCTGAAAGGCACGGAGTCAGCGACGTTAGTCAGCAACAAGATTGAGAAAACGGCCATTTCCATTAAGTCGGTGCTTGCCACTTACATTAAGTCGTTGCGATTTCTCGATAAGTTGGATGAAACGGATGCGCAAGGTGCGCCGTTACGGCGACGTTTTTCTATCACGGATTGGGTGCAAGACGACAATGAACGCGGGTTTTTGTTTTTATCCAGTAATGCACAGCAGCACGCATCATTGCGCCCCCTGATTTCAATGTGGTTAGCGATAGCTTCCAATGCCATTTTGGGCCTCAAAGAGGACGAAAGTCGCCGGTTATGGGTCATCATGGACGAAATGCCGTCGCTCCATAAACTGCCTGAGCTGGGCAGCATTATTGCCGAAGTGCGCAAGTTTGGGGGCTGCTACGTGATAGGTATTCAATCCTATGCCCAGCTGGTCAAAACCTACGGCAAAAATGCCGCTGATGAAATGTTTGATTTACTCAACACTCGCTTCTACTTTCGCGCGCCCTCGGCACAAATGGCGCAAATTTCATCGAAGGATTTAGGCGAGCAAGACATTGATGTTTCGAAGGAAAACATATCTTACGGCGCCAATACATTGCGCGATGGTGTCTCACTGGGGCACCAAACGTTAACGCGTCCCGTCGTCTCCCCATCGGAAATTCAAACCTTGGATGATTTGCAATGTTGGGCACGTGTGCCCAACGCCAATTTGGTGACGCGATTGGATTTGAAATTTGATCGCCTACCGGATGTGTGTCCGGCGTTCATTAAGCGCGAATTTACCTTGTCGATGGAAATGAACACGGTCTACAACCAATTGGTTTATGCCGAAGTCATGGCGCCGACGATGGCACTTGATGACAACGAGCGACAGGCGCTTTTCGACGCGCAGTCGGTCACGTTTGAGTCTGACAATGAGCGCGATGACGAATTAACGCGAATGCGAAAAGCGAGTGATCAATGGCACGGCGACACACAGCGCCAACACGACAACAATGAGCATCAGCGCGTGGTGGATGAAGCCGCGATTGCCGAGCCCAGCGATTTTGAAGTGGGCGACTAACGTCGTCCAGTCAGGCACAACCTAAAAAGCAGAGGAAAACAATGAAGACGAATAAGCATTATCTTATGGGAATTATGATGGCGACGCTGTTTGGCTGTGGTAGCAGCTCGGATGAGGGCTCAAGCGGTGGCACGCCGCCATCGGCAGGGGGATCCGGTCAATATAGCCCGACCAAGGGCGCGTGGGTGTTAGGTATCGATGATAAACAAGGCTTCAATACAACGATGTTTGGTGTAGCGCATGGCGGGTATTTTTATGCGGTGGAATCCATGTCGTTGGCAGGGTATGGCACGATTCAAAGCGAGGGGACACAGGCCCGATTGGCGCTGGACATCGACGGTGTTACGCACGACTTGAGATTGGGTCGCTACAGCGCCCAAATCTATATCGGAGACTATGGTAGCGGCACGGTGCAATTAATGAAGTATGGCGACGATAACCGTGATCAAGGCAGTGTCGTGGGCGTGTGGCGCACATCGGACAACAGTCTTTTTACGATTACTGACCTGGGCACGTACAGCTTTATCCACCCTTCGTCAGGCTGCTTGCTGAACGGTATGGTGACGTATATTGAGCAGGGGGCATATACCCTCAACGGCACGGCTCAATATTGTATTGATGGTGAGCTCGATGGACCGTTCAAAGGGGCGGGAATGATGCCCACCAATACGCAAGTCAACGGCATCGATATGCGGCTGTTGTCTTGGCTGTTTGTGCATTCGAATGCGCCTGGGCAAAAAGGCAGGGTGCCATTAACGGCGACCATTGAAAATTAACTAATGCACTATAACTTATAATTTTATATTCAATTCTTCCCACTTCGGCGCATCAATGCGCCGACATAGGCCGCACCATGATATCAATCAGCCCCATCAACAACGCCTCAAAAGCCGCTCAGTATTATTTAGGTGAAGAAAAAAACCTCGCATTGCCTGACATAGCCCTCACGCCAAAAGATAAATCCATTGCAGACCCCCCGCAGCACGACAAGACCCGGGATGTTGACAGCGCACCCGCTTATTATCTCAAAGAAACACAGGCAAAAGAGAATGCGCGCTGGTATGGCACGCTGGCTGAAAACGCACAACTCACCGATAAACCCGTGGATGAACGCACATTGACGGCGGTGTTGAACGGCTCGCTGAACGATGAAACCGTCCATTTTCGCCGCCAACAACATCGTGCCGGTTTCGACCTGACCTTATCAGCCCCCAAATCGGTCAGCTATCTTGCGTTGGTCGGCGGCGACGACCGGTTACTGGCTGCACATCGTCACGCGGTCAATGTCACCTTAGACCACATCGAATATGATGTGGCACAAGTTAAACATGCAGATCCAGAGAGTCACTATACCTACGAGAATACGCGCAATTTACTCTTTGCGGTGATTGGCCATAAAACCAGTCGAGATGATGATCCCCAGCTCCATGACCATGTACTGATGGCGAACATGACCCGTGACAGCGACGATAAATTGCGCGCCCTAGCGACATGCAAAAAACAACAAAGTGGCGTGATTCAAGGCAGTGTCGAGCGGCTTTACCACCATCAAAAATATTATACCGCTATCTATCAATCGGCATTAGCCAGTGAATCTCAACAGCTGGGCTATGCGACGCGGGGCGTGGGTAACGGCCAGTTTGAAATTGCCGGCATCCCTCAAGATGAATTGGATACATTCTCGAAACGCAGTCAAGACATTGATGCTAAAACCTCTGATATTGGCTTAAACAGCCAAAAAACCCGAGATTTAGCAGCGAAAAACACCCGTAAAGGCAAGTCGCATCAACCCACGGCGCTGTTACATCAACAGTGGCAGCGACAGGCGACCTTTAATGCGCAACAATTTGTGGTTGACGCGATGCAAGACAAACACAAACCCGCCACATCCCCCGAATTACCGGGGAAAATCGCCACCGAGGCCCTGCAACGAGCCGCCGACCATCTTATTCAAACCGACACGCGGTTTAGCTACGAAACCTTGGTCAGCCGTGCGGCGGGGGAGTTCGTTAAAGGCGACACCGCCAATGTGATTGATATCAAACACGCGGCTGATCAGGCCCTTAAACAAGGGGGGCTCATTGCCCTCGACACACATCAAAGCCAACTCACGACACGTGAAGCCGTCGACAAAGAGCAACATCTTATTCAAATGACACGCCCTCGCCAACTAGGCATGGCCGTTGCCGTCAACCGCACCGCGTTGAACCAAGTGAATCTCAACATTCATAATAAGAAACGCTTGGCAGACATGCTTTACTCCACCAAACAGACCAATATTGTGAATGTGTACGGCCACAGCGAACAGCTCGCAACCAGCCTATTGCATGTCGCCACAGAAAGTGAACGCCGTGTGCATTACCTCAATCCAACAGCGCGTGATACCCAGCAAAGTGAGGTCTCTCGCCCCCACTTTACGCTGACGCAATGGGTTAAAAATGCCTTTCGTCCTGACTTTCGGCATACTGCTCACCGCTTTCTTGACGATCAGCACACGACGTATACTCAGCGGGATATCATTTTAGTCGACCAAGCGAACAAGCTGGGCATTGACGAAATCACGGGCATTATCGACAAGGCGCAACAGAGCCAATCCAAAGTCATTTTTCTTAACCGTGCACGCTCAAAACAAGGCATTCGCCATCACAATGCCATGGCGGTGTTGGCCACCGGTAACGTGAAAAGTACCGAGTGGGTCAATAATCGTATGCTCGACACCAAAGTGACCTTGTCACACTTGGATAACACCGCTTTCGCCAACCACGTTGCCGAGCAATCGGACCAACAGGCGACACAAGTTATTGCCGCCACGCACAAAGACGTTGAAAACTACACACCGAGGATCCGTGAAGCCTTACAACAAGTTGGCAAACTCAGTCGGCACACGCAAACCATCACCGCCCATCACGGCGTGTTTTTATCGACAAGTCAGCGAGAGATAGCCAAGCATTATCAGGTCGGTATGATCCTCAGAGAATGGAACGATGATCAAGGCAAGAAGCGGCCCACTGACTACCGTATCACGGGTATCGACACCGCTAACAATCAACTCGCATTACATAACACACAAGAAGATAGCCATAAAACCTGCGATCCCTCGTTACCCGACACCCCGCATTTCACCTTACTTAAGCCTGTTACCCTCGACATCGCGCAAGGTGAGAAGGTGGCGATCCCTTCACGCCACTTCGGCACTGGCCTTGAGGGGCGTTTTACCGTCAGTAACACCAATGCCCGCGCGCTCTACTTAACAGACAATAAGAATCGTACCCATCGTGTCAACCGCGATGCGCTGAACGGCTCGTCGATCCGCTACGATTACGTGGTGACACAACCCGACAAAGCGACGAACCATCTATTGGCGGTCGGGAAAAGTTATCACTTCGACGCTAACCGCCTTCATGATTTATCCAGCCACGCCAACCGTGTCGATATTTTCACCGATAACGTTGAAAGGGCGCATGCGCAGTGGCAGAAATCCGCCGATAGACCGGCCGCCATCGAGCGGGTCATGCACACCGAAACTCGGGTGCAACGATATTTGAACGAAGCGACACGCCAAACGGTGATCAACGACGTCAATCGTGTCATGGCAAGCCTCACTGCTTCCCCCCACAAGCCGGTCATTGAACAAGCGGTCGATTTTGCCCTGCGCCACCTCTCAGAAAAAGAAGCCGCCTTTACACAACACGCGGTGGTGCAAACCGCTATTCGCTACGCGTTCGAAGAGGCAAACCAGCCGATCACCCAACCTCAAATTGTCCAGCAGCTTGATAGCCTGTCCCACACCTTATCGTCTGATTATCAAGATGGCGTGCGATGGACCACCAAAGGAAACATTGATCTAGAAAGCCGCATCCTGACGGCCTTAAAAGAGGGCCAAGACAGCGTGCCCGCCTTTGCGACACCGTCACAAGCGCGCGATCACCTCAACACATCACCTTACCTGACCGCGGGGCAAAAAGAGGCCACTACATTAATCACCACCACCGCGGATCGCGTTGTGGCAGTGCAGGGTTTGGCGGGGACAGGGAAATCGACGATGCTTGAAAGCAACATTGGCCTCATCAACGCGGTACGCGACACCGCCAACGCCCCCAAGCTCGATATTGTGGGGTTGGCGCCAACGCACGCGGCAGTGAATGAACTTAAAGCCAAAGGCGTAGAGTCGCAGACACTCGCGAGCTTATTGACAGAGGATAGCAGGGGCGACCATCCCACTGGAAAGTATGCCAACACCCTGTTTTTTCTTGATGAAAGCGCCATGGTCGGTAACGCGGCGTTTGACCAATTTCTTCAACTCGTCAAACGTGACAGTGCCAGAGCCGTCGTGTTGGGGGATCGCGAGCAATTACTGTCTCAACACGCGGGCAAACCATTTGAATTGGCGATAAGCCAAGGGGTGATCAAGACGGCGTATATGTCAGATATAGTGCGCCAAGACAACACCACGTTATTAGGTGCTGTCCACAACATCGTCGATAAACAAGCAACCAGCGCGCTTGAGAAAATAGAGCAGCAAACAAATTCATCGGGAAGCCGCTTGCCCCACCTTGTCTCAACCCTTGATGAGACGGCCCCAAAGACAGCCGAAAACCGCGCGAAAGCCGCGGCATTGTTGCCGTCTAGTATTGCAAAGGATTATCTCAGTCGTACCCCTGAAACCCGCGAGAACACGCTGATCATCGCGTACACAAACCGTGAACGTGATGAAATCACTCACCACATCCGCCCAGGCTTAATACAGCAAAAACAGTTAGGCACCGAAAACGTGCCCACACCGCGATTACGCAGTGTGGGCGCCACGGAAACAGAATTGGCAACAATGTTGCCGTACCAAAAAGGGCTCATCTATTCAGAAAAATTGGGGCAATACAGTGAAATCGTGGCCGTTGACCGCGAGCACAGCATGATCACGCTATTGGATCAGCAAACAGGCAAGATAACGACACGTTTTCCAACACATAAACAGCACCAATACACGCAGCTATTTAGCTTGAGCGAGCAGCCGTTATCAACTGGCGACAAAATCATGGCAAGAATGACTGACAAAAAACGCGGTATCGTGGCCAACACGCCGTATACCGTGACCGCGATTGATAACAACACGATGACCGCCCAACCACCGCAAGGCGACAGCTTTATTATTGAGCGGGGGAATTTGAAAGATGCGCATTGGGATTACCGCTATACGCGCACCGCCGACATGGCCCAAGGCGCCACCTACGCAAATGTGATCAGTGCCATTCGAGGCAATGCACCTCTCACCGATATTCGCCGCGCCTATGTGGATATTACCCGCGCGGCACATCACGTTCGAATATACACCGATGACCCCGACGCAATGACACGCACGTGGTATAACAAAGAGACGAATAAGCCCAGCGCGATGGAAACGCACCAACACATTGCTCGCCAACAAACATGGTATTTCAATGACACGCCGCACCCAGTCGATAATCCCCAATATCAAAATCAGCAAGGCGAATTTATATTCAACAAAATGGCGACCTATTTAAAATCCGTTGCACCGAAGTATACCGAATCGTTGGCGACGGCGTTATTGGGCCGACCAAATACAGCCAAATCAAACAGCGACCAACTCAGTTTTGGTCATGGGAGCACCGCGTTAAATATCACCCTGACGGGAGAATACCGCGGCTATTTTAAAGACTGGACGACCGGTGAAAAAGGCGACTTGATTAATCTCATCATGACAACACAAAAATTAAGCTACAAAGAAGCGCTATACTATTTCGATAAAAAAAGGCAAGACACAGGCGAGGGAAGGCTGGTCGAAAACCCGTTGCACGATAAATTAGTGGCAACCACACCAAAACACATCAGTCGGTTGCAAGTCCAAGCTCGACAATATTTTCAGCAAGGCGTGGACATTAAAGGCACGGCAGGTGAAACCTACCTAAACAATACGGCCGGTGTTCAAGAAACAAAAACAGCCGCGGTCAAGTTTCATCCAGCCGTCTATTCCAGTGAAACAAAAAGCACCCATCCAGCATTAATAACGAATATCACGGATCAACACGCCAACACACAAGCGATTGAAGTGACCTATATATCGCCAGATGGTTCCGCGAGTGAGCTCAATATCAACAAACGGATATTAGGTAAAAAGTCGGGGTATCATGTGAACTTTCACGAAGGTGAAGACAAAAATATAACGATTATTACCAACAGTATTGAGCAAGCATTCAAAGTGCGAGACGGTCAAGCCGGTCAACAAGATATCGTGGTGGTCCAACATAAGAATGATATTCAAAACATCAACCCCGATGCACTGCGCCATCATTTACTGATTGTACTGGACAGTCAACAAGGCAACTTAAACCGCAATAATATCGATAAAATTCTTGAGCGCTTTAAATTGAATCACATCGACTTTATCGCTGGTGATAATATTCATGCTCAAATAGATGCTGCTATCCATCAACTTGAAGGCAAACAACAACGAGAGGATATTAAGGCCGACCCGCTCAGTCATGGCGTGGATAATAGAAAAACAGACCCGCATGAAATGGCGATCGCTTCCGTGAAAAATGACATCGCACAAAAAACACTCAATGAAGATCTTGAGATCAATCATTCATCAACAACAGCACATCCGACACATGAAAATGAAAGACCACAAAAACAAATAGACCGAGAGCGATAATAACGCCATAGCGCACGTCATTATTAACCGGTTTTATGGCGTGCTTTCCCCCTCCAAATACACGTCCACCTTACTATCTACGGATGTTTTTACTTTATCTCGAACGGCACGAGAATCGATATGGGTCGTTTGGATCACTTGTGATGAATACGTTTGCGTGTGAACCAATTCGGCATAGGCATTAACATGCCGGGTTCGTCGATATATCTCTTCTAATAGTTCTCGATTCGACACGGGGGTATCGTCGCCACCTTGATTTTCCACGACACGTTGCGCTATGGCCAATAACGCCCGCACGGATTCAGAGCGACTGGGCAGGTTTTCTTGCTGACGATACCGCTCCACAAATGCACCCATCGCCGCATCGAGTCTTGTATGAACCACTTCAGATTTTGGCATCGTTGCCCCCTAAAAAAAGCTAAAAGGATTATTTTCAGGCTAACATTGTGAATAATTATTCGCCGTGTGATGTATCACATTGTGTTCAACTTGTATCACATTGTGATACACCGACCGACACAAAACGAACACAGTGTGTTCCATTTGTATCACACTGCTAAATAATGACCTTTAAACAATCACTTAAAACGAACACAAACCGACACAATTGTGTTCGCTTTGTGATACAAAATGACTAAAAAACAGCGGCAAGCCCCGCCACCACTGGGCTGTATACAGATAATATACGTTTGTCACACGTTTGTGTCACAAAATGAGGTCTACTCGAATGAAAAAATGAAAAAATGCATATCTTCATGAACAGTCTTTTTTGACGATTTATCCTATTGTTTTATATGCTTTTTTTATTAACAGACAACCATTAAGTTGAGACCTCAACTTAGCGTGGGGTGTCAAAGAGAAAGGGTCAAAAAAGGGGCACAAATGAGTGAGTCAAAATATCCTACCTATTGAGTGCTAAGTCAGCGTCATTTCAGTACTTTACCCCCTCCGACTGAGGGGATTGGGGTCGAAAAAAAGGATAACCCGCCAAGTGAAATCGACACTAAACTTAATAAAAGTGGCAGATTGACAAGACATAATCAATATTGCGGCATATTTGCAGTTCAATTACACCCTAAAGTCGACACTGTGCACATTAATCACTAATAAATGGCATTTTCATGAGCAGTGATTGTACTAACAAAAGACAAAGGGGCAGGGGAATACAACTTACCATCACGATAAAAAACCATAACAAACTAATTTAAAAGGTAAAAAATACAACGCAGTATCATAAAAAAGGGGAGCCGCTAAGTTAAAAAAGGAGCACTGGAGCAACGCACTAACTTGACAGTGATATACAAAGATTTCATCTACAAATTGTAACTCAACCAGTCAAATGCACTATTACGTAAAATCTGACTTTTAAATTCAAACGCAGCAACGTTATCTTCGGTAAAAAAAGGGGCAGCATCGTTTTTTACATTCAAAATAAACACTTAAAAAACAGTCCCTTACAGCACAAAAAAGTGCTCAGCCGTCATGTTGCTTTTTAGCGTCAAACACATCCAATTTTGAGTGTGGTTTAGAGGTGATAGTCAGGGATGAAAATATATGTGACGACAGTCTGTTCTCGATGAAGAGTGTCTTGAGCAGCCAGCAACCATGCTAAAGTTGATGGTTTATAGCAATACGAGTTTTAGCATTCGTATTCTATAAACGATAATGTCTTATCTTTTAAATGATCTTTCCCTAATAACCATTAGATTAATCGATAGATAATCTAATGGTTATTAGGTGCATTATGTAAAATACCATTCTTCGAGTCACCTCAAGAAAACCCAGAAACCTGTTTAAAATCACAGTGGTATAGTGAGGTATTGGTTCATGAGAAGGAATTGCAGTAATGACCAACTTCAGACGAGAAAAGGGTATAAAGAAGTCAAACTACTACTTTCGTAAATTTGAATGTGGATTATCCAAGGAAGAAGCCGCGAAACTTTGTTTCAGAACTGTGAGGTGTATCAAAGAATGGGACAAGGGAAAAACCATCCCGCCTGAATGTAAGCGACTCATGCGAATGGCAAAAGGGCGTAAATTTTCATCACATCATAGCGAATGGGACGGGTGGGGCTTTAACGGTCAGCACATCACAACCCCCGATGGTATGAGACTTTCACCAGACCAAATCATCACAGGCGTATTCATCATGCAATGCGGAGCAGAACGAGAACTAGCTTTCAAGATGCTGAAATTTGCTCGCTCACTAAAAAGCCGACCATAGAAAACAACATAAGAATGAGATAAATAAAATAAGTGTAAGGTCATTCAAGGGCTGGAAGGATGCAGGAGCGCGTTTTTGTTCAAAGTATGTTTTGAGCAAAAACGCAATTTCGTTACACTTATAGACATAATGACCCCCTCGAAGTGCTAGCCTCCAATCTCGTGGGTTAGCTTGACGCCAGAGCCATAATTAGTGTGCAAACAACTAAATTTGGAGGCTAGCATGAATAACGATAGCATAATTTTCATTGGCTTAGATACGCACAAGTCTTTTATCCAGGTCTCAGTTTTACAAGATCATCGCGGCGCAAGTCCTGAGCATCTGGGCCGTATTAAATCCACCAAGTCCACGTTAATTAAGCTTGCACAGCAGCTGCAATCTAAGTACCCAAAAGCCACGCTGCACTTTGTGTATGAAGCAGGCCCATGTGGCTATTGGACTTATCGCTTGCTCACCAGTCTCGGGCATTGCTGTTATGTTATCGCACCATCACTGATCCCTAAAAAATCGGGCGACCGAGTGAAGACTGACAAACGAGATTCGGCCAAACTGGCTAAGCTGTTTAAAGCTGAAGAACTCACTCCGATCTATGTTCCCGAAGCGGAAGATGAAGCCATTCGAGATTTATCTCGAGCCAGAGAAACCGCAATGAAAGACCTCAAGGATGCTAAATTCCAACTGAAGGGCTTTCTTCTCCGAAATAATGTACAAGCAACTGTGAACGACAATTGGTCTAAAAAGCATCTACGGTGGCTAACAGACCTCATCATGCCTCACCATAGCCAACAAATCGTTCTACAAGAGATGATTAGCATCATCAGTGAACGACTTCAGCGCTTGCAACGCCTTGATAATGAGTTGCTTCATCAAGTGAAAAACTGGCGCTACTACCCTGTGGTAAAAGCCATTCAAGCTATGCGTGGCGTTCGACTGCTCGTCGCACTGGGTACTATTGCTGAACTGGGTGACTTAAGGCGCTTCGACCACCCCAGAAAACTCATGGCTTATCTAGGCTTAGTCCCTACCGAGAACTCTAGCGGAGGAAAAGCTAAACGAGGAAGCTTAACCAAATGCGGCAACAGTCGAGCAAGGCGATTACTGGTTGAAGGGGCTCATACCTACAAACACAAAGCAAACATCTCGGTCGAACTGCTGCGCAGGCAAGAAGGTCTACCTAAAGAGATTGTTGATATTGCCTGGCACGCACAGCAACGCTTATGTCGTCGATATCAGCGATTGCTGCAAAAGGGTAAGCATAGAAGTGTGGTCGTTGTTGCTATCGCTCGTGAGATGATTGCTTACATCTGGGCGATTGCTAGAGAAGTGGTCATCAGTAATGTCGACCCGAAAACTCGCATCGCTAGGTTGCCCGCATGAGAAAAGAACTAGTGTTATCGCAATGGATGAAGCATCGGGTGTGGCACAACCACCGACGGCGTTAGGACGGCAATAGAGCGCAAGCTTTATTGAACCACGAGCATAGACTGAAGACAGGGCCACGACGGAATAAGTAAGGTAGGCGCTGCTCATTGAAAGATGAGTAATCCACGTATATCAGCATGAGAACCGACGACATTACTTGCTTCAACTATGCGATAACACTATCACTGAAAATATAGAAAGGCTCTGGAAATGTGGGAGCAGAAACTCTTACGTTTTAATTGACAGTGGGGGTCATATCAACGCCAAGCTAAGGGGCTAGAAACGCTACCACTAAAGCTAATAAAACCAACTTAACCCCAAAAGCTCAAATGGGCACCAGAATCGGCAACTACATAGTCCCACTTGAGCGCCTTGTTGTTAGTTGCCAGGTTCAAGACTAAGCATCAATTTCTCGGTAACTGTCTCAAAGCTATTAAGTGCCTCAGAATTTTTACATATAGCCTTAGATATTTCGTCTGTTAAAGATTCCCCACTATTATCGATAGCATGTACATATCTGAGGGTATCAAGATAGAGATTCTCCCTAATTTCTACTAACTTTTCGATATCTTTCGAATTTCTAGAAGGAAAATAAAAACGATATCTCTCGATCAGTAAAGAGATTTGTACCCATTGCTCACGCTCATTAACTGAGTGAAATTTCAAATTGTCGAGATGCAGTTTAACAGCATCCGATTTTTCAGCATGTGCCGCAGTTACACTGAACATTCCATCATAAACTGCCAGATTAAGTTGAGTTCTCGGTTTTTTCCAAGCTCGAACTGCTAGCTTTAAATCTAAGGTCACTTCACTAGTTTTAGGCTTTAGCCAATCGTTACGTGCAACAGCCACAACCAACAATGTCCCGATGGAAGCGAAACAAGAAATAACGTTAGAAATTGCTATAAATAGCGTTAGTCCATTTGTTATATTTTCACCTGAAAATGACTTAGGCGAGCCACCCAAAGCGTAACCAATACCTAATATTGACACTAATGATAAGAACCAAACAATTAGCAGAATTAAATACTCAGCTTTCATATACCCTCTTTGGCAACCAACGCCGCGTTAAGTAGTTAGCAACGCCACCACGAAACCTAACCATACCACCTTAAACACTAAACCCAACGATGGAATGAAGAATGCCATGCGTTGGGAATCTGTCTTAAACGCTTTGTATGTTTAAATTTCCACTACTTGCTGTGTGTGAGTTACTAGTGTCCTGATTTCATTACCCAAGTATGTAGGAGTGACACGATCATTCGGTTCTGGAATACTAAACTTACCCAAAACCATCACACTTTGATTCAAAGTAAAGCTGCTACTTGGTAAACGTTTAGCTAGCTTCAACGTAGTGTATATATGTCTACCCAACCCCGTCGTCTTAGGGCTGCACTCTATAAAGCGAAAACCTCCCAGCTTTTGATTCGGTAACCCAACAACATTTATTTTGACCACTACTGCTGCCTGAACTATCCCTTCTCGATGTAGACGGGATTTTAAGCTACCTAGATGGTTAGTCGAGTAAAAAAACTCTGTCCACTTTACTCCCTTACCACCAATTATGAGCTTAATTTTAGCTCTGTCTTGTGGATTAAGACGTCCATGATTATATATTTCTAATAGGCTATTCATCGTACGGACATAGGTAGACCTGCGCCCTCGTTTTCGATACTTCCGCTCAGTCGTATCATTCGGCGGAAATTGTTGAAAGGTGCCTGACTTGTCTTTTAACTTTTTTCTTTCCTCCGCATCCATAACATGGACACGAAACAATAAATCGCCTTTAGCAAGAGCATCCTTAACTTCATGATCAGAATCTCCAGCTACTATGCTTGCTCTGCCAGAAGACTTGTAACTGCAATATTCACTATGATCGAAGCCTTTTTCTAACCGGTAAAAAGCAGGAATGAACTGCTGTTTACCATAGCTTTCGCGCTTATATCCATTTACGTGCTCCAAAAAGGCTTCACAGTTTTTATCTGGACACGTAAGAGGATGGGCTATTGGAAAAGCCCCATAGGAGTCTGCATTCACTCGAGCTCCATTGCTATCATAAGCAAAAGTTATCTTTATACCGCTCAAATTTGCCTCTTAAACATAACGCTTAAGCATTTATCCATTGTCGAAGCACAATGGATAAATGCCTGTTGGACTGAGCCGCTTCTATCTATGGAATTTGCTTTTTCGAGGTCAATGCCATTAAAGCCTGTTGGCATACTCAGTGTTAATATTCGACGCTCTTTTCCATGGCTATCTTCGACTATACGCTAACGACTATACGCGTTGCATAACCATTTTTAAAGCGAACGAAGCCCCCACACTCGCAATAATACAGCGATAAACTTTGTCCTAGTAATCAATCAACTAGGTCATTGATACCCTGTAGAAGCGACTCGCGGTGTTTTTCTGATACTCAAACTCATCACCATGAGCGCTTTCATGATAATGACCGATCCAGTGTATGTACCTTATAGTGGTATTAACATTTGAGTGGCCAATATGACGTTGAAGCACATTTAATGGCATGCCAGATTCTAACTGATGTGTAGCATAAGCATGCCTCAGCGCATGAATACCACCTGCTTTTTCAACTCCGGCGGCTGCCTTCGCGGCTTTAGCTAGCCTTCAAGGTGCTGAAATTTGACCGCTCACTAAAAACTAACCATAGGCACCAACCCAAGAGCAAGAGCAGGGTGGGTAATGTAAGTGTGGGGAAAAGTTCTTCCCCCCGTATTACTAGACGGGGGAGATTTTGCCGACCGTATCAGCCAGCCGAAGCTCTAAAAGATTTAGAGCTGGCTTGTTATGAAAAGGGCATCCGAGAACTGGGGATATCGAATTCATGCAGGTGAGATTATCACGCATGGCGGATATGAGGGACACGCAGGTTATTCGCACCCTCATTGGAACGTCTATAAGAGCTGGCAGGGTGCAGGAGGGCTTTTGTTCAAAGCATATGTTGAGCAAAAACGCAATTTCGTCGCACCTATCAACGCCAAGCAAGCAGTACGAATCCTTGTACCTGCTTAGGCGCCTTATTAACCGATGGTTAATTTTGAGAGATAACTTCCGTTACATTGCAACTTAGAGATGTATTTGCTGTGATAGTATTTTTGACAATACCACCGAAAGCATTTTTACCACGGAAAACACTCCGTAAAAAGCGCACTTTAGGGAGTGAAGTAGTGTGATTCAGTGTAATGAATAGAGTTTTGGTGGTCATATATGAAGATTAGACACCTTATTTAACATAATAAATGCAATGCGCACTGAAAAATGTTGGTGTAACCCAAAGAAACCCCTGTAAAACAAGCACATAACAGCATCGAGTAAAGAGATATCCATTGGTGGAACAAGTGACCCAACAGGTAAGAGAACTGCTAAACCAGTCCAGAAGAACAACAAACCTGTCACTGACCATATGACGGAATACGTATCTAAGTTAGTTGAAAGTGTTCATATTTCAGGTTCGCTAAAACGCATCAGTGGTAACTATGTTGAATACAGCTATGTGTTTGAGTATGAGAACGGTGATACCTTCTACCCTGACAACATTGGTATGAAGGTTATACCTATTAATGAATGCTTTGCTGAACTCGCCTTTGCTGATTACCGTACCTTTGCGACCTGCAACCCAGTCAGGAAATACGAAGCCCCACAACGTAGTAATGATGAGAAAGAACTCGCATTAGCTAACAACGAACAGTCATCGTTTGACCTCTTTTAACGCTAATTTGATGTCTTTATTAGTAATAAGGAAAAGTTAATGATAGGTATATTAACCACTTTAGAACTATTTATCTTTTAATTAAGTTCATATACCTAAAAGTAATAAGTTTAAATTAATATTCATGCCAATGAACTTGTCAGTAAATAACGGTATCGTTTGCTATTAACGTATTTGACGTAATTACATTGCATTTCAATATAAGGTGATTTAGCCTTTGCTTTTATGCATTATTGGGCATCGCCCCGAACGCAGTGAGTCACTGAGATATAGCACGCCCACCTAACCTATTGCAATGCGCTGCTGTGGATCGTGCGTGACACGCCCAATGACTTGCATCCCCCTAGCCCTTCCTTTTGCGAGGCTAACGCTCCCAGAGCCTAACCACACCAGTGCGGGGTTGCGGGCTTTGCCCCTCGTATGTGTACCGTAAAATAATAAGTTAAGCCTTAGCATTCGCTGAACAGATGCTTTAATAACCTAAAATGTGATTTGCAACCCTTCTTATTGTGTTACATGAAAATAATTGATGTAATCCACGTTTTATTCATTTTTATTTCTTTTCTATGTTGATTAATTTTGGTTTTATGAACAATTAAAATTAAACGCTAGAGCCTAACATATAAAACTTTGGCGCTCGCAACAGGATATTTAAAGATGAATCAAGAAAAATACTAGGGAAAATTAAATCAACTAAAAGTTTACGCTTATTACCTTTTGTGAAAATTAATCTATCAGAAAAGAGCCATAGAAAAAGTTAACAAGCTAATTAATCTGTGTTTAAATATATTATTAATTTATCATTACTCATGGCATTAGTTTATAACGGTGGAGTATCATGACTGAAGAAATATTAGGGTATTTAGATCACAATATACTGGACTCAATTCGAAAAGGTGATCCGTTTGATATCAGGAAGTTGATGATAACAAATCAAATAACACCAATTTATTCTCATGAAAGCCTAAAAGAAATTAAAAGGTCAGTAGGATCTGAGCTTGAATTTATTTCTCTATTGGTTGAGCTAAAAGCAAAGTATATTGAACCAACTTATGAAAACAATTTTCCTACTGGGAAAGCACTGGTAAGTAATAACGATGCACTTACTATTTGGAATAATTTTATTGAAAATTACGAGCCAATGCCAGAATATGGATATGGGTTAAGTTCTATACTTGAGAAGTTTTATGGAGGAAGAAAAAATGAATCCTACTCCGAAATTATAAAAAATGGAAATGATGAGCTAAAACAAATCATTGACAGTTCACTTGAAGAGTTTGGTTCACACGAGTCTTTGACAACTGAAATGAAAGATGCAATTAAGCAACTACCTTCATTACTTGAAGCACAGCAGCAGTATATTAGTGAGCAAATGGATACTCTCGATAGTTCACCAATGAAACAATTTGAAGAGGTGACGGGTTTAGGTGCAAAGGTATTAAAAAACATTAAGCCACCGCAAGTCGTTAAAAAAGTATTTAGTGCTGTTCAGGACTCAATTCCGGATTTAGAATTAGATATAGATGTATTCTTTGGAGTAAAGTGCCAGCCTTTTGAGGCTAAGCCTGATAGAGTTAAAACTTTATCAGAAAAAGTCAATGGACTTTATCATCAGCTGAATTTTTTAGGTTATTATCGAGATACTGATATGAAGAACACAAGAGGATTTGTTCGTTCTTCTAGTGATATGACGCATGCAGGAATTGCTACATTTTGCCACTTTCTTTTATGTCGAGATGAAGGATTAGTAAAAAAAGCAGCCGCTGCATATGAATATACTGGGGCTACTACTCAGATTATACATTTTAACGTGATAAAACCTAAAGCTTGATAGACTTTGTAGGTGTTGCATGACAAACCTCATAAAACAGCCTAAAAGCGTCAGATAGGTTAGGATAGTATATGATTTATAGTGAAGAACAATTAGAAGAGCTTTATAAGTTACGACTTTTATATAACGAACAACTCAAAGAAATTCAAGAAAGTTTTCTAGTATTATCGGCAGAAATGGCTTCCGATTTATATGAGCATACTGTTTATGGTATATGCCGAAGAGTCAGTACGTTAAAATACTGCCTCAACTTCTTTTTTGATACATTATCCCCAGAGAATAATGTATTGACCAATGATGTATTGCCTCAAGGTAATGTGTATTTGCACGCCTTTCTTGTTAATTGCTCAGGAATTAGTGACAATATTGCTTGGTTTTTAGCGTACCATCACAAGTTAGATGAATCTGAAGATCTAGATAAGTTTAAATTTAATATTGGCATATTTGGTAAAAGGAAATTTAAAAAACATATCACGTACAATCTATCTCAGAAGGTTACAGAGTTTCAAAATTGGCATGAACATATTAAAGGCTTTAGAGATCCAACAGCTCATCGGATACCACCATATCTTATCCCCTACACCATTGATAAAGAGAAAAACGTTATAGATTGTACTCCTAGGTATATTCATGAGTTTAGTAAAAGTAATCCAGTCTTGTTGCATGCTCAAGTAATAGCTGATATTGGTGCTGTAATAGAGCTACTTGAAGCTTTGCTTAAAGATGTGCAGGACTCATATACTTAGCGTGGGATTTGCAACGCATGGTATTTTTATTATGCGTTGGTTTAGGTTTAAGGCAGTATGCGGCAGCTTCGGTATTGTGCTGCATAACCTAAATAGAGCGTTATATTTATTTTATTTCTATGCCACTTTTATCATGTACTTTTACACCTTTTCTGTGTTTAGAAAAGTCCTCTGGAGTAAATTTTACTTCTTGTAATTCTGAAAATTCGATTGTAAATCGTTGCATACCTGACTCACTAAGCTTTGTAGGGATCAGCTTTGAGATTACACCACTTGCTCTACGTTTTTTAACTGGATCGCTAATCTCTACATTACATGAATTTTGGGTTGTAATATAACTCTCCTGACTAGTGGTTAGTATATAACCATAAGCTTTTAGAGTTTGTAGAGATTCATCTAGGTCTTTCTTAAAGCCAGAGCCGTTGTTAGCTTGTTTCTTATAACGCATGCTTAAAGTGACTAATGACATTACCAAGTTTCCTAATAGAGTTGGTGTGGCTTATCGTGATTGTATATCAAGAAAGAATGGCTTTCCATCAATATAACAAGCGTTTAAGATCATTCCCAACACTTGCTCTTTCCTCTTCCGCTTCACATTAGCCAGATGCATTCGGTCAGTTTCTTCATTCTGAGGAAACTGACCAACCACAATTCGCCCTATTGTCTTGCATGTATCATCATTGTCCTGTTTCTCAAAGTTCATCGAGGCAACGAAATCAACGCTCCCATCTAGGTAAACGACGCCTTCTGGCAATGCGGTTTTAAAATCTGCGTCACCACTAAAGATCTCATATGGTTTTCAGGTAAAAAGTCCAGAAGACTCATCGTTGCTAAAAAGTGTTTATAGTTCTGGTGTATCGGGTTCTGAAAGAAGCTTTTCTTCTTCCCGACAATTTGAACGGTATCTAACTAATTAAAAAAAAGAAGTATCAGAAACCATAAGTGGCTCCAAATGTGAAAACGCTACCCTCGCCCTCATAGGTAGAAACCACGGAGAAACGCTCAGTAAGCCGATAAGCGGCACGACCTTCAACATTTATATAACCATCGCCATGGGTAGAACTACCGACGTTAACTTCAGTCCCATAGAAACCATACGCGATCCCTCCCCCAAAATAGATATTATCAATAGCATTCCACATATAGCCAACGCTACCACCAACACGATCACTAACCTCATTACGCGTATGAGATACACCTCCGTGTCCTGAGCATGTCCCACTCCCTGTGGAACCTGATATTCCACCATCATTGCAGACTGAAACTCTGTTATCTAACTCATATTTATTAGAATCAAAACGAAGAGTGGCATATAAACCGCTATTATAGCTCGTATAAGAGAGCACTACATTTTTATCACCGAACTCAGCGCCAATATGATGATTTACGGACGAGCTAACATTTGAACCCTCACTCGCAATTACATTATGGGCAGTACCAATAATGAGAACGGCAAAAAACGATCCTCTTAACACGGCTTTAGAAATAGCCATCAACTAACTCCTTTTATTATTTCTTAAGCGATAATTACTTTATCTAATAGCGACTTTCATTATGATTAATCCACACATAGATCAAAAGCTCAGTCTATAAATTTTTATGCTTGCGATGCTAGATTGCAGGCTCCGGCAGCTTTTTGTTGCGCAGTAAATTGTGGCATATAACCCAAAAATCGACCTTTTTTACTCGACCAAGCGGCTCACACAATGGGTATGCGCTTTCAATATGGAATCGCATTTTCCCTCGCTCCTTCCAAACACGATAAACAACCTGATAATTAACTTCAGTACCATCATCGCTCTTGAGTTTACAACTACAATATCGACTGTAGCCACCGTGGTAGCAAAATTGCTCCGGCAAGGTTTCAACTATATGCGGTAAGTGTATCGATAACCGATGACGTGTTTCGTCGAATACTCGTTTATCGACTGGATAAGGGTATATTTCTTCTGATTCTGGCAGCTCACCATCTTTGATGCTACGTGTAAATACATGATGTGAAAAAGTGAAAAACAATGTGTATTGTTCGTTTCGCTTAGGGTGCTTGAATATAAGTTTTTGAGCGTCGAGATGGCTTAAATCGAAAGATCTTCCGTCGAGCTGGAAGAGTTTCCACTGCTGAACAGCACGATCAGGTAGATTGAATAGCGGTTTTGCCATATATGATGAACTTTTCCTTTTCCCAGAAATAACAAAGGCTCCATCTAGGGAGCCTCGCCAAGAACAAGCTTGGATTCAGAACGTCATTACCGGGCACTGCCTCGACCTCGAAAGGTTACGCGATGTCATGCAAAAGCATGTCTGCTGCATCGTTATATAGTTCATATAAGCTATATACGTATATAGTAGCGTTACTGACCTGTGGGTCAAGTGGTTTTATCAAATTAGCTTTAAAAGACTCAGGTTATGAAATCAGTTCATAATTAGCACACCTATACCGCATATTAAAGCAAATTTCCCTGTGTGGGCAGCAACACACAGCCTCACGGAAATATACTATTAGTAAATACAACTAAATCACGGATGATGATATGCGCTCCTTACTCAGTTTACCACAATAAACCGCCTTAATGACCGAACGACGCCAACATCAAACTGCTCAACAGCCATTGCCGACAACATGCCTCCAACGACAGTGCCGCTCTCTCGGCTAGCCGTCGATAGACCCCATACTCTGCCGCTGACAGTGTGACCAACACCGCTGTTTCACTCTCTGACGTGAGCTCTAACTCACTCCCCTCCATGGACGTTGAGCGCAACACAGGACGCATCAGGGTGATTTTAGCGCTACTGCGTAGCTCCCTGCTTGCCCACTCCGCTGGACTCAATTGCACACTCGCTGCCTCATTAACCAATGTCGCGTGCGCTTTAGGCGTCAACGTCACGGTGATGCATTTTTCAGAAGGCTTATGCGGCGGCGTCACTATCTGAGAAATAATATTTCCCATTCGCTCTGCGGCAGCCTCCACCCGTCGATCACTGACGTGGGTATAACGCAACGTCGACGATAGCCGTTTATGCCCTAATAGCCGCCCCACCATCGGTAAGGTATACCCCGCCTTCACGGCATAGCTCGCAAAGGTATGCCGTAAATCATGCAGTCGTACATCCTCTAACCCCGCTTCACGGCGCACCCCCTGCCAAAACACATTCACCACATAGACGGATGCTCCCTTATTCATCGGAAATAAGTGACCCTGTCGCGTATATCGGCATAAAATAGCGCTCGCCGCTTGGCCTAAAGCAACCACTCTCGCCCCCGTTTTACTGTCAGCGAGATGCAATTCATCCCCCACGACCTCGTTTTGCGTCAACATCGCGATCTCCGACAGACGGCAACCTGTCAGCAATAACAACCGAATAATATCACTGCACTGCTGCGCTTTCTGACTCTCCAAGCAGCGTTGGTCGAGTACCGCGTTCAACCGCCCGATCTCTTTTAAACTCAAGAAGCGGGTGATCTGACGACGGCGATTTTTTCGTATACCCAATGCGGGATTTTCATCGCAATGCCCCAACATCACCGCATGACGAAATACCGATGATAACACCTCAAGGTTTCGATTTGCCCCGCCGGGATAATCATGGCTAACCGTATTAAACCACGCCAGCACCTGCGCATGAGTGATAAGATGAAGCGGGTATTGACCAAACGTAGGCAGCAACCGATTTTTCATCGCTGAATCCACCGTCAATTGTGTCGTGGGCTTCCAGTGCGCTGCAACCTCGGATTGCCATGATTGAGCGATGAACACATCAAATCGCGGCGATGAGCGAATCGCGGGGACACCCTGCTGGAAGAGGGCACGTACCGTTTCACGCGCCGCCTTAACACTCAACAACTCAACGCCCCCGATACGTTGCATTTCACCTTGCTCCGTCAGCGACTTGACCAAGTATTCACGACGTCCGTCAGGATAAACTCGCAGCCCTAGACCGACTTGCACCATATCCCACACCACATACGCCCGTTTTTGGGTCGGCAGTTGACGCACACCTTGTTGTGTAAACCGCATCATGAGCGCATCCCCTTCGCAATGAGCCCTGACACTTCCTCGGCAGCCTCTTGCACATCCTCTTTGCCAAGATGGGCATACTTGAGGGTGGTCGTCGGATCGCAATGCCCTAACAACTGCCCGATCACCACTAAGTCCATCTGATGCTGGATAGCAAGACTGGCATAGGTATGCCGCAAGTCATGTAACCTCACCCCCGACAAATCGGCAAGGTCGCGCAACTGTGTCCAGACCCTCCCCACCTGACTAACATGGATCGGGTGATCGCCTCCAAAGACATAGCGCCCTTTAGAAGGAAGCGCCTCCAACATGCCCCGCCCCCATGACGAAAGGTAAACGGTTTTCGCCCCCGTCTTACTGTCTTGCAAATAACAGTGCCCCTCACGGTACGCTTGCCACTGCAACGAGCAGATTTCGTTCACACGGCATCCCGTCGCAATCAACAATTGGATCACGCTCACCTCCACAGGGTAAAGCAGCGCAACCCCCTCCGACAGCGCCCATAAGCGCTGCAACTCTTCGTGGGTTAAGTAGCGCTCTTTGTTGGTCAGCCGATAACGACGAAAGCCTTTGCAGGGATTCCCGTGGCGTACCCCAACTTTCTCGGCATACTGCATCATCCCAGAGAGCAGCGCGAGTAGATTGTTCGCGAACGCTTTGTGTTTCACCATCCCTGCAAACCAACGTTCAATATGGTTACGGTCGAGCTTCGCCACAACCATCTCACCCAATATCGGCTCAACATGACGAACAAAACCGCGTCGATTCAACGTTAACGTTGACGACTTCCAATACCGCCCGTATTCCTCAAAAAAGCGCACTGAAAACTCGGATAATGACACCGACGGATACGAAATAGGAGCAATCGCACGCACCTCCCCTACCGCCTTCTCAGCAGCACGCCTTGCCGCCTGAACGGACAACTCACTGCCCAGATTGATGGTTTGACGTAGCCCTTGATGCTGAACGCGAACAAAATAAGTACGCCTCCCTGACGGATAGAGCCGCAGATATAGCGCGGGACAGCGTTGGTCGGTATAGTCTATTTGTGTCACGGGCGTTGCCAATCGCGCGACCGTGGCGGGGGTCAAATGGATTTCTGGCATGGTGTTACCTCTTACTATTTCGGGGCAAATCCACCGTTTTTTTGCGGCGTTTTTTGCGTCCCCCGACAATTACTGATATATCACTCATCAATGTAACCACATGTTTTTAATACATTATTCTTACAGACAACCATTAAGTTGAGACCTCAACTTAGCGTGGGGTGTCAGCTTCTAGAATCACTTGACCCACCAATACCACAATGCGACCCGTTTGCACTTGGTTTTTTATCCCACCAAACGAACCTCGGTGAATGCGCAGAGCATCGTTAGCCGATCTGAATGAGCAAGTAAGAGCATGTTTAAAGGAGCTTTGACAAGGGAAGGCGATCAGAAAGGCGATGAAGGCTCACCGCCAAGCGAAGAGGATTAGCGGTGCATTCCGTAATACACGGACTGTACTTTTTTAATGTAGCTCTGTCTTGCGGTTGCCGTTTTTGCTGAGAAACCTGCGTTATAAGCCCCGACACTATTCCAGTTATAACCGTGACTCGAAAAGTTACTCGATAATACCCACGCGCCTATATGAATATTAAAACAGGGATCATCAAGTAGCCGTTGGGCATTCACATCAAAATCACGTAGCCGTGGAAACCATGTCGAATTAATTTGCATAATGCCGTAGTCAGTGCTGATCACTTGGCCGGATTGATCGTGGTTCTCATTCGTTGCATTTGGTCGCAAACGACTTTCCACCGTGGCAATAGATTTTAAGAGGAGTGGATCAACATTGTAATACGCGCCAGCATCGTCAAAACAAAAGCTATGCACTTGGCACGATGACAGCAATACAAGAAACCCAATAGAATGCTTCATTGAATACATCTCCACAAAAGCCACGCTCACAATATTAACATGAATGCATACAGTGGCGTGATGGTATTTTGGTATCAACACCATAAAAAAAGCCCTGCTTTCGCAAGGCATGATCAAATAGAATAAAACTAAACGAGGTCATCATTAAAATAGGCGAGCTTGCCATTGCGCAAAGTTAACCCTGACGCAGTATTTTGATACTGACTGCCATAATATTTGCCCCGCTTTGGGCGTGATTTGATTATTTCGTTGTTGCTCGATAGTCACACCATCATTGGCATAGCTCATGGCAACCACTTTATCGGTGAGTTTATCAATGATCACGAAGCCCTGACCACTACCAGAATAAGTGCCAATTTTCTTTCCAAGGCTATCACGGTATTGAACAGAAAATAGTCGTGCATCCAATGAATAATAACGATGTTGATACGCGGTGAGTTGTTGTGTTAAACAGACTGACATAGTGCTATTTCCTTATGCTGTGCAAGCCATGAGCGTGGTATTTTGCTCACAAGTTGAAACAATATATTGATGCGCTTTGCTGGCAGCGGCAGCTGCTTTAAATAGGTAACGTTTATCATTGCGCAAGGCTGTTAACCAATGCGCGATGTAACTTTCATGTTGTGTATTTTCGCCATCGATACCAATCCCCGCCATTAAGAACGCTGCGCCCAACTCCGCAATTAACTCTTCAAAGGCATAGTCTTCTCGCTCTTTATCGCTGATGCGCTTACGGTTTAAACGATGTTTGGCTTGCGTCCAATGCGTCAATTCATGAAAAGCGGTGGCATAAAAATCATGACTGGATGTAAATCGTTGCCGATCAGGTAAATAAATATTATCGGTACTTGGGCGATAAAATGCGCGATCGCCGTGTTCGGTAATATCAGCACCGCTTTGCACCAATATATTTTCGGCAAGCGAAATTGGTTCAAATCCCCCATCAATGGGGGCAGCATCGCAAAGTGGTTCAATACCGTCTATTTGCGATAAATTAAAGACGGTAAACGTTCGAATAAAGGGAATGTTGTCAATTTCACCTTTGGCATTTTCTTTTTCCACGGTGTTGTAATAAATACAAGTGGTTCCTTTTTCTCCTTTCCTCACCTGCCCACCTAACGCGGTCGCTTGGCGATACGTTAACCACGCACTCGATGAAAACTGTTGCGTTTGCGCTTCCAGCCAAAGCATTAAAATATTGATCCCTCGATACTGTGCGTTAGTCGAATAGTTAAACGGCAATCCTTGATGACCATCGACGGCCCAAGGGCATGACCACGGCATCACACCCGCTTCGATAGCCGTGATCACCTTATCGGTAATCTCTTGATAGATATCACGCGAAGGTTTTTTGCTTTTGCTTTTCAAAGGTTCATTTTTTGGGAAGCCCTCTTTGCCCGTATTAGAAAGGTTAGTGTCCGTTGCGATGTTGGGGGTTGCGTTGCTCATGGCCTGTCTCCTTGCTGTTTGAGTTTCACTTTCCGGTTCCCGCCCGACTGTCCGAATGACCGGCGGGGGCACAGAATCAAGGGCCACAAGACTGTTTTTTGTGCGCTTTAAAAAACCGGCTTGGGGTGCATTTCACCCTTGATGAAGGGCTAACGCTGGGCAACGGTGAACAGTCTGAGCGGGCCGACAGTGAAACGAGTAAGGGGACAATGAGTGACGCAGACACCGTCATCGCTTACGGACACTTCCTGGCAAAGACGGGGCTTTTGATGTTGATGTTGCGTTGGGGGATTGTTCGCAGGGCGCACGCAGCCGTTGGCAATTTATTGCCTTACGGACGCGGTGCATCGCGGGAGGCGCGAAGCAACGGAATGACCCGACCGAAGGGAGAACGCCCACACAAAGAATCACAGTGAAACACGCTGATGTTTAATGGTGATTCTAGGAGAAAAGTGTATTTTGCTTTTCATTCATGCAGTACATCATTTGAGCCGTTCCCTTTCACTCTTTCTAACGAACATCATCTCTTTGGCATCTCAGAAACACCTAATGAGTGTTGCGATTGTTACAGTTGTATATTTATATGTACATAACCGTTAAATTATTAAGGCTAAATCATGCGATTGATTTTAATCATCACAGCAATGCTTTTTTCAATACCCACTTTTGCAATTCAGTATGGCGAAGAAACGGCTGAAGAGGACTACCGAGATTTTATCGTTCAGCTGAAGACAGTGGATGATTCTGGTGTAAGTCGGAATTGCGGTGGTACCATCCTGACGCCCACTCAAATCCTGACGGCAGCACACTGTTTAGGGTCAGTAGAGGGTACGCTGTCGATCGGTCAGGGGGTTAAGGGGTTAAGTGGGAATGTGGTGTATCAAGGCCCCTACGCTGCCGTCACGATGACAGATGAAGAATATGAAGTCATTGCGTATGACTTCATTGCCCCGCTTTTGGCTGCTAATGGCCATGATGAGAGTAATACCAACATTAATACTGAAGTTAGTCGAAATGACATAGCCATTTTGAATATTGATGCCCCTTTGGATCGTGTGGAATTACCGATTATTTCCACGCTAATTGATTACCCAACTTTGACGTTTGAAGAGGATGTCGTTACTGGTGGGATCTTGTACACCCACGATGATGTTTTTGAGGTTTACGGGTGGGGAAAAAATGAGCATGGGTCTTCTCAAAGTACCCTTCATGGTGTGACAGGGACGGTTGCGACCATTAGCGATGTGGGGCTAGATTATACTCCCTATTACTTTAGTTATAGTCCTTTTTCATATAAATGGTTTTTTAGAGTTAGTACTACAGTCAAAATTGATTTCGTGGATAAAAACACAGGAGAAGGCGATAGCGGTGGGCCTTTGCTGCGAGGAAATCGTCTTTACGGACTTCTTAGGGGGTCTGGTTATTCGTCTCATGCAGAAAATGCCAGTAATTTTAATTTCTTAAACAATATTCTTCCTTGGGTGGCTGACACTGTTGACCGCCTGAATTACTCTCTAAAAGTTAAGGTTGAACGTGAGGCGGAGAATACACCAATTTCGGGAACGCTTCCTATCACACTTCAAAACTTAACCAATAGTGACCAAGATGTTGCAATACAAGCGTTCAGTGATTCTGCTGACGTTGCAATTGAAACAGATTGTCTGCGACTGGGCAGCTTTGGGGTTTGTGACGCCGTCGTGAGTTATCAATCAATAGAGCCTTTCACCAAGGGGTTTAATATTACTGTCGAGGTTAATGAGGAGGTCGAATTGGTGCAAGTGACACCTTTTGCATTAGCGCCCATGCTTAACTTCAGTTTTGATATGCAAGATGCCAAAATTTCTATTTCGGGTGTAGCAGAGAATGCGGTGTCTTTGTCTGTTTCTGTTAATGGTGTTACGCATGAGGAGGAGCTTGGGTTAGGGGGAGAATTTGAGTTAAGTTATTTGCTCAATGAGGGGAAAAATACAATCACTGTTTCAGCCTTTAATCTTATTGGCGAACGCGTTGATGAGACTTTTTCTGTCACCGTATCTACCGATACCGGCACAGATACAGATACAGATACAGATACAGATACAGATACAGATACAGATACAGATACAGATACAGATACAGCTTTACCAGCTAAGGAGGTCGGGTCAAGTGGAGGAAGTGTTAATTATCCTTTTTTGATATCGCTAATTGCAGCTTTTATGTTACGAAAAAAGTGTAAGCTCCAACTGCGCCACGAACGGCCAGCAACATGAATTTCAACCGTAGTGCTGTGTAGCACGTCGGTTGTTAAACAGCAGTATATTGACTGGCGGCCTCTGTAATGCCAAACAGGGCACTTCCTGGTGTTGGAGGCTAGCAAAGCATTGCCTGATACCCCGAAGAAGTGGAATGCTCCGTCCGAAGGGAGAGCACCACCACATACTGCTTCAATATCTCCAATCTCAAGCAGCACAGCTGACATTTCAGCTTCGATATATTCTGAAAATTCTTCGCTGCATTCAACAGAACAAAATAAGACTCAATAGCCACGATTGGCTTGCTCAAAACTTGAAAAACTGTCGTAAAAAGTTGATGTAGGGAATTTATAGCCACGATCGATGTGATCAAGACCTGCAAAACTGGTGTGATATGCCGCTTTACGGAAAATTCGCAGTATTGAAGTGACACAATAAGCCTAACTTAACGATACTTTTACACCTACGTCG
>JBHOGO010000012.1:0-10540 GCA_043421945.1 bacterium sp. HQB-150 | reverse complement strand
TAAGCCTAACTTAACGATACTTTTACACCTACGTCGAAATACACCTTCTATTACTCATAGTTCAAAGCACTTAATGGAAAAACACCTTGTACTGCTCATGATTCAGGGCACTTTCGAATCACCGCCACATAGTGCTTCAATATCTTTAATCTCAAGCAGCACAGAAGACATTTCAGCTTCGATATATTCTGAAAATTCTTCGCTGCATTCAGCAGAACAAAAATCAGAAAAACAGATGACTAACGATGCATCGTTGCAACACCCTTTCTTTAAAAACCATGATAGCGCCCTTGGATACGCTAAGCAGCGTTAAAAAAGTTACTCTTGCGCATTATTACGCAGTGCCAGCGATAATGATTCACGCTCACGTTCAGACTGGAACAATTCAGTTTGCGCTTGAGACAGTTGCTTTTGAAGCTCAAGTAGCTGACCTTGCGCACTCGCCAATAACTTGCCATCCCCTTTCGCTTCGATTAATTCACTGTTCAAACGTGACACATCCAACGCGAGGTTTTCTTGCTGGGTTTGTGCTTTGATCAACGTCGCGCGATCATCTGCCAGTTGTTCGACCACTTTTTGATGCTCGGCAACCGTTGCTGCGTATTGTGCTTGTTCAATCTCGCGCTTGGCTTGCTCAATGCTCAGCAGCTTTACTTGCTCACGAAGACTACCAGCCTCTTGCTCTGCTTTATCTGCCCGCTTGTCAGCCGCTTCAACGAGCGCTTTGGCTTCATTGTTGGCATTATTGACAAGCAAATCACACTTGGCATTCGTCGCGGCAACGGTTTCCTCAGCGTGTTGCTGGGCTTCCTGAGTGGTTATCGCTAAGGCATTTGCACGATCTTCCGCTTGCTCTGAACGCGCATTCGCTTTACTGATCGCTTCATTGGCATCATTAATGGCCTGCACGGCTTTCGCTTCTGCCATCTCAATGCGATGCTGGCAATCCTTCTCTTTTTCCGACAACAGCTCAATGACCTCAGTCAGCTGATCACGCTGTTCATCCATCACTTGTTGCATGTTGGCGGTTTTCCGTTCGACCACGGCTTGAACTTCATCAGCCAGTAACCGCGCAATAGCGCTACTGCCAAGCTCATCGGCCATTTTTAGTACTTCGGCATTACGTTTATCGTGAAAATCACGAAGCAGTTGAGACACGGTTTCCGTTTTCCCGCCCGTGACGGCAATTACACCACGAACAGTCGGCTTTACCCCTTGGGTGATCATTGCAAGTGCGGTTTTCGATACCACTTCAAAGTTAATCGTCGATTGTGCGGCCATGGGAGACTCCAAATAAGCAAAAGTGATGATTTTTTATTCTACTCTTATGGGAAACGGGAAACAATAGTTTCCCATATATTATGTTTCCCAAATCCAAATAGTTAACCGACAGAAGAAGCGGTGAGGTCGTCAACGGACTGCGAGACTTCAAAGCCTTGGGGCATCCACTTTAAAAAGTACTGACGTTGCTGCTCCGTTAACCCTGCCGCCTCACCGCTGACCATCGCTGCCATCTCAGCCGCTAACACATTCTTTTTCTTTGAACTTGCCACTGCGCACCATGCCGTTGACATGACGGGTTTCGCAATCTCAATCATTTCATCGACGCTGATCCGATTAAAAAACGCGGTAGCGTTCGGTCGCCAATACGCAGACCAATCAGGGGATAGATCAGCAATAATCGCTTGGGTGACACTACTATCAACTGAATCCGTTGATGGGTTGGCTTTTGTGACTGACGCACTGACAAAAGCCAGCAACCGTGCTTTGTCTTGTTCGTTCAAGGCACAAAAATCACGAAAAGCCGCAACGGTATTCGGTTGATCAAGCCATGCCAACGGCAAGGCGCTTCGAAACGCGTTGATGTTGTCGATTGCCTGATTACCAGTGAGATTGTCACCATGGGGAACGGTACTCTTGAACTCAATGGCTAAAGGGTTTTTTCCTTTTCCATCAAACACAGCGACGCAAACGCTATACAGCAGCAGATCGAGCCCTGCCATGGGGTTGCTCATCAAAGTATGTTGGGTGATCAGCAAGTGATGGTCGGCAAGATCGCGGCACAATGCGCCTGAATAACGAGCAGGTAAAGGCTCACTGGGGGCATCTTCATGGGATTTGTCAGTCACGGCTTTGGCTTCAAGAGACTGCAATTTTCTTAATTTGGCTAACGACCCGCGATCGCTTTTCTTCACCAACCCTGACACCGTCACAAATTCACCACGATAATTTGGCAAGAGCTTACACCCTGCGATCGCTTTAAAATCGTCACTCTCTTCCGTGTCGCGCAACTCGCTAAACCCTTTCGACGGTTCATAATCAGGCTCTAAAATCACCTCGACCCATCCCCAACCACTTTCACGCAAGGCGTTAACGTCGGGAGCTAACTTTTCACGGGCAAGAGACTCAATCAACGCACGATCATCAAAGTACTCGTCATCACCGAAGAGATCTTTTGTCACGACCCCACCCGCTTTGACATACGCGGCTTTGCCACCAATAAACGTCAATAAGCCAAAGGTCTCTGTCACGGCTTCCGCCTTCAACTTTAAACGAATATTCGCGGGTGACAGGCTATGCCACGACTTGACCGCTTCCCATATTGTTAATTGGCGTTCGGGGTCTGCGACGGTAAACGCCATGACTTTGTCCAGTGTGGTTTCACCGTGACGGTAGGCCGTTAGAATGGTTGGATGAACAGCGCTGAGTGCCATGCGTTGCTTAACAAACCGCTGCGTTACCCCGAAACGTTGAGCAACATCAGCCAGCGTTGCGCCTTCTTGGGTGATCATGGCGGTGAAGGCGTCAAACTCATCGACGGGATGCATGTTGGCGCGCGCAAAATTTTCAACCAACGAAACCTCGCTGGCGGCAACGGCATCGACTAGACGAACAGGAACAGGATAATCCGCAGGGATCACGCCCTTTTTCACCATTCTTTGCAGCATCTTGAGGCGACGCCCCCCACCTTCAACGGGGTAAAGACCTTCCTCATTCGGTGGCGAAACAATCAGATTTTGCAACACACCTTGCGCGCATAAGCTGGCATAAAGTTGTGCATCTTCCGCTTTGCTCACAGCCGTTTTACGCACATTTTGGCCCGAAAAACACAAAGCCGAAACCGGTACTGAAAAGCGCTCTTTCTTGTCCATGGTATAACGCCTGAGTTCAGATTGGGCTGGCTAGCCAGCCCTGCAAAAAATGGTTAAATCCAACCGTGGTCGGCAAAAGACAGACAGTCGTCATCACCGACAATTAAATGATCGAGAACCCGCACATCGATAAGCGCAAGCGCATCCGTTAAACGTCGAGTGATCCGACGGTCAGCTTGCGAAGCCTTAAGGCTGCCCGATGGGTGATTATGAAAAAAAATAACCGCAGCGGCATGGTGTTGTATCACCTCGGCAACCACGTCCCGCGGATAAACACCGCAAGCGTCAATGGTGCCGTGAAACAACACGGTCGATTCAATCAATCGATGTCGAGTATCGAGCAACATCAATCCAAAGGCTTCATGTTCAAGGCTGCCTAGCGACAACAACGCCATGGTTTTCGCCAAAGCAGGATCGGTCGCCTCAATCTCAGATTGGCGTTGATACCGCCGCTTTATGATCGCGCGCGCTTCTTCAATCACCCCCCATTCTTGAGGTGAAATTAACGCTTTGACGCTTTTCAAAGGTTCATTTTTTGGGAAGCCCTCTTTGCCCGTATTGGAGAGGTTAGTGTCCGTTGCGATGTTGGGGGTTGCGTTGCTCATGGCCTGTCTCCTTGCTGTTTGAGTTTCACTTTCCGGTTCCCGCCCGACTGTCCGAATGACCGGCGGGGGCACAGAATCAAGGGCCACAAGACTGTTTTTTGTGCGCTTTAAAAAACCGGCTTGGGGTGCATTTCACCCTTGATGAAGGGCTAACGCTGGGCAACGGTGAACAGTCTGAGCGGGCCGACAGTGAAACGAGTAAGGGGACAATGAGTGACGCAGACACCGTCATCGCTTACGGACACTTCCTGGCGAAGACGGGGCTTTTGATGTTGCGTTGGGGGATTGTTCGTAGGGCGCACGCAGCCGTTGGCAATTTATTGCCCGACCGAAGGGAGAACGCCACGTTTTAGATGCTTTCAGCAAGATCAAAACCTGCAAAAGGGTCGTAAAAAGTCGAACTACGGAAATTTATAGCCACGATTGACGTAATCAAGACCTGCAAAACCGATGTGATACACCAAGTAGTGCAGATGCTAGCGCGTACTGTTCAGTATTATGCTGAGTTGTCGCGCCAATGGTGCTGAGCCTTACGCTTATCTGCGACATGTATTAACCGAATTACCTCAACGTGAAGAAAGCAATGAAGTCAGCAACTTGTTACCTCATACCTACAATCACATCAAATAGCTAGGTGGATAGAAATGCCCGCTTACGCTATATGGGTCAACAAAATTGGAAAATAAAACATGGCTACCATAAGAGTTCGTTATCAGAGGCTGCAATCACAGCGCCAATCAGCACCTTGCTAATGGACTAATCGAAAAATAACCGTTAAGTATATCTCGGAACGATAAAAGTTGTGCCTAACCTCAAATTATATATTTTAAGTTTGAAAGTTAGATAACCATGTGTTTACATTAATGTACGCTTAAAGTTGAAACAATGGTTCACTTATTATAAGCGAGCAATGAATCAATCAATCACCACAAAAATAAACGCAGTAAATATGTTTCTATTTAATTAAAACTTGAAAGGGAATAATAATGTATCGTTTAACCTCTTTGTCCTTGGGGACTGTCACAAAAATTACCATTTCGCCTTTAGTTTTGCTTATTTTTAGCAGTTCAGTTTTTTCTGATACTACTTATAAAGTTGATGAGTCTTTTGAGAACGGAGGATGGAATGCAGAAAGTTCTGTAGGTAAAGGTGCGACCCCAGGTTTAGATAAAAACATACCTCCACAATTCCTATTTAACCAGTTGCAAGGCGATCACTCTTTTGTTTTAGAGGATAAAATTGTTCGCGATGGAAAGTATTCAGCAAAATTGGTCTGGCACCACGAAAACCCTGAATCTTATAATGGTGACAAAAATACGCTTGAAAATGTCGACCGAAAAGCTATGTTCCATGGCTATAAAACTGACACGGTGATGGGAGCTGAAGCTTGGTTTGGGTTTAGTATGTATTTCCCTAGCGAAGGGACTAAAACAGAAGTGAGCGACAAGACTAATGAAAAAAAGAAGGACGGGACTTTAAAAGGGTACGACTGGCTGTTTTTTCAAATCCATGCTAGTGCAGATAGGCGCCTAAACGAGCACTCTCGAAATCCTCCTTTTAGTATTACCATGAATGAAGATGGTTTGCATGGTAGTTGGAAGTGGGATGATGATGAATTGAGTCTCACTAGAGTAGGTAAAGGTACTGAGTATTACACCATTCCGGGCGCTAAAAGTAATTACTTAGATCGATGGGTTGATTTTGTTGTGCACGTTAAAGTGGATTACTCTGATGAAAAAAATGGTTTAATAGAGCTTTGGGTAGACGGGGAGAAAGTGTTAAACGAACATAATATCCAGTTTGGTTACAACGATGACAACGGCATCTACCCTTCATGGGGGATGTATTTTACTGGTGATTTAAGTGCTATGAAAAATGATCATTATTTGTACCTTGATGCAATCAAAATGGCTGACTTTCCTAATGCAACCTATGACGATGTTGCTCCTAAAGGAACTCCTCTTAAATAATTAGGCAATATAGCTATTATAAAATGCTCCGAATAGCGAGTCTAATATTCCAAGTTCAGCTAAATGTGAATCGGTTACAACTAAAGCTTTGTTGAGGTCCTTCTAACGAAGGATCGAAACCGATTCCTCAACAGCTCCCTCACCGGTAAAACTCAATGTTGGTACATTTAGTGCCAAAGCCATTACAGTATTCCTTCTACATAAGACATTTTCTTGAGTATATTGGTAGTTCCACGCAGATATTGTGGGGTTTTGTTGCGTAACTCGAAAATGGACGGTAACTATCCACTTTCGGTTAGTCGTTATCCTACTCTCTGGGTTTCAGGCATACTTCAAGGGAACGATTATGCAGGTTACTTGGTAAAAAGATAGTAGTGCGTATAGCGTGCTGAGGCTGGAGAGTCTTCAGTTACACTCAGAGCTCTACGGGGCAAGCTTTAAAGAGCAGTCTGAGTTAAATAAATTTTACTTTCAAACGTTGCTGGAAGGTGAAAGTGAATAAGGAGCGATGATAGGTGCTTTCATCAGTGAAAAGTACGACCATTTAGGTTAGTACCGTAGTTCACTTCATTACCGGTTCTCATCCACACCAATCCAATCGTCATAAAAGAATTCAGGGTGAACACGTGCATTTATCATTAGACCGTTATCGAAGTTGTAGCCTGCGCGTAGCGACAGGCGGTGGTCCCATTGCGTATAATCAACACTCACATTCAAAACTTGCTAGTCCTCTATGCCACCATAAAAGTAAGCATCAGATAGAGAGCTAGCCTTCACTTTGATAATGTAAAGGTGTTGAGGCAGTTAATTTATTAGAGTATCCAAACAACACCTGATGCCTCAATGACTATTTAAACTGGCTGAGGCTCGATGGTAATCACGTAGATTAAATAACAACATCATCATGTCTTGGTTCAGTGTTGAAATTGTGTCTTTCCAGAATAGTCTTGAGGTCTTTCATGCTGTTACTCAAGACAGTATTTAGAAGCATCCTATTAAAGAAACCAGGGTTTTGAGGAATTTTGTTAAGAAGAGTGTGTTCCTTATTTCCATTACGAATAGCAACAATTATCTTTTGCCCCATAGATTTGCAAACGACATAATACTTTTCATTACCATCTAGTTTAATGTAAGGGTAAAGCGTCTCATGCACTCGAACATTTTCAACTCGAATGTTATTACCATTTATACCCTCAAATTCTAAGTATTCATAGGCATGGTTCTGACCAGCATCTTTTTGTTTTCTATAGCTTGCACTTTTCGTCAAAACTAACGTTCCTTTAAATCCAGATATTTCTTTCATCTTTCTCACTCATTGCTGTAAATTCATTATTGTATATATTAAAGAACGATGATGTCGAAGAGCAAGAAGTTTGACAGGCTTTGTTGACTAAATAGGTTTGAACTCTTAGCCAATGCTGCTATCTGACCGTTAAGAGCAGACTTCTAGGCGCTAAAATGAGCAAAACGATGTGCAAAACCACCAAGCACTCGTGAATCGTGGGTCAATTACCTTTTAGTTCGATGAAGAAGCGATTAAATCTTGGGAATGTCAGCCTCATCAAGGAAGACGCGGTCGCTGATTTCAGTTCAGTGATACCGCCATCGTCACAGCACCGATGGTCAAGCGGTTTTTTAAGCTTTCTCTACGTGCGTTGCTGCGCTTCACGGATTCCATTTTTTCATTGATGAACGAGCCATTAAAATTCCCCAATTACAGCAGTATCAGTATGCGATCAAAGAGTGTTGATGTTTCAATTAAAATGCCAAGTCGAGGTGAAATAAGGCATTAGGCTATCGACGCAACAGGATTGAAGTCTTTGGTGAAGGCGTCAAACTCATCGACAGGATGCATGTGGGCGCGAGAAAAATTTTCAACCAAGGAAACCTCGGTGGCGGCAACGGCATCGACTAGCCGAACTGGGGCAGGATAATTCGCGGGGATCACGCACATTTTGGCCTGAAAAACACAAGGCAGAAACCGTACTGAAAAGCGATCTTTCTTGTCCATGGTATAACGCCTGAGTTCAGATTGGGCTGGCTAGCCAGCCCTGCAAAAAATGGTTAAATCCAACCGTGGTCGGCAAAAGACAGACAGTCGTCATCACCGACAATTAAATGATCGAGAACCCGCACATCGATAAGCGCTAGCGCATCCTTTAAACGGCGAGTGATCCGACGGTCAGCTTGCGAAGCCATAAGGCTGCCCGATGGGTGATTATGAAAAAAAATGACCGCAGCGGCATGGTGTTGTATCACCTCAGCAACTACGTCCCGCGGATAAACACCGCAAGCGTCAATGGTGCCGTGAAACAACACGGTCGATGCAATCAATCGGTGTCGAGTATCGAGCAACATCAATCCAAAGGCCTCATGTTCAAGGCTGCCCAGCGTCAACAACGCCAAGGTTTTCGCCAAAGTAGGATCGGTCGCCTCAATCTCAGATTGGCGTTGAGACCGCCGTTTTATGATCGCGCGCGCTTCTTCAATCACCCCCCATTCTTGAGGTGAAATGAACGCTTTAACGCTTTTCAAAGGTTCATTTTTTGGGAAGCCCTCTTTGCCCGTATTGGAGAGGTTAGTGTCCGTTGCGATATTGGGGGTTGCGTTGCTCATGGCCTGTCTCCTTGCTGTTTGAGTTTCACTTTCCGGTTCCCGCCCGACTGTCCGAATGACCGGCGGGGGCACAGAATCAAGGGCCACAAGACTGTTTTTTGTGCGCTTTAAAAAACCGGCTTGGGGTGCATTTCACCCTTGATGAAGGGCTAACGCTGGGCAACGGTGAACAGTCTGAGCGGGCCGACAGTGAAACGAGTAAGGGGACAATGAGTGACGCAGACACCGTCATCGCTTACGGACACTTCCTGGCGAAGACGGGGCTTTTGATGTTGCGTTGGGGGATTGTTCGCAGGGCGCACGCAGCCGTTGGCAATTTATTGCCTTACGAACGCGGCGCATCGCGGGAGGCGCGAAGCAACGGCATGACCCGACCGAAGGGAGAACGCCATGTTTTAGATACTTTCAGCGAGATCAAAACCTGCCAAAGGGTCGTAAAAAGTCGAACTACGGAAATTCATAACCACGATTGACATGATCAAGACCTGCAAAACCATTGTGATATACCGCTTTACGGAAAGTTAGCAGTATTGAAGTGACCCAAATAAGTCATTATCGATGTTAGGCACATTGACCTTATATCCCCGCCCTAAAATCGGACGAAGGTTCACGGCGAAATTGCTAACAAAATCGATAGAGCGTATGGGTTTAGCGGTTAATAAGTTGTCACTTTATTGTAGCAATTGATACGTATAAATACCCTACAATTTACAAGGTTATGTGTTCATGTTGTCTGATAAACGCTTACTAACGTCGTTAATAACAATAGCTGCAGACGTTGCTCTTACGTTGTTTAGGGTGCTGTTAGCTTATTTCACCGGAAGCTCAGCGCTCATGGCTGATGCTTACCATTCAGTGACTGATTTATCAGTGTCAGTTATTTTTCTAATGTGCATGCTGATTAAGGTATGGCAAGACCGAACAGGTAATGAAAAGCGCATTAGTATCGCGAGAAAAATCGAATCGATGACGGTTGTTTTAGCAGCCCTCGTCATCTTGTGTATTCC
This sequence comes from bacterium sp. HQB-150, assembly GCA_043421945.1. GTDB lineage: Bacteria > Pseudomonadota > Gammaproteobacteria > Enterobacterales > Vibrionaceae > Thaumasiovibrio. Next base: position 1,190 of record JBHOGO010000012.1, on the reverse strand, counting down.
TTACCAAATTATAATGAGTACGAGACAGTATGCCTCTGTTGATGTCGAGAATATCTGGTTGGGTATTTTTGGTGTGATGTTTATTATTCTCAGTGTGTTCGCGATTGCACGACTGAAAACCTATGTTGGTAAGAAAACAGGATCTTTAGCACTAGAGGCAGATGGCTATCACAGTATGGTTGATCTGTTCACATCAATAGCCGTCTTATTCTCCTTGATTGGTCTGCTACTGGGTATTGATATTGACGAGTTAGTGGCTGTTATTATTGCATTATTAATCGGTCTTTCTGGTCTTGAGCTTCTGGTTTCGGGCTTAAAAAGCTTGATCAAGAATGAGGTACTAGAGCAAGTGTCGCTGTTTGATACTGTAAAAGGTTGGTATACAAAAGACTTTGCTGGCAAGCAGGTTTTTGAATCGATAAAGAGCAGATGGCAGATCCTTACACACTATAAGTATTACATGTTGATTGGCGGTTTGACGGTATATGCACTTAGCGGTTTTGTTCAAGTGTCACTCGGACAACAAGGTATTATTCAAGTTTTAAATAAAACGGTATATATCAAAGAACAACCTGGGTTGGCATACGCACCACCATGGCCTCTAGGGCAGAGTATTCTTGTCGCAAATCATGAGATAAAAAGTGTCGTAATTGGCAGTGACGTATCAGACTACACTCGGAGAAATGGCGAGCGTATGTGGTTTGAGATTCATGCCAATAGAGCCGATAGGGACGACAGCAGTTACATTCAGACAGGTGACCACAATTTAGTGTTTGTTCAAGCAGAGCTACACTACCAACTGTTGCCGGTAGAGATGAAGTTGTTCGATTCTCTATCCAGTTAGACAAACCACTTCACTACAGAGAAGGACAATTTGCTTACCTTGATTTTCAAGATGGTGAGTCTCCTCATCCTTTCTCTATTTTGAACTACGACAACAGCAGTAATATCATAGAATTTGGCGTAAAAGCACTAGGAGACTATACCAGTAAACTGATCAATACGATTCATCAAGGCCAGCCAGTGACTGTTGAGGGAGGCTATGGACACTTCCAGATTGAATTAGAAGATGAACAGTTTTGGATTGGGGCTGGTATTGGTATCGTGCCATTCGCGGCGTTTTTCAAGCTAGTTGTCACTACTTGACTAATTATCAAGCAGCTTCTTTTTCTGGGTTCAGGTGAACTTCT
>JBHOGO010000129.1:0-7788 GCA_043421945.1 bacterium sp. HQB-150 | reverse complement strand
TGAGTCCCCAAAGGGTATCAAAAATGTGTTCAAGAGAGTGGATCAACCTGACCAGTTAATTTTCCAGTTTGGTATTATTCAGTGTGAGTATCTAACGGCTCTTGTCGCCAGCGCATTCTAAAGTTGACTTAACCTCTGGCATAAAAAAGGCGACCTAATAAGGCCGCCTTGTTTGAGTGGAATGGAGACTACCCTTTATATATTTTCGGGTTAAAGACATCTCGTAGCCAATCGCCAAGTAAATTAATCACCAAGACAAGCACCACTAGTACAATGCCAGGGAAAGCGGTAATCCACCATGCACCCGAGAAGATGTAATTAAAGCCGATGCTAATCAGCGAGCCTAATGATGGTTGATCAACCGGCAAACCCAAGCCTAAGAAGGATAAAGCCGCTTCTGACATAATCGCGTTCGCCACTTGTACCGTTGAGATCACCAAGATTGGCGATAAACAGTTCGGCAATATATGACGGAACATAATACGCGGTGCTTTAAAGCCCATCACTTTGGCTGCCTCCACGTACTCTTTCTTCTTCTCGGCTAGCACCGACGCTCGAATCGTTCTCGCATACTGTGGCCACTCGGCGATACCGATAATCACCACCAACATGATCACCGCATATTGGCTATAGAGCTGTGTTCCTAAGCCCGCTCTGAAAATGGCAGAAACGATGATCGCTACCATCATGGTAGAGAATGATAATTGGATATCCGCAAAACGCATTAAGAAGCTATCAATACGGCCACCAAAATAACCGGCACAGAGTCCAATCACAATCCCTAAGACCATTTGTACAGCAACAGCTAACAAACCAATGATCAGTGAGATACGCATTCCGTACAGGATGGTCGATAAGATATCGCGCCCTTGCGGATCAGTTCCGAGTAAGAAGCGTGGGTCAGAGTACTCCAACCACACTGGCGCCATCTCCGAATCCATAATGTCGATAGCCGTAGGATCATACGGGTTAATCGGCGCGAGTAGTGGCGCAAAAATCGCACTTAACACACAGGTTAAGAAAACCGCAAAACTAAACATTGCGACTTTGTCGCGCTTAAAATAATAGAAGAAATCAGAATCTAAAAAACGTTGAAAACGGTTAGGTGTCATTGGCGTCGTCGACATCAGTTATGCTCCTTTGCCAGTCAGGTCAACAGTCGGGTTAATCAGACCGTAAAGCAGATCCACAATGGTATTGGTGACCACGAAAATGAGTCCTACAAAAATAACGTATGCTGTAATCAACGGCGTATCAACACGGTTGATGGCTTCTAAAAATAAAAAGCCTGTCCCCGGCCATTGAAAAACCGTCTCAGTTAAGATGGTGTAGGCAACCATTGTACCGATCTGCACCCCACCCACGGTAATCACGGGTAGCATAGTGTTTTTAAGGGCATGCTGATAATGGATTTTGTTTAATCCCAAGCCTTTCGCTTTGGCGAATTTAATGTATTCCGAGCCCAAGACCTCAAGCATCTCAGAGCGAACGAGGCGGATGAAAAGCGGCAGCATAATGGACGCTAACGCGACAGATGGTAGAACAAGGTGCGCCAATCCATCTAAGTTAAAGAGACCCGATTCCCAACCAAATGGGCTTGTGGTGGTGCCCCGTCCAAACGACGGCAGCCAACCGAGCTCAATAGAGAAGACATACATCAGCATAATGGCCGTTAAGAATACCGGCACCGAAATACCGACACTGCTGAATGCCATGATGACTTTGGTAAAAAAGCTTTTTGGATTAATCGCAGAGTAAACACCGAGTGGTATCGAGAGCACAACAATAATGACACTTGCCCCAAAGACCAATTCAAGCGTTGCGACTAATTTATCAGTAATCACATCCAATGCTGGACGCTTAAAGAAGTAAGATGTCCCTAAGTCACCCTGTACAGCATTGCCGATAAAGCGTGCATACTTAGTCACAAATGGGTCATTCAGTCCCAATTCATCGCGCAGTGCTTGTCGCTCTGCCTCAGAAACAGATTGCCCCACGAGCTCACGTAGCGGATCACCTAGGTTATCCTGAATCGCAAACGCGACCAGACTGATCACAAACATCACTATCAGTGCCTGATAAAGGCGCTTAACCAGAAACGTAAACATTTCTTAATCCCTTTCATAAACTAAAGAAACGTCAGGCCAGCCCTGGCCTGACGTTGTTGCAGTGAAAATTATTTTTCTACAACCAGATCACCGAAGTACGGGAAGTTCATCGCATTCACAATTGGCTCAATTTTCACGTTAGACTTTGCAGCCCACGCAAGGTTTTGCCAATGTAGCGGAACGTATGCAGCATCGGTATAAAGAATTTCTTCTACCTTTTGCAGTTGAGCTGCACGTTTTGCAGGGTCAGTTTCAACGTTTGATGCTTCAATCAAACCATCCACTTCTGCATTAGAGTAGTAACCACAGTTGTATTGACCACGGCCCGTCTCTTCGTTACGCGTCATCGTCAAGAACTCAGTGAAGTTCGCTGAATCTTCTGTATCTGCGTGCCAACCAATCATCATCATATCTGCTGCACAGACATCAAATTCAGGCCAGTATTGCGCTTTTGGTAATGTCTTCAGATCAACCTTAATACCGATCTTAGAAAGCATTGCCGCTGCCGCTTGAGCAATCTTGTCATCATTAACATAACGGTTATTCGGTGCCATCATGGTCAACGTGAAGCCGTCTGCATAGCCTGCTTCTTTCATTAACTCTTGCGCTTTTTCAACATCAAAACGCACTTCTAGCGCTTCGTTGTGACCCGCATAGCCTACTGGGCTCTGCTGTGATGCCGTTGTCGCGAAGCCACGCATGATGCGCTGCACGATACCGTCGTTGTTAATCGCATGAATAATTGCCTGACGAACACGCACATCTTTCAGTGCTTCATTGCTGTTTTGGTTCATGTGGAACGAAATCAGACGCGTACCTGGCAGTGTCACTAAGTCGAGATCTTTTGACGACTCAACACGTTGGTGATCATTGGGTGCAACAGGTGCGATCATGTCAACACCACCAGAAAGAAGTGCGGCAACACGTGTCGCATTCTCTTTGATAGGTTGAAGAGTAATTTTATCAACGTTACCCGGAGAAGCTGCATCCCAGTAGCCATCAAAGCGTTCGAACTCAACCTTTACGCCTTGCTCACGGCTCGTCACGATGAATGGACCTGTACCAGACATGTTCGTTGAAGCAAATGAGTTACCGTGTTTAACGATCTCTGCTTTATCACGACCATCTTCTGTCATACCGGTATAGAACTTGCTGTCCATTGGGAAGATGTATGTCGCCGTTTGTAGAACTAACGGGTATGGACCGGTTGTTTTTAGGTCAACGGTATAGTCATCCACTTTCTCCATCGCCGAGAATGGGTCGAAGATTGCTTTAAAGTCTGGTGAATCTTTTAGGCGCTGGAACGTCCAAACAACATCGTCAGCCGTCATGGTATTGCCAGAATGAAACTTTACCCCTTCACGTAAGTGGAAGCGGAACGTGTCATTGTCAATACGCTCCCATTTTGTCGCCAAACGTGGTTCAAAGTCCAAATCTTGCTTAAAGCGAACCAATGGGTCAAAGACCATGTGCGACAGCTGTAGCGTACCGCCAGATAGTTGCTCATGTGGGTCCATTGAAACTGGATCCGCATCGTACGCAACTTTGATATCTGCTGCTACAGAGCCAAAGCTCAAACCTGCTGCTACTAGGGCAATAGCCAGCTTAGTTTTGATGGTTTTCATTGCATAACTCCTTTATGCCGGGAGCGAACTCCCTGTTCTCTACATGTTGTGTTTGGATGGTTATCGTTTTTATACCTAGCTCGAAACCGCTGCTGTCGCGCTTTCACGCATTCCTGTAAATTCAGGCATCAGCGAAATCAAGTGTTGGCTATATTCATGTTGTGGCGACTTAAAGAGCTGCTCTGTCGGAGAAACCTCCAACAGCGTGCCTTTTTGCATCACCCCAATACGATCACACATCTGACGAATCACCGGTAAATCATGGCTGATGAACAGCATCGTCAGGTTGAGCTCGTCCTGCAGATCCTTCAGCAGGTTTAAAATTTGCGCTTGAACAGAAACATCAAGCGCTGAAGTTGGTTCGTCACAAATCAAAAGACGTGGACGGGTCGCTAGCGCGCGAGCAATCGAGATACGCTGACGCTGGCCACCAGAGAATTCATGGGGGTATTTCACACCAGATGCGCTACCGAGACCGACATGATCAAGTAAGTCAGCGACGATTTGGCGGGTTTGCTGCTCATTATCAGTGAGCTTATGGAAGCGAATAGGCTCCGCAATAATATCTTGTACCTTCATACGCGGGTTCATCGACGTATAAGGATTTTGGAAAACCATCTGCATCTGACGACGCATTGGACGACGGGCTTTCTCATCTTTAAGCCCCGTCAAGTCGATACCTTCAAAGATCACCTTGCCATCATCTGGCGGGTAAAGACCGGCAATCACTCGCGCAATGGTCGACTTTCCAGAACCTGACTCACCAACTAAACCAAAGGTTTCGCCCTCAAAGACTTCAAAGCTCACTTCATTTGAAGCTTGGACATATTGGCGACGACTCTCGAAGAAAGAATCTTTGGTCACAAAACGCAGATTGACGTCCTGAACCTGTAACAACGCTCCGGTATACGCCTTTTGGTCTTGGCTTTGCCCTAACCAATGCTCTTTGATATCAAGCTGCTTCATCTCGCTAGCTTCTTCGATGTAGTTCACCAGCGGGAAGCGTTCAAGTTTGACATCAGAACGAGGGACAGCAGAAATTAAGCTGTGGGTATACGGATGTTCAGGCTTACCTAAAACCTTTTTAGTTGGCCCAAATTCAACCAAATCACCGCGATACATCACTGCGATACGGTCGGTCACGTTAGATACAACACCCATATCGTGTGTTACCAACATACAGCCGACGTTTTTCTTTACGCAGAGATCTCGGATCAAGTTAAGGATTTGGTCTTGAATAGAGACATCTAATGCCGTTGTTGGCTCATCGGCAATAATAAGGTCAGGCTCACCTGCAAGGGCAATCGCAATCACGACACGCTGACGCATACCACCAGAGAATTGGTGAGGGAATTGTTTAATGCGAAGTTCAGGCTCAGGGATACCGACTTGATCCATCAAGTTGATAGCACGTGATAGCGCTTCTTCAGCAGAAACATCGAGGTTGGTTAGGATGGTTTCGGTGATCTGCTGTTCAACAGTAAACAGCGGATTTAACGACGTCATCGGGTCTTGAAAGATAAAACCAATTTTCGAGCCACGCACTGAACGCATCTGCTCTGGCGTTAAGCCTGAAATCAACTGACCATCAAGATAAACATCGCCACTGGCAATGCGCCCTGGTGGACTAAGAAGATCAATGACGGCATTACCAACGGTAGATTTACCTGCGCCGGATTCTCCCACAACTCCAACAATCTCTCCACGTTGTACTTCAAAGCTCAACGATTTCACCGCGGCATGTACACCGTGACGAGATGGATATTCGATACGAAGATTTTTAACTTCCAATAGCGCCATGTTCCGATCCTAAACTGCGTGGCATTCCTATGCCTGTCTGAAAAACTGCATCCTTTCACTAACTACAATTGTACTGGTCAGAGAAGAGCCTATAAAAATGGCAAAAATTTCACAGGAAATCAACAACAGCATGATAAAAACCTAAATAAAAACGTATCTATCGAATAAAACGTCACAAAATATGACTAAATATAGCCAATGTGCAATAAATCAACAAATATATAAAATCCTGCATTTTTCGTTACTTCCCTCACAAAATAGTACTCCAAACGTTTATTTATCACACTTCCCCGTCTTTAATTAACCATTAAAATAGCTTATATGACCATAAATAAGACATAAAATAGCATAAAACACGATACTAAAAGGTTAATATAAAGCAATAGATTTTCATTCACAAAGCATTTACAAAACCTAAAAACTCAATCAATAAAGCATTATATTTCACTAATAAACTCATAATCAGCATGTTTATCTAAATTACTGCTTAATATCTGGAAGCTTACTGAGTGACCTTTAAAGTATTAATAACTGCACCTCATCTCAGCAAATAATCTGAAGCCTTAAACGGTGCACAAATCATGAAACGCCCAACAAATTAGTCAATGCTAATTTTGACGCCGAAATAGCAGCTATTACGATAAATGGTGCGAGCAACGCCAGACATGCAAGCGAACAGCACCAAAAAAGGCAGGCAGAAAAACGATTAAGGGGAAAGGAAGAGACCATTAATCGCATCACGGTAGCAGAGAAGCGGCTCAATAGGTCAAGTGAAGACTAACCAGCTTCACCGCCTGATTTGATAACGACAGATAAACGAAAAAAGCCTCGTCATTTCTGACGAGGCTTTCGAAGGTGGTCGGTGAAGAGGGATTCGAACCCCCGACCCTCTGGTCCCAAACCAGATGCGCTACCAAGCTGCGCTATTCACCGACAAGTTTTATCTCACTGAGTGAGAAGGGAAACCGAAGTTACCGAAATAATGGGGTGGCTAACGAGATTCGAACTCGCGACCACCGGAATCACAATCCAGGGCTCTACCAACTGAGCTATAGCCACCATTATTTGTTTACATAACCGCGATAAAGCGATTATCAAAATAGTGGTCGGTGAAGAGGGATTCGAACCCCCGACCCTCTGGTCCCAAACCAGATGCGCTACCAAGCTGCGCTATTCACCGACAAGTTTTATCTCACTGAGTGAGAAGGGAAACCGAAGTTACCGAAATAATGGGGTGGCTAACGAGATTCGAACTCGCGACCACCGGAATCACAATCCAGGGCTCTACCAACTGAGCTATAGCCACCATTATATCTTTTTGCCAATTTGCTATTTACTAAATCTTAGTAAACATCCGGATGGCGCGCCCGAAAGGATTCGAACCTTCGACCTTTGGCTCCGGAGGCCAACGCTCTATCCAGCTGAGCTACGGGCGCTCTATGCCCTTTCGGCGAGGCTGAATAATACGGATCACACCGCCTCACGTCTAGCATTTTTTTCAAATAAATGTTCTTTCGCTGCAATATTGAGCAGATAAGCCATGATACGCTTCATACAAATTATTTTCTAATATTTCACGACCGTAACTTACGAGATATACTTACTTAGCTTTTACAAAAATACAACCTTTTACGCCGTTCTCGTTCGCAACCCATTTTTGCTGCGACGAAGATAAAGACACAATAAGATTAGGAAGTGTAAGGTGAGCCCAATGGAATCAACTCTGCGTCAAATAATTATCGCAGTAACGGCAGCGCTGGTCGTTACAACCTCTGCGTTTGCAGCCAACATGTCCGATAGTGCTATCGCGGAACGTATCAAGCCAGTCGGCTCCGTATACCTAGAAGGCGACGCTCCTGCTAAACAAATGGTCAATACTGGTCCACGCTCAGGTGATGACGTCTATGGCACATACTGCGTTGCCTGCCACAGTGCGGGGATTGCAGGTGCACCAGCAACAAAAGATGCCGCGGCATGGGCACCACGTATTGCACAAGGAATGGAGGTCATGACAGATCATGCGATTAAAGGCTTTAACGCTATGCCTGCGAAAGGAACATGCATGAACTGTACTGATGATGAAATCATCGCTGCAATCAACGTCATGATCGAGGGTTTGTAGCCCAAAACGCTAAAACCAATCTAGATATATAAAGACGCACAAAAAAGGGAGCCTACGCTCTAATGCTTGTCAGTTAAGCTGACTTATCGCTTCCGAGAAGGCCTAACCGCATAGCGGTTAGGCCTTTTTTTCA
>JBHOGO010000128.1:0-8295 GCA_043421945.1 bacterium sp. HQB-150 | reverse complement strand
TGGGTTCATGCTAAATCTTCTGGGTGGACTGATCGCTTATTGTTTAAAACCAGAGAAGCCATCACTTAACATCACAAGCACAGAAAAATCAGGATTGATGGCGATGGCTTAAACCGATCTCAGGTTATTTAGTTTCTCTCTTGAAGAAAAAGAGGATGAGCCAACCGAGCAGGAATAGGTTCAAGTTACCGCTGAATAATTAACATGCTAACCGTCTATGAGGGTCGGTTAGCACACTCAGGCTCAACATACGATTGCGATAAGCCTGAAGAGGTTTCAGCGTCGTCGCCCACTAAACAAGATAAGGGGCGTATAGGGCTTGTTAATGACTAACCGACTGTGAAAAGAGGTTAATAATCGTCGTGCCCACGAGAATGAAGCCGATGCCGACGATAGCAGCCATATCGAGTTTTTGTTGATAGACAACCCAGCTCACCCCAGCTACTAGCACGACACCTGCACCACACCAAATAGCGTAGGCAATACCAACAGGCACCACTTTGACGACTTGTGCTAAACAAGCGAATGAGACGAAATAAAAGACTAAACATGCTAGCGTTGGGACTAGTTTTGTAAAGCCGTTTGTTTTGGCAAGGGCGCTGGTCGCAATCACTTCAGAGCCAATTGCGATAGCAAGCAGAAAGTAGTGCATGATTTTCCTTTAATTTACTGATGTCTTTATTGCTGTTGATTCACAGCCGAGAAAAAAGATTCTTCCGGTCTGCGTTGTAAAAATGCCTTTCTCAACCACTCAGAAAACAACGTAACCTTTGGTGTAGAGAGGTTTTGGTCGTACTGTAAGTAGTGGTTATCGGTAGCTGGAATGATATGGCTGTTTATCATCACAACACGACCATTTTTCAGCATCGGAATCGCATTAAGTGAACGACAAAGCATAATACCTGCGTCTTGTGCTGCAAGCTCTAAACCCATCATCGAGCTCTCGACTTCATATTGTTGGATAGGCGGTGATACATTGGACGAGCTGCTTGTGAGCCACTCATGCCATCCTTCGGCGTAGCCTCGAACAAAAATACCAGGGAGCTCTTCAATTTTTCCTGTCTGCAACGCCTGCGCATGCTTATGTTTAAAAGCAGGACTACAAATTGCCAGCCAATACTCTTTACATAGAAGCTCCGAGTGGAAATCTGCTCTGGGTTGTCCGTTAACAATCTCAACATCGATGTGAGTTTGGTTTGCTTCTAGTTGAGGCCAATCTCCCGAGTGGAGCTTAATTTGAATATAGGGGTGTTGTTGATAAAAGTCATCTAACATTGGTAATAGCCAATGATAAGCGAACGATGTATTGACCTTGACGGCAAGCAATTGTGGCTCGTTTCGGTGTGTCAGGGCTTTGGTTTGATGGCTAATTGCACGCAGTGATTGATGAACTGTTGGATAGTATTGTTGCCCCTGTAATGAGAGCTTTAAACGGCGCTTTTCACGATTAAATAGAGCAAACCCTAAATAGCCTTCTAGCGCTTTGATATGTTGGCTGATTGCCGCTTGAGTGACATGTAATTCATCTGCTGCTTTAGTGATAGATTGATGTCTAGCGCATGCTTCAAAGGCAACTAAAGATTTTAATGGCGGTAACATAGGTTTATTCCATTTAAACTAAGAAAGCGAAAGCTAGACTCTCTATATTTCGTTTTGATGAAGAAATAATGAATGTATTTTTATATAGTCGAGTGACGAAGATATGAATCCTTAATTAAGGTGTACTTAAGTCAAACCTAGAAATTAATCGTTAATATGTAACTTTTACTTAATCTTCTGACATTAAAGTAGCTTCAAAATTAATTGCCGATATGGCTATCAATATAATGAAGACGGAGATTCACATGAACAAACTGATGCTCGCTACCGCAGTCGCAGCTTCTTTAACAAGTGCTGCTGCTTTTGCAAAGCAAGAGCTGACGGTTTATACCGCGTTTGAAATTGAGCAAATTCGTGAGTTGGAAAATGCATTCAAAGCTGCTCATCCTGAAATTCAGCTTAATTTCATGCGTGACTCTACGAGTGTGGTTACAGCACGTTTACTTGCTGAAAAAAATAACCCTCAGGCAGATGTGATTTGGGGCCTAGCTGCCACTTCTATGATGGTTCTTGATAACCAAAACCTTTTAGCGCCATACGCACCTCAGGGTCTAGATAAACTCGATGAGAAATTCCGTGATAGCCGTGAAGTACCACACTGGATTGGTATGGATGCATGGATTGCAGGTATCTGTTTCAACACTATCGAAGGTGAGAAACACGGTTTGGAGATGCCTACCTCTTGGGAAGATCTGAAAGATCCTCAATACCAAGGCCATATCGTTATGCCTAACCCAGCCTCTTCGGGTACAGGTTTCTTAGACGTTTCAGCTTGGCTACAACAGTTCGGTGATGAAGCAGGTTGGGAATACATGGAAGGTCTTCACAAAAACATCGCACGTTATACCCACTCAGGTTCAGCGCCTTGTAACCTAGCGGCGACTGGTGAAGCAACCATGGGCATTTCATTTGCTTTCCGTGGCGCAACACTGAAAGGTCAAGGTGCTCCAATCGAACTTATCTTCCCATCTGAAGGTGTGGGCTGGGATATGGAAGCAGCTGCTATTGTTGCCGGTACTGATAAAGAAGCAGCGGCGCAAACATTAATCGATTTTGCTGCATCTGAAGATGCAAACCGTTCTTACAATAAGTTCTATCCAGTGATTGCGATTAGTGAGTTAGCTGAGCCTGTTGCACACTATCCAACGAATGCGACCGAGTTAATGATTGAAAATGATTTCGTTTGGGCTTCTGATAACTACGATTACATCATTGGCGAGTGGATTAAGCGCTTTGATGGTAAATCAGACGCTAAATAAATGACGTTTTAAAGCCCCTTTTAAGCGTTCCAGATTATAGGGGGGATATGACCGCGTTTAGCGCGGTCATTTTATTTCCTGACGTTATTCTATTGGTTGTAGTGATATGACCAACAGAATACCGTTTTATAACGATTAAACAGGCTAGCGAGAGGAATGAATTTAATACTTTTCTTTAGTCCGTTTAACGAAATTGAAGTGATGACAAAATAACAACATTCAGCGAAATGATTCAATGAACATTTTAAATTATACGTTGAATTTTGTCACAAGATAGAGTGATACATTGTAATGAATAGAAGCTACCTGCATATTGAAGAATTAATCAAAAAATTTGGTGATTTTTCTGCGTTGAAAGGCATTTCTCTTGATATTCAAGAGGGAGAGTTTGTTTGTTTTCTTGGTCCTTCTGGCTGCGGAAAAACAACGCTGCTAAGGGCTATTGCAGGTTTAGAGCTGCCAAGCTCTGGAAAAATCATTCAAAACAATCGTGATATTACGTTACTGCCACCAGAGCAACGTGACTTTGGCATTGTTTTTCAATCTTATGCGCTTTTCCCTAATTTAACCGTGGCTGAAAATATTGCTTTTGGATTAACGAATCGTGGTCTTAAAAAAGCAGCTGCTATGGAAAAGGTTCGAGAATGGTTGGCCCTCGTAGACCTTGACGGCTACGAAGATAAATTTCCCGCGCAACTTTCAGGTGGGCAGCAGCAGCGTATCGCACTTTGTCGGGCACTTGCTTTGTCTCCAGGTTTACTGCTGCTCGATGAGCCTTTGTCAGCGCTAGATGCAAAGGTACGAACTCACTTACGCCATGAGATTTGTCAGTTGCAGCGTCAATTAGGTATTACAACGATTATGGTTACCCATGACCAAGAAGAAGCACTGACAATGGCTGACCGTATTGTCGTTATGAATCATGGTGTGGTCGAGCAAATTGGTACGCCAGAGGAGATTTATAATCACCCTGCGTCAGAATTTGTGGCGACCTTTGTTGGTACGATGAATATTTTGCCTGCAAAATCGCAAGGTGAGAACACGCTTTCTGTCAATGACTATGCTTTTGCGTCACCGCAAACGCTAGAAGCAGAGGAAGTTAAGCTGGCATTGAGACCTGAGCAGATGCGTATTGCCAAAGAGGGAGAGACAGGGCTTGAGGCAACCGTCAACACACTCGAGTTTATGGGCGCCTTTATTCGATTAGAGTGTCAAATTGACAAGACACAAACGGTTCAAGTCGATATTTCTTCTGAGCGGGCTAAAGAAGGCTTACCAGCGCAAGGCGAAACATGTCGCTTAGTCTGGGATAGTCAAAATAGTCATGTTTTCGAAGGGGTGGCTGCATGAGTGCTCAAATAACGTTGCCTAAAGAGCAGGAGGTAGCGGCTCCGTTAGGGGACGATTCTCAGTTACTTAGCTTCTTTAAACGTATCAGCAAAGACCAAATTGTAATGATCGCCGTGCTGCTTTTTGCTGCGCTGCTAATGTTACTTGGCTTGGTGGCACCACTTGGCGCAATGTTTGCCAAAAGTGTTCACAATAGTGCTGGCGAGTTTGTTGGATTGACGAACTATGTGAGTTACCTAACTAACCCCTCGCTAACTTACTCTATCTACAATACTTTGTTTATTGGCGTGACGGTTTCTTCCATTGTAGGGTTGCTGGCTTTCTTCTACGCCTATGCGTTAACGCGTACTTGTATGCCGGGTAAGCGACTGTTCAAGATTATTGGTAGTTTACCTATCTTGGCCCCTTCTCTATTACCTGCGATCTCATTGGTTTACTTATTTGGTAACCAAGGTATCTGGAAGTCGTGGTTAATGGGAAATAGTATTTACGGCCCTATTGGTATTGTGATGGGGTTGGTTTTCTGGTGTTTCCCTCATGCACTGTTGATTATGAGCACGGGGCTGTCCACAGCAGATGCGCGCTTGTATGAGGCTGCACGAGTGATGCGTACCTCACCGATCCGCACATTCTTTACGATCACCTTACCAGGTGCTAAGTATGGTTTGATGAGCGCTATGGTTGTTATTTTTACCCTTGTCGTGTGTGACTTTGGTGTGGCGAAGGTCATTGGTGGTCAATACAATGTCTTAGCGACTGATATCTATAAACAGGTGATTGGTCAACATAACTTTGCCATGGGGGCTGTTACATCGGTTGTGCTTCTTGTTCCGGCACTGCTTTCATTTGCGATTGAATCACGCATTCGTAAGAAGCAACAAAACATGATGAGCTCAAGCTCAGTGATCTACCAACCCGCTCCGCATAAGTGGCGTGATGGGATCTCATTTGTTTTTTGTAGCGCGATAGCTGTCGCTATTCTCGTTGTGATTGGAATGGCAATGTATGGCTCATTAATTAGCTTTTGGCCTTATAATAAGGCACTCACGCTAAACAACTATGACTTTAGTCGATTTATTAGTTACGGTTGGGCACCATTTTATAACTCTGTTGCGATGTCTCTTCTTGTCGCGTTTATTGGTACGGCGATTACGTTTATTGTTGCCTACTGTATCTCGAAAGGTCGTGAGTTGGCGCCATTACGTAACGTCTTGCACCTTGTGGCAATGATGCCAATGGCGGTACCTGGAATGGTGCTAGGCTTGGGCTATATCTTTTTCTTCAATTCGCCGACTAATCCATTGAATGGGTTATACGGCACGCTGACCATTCTGGTTATCTGTACTGTCGTGCACCTGTATACCGTTGGGCATATGACAGCGTTGACAGCATTACGTCAGATCCCGGCAGAGATTGAAGCGGTTGCAGCCTCATTGAAAATTCCACAGTATAAAGCGTTTTTCAAAATTTCGGTTCCTGTTGCCTTGCCTGCAGTGCTCGATATTGGTAGCTATCTGTTTGTGAATGCGATGACAACAACATCAGGGGTTATCTTCTTATACACGACAGAAAATGCGTTGGCATCGATTGCTGTGATGCATCTTGATGAGATGGGCTATACCGCAGCCGCTGCAGCGATGGCTGTGATGATTATGCTAACATCAGCACTTGCACGCCTGATTCATGGCGCTGTTAGCTACTTGCTGCTTAATCGCACTCAACGCTGGCGCTTCAGATAACCTTCCATATTTAATCCTCGATCTTTAGCCCTATAAGGCAAGCCTATAATTCCCCATATAGGGCGAGAGGTCGTAGTTAATTAAACGGTACGATATGAGTGAATTTGAAAGATCACGTTAGTATCGCTCGTTCTTTTCCCTACATTTCAATCGGTAATATGCAATACAGGCGACGATATAGTTGCTTGGGCTTAGGTATGTTTAAATGACAATAAAAAGTAAAACAATAGAATTAGCCATTTTTGATATGGATGAGACCCTTATCACGAATGACTTGTCTGTTCTCTGGCATCAATTTTTGGTTGAGGAATTAAAGCTCGCAGGGGCAGAGTTCCTAGAACAAGATAAAATTAAAATGACTAGCTACTATCGAGGAGAAATGGACCTTGCTGACTATATGGCATTTAGTCTTTCTCCTTTAGAGGGATACACTGCCGAATACATCGATGCGATGGCAGACCAATATGTTGAATCAACGGCTTCACAATTTATTTTCCCGCAAGCCCAAGAGCTACTTTCGGCGCTAAAGCTGAAAGGGGTAACGTGTATGATTATCTCTGCGAGTGCGACATTTTTGGTTAAAGCCATGGCGCGTTATTTGGGGATTCCTTATGCCGAAGGTGTTAACTTAGCGGTGGAAGGCGGATATTACACCGGTGACATTGAGGGTGTGCCAAGCTATCAAGATGGCAAAGTTATTCGACTTGAGCAGTGGGTTGCCTCAAAAGAGGAAATGTATTCACCGATTCATTTCTATTCAGATTCGATTAATGATCTACCTCTATTAAATGTTGTGGATTACCCTGTCGTGGTGAATGGTTGTGCTTTACTTTCTGTTGAAGCAGAAAAAAAGGGCTGGCCTCAACTTACGTGGCAGTGTGATTGTTAATGGGCAATACTAATATGCCTATTCTTGCGATAGTGCTGGTTTGCTTATCAGCACTATTGCATGCTAGCTGGAATTTGCTCGCAAAGAAAAAAAGCAGTGGGCCTGCTTTCTTAGCGCTCGCGATGGTTGTTCCTAGTATTATCCTCTCCCCCTTGATCATCACTTCTCCACTTCATGCGTTAGATAAGCCGTTTTGGGTTTTATTAGCATTAAGTGGTGCTAGCCAAGTACTGTATCTTGTTGCACTGTCATTGGCCTATCGTGCCGCTGACATTGGTTCGGTTTATCCTATTTCGCGCGCTTTGCCAGTTCTGATGGTTGCGTTGGTGGGGCTACTGGCGGGAAATGTTCTTCCCCTTGTTACTTGGGTAGGGATGGTGATGCTAACGATTGGCTGCCTACTGGTCCCTCTTGTCGAATTCAAAGAGTGGAGTTGGCGAAGCTATCTCACACACGGGTGCTTCTGGGCATTTATTACCGCTCTGGGAATTGTCGGTTATTCGATAGCTGATAATCAAGCGCTAGCAGTGATGGAGGATAGCTTTGTTGAAATGTCTACTTTTCGGCAGGCCTTACTCTTTTTGGCGTTACAGTCGTTAAGTATCACACTGTGGATGTTTCCTGCACTCTGTTTTGCGGTGGGACGCCGAGCAGTGAAAGCAGCATTACCTGAGATATCGTCAATTGTTCCAGCGGGCGTAATGATTGGTTTAACATATAGCCTAGTACTGTATGCGATGACGATGACAGAAAATGTCGCGTATATCGTTGCACTGCGTCAGCTGAGCATTCCAATAGGGGTCATTCTCGGTGTTATCTTCTTACATGAAAGATTGTATCGCCCTCGTCTCATTGGCGCTTTGCTGGTGTGTGTTGGTTTGGTTATTGTGAATTTACCCTAAGCAGGTACGAGGTGATGTGATTACGTCTGCTTTGTGCAGCCGATTCATCGCTAATTTAACCTGAAATCGCTTTAAGCTATCGCCATTAGCCCTGCTTTAGTCAGGGCTTGTTATATTGAGTGATGGTTTTTCCTGTTTCAAACTATAAGTGATAAGCCCACCGAGAAGATTCAGCATAAAGCCGTGTAAGCTTCTATGCCGAGAGAATCGCGGTTAATTATGACTTTGTTGAACGGCTTCCAGTTGATTGTTTGTAACGGGGCTTATGAATAGAACCAGAGTAATTTACTGATGTAACCGATCAGATCGCTTATGCAATATCAAAGCACTACGGAGTATAGTTTCTACCCCCTCAAATGGACGCATTTAATGGCATTGACCTGTGAACTTAAAGGAGTAGATAAGAACAGATAAATAAGTATTTAAGATTTATTTATCGTTCATCCTAATATTAGAGTTCACTCTAAAGTCAGCCTTGATACAGGGCATCCGCATGAGTGGTTATGATTTAGCCATCGATGCAATCCCAGCAGCCAATACTTTCTCTAAAAAAGCAG
>JBHOGO010000127.1:0-8366 GCA_043421945.1 bacterium sp. HQB-150 | reverse complement strand
CCGAGTGGCCAAAGGGATCAGACTGTAAATCTGACGGCTCCGCCTTCGAAGGTTCGAATCCTTCCCCCTCCACCATCTTTCTAAAGCCAGCTTTTTGCTGGCTTTTTTTGTATAAAAAAGATAGGTATAGCCCTCAATCCTCAACTACACTTCGAATGCGGGGAGGAGTAAATGGCTGACTTAGAATCACTACAGCAGGATGCAACAAGAATGGGCTGGCTTCATGTCAAAATGCTCATTGTTGACGATAGCCGAACAGAATCTACCATTCTCAAATCACTACTCCGCCAAATCGGTGTTGATGACATCACCACTGTCAGTTCACCCGATGAAACGATTCTTGCTTGCCAAGCTCATTCGTTCCAAGTAGTCATTATTGATTACCACTTAGGTAGCCAATTAAGTGGTAGTGAACTCCTAACACTCCTTCGACAAAAAAAACTCATTGCCATTGATGCAGCCGCTTTATTACTTTCAAGTGATAGCTCATCAGAGGTGATCCTTTCTAGCCTGGCAGCTGGCCCCGACGCCTTCGTCACAAAGCCTCTGTCAATCAACTCACTCCACCAAAACATTGACAGAGCATGGTTCTCCAGCCAGATAACCAAGCCTATTTCAAAAGCGCTAAATCAATACAGTATCAGTGACGCTATCCAAGAGTGTGAAAAGCAACATCAACGATTTGGTCACCACAGCCGTATAGAAAAGATATGGTTAGATTTGTTAATCAGCGAAAAGCGCTGGGAAGAGGCAGAACAAGTTGCTCACCAGTTGAATGCATCTCAACCCTCTAACTATGCCTCGCTAATTCTGGCTAAAATTTCGATTCATCGAGGTGAAGTTGATGATGGGATCGATATCCTCAATGAGATGATCGGTCAGTCACCACTCTTCATAGAAGCATATGATCTTCTTGTTGAAGCACTGATCATCGAAAAGCGTCAAGATGAAGCGATGCGTGTGAGTCACGCGGCTCTCAAGCTAACACCCAATGCCACCTCAAGAGCAATGACACTCGCTAGGCTGGCTGTTATTCACTCCGACTACAGCATGTTGGTCTATGCTGGTCATTGCCTTGCAACGCACTTACCTCTTGTTGGCGAGCAGTGGCTAGAGTGCCTTTCTTCTTACCTCTATGAATTCGAAACTTTCTTCTATGAACAGCCTGCCGAAAAAAGACATGTATTACTGAAAGAGCTAAACACCACCTATCAACGTGCGAAGAAAAGGGTACGTGCGGCACAACAAGCAAAATTAAAATGTCTTGGCCGCTTAGCTTGGATTCGGCTTACCATTTCTGGACCAGAAGATATTGAAGCGAAGCGACAACTAATGAGAGCACTTGCCCCTTACTTTTCAGACTTCGATAAGCTTGCACTGACTATTCGTGCAGATGCGATTAAACCACTCTTTATTCTGGGAGAGGTTGAGCTCGCCTATCAGTTCCTGCTTCAGCTAAAAAAAAGCACTCGGTTGAGTGTTTCAACAAAGAAGAAATACCTTCGCTTAATCAATAGCAGCGACCTTTGTAAACAAGGTATCGCTCTGCACCAAACGATTCAGACGATGAAGCAATACCTTGCCGCTTCACCAGACAAAGTAAAACTGCAAGCTTCTCACCTACTAGAGCGTTATCCGCTATCAAACCAGCTCCATTTTCTCTTTCTTATGGCATCTCAACTCCTTAAAGAAGAGCTTTCGCCGAAGGTTAATGCCAGCCTACTCTCTTTAAACACCGCACCGTTAAGCAGCGAAGATAGCCAATACCGACAAGAGCTATTCCATTTTTTTAAAAAAACAAATAAAAAAGACTAGAACTCACGGCAGCGCGGATTTTATAAAATGTTACCTCGAGTATGTGAAGATAGAAAATCAAGCTCTGGGCCAACCGGGACAATCTGTGTCGGGTTAATCATTGTATGAGAGAAATAGTAATGACGCTTGATGTGCTTAATATCGACCGTTTTGGCGATGCCTCTATATTGATAAAGTGCTTTGAGGTAATCCTGTAGATTCGGGTAATCAACAATACGCCGTAAGTTACACTTAAAATGCCCAACATACACCGCATCAAAACGAACCAATGTTGTAAATAAACGCCAGTCCGCCTCGGTTAGTAAATTGCCAACGAGAAAGCGGCTATTTGAAAGGTGCTCGTCAATCTTCCCTAGCGTATCGAACAAAGCACTAAAAGCGGCTTCATATGCCTCTGCTGTTGTTGCAAAACCGCATTTGTACACACCATTATTAATGGCTGGATAAATCAAAGCATTCCAATACTCAATCGCGTCTCGCTGCGATTCAGGGTAATAATCATCATGGTTCTTCGTTAAAGTATTAAACGCAGAATTAAACATCCGGATTATTTCAGATGACTCATTACTGACGATAGTATTGGTTTTCTTATCCCAAAGAACAGGAACAGTCACTCGTCCTGTATAGTCAGATTTAGCTTTCGTATAAATTTGGTGCATAGCGGTCGCACCAAATAAGGGCTCTGGAGAATCAAACTCCCAACCTTGACTAAGCATATCAGGGCTAACAATGCTAACATCGATATGCGCCTCAAGACCTTTAATGTGTCTAAAAATAAGTGTCCGATGTGCCCAAGGACACGCTAAGGATACATACAGGTGATAACGACCTGATTCGGGTTTGAAGGGGCCTTCTTCGGTAATCCAATGTCGAAATCCAGCATCTTCACGAATAAATTTCCCATCACTCGCTTTAGTGTCATACCAAACATCATGCCATTTGCCTTCTACTAGCTTACCCATACTTATCGCCCTAACAATTTGATCGTTTAGCTGAAAGTATATGCAGGACAAAGCAATAAGTCGGTATCCCCCTCTTAACCATCATCATCAAATAAATAGAACATGCTAATACCGCTAGATTGTTACTTCTAAATTAGAAAATATGTAACACACTAACAGTCTACAAAGGTCAATATTACTCATGGAATTTCCGTCATGATTTGTTAACATCAATATCAACAGCCTTCAAAATAAGAGAAGAGAAAGTTGAAAGTAATATCATTCAATATCAACGGATTACGAGCAAGAGTTCATCAGCTACAAGCCATTATTGATAAACATCAGCCGGATGTTATCGGTCTTCAAGAGATTAAGGTACATGATGAAGCGTTTCCACTCGAAGACGTCGAGGCGATGGGCTACAAAGTTTACCACCACGGTCAAAAAGCACATTACGGGGTTGCGATGCTTTGTAAGCAAGAGCCTATTAGTGTTCAAAAAGGGTTTCCTACGGATGATGATGAAGCTCAACGCCGAATGATTATGGCTACCTTTGAGCAAGAAAATGGGGAGAAAGTTACCGTTCTCAATGGTTATTTCCCTCAGGGTGACAACATCAGCCACGAAACAAAATTCCCTTACAAAGAAAAGTTCTATGCGGATTTGATGAGCTACCTCGACAATCATCACTCAAACGAGGAACAGATCATTGTGATGGGCGATATCAACATCAGTCCAGAAGACAAAGACATCGGTATCGGTGAGCCAAATCGCAAGCGTTGGCTAAAAACAGGCAAGTGCTCATTTCAACCCATTGAGCGTGAATGGCTCGCAAAACTTTTAAATTGGGGATTTGAAGATACCTTCCGCCTGCAGCATCCAGATGTTGAAGATCGTTACTCATGGTTTGACTATCGCTCGAAAGGCTTTGTCGATAACCGTGGACTACGTATCGATGTTGTATTAGCAACGCCTTCATTAGCCGCTAAAACCGTAGAGGCTGGCATTGATTACGAGCTACGTGGTATTGAAAAGCCCTCGGATCATGCACCTATATGGACGACATTTAGCTAACGATAGCCGTCGTTGAGCTTAGTCAACACAAACAAATCAGTGCGGTATCAATAATCCGCACCATTGATGATCACAAGGACGTGAACATGGCCATTTTACGCTGGGGAATAATTGGTTGCGGAGATGTTTCCGAACGAAAAAGTGTCCCTGGATTCCAACTTGCGAAAGGCTGCCAAGTGAGCGCCGTTATGTCGCGCAATATCGACTATGCCTTAGAGTTCGCGATGCGCCACCATGTCCCTAATTACTTTGACGATGCTGTTGAGCTTATAGAAGCACCTTTCGTTGATGCTGTTTATATTGCGACACCGCCAGATGCACACTTAGCACTTGCTCTGAAGGTGGCAGAGGCTAAAAAACCTTGCTGTGTTGAGAAACCCTTTTCAAGAAATTTTGCCGAAGGAAAGCAACTACTCAACGCCTTTGAATCGCGTGATATCCCCCTTTTTGCTTCCTACTATCGTCGCCTTCTTCCTCGTTTCCAGCATGTTAAAAGCTTACTTGAGCAACATAGTATTGGAGACATTCGCAGTGTCAGTGCAACCTTACATCGTCAAGCACACGTTCGCGATCAAACACCACACTGGAGAACGAGTAAAGAACGAGCCATCGGTGGCTATTTTTCTGATCTTGGCAGTCATATGATTGATCTTCTACAGTTTTTAATTGGAGAGATTGTCGAGGTCAGTGGACATGCGACTAACCAGCAAGGCCTGTACAGCGCGCCAGATGCTGCCGTTGCTCATTTTCGCTTTGCTAATAACATTGTCGGCACAGGCAATTGGAACTTTGGTAGTCAATGCAATGAAGACAGTATCACGATATATGGCCACCAAGGTCATCTTACTTTTTCTGTCTTTAAAGATTCCCCTATCACTCTGACAAGGTCCAAAACTACACAGCAGATTTACATCCCACATCCAGAACAAGTGCAAGGCCCGCATATTGAAGCGATGATCTCTGATATTCGTGGTGATTCAACATCACCTTGCCGTGCCCAACACGCTACTCGTACACTCTGGGTGATGGATAAAATTCTCTCAAACAGCCATTAGCCATTATGGAACAACTATTGTTCATTTTAGATTGCCATTGAGCCGTTGGATACTGGCTGTCTAACTAAGTTTCCATATTCTAAGCTAGCAAATAAGGCTCCAGATATAAGGATTATCTAGTGATGATACTGATAGATATGACGTATTTTTTATTAAAAATACCTGTAGTGCCCATCATTAGGGCAACGGAGCCCTGAAGATTATCAAATGATGGGGTTACAAGAAATATGGAGGAGTTACGTTTACTCTGCCTTAAAGCAACTGCTCTCAAAAATCCGGTCAAAAATACATTTGCTGTTTTAGACCGGATTATTGTCTACTTCGAAATCCACTTAAAGTTGATTTAGTTTACTTGCCATATGTGCAAATTTTTTTCCACGTTGATAGTCCTCATTGAAATTTTCATCCTGACATATCCCCTGATAATGAGGGCGTTTCGCGCCGACACTTATTCCCTCTTCACCACACAGCTCCAACTTTCCCTGCTTATAACCTTGCAGGTACTGTTGATACTCAGCGTCTGATAGATGATTTTGCCCTGCCATCAGTAATCCTTGTTGCGAACTACTATAACCAATATTAAACCAGTTTGGTGGCGTTTGGTTAGCATGTGCCAGTGCCCCCCCAAAAAACAAAATAGCTAATAGCAAGTGACATACTCTATTTATATTTATACTCATACTTAGACCTTTTAAATTAAATGCCAAAATATGCTTTATGATAAATTCAACTGATCGCATAGCGTTGGCATTTCACGTATAATATTGGCTTAATGGTATAACGCACTGTTAATCTTCATCGCCATGAGTAACATTGAAAAATCAAGAATATTTATAATTTTAACCAGGAAAAACTTGGATCAGAAGTACCACTTCATTCCAACCTCTATTCCCATTTCCTGACTATCTTTCATTGTTGCCCCTTTATAATTAAGTGTTTCTTTTCCATATGTAAGCTTTGTCATTAACCATTGTTTTCGATTAGACTTTACAGGTGAAGCGAGTAACAGGTTGAGTTTCGAAGATTCAAGATCAACATTGTCTCCTTCTACATCAAGATACTCTGGCCATAAATTGAAGAATGCACCAGAATCACCAATTACCCGACTTGCAAATAAGTTGACCATGAAACCGTCAGCACTTTCACCAAAAACATCACCGGTTGTGTATGCTACGTTCGGGAATACCATAAAGCCAGGCGTATACTGAGGGTTCACCATGCCTAATAAACCAGCAGAATAGAGAAGAGTATCATCAGATATATTAGGTGCCCCTTTTGGAGTACGTTCGTGAATAACATCGAAAGAAAACCCAAGACGTGGAAGTACTTTGTTATTCATTTCATTAACTTGGAAGTACTGAGCTCGCCCATTTTTATATTCTAGCCCCCACTTATCGTCCTCACCAGAATCACGGTCACCGAAATTACCCTCTACAAAGCCAGCAAAGTCAGACTTTTCAGACCAAGAACCGGTGTACATAGATGAAAACCGAACATCAGCACTTGAGGTAAGAAAAACAGCAGCCTGAGTATAAACCTTGGTCATATTTGAAGGGTCGATCACCTCTTCAGCAATTGCGGGAGTGGCAAGTAGAGTCAGAAATGAAGCTGCAGTAATAATTTTTTTCATTTTCACACCTATTATATTAACAACACTATTTGTAACAAAACAAATATTGGAGAGAATTCCTATAAAAAACTAAATTGATACTTTTTAAGCTAACAAGCCAAGGGAAATAATAGATAGTTTCAGCAGTAGCATTTAAAACAAAACCATTACATCTAAAAAAACCATTAACAACCCTGAATAACACCTTAACCAATCATTTCGTTAAAAATATTTTCTAACGTTGAGGCGCTCATAAATATCCTCTTCCGATTAAAAATCAAAGTTAATTTAACTTCCTTGCTCGCTTTGATTTCATTATCAACAACTATCTTTTTTTAAATAATCGCTTTAGGATGGAGATCCCATCCCAGACTTTAATTACTTTCATTTAAAAACAATTATTTTGCTTTATTTATCACGACATTCTGAAATTTACTTATGCTAGAGAGATTTAAGTCACCACTGAATTATTATCGATACAGTTCACAAGTTAATGATATCTTTCATCTCCTTACAATTGTTAATAATGCTGAATGCTCGATTAATGAGATGATTAATTTTTCCGTTTTTACTTATTATCATTAGATTTTAAGGTACACTATAATACCTCCGGTGGTCTTAAATTTACTGACGGTATTCTTATATACCCACAGCTAATAACGATGAAATTTAAAATTGACTTGAAAAAAATTTAATTAGGACTCGCAACATGCAGACTTATGATCAGTTAGCAAGTTTTGTAGCAGTATATGAGCAAGGATCCTATATTGCGGCCGCTAAGAAGCTTAATAAATCAAGAGCTACTGTCAGAGAGCAAGTTCTCAGTTATGAAGATCATCTAGGCTATGAGCTGTTCGAGATCGTGGCCAGAATGGCGAAACCAACACTCAAAGCGAAGGGGCTCTATCATCGAGCCAAATCAATTGTGCGACAAAATGAAGAGCTGGCACATTATAGCTCTTACTATTTTCACAGTGAGAAAACAGAAATTACGCTTTATCACGACTCAATGGTTCCTCTAGGCATGATAGCTGCGGTTGAGGCCAAATTTCATGAGCATTTCCCTTTCGTCAAAGTTCATTGGTTGCAAAGAATCTACACCGACGCTGTAGATTGCTTGCAGAACCAAACCGCAGAGCTTGCTATCTATACAAGCCGCACCCTTAGTTTGCCAGACAATGAAATAGGCTACATGAGCTTAGGTAGTATGGTCGCTTCAGCATACTGTGGTACAGACTCTCCGCTGGTATCTCAACAGCCTGTTTGTGCAAGGGATATGACCTTACATACTCAGTATGTGTGTGATGACGCTCAAATTAATAATACAACTCAAGAGGTACGTGCCCCCAGGTACCAAACCGTAAGCAATAATGAGCTTCGTTGTCACCTCATTGCGAATGATGGCTGGGGCATACTGCCAGACCATATAGCAGAGCCCTATGTCTTACAGGGTCGGCTTGTAAAGCTTCAAACCGACATCATGTATAAGAGTCCATTGCTCACGTTATCGATTTACTATCATCAAGGTAACAGAGGAAGTAAGATCATACAGACTTTGATCTCGGGCTGTACTGAATATGCCAAGCAGAATTTGTACTGACACAGGGGGAGGCTTGGACATTAACTCTTACGTGAAAAAAACAGCTGCAAGTAGGTTCATTTTGGTATTACATATCTATATCGTCTTCTTCCATGTGAACGACTCAGCAACAACAGCAAGCTGATCACTGTTTTTCGCCTCAACATCTATAAAAAGTACCACTGAAAGCGATGCTTTTTATAGGTGTTGAGGCTACGTGAATTACTCCCACTAAATCAAAGATTATAGTGTGAGCTTCTTGGTGTAGCCTTGACTTACTCGCCAAACTCACC
>JBHOGO010000126.1:0-8569 GCA_043421945.1 bacterium sp. HQB-150 | reverse complement strand
ATCAAACTCGGCTTCTCAAACTGCTTGGTGCTCTATATGAATCAGTTTATTCCTAAGTGGGCTGCGGAATCTCGGTTTAAAACATATTGTTTGCTATTTTTATTATCGGATAAAAACTTCTAATAAAAGGCGCATACTAAACATCTAGAAATGCGCCTATTGAAAGCTAAATATCTATTGTATAACTATACTTGAGATGCTTGCTTTAGCAAATATTGGAATTTCGACAAACTGTACCCTTAACTTTCTTGCAGTGAAATCTACGATCGATTCAAAATCTTTTGAATCTTGCACAAACACCCGTGTTTCCATGTCGTATTCGCTGCCTTCAGTATAAAGAACCTTAAACTCAAAATGACCTTCAAATGCAAACCTTATCTTCAAAACATCTACTTTTTTGGTAGATCCAAAATCCACCTCCCAGTAATGCTGTGGCGAAAGATCAGGAGCTTCCCAATAAGTAATATCATTCCCATCGATCACTTTACTGTGAGAAGTCGTTTTATCATAATAATCAGATGCATTAGTGACCCAGTTTTTAACTTCCGTTGCACTTTGCTTACTGTCTTTTGAAACAATATTATAAAACTCATCAATGGATATTTCGTTAAGCCCGTCACTACAACTTGAGGAAAGACCATTTAGAACGCTATCAAGTAAAGCTATTGCTACAGGGTTTTCGTTTAGCTCGCCAAAAAAGTCTATCGAAGATACTACTACGTGGCGACCAAGAACTTGGAACTCCAGCAAACACGAACGTCTAGTGTTAAAGAAATAGTTTGGGATAACATCGATTATTGGCTCAATATCACGTTTTAAACCCTCATATGAAAAAGATGCGGAGTTCTCAACAATGTCTTTCCAATGTAAGTCTAAATATTTTCCAGTTGGAAATTTCTCAAGCATGCTTGACTGTTGGTTTATTAGTAAACCAAGTGAGCTTTGAGTCTCATACCAAACAGGGCTCCAAAATACAGGGAAAAGTTTACCAGGTATCGCGTCGAACAAGTCATTGAAATGTGGAACAACAAGTACTTTTTTACTGGTGTTGTGTCGCTCAATATCAGAAGCGAATCTCGTAACTGATACTGAACTATAACCTTCGGCGAGTTTATCGCAGGACATTCCTCGGTATCTTGAGGACACAAACATTACGTCCCAGCTGTTGGAAAACTTTCCGTCATTTGAGTGAAAGACAAACTTAATCAAACGGGTATTTGAGTCGCTAATATGCTCTTCCAGTACAAATGTGAGTTCTCTTAAGTCAGTCACACACCCAGCGTTGGCAATGTGACCCTCTAAAGGTAAACAAGTCACTAACACATCACCATCGTAAACTTCAAAGGAAAAATCATTTGTGTTTAATGCATCCTTAGAGTAGTTGGCAATGACCGGCCAAAATTTCGCCTCTTCATCTGAAAAGTAGACATTCTTTTTATAATCTATCAACAATGTAACATCACCACAAAAACCCTGAAATTCTCTAGCTGTTGTTACACCTTTATTTTCCCAAAAAGAATCCAACATACCTATGGTAGCAGTATACTGGCCAGGGTAGTCTTGAAGGCCTAAAAGTTGTATACCTGCAAGTTTTGATGTTTTTAGGGCAGACTCTATTTCAGCCTTGTACAATAGCTTTGAAAGGTGGCCTGACCCCTTTAGATATTGTCGTGATTTATGCAATAACCCTTTTTTCTTCAGGTCTTCTTCGATTGCCAGGAAGTTAATAGGTTTTAACACACCTTGATATTTGGAAATTTCTTCCATATTCGGATAAACAAGATACTGTCCGACCTCATGCGTAACTACCGGACATGTGCTATTTTGAGTTGCATCATTAAAATTCAGCGACTTACCACTAACTAACTCTTCTAAGTAGTATTGACCACGAACACCGATATTGTTAATAGTTTTAGATACAAAGAAGTCGTCATTGCTACTTAAGGGCCGCTCTAATCCATCAATTAACGTGTTGCATGAAAGTGAGTACTTAATCATAGGAAACGTTTCTTTTACTTGTTTCACAGCATCATCAAGTATAGATAGTTCACCTCCATTTCCTCCCATTTCGTTGCCCACTGCAAAAAAACAAAAACTTGGGTGGTGGTGATAAGATTGAACTATTTTCATCGTCTCATCTATAATGAAATGTCTGTGGCATTGCGCTCCCCCTAAATTATATTTCATCCAATGGTCTAACCAAAATGGTCCTTCCACTTGTAAATACATGCCAATCTCATCTGCCGCTTCAAACGCGACCTCAGGAGGACACCAAGAATGAAACCTAACATGATTAAGACCGAAGTCTTTTTGTATTCTGAAAATCTTTAGCCATGCTGTTTTATTCATCGGTGGATGACCAGTTTCAGGGAAAACACCACAATCCAAGGTCCCTCTTAAAAATGTGACAGAATCATTGACAGCAAACTGCTGATTCTTAACTGAGATGTCTCTTACACCAAACGACAGTTCATCAATCAATGTCCTTTCATTGCCAACAACTCCGTGAATAAAGGCACGATATAGGTGCGGCTCTATCGCATCCCACATCTTTATTTGGGACTTACATATATCAAATGTATTTGTGTACCCACTGTCTTTTTTATTAAGAACGCCACTCAGAGACAACTCCTTACACTCTACTTCGACTGCATCGTAAACTCCCCCTTCTAACACAAATTGAATACTTACATTTTCGGAGTGCTCATCATAGTTCAACTTAATTTTGGGTTTGGATAACTGAAGTTCAATTTTCCCAACCAATCCTAGCCATTTCGTTTGAGTCTCGTCAGTAAAAGCACTTGACCAGTCCCCGAGTTTCATACTATCAATATTGTCAATCTTTATGATAATTTCAATACACTTACCACTAACTAGCTCCCTATCAATAACAAACTCATGACCAACGGAACAGCTAGAAACTGTCCCTAGGTATTTTTTATCAACCCAGACAGTTGAAGTATAGTTAACCCTTTCTATATACAGCTTCACCTGTCTAGAGTCAGTTATTTTAGGGATGTCAATTAACTTTCTTAACCAGAGAGATCCGACAAACTTATAAGGGTCTCTAAGACTCTGAACATTACTCTTAGTTAAATTATTCGTATACTCATGTTTAGGTGATAATCTTGCTGTCGATATGGTATTAGGAATGGAAACTTTTCCCTGAGATTCAAAACAATCTACGAAGCAAAGTTCGTTCTTGTTCGAATCTTGCAAGAAGTAATCCCACTCACCCGCTATGTTGATATTTAGCATGCCTCTACCTCTTTTCCTGTTTTGATTAAATTAGAGCTTTCCAGTTCGGGATTAAAACCATCTTTCATCTTATAGAACTTCCAATAAACTAAGGTAGAAACCACCATAAATATTACTGGTATGACGACGATAGTTGTTTTCATACCATTTACTGTCTCCACTGACTGCTCAACCTGTGGAATATAACTTAATGCAGATAGAATAAGACCGATAGCAAGCCCACCAAAGGCAGATGATGATTTCGCTAACATAGTTTGAATAGAGAAGATAATCGCTTCACTTCTAACACCATTTTTTGCCTCACCATAGTCGACTACATCTGCAAGCATTACGGTCGACAACCCATTTGCTAAACCTATTCCCATTTTGAATGCTGCTCCTGCTGAAGCGATCATAAATGCTGATGGGGCGTCAACAATATTAGTTACAAATAGAATGCAGCTGCATATCACAGGAAAGACGCATGCTAAATACCACATCCTTCTTCGAGTAATCAACTTGGACAATCTAGGAAACAAATATACACCCAATACTTCAGCTGCGCCCGATACGACCATGAATATCGCGAAATACTCTGGATTACCTAGAGCATAAGAGAAATAATAGATGGCAAATCCATTTATAAAGTGAAATGAACAGTTGTAAGCCAAAACAAGACCTATCAATGCTACTAATTGGTCATTCGAGCATATGATTCTGGCAACGTCCTTGATGCTGAACCTTGCTGCTTTCTTCTGCTTAACAGGTACTTCTTTTACATTTATCGCCATTACAAAAATGCAAAAAACAAATAGTACTATGACTATGTATGAAGTAATTTCGAAACCTCTTCCAAGGTCAGCTCCTCCAAAAAATCCAGCCATTTTCAGTCCATAGGCACCAAATGTCATTGCGACCAAGCTTGCAGCTAATCGTAACCATACTACGAGACTTTCACGACTGTCGCGACTTCTAGTTATAGCTGGTACCATAGACCAAAATGGAATATCTATAATGGTAAAGGTTATACCCCATAAAACATAACTGAGCGTAACATATACAATCAACCATTCACTTGGAACCAAGTGAGCAGAAAAGGTAACTATTAGTATTACTGAATTAAGTAGTGCTCCAATGATTAACCAAGGGCGAAACTTGCCAAACTTGGTCTTTGTGTTGTCTACAATCATCCCCATAATGGGGTCAGTGAAAGCATCAAAAAACCTTGCAAAGAAGAACAATGTACCAACAAACGCAGCAGACAAACCAACAACATCGGTATAGTAATACATAAGGAATACTGCCACTATAGAGTACGCTAGATTCGCACCAATAGAACCCATAGCATAGGAGAACTTAGTTTTAATAGTTAAATTGTCCATTTCATTTTGTTTCCTTTAGTTATTGGTTAATATTATTTCTAATTTAATGTATGTCGAATTTCAAGCTACGTCCGAGGTTTTAGTCATAATTATTATTAAACCAAGTTAAGTTGAATTTAATATAAAATTAATTCACTTATTCTAAACCATGCTTACAATACTTCGCCCCTCTTTATAGCCCTATTCTTTCACTACTGGAACAGTGAGTTAATTATTATTTTTTCAATTTCTAAGAATATTGCCATTTTTGGATCCATTGGGTTTATAGTAAAATACACATTCTCCCCATTCTTTCTTCTAATAATCCTCAATCCTAGGTTTGATAAATCCCTAACGTACTCACAATAGGCCTTATGATTTATCTCTATATCCTCATCAAACACATTGAGTTGAGGAAGAGAAACTGCAAAAAAGTCATACTCTACTTTAGCGTTAATATTGTGTGTGGCCCATTGGTTCATTTTGTTTAGTTTGATTTCTGCAACTTCCTTCTCACCCAGTTCGTAGTAAGCAAGAGCTTGGAACATTAAGTACTCAACAGGCATATCGTTGTAATATCGATTATCTGAAACATCAGACACACCAACGACTGCTTTCTTAAACATACTCGTTGATTCTTCTTTATTTCCTAGCTGTAGTTCTATTAACCCCAGTATGTAGTAAATATCATTATCGGTTTGGCCAACCAGTCGTCCTTCATTTAAGTTGGTTGGGTACTCGAATGCTTCAATAAGAGCATGTTTAGCCGATTGCCAATCATCAATGTTGATTTTTTTGAGTGCTCGTCTTATTAAAGCATTAATGTACTGACTGGTTATACGACCCTCTCCACCTTCCCATGGTGCGAAAGCTCTCCCTTTCATGATATCTAAAGCGCCTTCATGATCATTACATATATTCAGAAGAGTGATGTACTCTGTAGCCAAATCATCCCTTGTATTAATCACATCGACATATGATTTCATTAGCGATAGCCTAGATTGGGGCGAAATACCGGCAATCTTCCGTAGGTCATCTAACTCAAACAGTGTTCTAGCATCTGTGGTGTCTAATGACCATGCTCTTTCCATCAGTTCAATGGCAACTTCTATTTCTTTCTGCCTATTTGCATGGTATATCGCTAAGTTACGATAAGCCTCCTTAAAATTCGGTCGCTTGTTAATAACCTGACGCCAAAGATATGCCGCTCGACCGTAAGCCTTCTTCGCGTAGTAGAAACAGCCAAGTAGATAATCCGCAAAAGGATGACCTGTCAGTGCCTTAAGTGCGGCGACTTCAACCTGAGAGTTTGGAAAAAGGACATTATTCGAAAACTCGACCTCAGCTTGTTCCAAGAGGGTAGCCGAAGCATCAATGTCGATAGACGCCCTGATGACGTTTGAACTAGCACCCTTTGCTCCAATCAGATCTAGAGCAAGCATTGCTGCTTCTTTCAGACCTAATGAGAGATACATGTCCGCTACATGAACTGCGTTGGCTTGCCTGTTTTGGCATAGATTAACAAAAGATTTTTTGTCCGTATCATCGCCAGACAGCAAATATTGATGTAAAGCAATAGCGTACCCAAAGGGAAACTGATCCAATACTTTGGTCGCGTAACGACTTGCGCTAGGATCTCGAAGTTTATCTAGCGTCACCAGTTTGACAAAAGCAGCTTCGTAACTCGTTTGATTTATTTCTAACGCTCTGTTTACTTCCTCAAGGGCATCCAAATAGCGACCTTGTTTAAACGAAACTTTACTCGCAGCAAGAAAGCCCGCATCATTGCAGTTTCCGCTCCAGGTAGATTTATAGAAATCTTCATAAGCCCTATCTAGTAGACCTAGTCTTTCATTGATATGTCCGCGCATAAGACTAGCGCGCCCACACAGTGGATTTTTATTAAAGCTATGAGCTCTGTGAAGTGCATTTTTAATGTAGAAAAGCGAGCGTTCATAATCACATCGTTCATATTCGTGATTGGCCATCGCCAAGTTACAGCGATAATCAAATTCATCGCGGCGTAATGCTTCTAAATAATAGTCTTCAGAACTACTCGTTGCATGGTGGTACTGTTCTAAGTGTTGACCGATAAAGTAAAGCTCGTCAATAGATTCTACTTCTCTAGCCTTCTTTGGAGGTGTTGCAGAATCTGGTATAGCCTCTTCGTCACTTAAATGTTCTTCGTAGGCAAGTTTCTTATTTCCTCCTTGCGTGATTACTTCCACTGTCAATATTTCATCTCCATCAAAGTGAAGATATTCGAAAAAGCACTGACAAGGGGAAAGCGTCAATGCACCAGTGTAAATCACGCGACTACTTGATTTAACTTCAATTTGAGCGTTATCAACCTCAGAGATCGCATAAACACCTAACTTAACTTTACCCGGCTGACGAACTAGATTGATGGCAACATCTGTGTTCGCTTGATGTACCGTTCCCAGCTCACTATACGGTAAGAAATTTTGGACAAAGCACTTCTCTTCATTGGGGTCTATCCAAGTAAAATCTGGCTGGTTGTCAGTAAACACTCCAGTCATTAACTCGATGTATGGGCCATTATCATCGGTAAGCTGTCTATCCCAGGCTTTACCAAACTCACAATTTCCCCAAGACCATTGTTTTTTCCCGGGAGAAATGTGGTGATTAGCAATGTGAAGTAGTCCGCCCTTTTCATCATGATTATAAGCACCCACAAAATCATACTGAGACCTTGCAGCCATATAGGAGGTAGGAACCGGCAGGTTTTTGTAGCGAGAAATATCCACACCCTCAGAGTAATCAACCTTGTAGTAGACTCCAGTAGCAATAGGAAACGTACTTACATCACGTTTTCCATGATCATATACAGCCGTTACATCAGGTGGGAAGATGCTCTGATGGTCGTCACCACCTTTAACTGCAGGATTTGCCCACCATAAAAATTGCTGCGGAGTCGGATTGACGTTATATACTCGCCCCGTGACCTCGATTAGTGCTTTATTTGGGTATAGCTTGAAGCCAGTACTTACTTGCAGTCCGTACATATGTTCCACTTCACCCAACCATATCTCTGCACTACCGTCCGGTAACTCCCTCATGTTGACGTCAACAGGCATGTATGTAGTTGGTCTATGATGTTGTGGCCAGTTAAACTCGATCCCCCCTGAAATCCATGGCCCCACCAAACCAACTAGAGCGGGCTTTATTACATCGTTACAATACACAAAGTCACGCTGATTCACTTTGTCATAAGCTTTATGAATCCTCCCACCAAGCTCAGGAAGAAACATGACGTAAATGTAATCATTCTCAAGAAATACGGCATTATATTCTTGTTTTTTGCGCTCGCTTGAAATGGAGTCAATCACTCCGTAAGGATAAACGGCACCGGAAGAGCCT
Source organism: bacterium sp. HQB-150 (assembly GCA_043421945.1). Lineage (GTDB taxonomy): Bacteria > Pseudomonadota > Gammaproteobacteria > Enterobacterales > Vibrionaceae > Thaumasiovibrio. The sequence continues at coordinate 590 of JBHOGO010000126.1, read as the reverse complement.
TGGTACACTCGATTTTCCAAAAATATGGGGCTTCTATCTACTTCACCGACCTGGTAAGTAGGTAGAGTGACTACTTCCGTCCATACCTTAACATTGCTTGCCATAGTGACCTTCTGAGTTTTCGATTTCGGATATTGACCATATTAGGTATTTTTGAAAACTCAGAATTTCGAACCCATCACGCTATTCAGTAAACTATATTTAGTTAATTTAGGTATTTCTACTAAAAATCAGCTCGATAATCTGTAATTGCAGGCATGTAAGTAAACATGGTTTAACTCAACCAATTTACGGCTTTGTTGCGTAATTCGATGAAACTAATCGGCTGAGCTGCGATCTGATCGACTATCGCACATAACCGTCCTAGTTCCATGGCTAAACCCCGTTATAAAACAAACAACTGGAGGCAATACAACAAGGCGTTGATTAATCGCGGCTCCCTTTCCTTTTGGATCGATGAGCAAACTATCAAAGACTGGAAACAAACCAAACAGTGCAAACGTGGTAGACCACGTGTTTTCAGCGACTTAGCTATTTCAACGGCACTGATGGTCAAGCGCTTGTTCGCGTTACCTTTGCGAGCACTACAA
>JBHOGO010000125.1:0-8674 GCA_043421945.1 bacterium sp. HQB-150 | reverse complement strand
TCGCTGGTTCACTGGCGTCTCGAATAAATGATAATTTTCAGGTGCTCAAACACGCATCTTCAAGTTAATTGGGTATAAACCGATCTCAGGTTAATTAATCAATTGTTTAATACCGAGTGAATTAATTATCTAGCCACACTCTTACGGCTCGGCGTACTATATTAATCAAGTGATTAATTTTGAAGGGCTGTCTATGGTAACGCGCAAGGCAGGTCGTCCTGTTGGTGGAGACAGTGATGCAAGAGCGAGGCTCATTGAAGCGGCTCGTCCACTTTTTTTAAAGTTGCCGTATGAGAAAGTCTCTACACGCATGGTCGCAGAAAAGGCGGAAGTCAATGTTGCGCTAATTCGTTACTACTTTCAAAACAAAGCTGGTTTATTTGAAGCCATGATTGTGGATACCATGGCACCGATGCATACCGCCATTGAGGTCGTGATGGAAAACGGTGGCTTTGAAAGCGTAGAAGGATTAATGCGTACTTATTACAGAACGATGGCCCCTTTTCCTGATTTTCCACGATTGATATACCGTGTAATGGCAGGTGATGATGAGGGCATACAACGCCAGATTATCGACAAACAGTTTTCGCGTTTTGTTAAACCGCTTCATCAGTCGCTTTTTTATTCCATGCCTGAACTTGCTGAAGGTGTTGATCCGATAATGGCTCGTTTATCGTTTCTTAGTTTAATGATCTTCCCATTCATCATTCCAAAAGGCTTTTCTGAAATGCAAGGTGTCGACATTAACGAAGACTTTTTGATGCAGTGGGCAGAGCACAACTTAGCACTCTTAGATAAAGGAATGCTGAATCAACAAGCGCACTCTAAAATGCTTGATAGCTCAGATAAGAATTCTCACACTAGCCTAGATAACCAAGCCACGACATTGAAAACAGAGATAAAAAGATGAATATAGCGAAGAAACTTTTGATTATTCCAGCAGTGTTGATTGGCGTGGTCATTCTTGTATTGGCAGTGAAATCACGCCCCACACCAAGCCTTAATCCTGCGGTTAACAAAGGGCGCTTGGTTGAAGTGATAGAGATGAAGCCTATCGCTCTTGCACCTGAAGTCGTGGGCTACGGGCGGGTAACGCCGAAAGTAGAGTGGCAGGGCATTGCAGAGGTATCAGGCCGTGTGGTGTACCGTTCTCCAGAACTAGAAAGAGGACGCGTTGTTGATGCTGGCACAGTATTGCTGCGCATTGATCCGTTAGATTACGAACTAAAACTTGCACAAGCTGAAGCAGATCTTCGTTCGGCACAAGCGCAATTGACGAAATTAACGCAGGAAGAGAAGAACGCTAAAACCCAATTAGGGCTTGAAAAACAACGATTGGCGATTAGCCAGCAAGAGCTAAAACGTAAGCTAGATTTGCGTGAAAAAGGGCTTATTTCTCAGTCGGATGCGGATAACGAGCAGCAATCTGTCTTAGCGAGTCAACGAACGGTGCAAGACTTAGAAAGTACGTTGTTTGTGCTGCCAGATGAAAGGAAAGTGCTGCAAGCGCAGGTGAGCGTGAATGAATCAAGAGTCGATGAAGCGAAACGATCACTGGCCAAAACAGAAGTGATTTTGCCTATTGATGCGCGCATTGCAGACGTAGATGTCGAGCTTGATCAAGTTGTTAATCTTCAACAAGTGATGATGGTTGGTCATGGTATTGAAGCTGTTGAGATCGATGCGCAAATCGCGATTCACGACATGGCAATTCTATCGGGGTCTTACGATCAATACAGTGCGCACAGTGATGGTCAACCGCGAGGTGATACGTTGGATTTAGGTGCAACGATTCAATTAAGTAGCGGCAATCAACAATACTTTTGGGATGCGGAAGTTTCTCGTATCAGTGATAGTGTCAATCAGAGCCAAGCGACGATAGGCATTATTTTGAATGTCGAGCAGGATTACCGCCAGATTGACCCTACACAAGCACCACCTTTAGTGAATGGTATGTTTGTTGAAGCCAAACTCACTGGGCGTCAACAACCGCATCTGGTGGTTCCTGAGCGTGCGATTCACGGCGACAGTGTCTATCTCTACCGAGATGGCAAGCTACATATTCAAACCGTCATGGTTAAATTTCGCCAAAATGGCATGGTTGCCGTAGAAGGCGAGATTACCGAGGGGGATTTACTCGTTGTTAATGATCTGCTTCCAGCGGTAGAAGGGATGGCGCTACTTCTCCACACCATGCCAGCTGCAGGTGATGAGGGGCGAGCTCGCCTTGAAGATCCTGAGGAGAAAGCGCAATGATACGTTTTTTCTCTCGTCACCCGACAGCAGCAAACTTGATGATGCTCGGGCTGATTTTGATTGGTTTAGTCTCGCTGCCTAATTTAAAACGTGAAACGTTCCCGGAGTTTGCTCCTCCGTATATCTTGGCGTCTGTTATCTACCCTGGTGCAGCACCGCAAGAGGTCGAAGAAAGCATCTGCATGCGGATGGAAGATGCTATTGATGGGCTAGCTAATATTGCCGAAGCACGTTGTGAAGCAGTAGAAGGTGCTGCATCAATGGTGATTAAGTTGACTAGCGCTGATGTGGTTTCACGTATGCTGGTGGATGTTCAAACACAGATTGGTGCTATTAACGATTTCCCTGCTGAAATTGAATCACCGATTGTTCGTGAGTTGGACTGGAATGAGCCCGTTGTTGATGTCGCGATCAAAGCAGATATGCCATTACCAAAGCTTAAGGCGTATGCAGAATCTTTAAAGCGGACGCTCAAGCTTGATTATGGCGTATCACTGGTTGATATCAGTGGTTTTTCTGATCATCAAATTCGTGTTGAGCTGAATCCGACCTCTATTCGGCAACTGGGGCTAAATACTGCTGATATTGCCAATCAATTAAGCCGTCAAAACATCAAATTACCCAGTGGTAATCTCGAATTGCTAGACCGTAATTACCTGCTTCGTTTTGATGCTCAACAAGTGACACCAGAGTCGCTAGCCAATACGGTGATTGGTGCGGATCCCAATGGAGGGTTAGTACGTTTGGGGGATATTGCCCAAATTACCGACCGCTTTGAGCTTGATGAGCAGAAAATTATTTTCGACTTAGCGCCTGCAGCCATGCTGAAAGTGAGTAAAAATAAGGCTGATGATGCGTTAAGAATTAAAGAGCGCGTCGCCGCTTTTGTTGAAGCAGAGAACGCAATGGCACCTCACGGGGTCGAATTAGTATTAACAAACGATTTATCCTCGCTGCTGTGGGACCGCTTAACTATGATGGTCAGGAATGGTTGGCAGGGTGTCATTCTTGTTTTTGCTGTTATGTGGGTCTTCTTTAGCTTTCGGTATTCATTTTGGGTTGCTGCGGGTCTGCCTGTGGCATTCCTTGGCAGCATGTACCTGATGGCTGCATTCGGACTGTCGATTAACATCATGTCGCTGGTCGCTCTTTTAATGGCTATCGGTATTATGATGGATGATGCCATTGTGATATCGGAATCTATCGCTTCACATATCGATAAAGGGTTAGAGGTCTCCGATGCTGTCTTCAAAGGGGTCAAGAAGGTCTTACCGGGTGTTGCTTCCTCGTATTTAACCACGGTGTGTATTTTTGGTAGCTTGATTTTCTTAGATGGCGAAATGGGCGCTGTTTTACGTGTTGTACCACAAGTGTTGATTCTTGTATTGACGTTAAGCCTTGTTGAAGCCTTCTTAATATTACCGAATCATTTACGCCATTCACTTTCTCACCGTAAAAAAGAGTCATCACAGAACTCTGACCATCCAAGAAAAGAGAGCATTAAATCGAAGTTCTTAGGCAAATTTGAGTCGTTTAGAAATAATCAATTAGTGACTGCCGTGACAGCGGTAGTTCGCTGGCGTTATGCGTTCGTCGGCGGTGTGATAGGGCTGTTAATTGCCTCTTTTGCTTTATTGGCTGGCGGTGCCCTGAAATTTGTAGGGTTCCCTGAACTTGATGGCGATATCGTTGAAGCTAGAGTTATTCTGCCACCGGGTTCGACGCTATCGCAAACCGAGAGGGTGGTTGCTGAACTTGTCATGGCGGCTCAAACACTCAATGAAACGTGGTCAACTGAGGTTGAAGGGGGGGAGCCATTAGTCCTACACATCACTGAGCAATATAACTTTAATGCCGATGCTGATGAAAGCGGTCCACATGTCGCCACGGTGCGATTAGACCTGTTGAGTGCTGAAGTACGTCAAACGCGATTAGATGATTTTGTTGATGCATGGCGTTCTGAAGTGGGTGAGCTTCCTGATCCTATCTCCCTTGTCTTTAAACAACCAGCCATGGGACCGGGAGGCAAAGACCTCGAAATTCGTATGCAGCATGATGATTTAGATATGTTGAAAGCAGCATCGATTGAAACACAGCAATTTCTCGCCTCATTCGAGGGCGTAAGCGGTGTTTTGGATGATATGCGAATGGGTAAACCCGAAATTCGTATCGCATTACGCGCCGGCGCTGAATCTTTTGGTGTGGATGGGCAGATGATTGCTTCGCAATTACGCTCGGCTTACTACGGGCAAACTGCCGATGAAATTCAGATTGGGCCGGAGAATATCAAAATTCATGTGATGCTTGAAAAAGATCGCATTGGTGATTTGCAGGGCTTGATGAGTTTTCCTGTCGTGCTAGCTGATGGAAACCAAATTCCTTTAGGGACAATTGCAACGTTAGATTACCAACGAAACTATGTAAGAATTCAACGCATTGATGGCTTACGGACACTGACAGTATCGGCAGATCTGCGACAAACTATTGTAAGTTCGACGGAAGTGTTAACGCAATTTAGACAGCGCTTACAACCAGAATTGATGAGAGATTACCCTGGATTACGTTTTAATGTGGAAGGTGCAGCGAAAGATACTGCGCAAACAGGGCAGTCGATGGCGACAGGTTTTGCCTTAGGTATTTTTGGGGTGTTCGTTATCTTGAGCTTTCAATTTCGGAGCTATCTAGAGCCCTTCGTTGTTTTGCTTGCTATTCCACTGGCGTTAATTGGGGTGCTTTGGGGGCATTGGTTACTTGGTCACCCGCTAAGTATGCCAAGTATCATGGGCTTTGTTTCTCTGGCTGGTGTTGTCGTTAACGATTCTATTTTATTGGTGCAGTATATCCGCCACCACTTGGATGATGGCGATGATATTTACGATGCTGTGGTGCAAGCTAGCCGTGAACGTTTTAGAGCCGTATTTTTGACCTCGGTAACGACTGCAGCAGGCTTGTTGCCGCTTTTACTGGAAACGAGTATGCAGGCACAAGTGATTAAGCCGCTGGTGATATCGATTGTTTTCGGGATATTCACCTCAACGCTGCTCGTTCTTTTCATGATCCCATCAGCTTACGCAATCCTTGGTGATTTCGGATGGGTGAGGAAACATGAAGAATTAGATTAAGTATGTTCGACTGAGTTTAGTTGTTTTGTGGATGTAGCCGTTTAATGAGCTTGGATGTTTAATGAATTTGCCCGTGTAGTGGATAATGATTAAGCATTCATTGAATTGCGCCCGTCAATATGAAACTATTTTCTTTTGAAATGGTGATGTGCAGAATACCCCGCGAGTTAAATCAGTGTTAGGACAAGGAAGCTTTTGTGGATAGTTGGATTGAACAGTTAGAGTTAAGAAGCCTAGCGCTAATGGAAGGGAACTGGCTGCTAGATGCTGGACTGATTATTTTAATTACAATAGCCGCATTTATTGTATGGCGCCTCTTTTCTAAGCGGATAGAGCAGTGGGTGAATGCCACCTCTCTCGTATGGGGCAATGCATTATGGTACGCCTTACGCTCACCGATTAATTGGATGATTGTCGTTTTCGGCCTTTCTCTATTAGCACGCGTTGTTGATGTTCCGTCATTAAATGCAATCGTCCCTGTCGCTCGTAAAATAGCGGTTACTCTTTTGTTTTCTTGGGGCTGTTTTCGCTTTATTCAAAAAGCAGAAGATGAATTTGTTAAACGTAAGCATGATGCAACAACGGTGAATGCCCTAGGTAAAGTGGCAGGTATGGTTGTTTTGACGTTTGCGTTTTTAAGCGTCATACAAAGTCTAGGTGTGAGTATTTCGGGTATTCTTGCCTTCGGTGGTATGGGGGGCTTGGTCGTCGGTATGGCGGCGAAAGATCTTTTGGCCAACTTTTTTGGCGCGATGGTTATCTATTTTGATCGCCCCTTTAAAGTCGGAGACTGGATTCGTTCTCCTGACCGTCAAATTGAAGGCACCGTTGAGAAAATAGGCTGGCGAGTGACGAAGATTCGTACATTTGATAAGTGCCCGTTTTATGTACCCAATTCGGTCTTTGCAAGCATTGTTGTTGAAAACCCATCTCGAATGACGAATCGACGTATCTACGAAACGATTGGTCTTCGCTATGTTGATGGGGACAAAATGACAAGTATCGTCAGTGACGTCAAAGCGATGCTTACGCTCCACTCCGACATTGATACTACTCAAACGATGATAGTGAATTTTAATGAGTTTGGTTCGTCATCCCTTGATTTCTTTATCTATACGTTTACAAAAACAACTAACTGGGTCGAGTTTCATGGCATCAAGCATGACGTTTTATTACAAGTGATGCGGATTATAGAAGAGCACGGCGCTGAAATTGCCTTTCCAACACAGACTATTCAGATGCCTCATCAGTCTGGTGCGATGTCTGCGCCATCAATCCACACAGTAAGCCAATAGCAACGTAATGACATTAAGTGACGCGGTAACGACGATAAAAACTAAGGTTTAGTTTGAGGCAAGGTAGAGTAAGAGAATGATGTAACGACCTACCTAATGGATGTCGTTAATGAGATAAAACGAGGAGCCTTATTCGATGTTCACGCGAAAGTGAATATTGAGTAAGGCTCCCTGCCTTTGTATTTGAATTTCTCTCTTTTAAATGATCCTTTTCCTTTTTTGGGTTTCTCTGTTCTTGTCACAAATAATCGGGAAGTGACGAGTGCGGCAAGCGCGTTATCTTTTATCTCACCTCGACCATGGTCGACGGTAGATGTCGTCTCCATGTTTATGGGTGTTTTCTTCTTGTTGCGAGCCATATGGCCTCCTTTTGGTTAAAAACGGATCATATACGGCTAATCAAGAAAATCAAATTTTTGTCTCCTCTCCTGCCATCAATAATGCTGAAATGGACAGCTTCATCGTTCATCGCGGATGTATCACATCCAATTTTAAGCATCACATCTTTGATGTACCTCTGCTTCTATGTATAAATAAAACAAGAATATACCGTTTTTCTACCTATAAGCACTAACGGCTTGCGCAGCGTTGCTATACTGAATTTAACGTCTTAATAGTAAGATTTTGAGGATGCAGTAATGGCGGAACAGTTTCGGCTCGTAACTCGTAGTGACTTTGATGGCTTAGTGTGTGCAGTGCTTCTTAAGCATTTGAATTTAATCAATGATATTACGTTCGTACACCCGAAGGATATGCAGGATGGCAAAATTGATATAACTGCCATGGATATTACAACAAACTTACCCTACGTAGCACACGCTCACCTAGCGTTTGATCACCACTTATCTGAGACTATTCGTAACGAGGGTGACAACCCTAATCATATCATTGATCCAGAAGCTCCTTCGGCTGCTCGTGTTGTGTTTGATCATTATGGTGGCGATAGCGTTTTTCCTAAATCTTGGGATTCAATGATGGATGCCGTTGATAAAGGTGACTCCGCACAATATTCAATTGATGAAGTGCTTAGTCCGACGGGATGGCCACTGCTCAATTTTCTGATGGATGCAAGGACAGGGCTAGGGCGCTTTAGAGAGTTCAGAATTTCCAATTATAACTTAATGATGGACTTGATTGATTATTGTAAAGATCACAGTATCGACGACATCTTAGAGCTGCCTGATGTCAAAGAGCGTGTTGAACTCTATTTCGAACACGAAGAGAAAGCGAAATTACAAATAAAGCGCTGTGCCACGGTGTATAACAACTTAGTTGTACTGGATCTTCGCGAAGAGGAAGTCATCTACGCGACTAATCGGTTCATGATTTATGCGTTATTTCCTCAGTGTAATATTTCTATTCATCAGCTCTGGGGATTGAAGAAACAGAACGTTGTATACGCGACAGGAAAGTCTATCTTTGATAAAAGCTCTAAGACCAATGTTGGGGAGCTGATGCTTAAGTACAACGGTGGAGGGCATCAGGCTGCGGGTACTTGCCAGATAGATACAGCGGACGCACCACAAGCGCTAGAAGCGTTAATTGCCGAAATTATTAGTGATGGCTAATCACACTTTCCTTGCGAGCTATTATGATGAGCTAACTATCTGGCGAATCGAACGATTCAGGAGAGTTAACGAATAAAGCATTCTTGTTTTCAGGGTGCATACCAATGAGGTATGCGCCTTTCGGCGTTTTTCAAGCTAGTTGTCACTACTTGACTAATTATCAAGCAGCTTCTTTTTCTGGGTTCAGATGAACTTCCCCGATTGCTTCGCAGTTGCGTATTTTACCTGACCAACGCTCTGGTTTTGCTTGGCGATGTGCCATCAACACCTTGGCTCTCTTTCTTAATATCTCTGTATCCTTTCCACTATGTCGTTCAGATGGTGTCACGTAATTCAGGCGACTATGTTTATGCTTAGTGTTGTACCAGATAACAAAGCTTTCTACCCAAGAACGGCTTCTTTCAAGGCTTTCGAACCCTTTTGATGGCCAGCT
>JBHOGO010000124.1:0-8898 GCA_043421945.1 bacterium sp. HQB-150 | reverse complement strand
ATCGCTGGCATTCATGTTAATGTGGCTACCGATGTATTGTTGAACGCAAAATGTACAGCAAAGATCAACACGCCCTAATAGCAGACCGTGCAGGTTCGATGTACGGAACTTTCCAATTGTGCGCGTGACGAGCTAGTCGTTACTACATTACGAGACTAAACATTAATGGACAGTTACTTACCAACTGTGTAATCGAAAAAATAACTAGAAAGCTTATCTATATCGAAATGCAAACTTTGGGAATGAACTTTTGGGTATGTCATGAACATTTCTTTCTAGTTTCTGCTAGCGCGATAGGCCATCGGAACGCAGATCTGCCCCAAAATTTTCCTAAAATAAGACCAAACTTTATTGTACACCGACATTCGGGCATCACTTGTTATCACTGGCCTTATCTGATGAGGCCAGCTCGCTGACCGATAGTACCTTACTCTGCTTGTTGTGCGAAAGTTTGACCACGCCCTTTTGTAGAATCATGTTGTTGGGGTAGCTGATTTGATCGCCATCCTCGTGCTGGATTAATACGTGGAACATAGTGATATCGATGATTTTACCCCGAATATCGGCATCTTTTTCGATCACTTGTACCCGATCACCGATTCGGTAAGGAAAGACAAAAAAGATCAGGATACTGGCCGTCAAGTTGCTCAGGATTGACCATTGGGCAAATAAGGCGACGCCGAGTACCGCGAAAATCGACGATAGAAATAGCGAAATATCGCCGAATCCGATCCCCAATACAATGGTGAAAATTGCACCGAAGAGCAGCAAGGCAGCAATATTAAAGAACTTCATTATGAACTGCTTGCGTTGCTGTGAGACTTGCTTTTTGTTGGCCAAGCTTGTCAGCCAGCGATTTGCCAGTTTGATCAATAGCTTGTAACTGGTGACTAGTATCACCGCCATGAGCGCTTGTTGTAACCACTGGTTGTCGTTGTAAAACTCAAGCATGAGCGAAACCTTAAATATTGTTGTTTCAATGAATTGTAATTTTAGTAAAGGGTAAACTCTAGACTAACCAACAGCCAAAAGTGAGCAGCATAACTAGTTTTGTCTTGGCTTTACGGCAGTACCAGCAAGCATTGAGGGTATTCACACTAGAGAGTTTGAAATACTCTCTAGCGCAACATACTGTCTTTATTTATTCGTATTCTTCGACCAATTCTGAGTTGTCTACCAAGTCAGAAGTACTGTTGTCTCTGTGTTTACTCTTACCATTGAGCGTGTGAAAGGATTTACGACCTCGAGAAACTTGTACGTATTTAAGCCAAGTTTGCTCAATTTTCGATTTGGCTTTTCCTGGGTTTTTCAATATTTTCAGGAAGTGCTTTTCCTCGGCGTTAATAGGCGGGAGATCACCCAACTCCAGCGCGAGTAGCGTGCGTCCGTAGTAAGTTAAAATTTCGTCTTCAGCGATGGTGAAATAGCCTGATTTACCAAAGCCGCGCGGAAAAGCTTGATTGTCGAAGTAGCGAATTTCGCCAACTCGAATGTCACTGTTTACCATTTTTTCCCTCAATACACACTGTTGATCTAGGTTGAGCAGAAAGTATTTTTTAATTTGACACTTTTCCAGTGAATAATTTTTAACGTGACTATAAAAAAGTTTTGTTGATGTGTTTTGGTCGTTAACACAGCGGTAAAAGGCGCGTTTTCATTTTCGGTGTATCTAGTTCTAATTATTTGTATATGTATGATAAGTGCATGTTTTTAATGTCATTTTCTTGCGTAATTTGGTTTCTTTAGTACTGGCTGAATAAGAAAAATAGACGTTGTTTTGCCTCTGCGGCCACGGTGATACGGTGCATCTTCAAACGAAAAATATTTTTGTCGTAAAGACAAAAAGAATTATCTGTTCATCGCGTTTTTTCGACCCTACATTTGCGCCATCAAAACTAATGTATTGGAAACGATTATGCGAATTGCCATTTTATCGAGAAACGAATCTCTATATTCGACGCGACGCCTCAAGGAGGCTGGGGAAGCGCGAGGACATCAGGTTGATGTCATCGATACTCTTCATTGCTACATGGACATAACCAGCAGCAACCCCAAGGTTCGCTACCAAGGTGAAGAGCTACCCTACTACGATGCCGTAATACCTCGAATTAGTGCATCGATTACCTTTTATGGCACGGCGGTGGTTAGACAGTTCGAAATGATGGGCACGTTTTGTGTCAACGAATCAATTGCCATTAGTCGTTCTAGAGATAAGTTGAGATCGCTACAACTGCTTTCTCGCAAAGGCATTGGTCTACCGAGAACGGGCTTCGCCAGTAAGCCGGACAAAATTCAAGACTTGATAAAAAATGTCGGTGGTGCGCCACTGGTGATCAAGTTGCTCGAAGGCACGCAAGGAATCGGAGTGGTGCTTGCAGAAACCAATAAAGCGGCTGAGAGCGTTATCGAAGCCTTTATGGGGGTTAAGGCCAACATTTTAGTGCAAGAGTTTATCGAAGAAGCGGGCGGTGCCGATATTCGCTGTTTTGTCGTGGGCAATCGCGTCATTGCGGCTATGAAGCGCCAAGCAGAGGAGGGAGAATTTCGCTCTAACTTACACCGCGGCGGCAGTGCTCAGCTCGTACGCTTGAGCAAAGAGGAGCGTCTAACCGCAGTCAATGCCGCTAAGGCTATGGGATTGAATGTTTGTGGTGTTGATATTCTTCAATCTAAGCGTGGACCTGTGGTGATGGAGGTGAACTCATCTCCTGGCTTAGAGGGTATTGAAGCGGCGACAGATAAGGACGTGGCCGCAATGATTTTCGACTTTATTGAAAAAAACGCCAAGCCGAACGCGAACAAAACACGAGGTAAGGGGTAATGAGCAAGGCGATCGCCATCGCTGGAGTGGAGATTTTTCCCGGTGAGCAGCGCCAGCTCAGTATTCCAGTTGCTAAGCTGTATACCGATACTGAGCTGTCTATTCCAGTCAACGTTCAGCGCGGAAAACGCCAAGGCCCCACCGTCTTTGTTAGCGCGGCGGTTCACGGTGATGAGCTCAATGGCATTGAGATTATCCGCCGTTTAATGGAAGCCGATCTCAAGCTGATCAGAGGGACGTTAATCTTGGTTCCTATGGTCAATGTTTACGGCGTGCTAAACCAAAGTCGGTACTTGCCCGACAGGCGAGATCTAAACAGAAGTTTTCCTGGCTCGGGCAAAGGTTCATTGGCGGCGCGGTTAGCCCATAAATTTATGGTCAATATTGTTGACCATTGTGATTACGGGATTGATTTGCACACTGGTGCGATCCATCGCTCTAACTTCCCGCAAATCCGCGCTGACTTGGGGGATGAGCAAACTCGCCAGTTAGCTGAAGAGTTTGGTGTCCCCGTGTTGATAGACTCGGTAGTAAGAGATGGGTCGCTGCGCGAAGCAGCAACGCAAAACGACACCCGCATTCTACTGTACGAAGCGGGAGAGGCCTTGCGCTTTGATGAATTGTCGATTCAGGCTGGGGTCAACGGGGTAAAAAATGTGCTGATGAGTTTGGGTTTACTGCGCAAACGCCGCGTGAAAAAGCGCCGAATAGAGCCCTTTATCGCTAACAAGAGCGAGTGGGTTAGGGCGACGGGAAGTGGGTTTGTCAATAACTGTATTTCTTTAGGGGAGCAGGTGGAAGTGGGGCAAACCCTCGCTGAAATTCACTCTCCAATGGGGAAGCTGATTCAAACTGTCGTTTCTACGCAAAGTGGCATTGTCATCGGTAAGCAAAACATTCCGTTGGTTCAAGAAGGCGATGCGATGTTCCACATTGCCTATTTTGGACAAGACGAAGAAGACGTCGCCGAACACATCGAGTTGTTGCACGAGACGCTAGTCGGCACTTATCAAGAGAGTAAATAGTTATGGATAGAATGGTGATTGGCAGTCTTGAATTGGCGAGTCTGCCCGAGTTGGGCTTAGAGGATATTGAAGTGCGCGTCGATACTGGAGCGAAAACCTCCTCCCTGCACGTTGATAATATTCGTCGTATTAGTCGACAAGGTAAGCCGTGGGTGGAGTTTGAACTGCACCCTAACATCTACAATCTATCTAAGACAGTCACGGCCTCGGCTGCGGTAGTGGATTGCCGCAAGATCAAGTCATCGAACGGTTCGACTGAACAGCGCTATGTCATTAAAACCGCATTTTGCTTGGGAGAGATGACCTGGCCAATCGAGATAACGCTGACCAATCGACAAGATATGAGCTACCTGATGTTGCTCGGGCGAGAGGGGATGGGCAGCCGAGTTTATGTCGATCCTAGCCAAGCGTTTCTATTGTAAATCACCGCACGTGGGCCTAGTGACGCCAAAAGTCACTAGGTTGGGTTGATGAGAGTTTGTTTCAGCACCTGATAGTCAGGTGAATTAAACACCGAGAGGAGAGTGTGCGATGTTAGATACAGGGCAAGTTGATAAACCAACGCCAGAGCTAGTGGGTGAGTTCTTTAGCACTGTCAGCCGAGGTGAAAGCCTTGACTATTTGTCTCAATACCCAGCGACTCAAGTGGCGCAGCTCATCGAGTCAGTCGATGTTCCGAATCGCTTCGCTATTATCGAGGCTGTTGGTGCACAGAACTATTGGCAGGTGCTTAATTACTTGCAATTCGACACAGCTAAGCACACTCATCTGAGTTTGCCTCAAGCATTTGTCGAACAGTGCTTAACGCACTTGAGTGAAAGCGATGTCGTCACGTTTACCGATCTGCTGCCCAGTGATTATGTCGATGAGTTCTTGTTGACGCAAAGCTCGACAACCGCTGCCCGCATTCAGCAAGTACTCGCGTTTGACGACAGTCAAGTAGGTCGCTACGCCGAGCCGAGTTTTTTAGTGGCAAACACTAAAAACAGCGTTGGCCGCATTCGCAAAGAGATTGCCAAGCGAGTTGATAGCCCAGTGAAACTGATCATCGTGACCGATGCAAATGCCATCGTCGGTGTGGTGTATCCAGATGCATTGGTCACACCTGACAACGACACCAAGTTAAAAGCACTGATGGTAGAGGCCCCGCAGTTGGAGGCGAGCCAAGATATCTATCAAGTGAGCAAATTGCTTGGCGTTGATAGTCATAGCCATTGGTTCCCCGTAGTTAATGAGGGCAAGGTTGTCGGTGTCCTTTCCGTGACGACATTGGTCACGGTTATGCGCGAACTTAGTATGCAGGCAGTGGTGCACGAGAATGTAAAAAGTGAAGAAGACCTGTTCACGCCGCTTAGTGTGGTGACTCGCCTGCGCGCATTGTGGTTGGTGATCAACCTGGTCACAGCTTTTGCTGCCTCAGCCATTATTGGTGTGTTTGATAGCGTGGTTGAGCAAGTTGTGGCACTCGCCATTCTAATGCCTGTCGTGGCGAGTATGGGTGGCATTGCGGGTAGCCAAACACTTGCAGTGTCACTGCGCGGTATTGCCTTGAACCACTTGCACCAGAGCAACCTGAAGTTGTTGGTCAACAAAGAGCTCAAAGTGGCGGCGATTAACGGCAGTGTGATGGGGGCGGCGATTGGGCTGATCGTTTATCTTGTCTTTGGCTCTGTGCCGCTGGGCGTGATTATTTTTTGTGCTATAGCAATCAATAGCTTAGCGGCAGCAGCGTCGGGCACTTTGATTCCGTTTACCCTGCAAAAGCTCAAGATAGATCCGGCCGTAGCGGGGTCGGTCATTCTTACTACAGTGACGGATGTGGTTGGTTTTCTTGTCTTTTTAGGTCTTGGCGCTATCTTTTTGGTGTAGTTTATGTCTAATCTAAGCAGATACACAGCGTTAAACCACCTAAAATTTATCGAGCAAAACGTGGACGTAAGAGTACTAAGTACATTTTTGGAATTGGCAAGGGTTCGCCATTTTGGCCGTGCCGCAGAGAACCTTCACATTACTCAGGCGGCAGTCAGTGCGCGCATCAAGCAGTTAGAGGGCTATTTCGGTACGGTGTTGTTTACCCGAGAGCGCAACAACATCAAGCTCACTTCATCTGGTGAGCGCCTGATTAGCTATGCCGAGGTGATGGTGACCACCTTGCAACAAGCGAAATATGAGTTGTCGTTGGAAAGTGGACAAGCGCTGCAGTTGACCATCGCAGGCACACCCAATATTTGGGACGCCTACCTGCAGAATTGCTTGAGTATCGTGACGGGCTCTTTCCAAGGCTATGGCTTCAATGCAGAAGTGTTAAGCCGCGAGCAGATCAATCGCGGCTTGAACGAACGCACCCTAGATATGGCATTTGCATTAGATCCTCTTAAGGCCGATGAGCTGGAGTGCAAAAAAGTATCTGACTTGTCCTTGGTGATGGTCTCAACCAAGAGCTGCAATGTCGTTCAGGCGCTTGCTGATGGGTACGTGTATGTCGATTGGGGCACCGCATTTGCGTCGGAGCACGCGTTGCGTCATCCGCAAAAACACGCGCCTTATCTGCGCACCTCCACAGGCAGAATTGCACTCGATTTTATCTTGGAAAAAGGTGGTAGTGCCTATCTGCCGTACTCGGTCATCGAGCCTTTTTTGAGCTCTGGCCAACTCGTACTGGTTGAAACCAGCTTGCAGCTCGACAGGCCGCTTTATCTCAGTTTTAGAAAAAAGAGCACGTCTATTGAAGCGATTCGAGCAGTCGAAGCACTTGTGCAGCAGATCGACCCTTCATCTGCTTACAGTTTGCAGCAAGCGGGTGGAACTGAAGATCTGAGTAGTGACTAAGAGAATTGTTTACGTTTCGATTGACTAGGCTTTGTGCGCCTTACCTATACCATCATTTTAACCAGAGGCGCATTGGGTTCTTTCTTTGCCAAGCCAATTCATCGAGACAAGTCGTTAGTAGTATAACGTTCTGAAAATTTATTATCCTTCAGGTTACCGTGATTAGTATAAGAAATTATAAAGTAGTAGATGAACCAGAGGCATGGGAACTGAAGTTCCGTACTATCCGAAATATCAACATCAATGATTATTCTCTAGAACAGGTAACAGCGTGGGCTTCAGATAACTTCGACATAGTTGTTTGGCAAAAACAAGTTGATAATATGAACCCTTTCATTGCAGAACTAGATGGGAATATATTTGGCCTTGCAGATTTATAACCAATGTCGAGCTCCCACCATGAGCCACGAAGTCACAGCTACGGTTTTGCCCTTCCATGTACCAAGCCTAAAGTGTTTTTTTGTCCAGCTTCGTGTTGAAGGGGGAGAGCATCGTAACGCAGATCTGCCCCAATACGAGTTAACATATTTACTCAGTATCAGATCACACCAGCCGTTTTGCCATACTTTTGATTATATCAGACGACCATGTTCTGACGTTTGGTAACTCCCAATACCGAGCAAAAAATCTTGTTATACAATATGTATCGCGATGCTTTTCTGAAAGAGAGGCTGGCTGCTTCTGACTTGAAATTTTGTTATCGAAATCAGCATATTGAAGAGTCTTTTCAAGTAATATGAACTCAGTTTACTTGTCGGAGTGGCACATGACCAATTCTATTAATATAAAAGGTGTTACAAGTTATCACCCTACCGAAGCACAACGTATTGATATATCAAAAAATAACACTTTCATTTTCGGGTTAAATGGTACTGGAAAGTCAACAATTTCAAATTTTCTGTACGATCAGGTGGCCTATCCTAGCTGCTCACTGGTTATTGATGGCAACTATACGCCTATTGTTTACAATCAAGTTTTTGTGGAAGAAAATTTCGTTAAAAATCATGAGCAAGCTGGTGTGTTTACTTTAAGTAAAGACAATGCAGATATAGAACGAAAAATATCGAACAAGTCCAAACTTAGAGAAAAGCTAGCTACAGCTTATCGAACTACAGAAGCTGAACTAGCAAAGGCAAATAAGCGTATAAAAGAAGAAAACGCAAAGGCAGTTAATGAAATTTATAAGAAAAAGGAACAAATACAAGGAACAGCTCTTGAGCCATTTTTGACAGGCTTTAAAACGCCAAAACTTAAATTTTATGAACAGGTCAAAAAGCAGACAGAAACTGAAGGTGTATCTATTGAAGCTCTGGCAAAGGAGTTACAAGAGCTGAATAAATATGATGGTAAACCGCCATCCAAAGTCTATCTTCCCCATTATCCGACAATTTCTGATGAAGATATTGTGTTACTTTCTCAACCAATAATCGGTTCTTCTAGCAGTCAACTTTCAGATTTTATAAGTGAATTAGATAATCAAGGTTGGGTGAAACTTGGTAAAGACTTGTACCTCAATGATGGGCAGACGAGATGCCCTTTCTGTCAAAAAAATACAATTGATGACTCATTTCAACAAGAATTGATGAAACTGTTTGATAAGACATACGAGGGGAATCTGGATAAGATTGTAAGAATAGAATCAACCTACAAAGACGGCATTGAAACTTACATTGAAGAGCTTAAAGCAGCCTTCACAGGTTGTTCTGTTTATGATCCCGTGCAGCATGATGCATTACCACTTATTGAGCTTCTGGAGAGCGTATTCCTTAACAATCTAGCTATCATTTCTTCTAAGGTCAAAAACCCCGCTATTAGCGTTGAGCTAGGTAGCACTGATGAACGATTAGCTCCTATCAATGGATTAACCAGTCAACTTAATGAAACAGTTTCAGCTATTGAAGCAAGAACAAATAAGTTTCGTGAGACTAAAGGCAACATCGAAACAAGAATGTGGAAAGCACTCAAGCATCAGTCTCAAGACATCTTATCGTTAGAGGAACAAGCCAATGACAAAATCCGTAAAGAAATTGCAGCTCTTGATGCACGTCTAAGCCGAATAAAAGCAATCGGCCAAACTGTCAGAAATAAAATTAATGATCTTCGCTCACAGACATCCAACATAGATGAAACGATAGACAGAATAAACGTAAGCGGGTATTCCTACCCACCTAGCTATTGAGAGGGCGTATTGTTATAAGGCAAGAGGTCACTGACATCCCTCCC
>JBHOGO010000123.1:0-9030 GCA_043421945.1 bacterium sp. HQB-150 | reverse complement strand
GCTATCACAAGCAGGTGATGTGGAAGGGGACGAGCTAACCGCTTCTGACCTGTCTGCGGGTGATAACGCGACAGTGATGCAAAATGATGATGGCTCGTTCACCATTACCCCGGATGAAAACTTCAACGGCGACATAGACTTAAGCTTCGAAATTAGCGATGGCGAAGACACAATCGTCGCGTCGGCTGACTTGACCGTTAACCCTGTCAACGATTTGCCAACGGCTGAAGACCAAGCGTTCTCAGTCAATGAAGATGGCACCATTACCTTCACCGATGAGCAGTTGTTGGACGGCTCTGCCGATATTGATGGCGACGACCTCAGTGTTGAGTCTGTCAGCTACACCGGTACTGACGGTGTCTTCACCGATAATGGTGATGGTAGCTATACCTTTGCTCCGAACGAAAACTTCAATGGTGAAGTCGACCTCAGCTTCACGGTATCGGATGGTACGGATACAACCCAGGCTAATATCGATATCACCGTCGATGAGGTGAACGATCCACCGGTCGCAGGTGCAACCTCTTACCAAGTGGACGAAGACAGCGTCATTACTATCAGTGATGAGCAGCTTCTGGCTAACAGCAGTGACATTGATGGTGAAGTGTCTGTTGATACCGTTGGCTATACCGGTGATGACGGTACCTTTACCGATAATGGTGATGGTACGTACAGCTTCGCACCAAATGAAAACTTTAACGGTGAACTATCGCTCGACGTGACAGTCATTGATGATGACGGTGCGACGGCAGAAACGACAGCGGGCATTACTGTTATTGGAGTCAATGATGCACCTGAAACTACGCCTGTTTCTGCGACGGTAGAGGAAGATGGTAGCATCACGGTCACACAAGAGGAGTTGCTTGCTAACGCGACCGATATTGAAGGAGACGAACTCACAGCGTCTAATTTACATACTTCTGATCCAAATGCGTCTGTTATACAGAATGTGGATGGTAGCTTCACGATTACACCAAGTGAAAACTTTAATGGTGATATCGACTTTACCTATGACGTGTCAGATGGTGAAGAAACCGTTGCTACAGAGCTTAATCTCACTGTTTCACCAGTGAATGATGCTCCTTCTGCACCTAGTATTGAGCTTCAAGGTGAAGAAGACCAAGTTCTTATCATTGACCCATCATTCATTGAGAGTCAGTCGGAAGATCTTGATGGTGACGATGTCTCTTTAACTAACTTAATCGTCAAGCAACCTCAGAATGCCACAATACAAGTTCAGCCAGACGGCATGTATCACCTAGTTGCTCCACAAGACTTCAACGGTATGGTTGAGTTGGCATACCAGTTGACGGATGGCACAGATACGGTGGAAGGCTCACTTAATGTTGATGTTATTCCAGTTAATGATGCGCCATTCACTGATGGTAATGCACACTTAACGACATCAGAAGATGGTGCATTCACGTTTAATGCTGATGATATGCTCAACCTATTTGGAGATATTGACTCTGAGAATCTAGTGGTTTCTCGAGTAATTACCTCTGAGGGAGAAGATGGCGGAGACCTTACTGATAACGGCGATGGTACTTGGACCTTTACACCTACTGGAGATTTTGCAGGTACGGCTGGTATGGAAGTTGTTGTCTCAGACGGCTTCGAAGAAACAACCTTAGAAGTACCGGTCTTCGTTAGACCCGTCGCTGATGGGGCTGTCATTACCACCGATCACGAAGGGCCGCTCGTCTTTGCTGAAGACTCAACAGGGCACTTAGGGTTAAATGTTGATTTGCTTGATGACTCAGAAGTTCTGAGTAACCTCGTTATGACAGGCTTCCCAGTAGGTTTTGTTGTAAGTGATGGTACGAACACTGTAGAGATCACTCAAGAAGGCCAATATATTGATATTGACGATTGGGATATCAGTGACTTAGCAATGACACCACCAGAAGATTTCAGCGGTAACTTCTTCATTACTGTAACGGCAACAACTGTCGATTACGGCGATGAGAGCTCAAGTGTCCTAACGGAACCGACAGAAAGCTATGCTGACTTCAATGTAGAAGAAGGTGAGTCAATCACGTTAACAACCGAAGCCTTGTTGGAAATGGCTGAAAATACTGAGCCCCAAGATGGTGATAGTGTCGAGTTTGTACACTTGATGGATGATAGCCAAGGTGCATTAATCGATAACGGTGATGGAACGTGGACATTCACGCCAACTGAAGACTTTACTGGTGACTTAGATTTTGCCTACGTCATAGAGCGTGATGGTGAACTTATCGATGAGCAAAGTAGTATTGGAGTTGTACCGAAAGGTGATTTAGACCCTGATAATACAGCGCCAACTGTTTCTGATGTGGGTACAGCTGCAGTGGATGAAGGTGAAACTATTACCTTTACAGCTGAAGAGCTAATGGCCCAAGTGACAGACCTGGATGGAGACAGTATCGATTTAGAGTCAGTGCAGCTGATTTCAGGGCAAGGTTTGTTTGAGCATAATGATGACGGAACCTATAGCTTTACACCAGCAGAAGGATTTACTGGTGAAGCACAAATAGGGTTTGTTGCTTCAGATGGTAGTGAGTCGGTAAGAAGTCACGTCAACGTACAAGTTGGTGAGCCAGCATCTACGCAAGCTTCACCGCTGCTCCCTGATGAGGATGGTGCGATAGTCTTTACGAAAGAGGACTTGATGGAGGCGATGAATCTATCTTCAAGCGATTCCTTCGATGAAGTTGATTATAACGGTGACCAAGGAACGTTAATTGAGAACGATGGTGAGGGTTGGACTTTCTGGCCTGATGACGACTTCACTGGTGATTTACCCCTTGAAGTGGGCGTTGATGGTGCTGACCCAATAGAGGTTAACCTCGATGTATTGATGGCTCCACAAGAGGAAGAGGCGACGATTGCGACAGCAGAAGATGAGTCTGCTTCAGAGGAAGTGCCAGAGCAAAATGCAGATGTTGAGCCAGTAGACGCTGAACCGGAAGGGGCCGATATTGAAGCGGCACCAGGTGATGAAATACGTGTACGTATCCCAGAAGAGGTATCTGGTAACGATGATGTAGAATCCGTCGAAATTACAGGCTTACCTGAAGGTGCAGAAGTGTCTGGTGCTCTTGAAGTTGATGGTGCGTATATGGTGAGTGGGGACTTGAGCCAACCTGTTACAGTGAGTCTAGAAGAGGGGTATCAAGGTTCTACGGATATTGAGTTTACCGGATTAGACAGTAATGATATTGCTGTTGATGGTGCCAGCTCGACTATGTCGCTTGAAGTGAGTGATGAGCATGAAATGAAAACAACATCCGCAGATAATCAGCCTGACGGGTTCCAAGCTGACCAAGACTCTGCAAGTGGTGGAGACTGGACATCTTCTGACCAATCAGATGTGGGCGTTGATGTTATGGATGACAGCTCAAGCTTTGATCAAGACCAATCATCAGGAGGCGGACAAGACCATAGTCAATTTGACGATAACTTCTAAGTAGTAGAAGAGGGCTGGTATGGCTAGGCTATCTCGCTTTACCAGCCCCTTATTCGTTATAAGCGAATAAGTTTCATATATTTTATGTAAATAGAGCACAGGTATAGCTAGAGAAATGTTGACATAACATCTATATTACACTTGTTGCTCATTGGTGATAAAGGGAGAAACTTATGGCACAACGAGATGTCGATTGGGAAGGATTGAGCGTGCTCGTTGTGGACGACAGCAAAGTTGCATCATTAATGCTAAAAACTGAACTCAAGAAAATTGGTATAAAGTCAATTGATACCGTTGAAGATGGCGACCATGCGATTACGAAGTGCCAGGGTAAATACTATAATTTTGTTCTAATTGATTTTCATTTGGAAGAAGACGTTAATGGTAACGAGCTTGCACATATGCTAAGAAGCCGTCATCTGATTGATCGTACCTGTGGAATCATTATTATCTCCGGTGATAATAGTTCAGATGTTGTGCTCACTGTCTTTTCCTACAATATGGATACTTTTATAACCAAACCCATAAGGGCTAAAGAGCTCAAAGAAAAAATGTCATCGATTAAAAAAAATATAGATTGCCTTACACCAGTCTATGATTTGATTGATTGTGGGTTGATTGATGAAGGTATCTCCTCTTTAACAGAAGTATGTTTACAAAATAACAGTTACAAGCTTGAATCTGAATTATTGAATATTTTTGAGATTCATGAGAGATGGAATGACTTAAGTGAATGGTTAAAAATAAAAAAAGATGCAGGGTTTAATCAACGAAGAGAATTTTCCAAAGCACTATATTACTGGCAAGTGGATGATAGGCATCTAGCTGTAAGAGTGTTGAAAAACCTTATTGTACGAATGCCTAGATATATCTTTGCATACGACAAGCTTGTTGATTTTCATGAAAAAAATGGCAAGATGCAGGATGCATTAGATGTAGCAGAACAAGCAGCAAGATTGACACCCACCGTTAATGATCGTGTTCTAAATTTATCACGTATTGCGATGGAAGCGAGGCAAATAGAACCTTTTATTATATCTGGAACACTATTAGTCAAACACATGCCTGTTATCGATCAACGATGGGTTGAGCCAATGAGTCGATATCTGGGGTTTACTCAGTCACTCCTAGCTAATGAGTGCTCCAAAGTTTCTCGGGCTTATGTGATTTCTAAAGTGAAAACGATTCAAGATAAGATCATTTCGAAGCTACCGACGAGCCAAATACCATTGGCAAAAGCTATTTTTTATATTTATATAAGCCGAATTGTCATTGAGGAAAATCAATCTAACGAGGCACATGTAAGAATGATGCTAGGACTCAAACCGTATTTTTCAAAACTCCATAGTTTACCTGATGAACTGCTAACTATGGTCGTATTTCTCGCGATGAATACCGGTGAAAGGTGGCTTGTTGATAATACGATAGAAGTGCTAAAAATGCGCTCATCACTGTCATCCCTTTCAGAAGACAACCTTCGTTATATCGCGATGCACCCAAGATATATTAACAACTACGCCTCTTATGATGAGCGAGTGGAAAATATATATACGCTAACAGAAAATGAGCCATCAAAAGCACTTTTTTTGATTGAAGAAGAGTTGAAAAAATATAAAGAAAGTATTGAACTAAAATTGTTGAAACTAACTGTGCTTATCTATCTTGGCAAAGACAAACCCGTTCACCATAAGTCCCTTGTACCTTATCGCCTGCCAATGCCTGAAGCAATGCAACAGTGGGCGCATGCTTTATCAAATTCCACTTCAGAACTAAAAGAAAAGCAAGCCTCGTTTAATAGCCAGATAAGCTCCAAACTAAATACAGTCGAGTTTCTAGAATCTTTTGCGCCGGGATTCTCACAAGTAAGTTCAGTGTGAATGACACTTCATTTTAACAGAATATGTATTATTCGTGATTAAACTTTTAACGCATGTGGTCTTTTACATTAGCAAAGAAAATCTTGTACGCTCGCAAATTCTTTTCTATCCAAACATTGTTGTGACAATTGTTAAGGAAGTCGTGATAAAATCGGCAACGTTTTTAATCACCATTTAGGCTTGTATCGTGTCACTTCGTTTTGTATTCGCTGGCGTGTTAACCCTCTGTAGTACTGCGGCATTTTCATCTACAGATACTATCGCTTCAGTACCTGATTGGGGTATTGCTGCAGGAATGAGAACCGCCACTATTCCATTTGAAGCCCAAGATTCTACGGTTTCAACATTTGTACCAATGATTTTTTATCGAAACGAGTATATTGAAATCAATGGTACAGAAGGACACTTGACACTGGCACGGCAAGATGACGTTGAATTAAACGCCTTGTTGAGAATGCGTTTTGTGGACTTACCTAAAAGTATTCAAAACGAATTTGGCGCTGATACAGCGGATGCTGGTTTACAGCTGCGATTTGGTCTAAACGATGATTGGCATGTAAACACAGAAGTACTTTGGGATCTGCATTCTCGTATGCACAGTAATGTGGTGTTGAATGGTGAATTCGAGTCCGGTTCATTTGAGTGGTACCCTCAACTGGGACTTCGTTACAAAACTCGCGCGTTTTCAGAATATTATTATGCTAATGATAATGAGGCACTATCGTCTGGTACTGATC
This sequence comes from bacterium sp. HQB-150, assembly GCA_043421945.1. Classification (GTDB taxonomy): domain Bacteria; phylum Pseudomonadota; class Gammaproteobacteria; order Enterobacterales; family Vibrionaceae; genus Thaumasiovibrio. The sequence goes on along the minus strand of JBHOGO010000123.1, from coordinate 2,965 downwards.
TCTCTGCTGGCATAGATATGCGATATCATGTCTATTCAAATTTGTACCTTCTTGGCGGGGTGCATTGGACTTACTTAGACAGTACCCTTCGCAACAGCCAATCGGTGGATAGCGATTTTGAGTCAGAAGTTTTTCTTGGTTTTGGCTTCTTTAATAAACCTGGAGACAAAGGCAGTGCGTTGACCAATCAACGTTATTGGCGCGCATCTTATGGTTTTGCTACTCCTTCTAATATGGGGGAGATTTTGAGGCTGGAAGGAGAGCGAGATCCAAATGATAACCGAATGAGTTCGATTTTTTATGGGCACCCCATTGCCGATAGCTTATTTGGTTACCCGCTTGATATCTATATCTCACCAGGTTTGGCTTGGCATCATAGAAACACAGACCAAGCGACGGGGTTAGAATATATCCTAGCGATTAAGGCATACAAGACATTTGAGTGGCCGCTAAGGTGGAGAGTTGGAGTCGGTGAAGGCCTATCATACGTGAATAAGATCACACAGATAGAGCGGGATGAACTTGACGAAAAAGGCTATAAAACCAATAAACTATTGAACTATATTGACTTATCTCTTGATGTTAATGTCGGAGATGTCTTCAAACGACCTCAATGGGAACACGTTTGGCTTGGGTATAGTATGCACCATCGCTCTGCTATTTTTGAAACGGCTTCGCAGTTTGGCCGGATAAAAGGTGGAAGTAATTACAATACCATTTATTTGCAGTGGGATTTTTAGGTAATAACAAACGTCAACTTTTCTAAGACGGTCATCATAGGGTGGCTTGTTACCAATGATAGATGAAAGATTAGTTTTGCAAATGTTTGCTTAAATCTTTATTTGTTATAGGCTTATGACAACCGTCGAATAAAGGGAAGAAAACGTATGTTGAAAATTGGATTGTTCGCTATTTGTTTAGTATTGGTTGGCTGCTCGAAAAGTGTAGATGAAAGAGCGGATGATTATCTTGATGTGAGCTACCAGCTTTGTGCAGCCAACGTGAAAGCATACTCCCATGGAGATGATGGAAAGACACGTATCATCTGTGAAGACGACAGTTTTTTCTTAGTTAAAGACGAAGAGACTTTAGACATGATGAACGAATTGAATGGAGCCTATTGTAATGGACAAGGCTTTAATGTTTTCCATGATAGAAAAAACTATTTTACCTTTACTTGTAGCAATGATCGCCAATTCAACATTCCGAAGTGATCAAAGAGCGACCTTGAAATAGTAATGTGTCGTTTTATATGAGCGGATCGGACCTACCATGATAGAAAAAGGCAATGATTGGGCCAATCATTGTCTTTTTATAGGTGTTGGGCGAGAAAACCCAGCGATCAGCTTGCTGTCGCTGGGATGAATCGTCTAGTCCTGATCTTCAATGTATTTTCTCACCGTATCAGCACTAGCATTCACAACAGAGCAAGCGAAATAACTATCAGATCAAAAAGTTTTCTCTTTCCAAAACTGTTGTTTTAACTTTGGTTGGTTTTGCCATTCAGCCTTTGTGGTGTGTTGTTTAATTCTTCTGACATATTGACTCACAGAGTAGCGAGGAGAAATAGTCATTAGAATATGCAAGTGGTCTTGGTCAACTTCCCTCTGCTCGACACAAACTCAGACCTTTGAGATAGTTCAAGTAATGAGTTATTGATGACTAGACCTAAAGTGCCATTTGCGATACTTTACTATAAAAATAAAGTTCATTTAAATCAATTGCTTGAGGTGTTATCTCTTTTGGTGTTCCATAATTGACACCTTGGGGTACTGTGCTAATGTGGCTCTGTTGTATTTATGTGTTGTTATTCATGGAAACGCTTTATAGGTATAAAAAAAGACGCTCGAAAGCGTCTTTCTCAAAACTATTTAAGAAGGGAATCTTACTCGTAGTGGTAAATTTCCATGTTCTCGTGATCCATTTGGCTAGGGTTATTGTAGAGTGTGCGCAGGGCAGTTTTTGCTGGTGCGCCAATAACCCCATTAATGCCGAAGCCTTCAAAATGCTCTTTGAACCCAAGTGCATGCATAAGTTCGTGCGCCATTATATTGGCATCCGCTGAACAAGTAGGACCGCCAACGCTAACCCATGACCAACCCTTATCTGTCGCGAATTCGTTCAGTTCGTTTACAACCATACCAGCAGGCGCAGTTGAGGCAAAGCTTCGGCTCCAAAGCCCACATTGACCAGTTCCTTCAAGTAGGTCGATAGCGATAATTATTCCGCCAGCCGTCCCTTCAGCGTCTGAGTAGTCAATATCAAAATATCTATCTGGGTCGATTACATGGATTTGCTCGATTTCAGTGAAAATTGGGTAGTCAAAACCAATAATGTCCTCAATCATCTGAATTCCATCATAAACATACTGAGGAATAGTCGTATTGCCGTCCTCATCTTCAATGTATACAAATAGCTTTATAGGGTTTTCTTCGCTCAGTTCGTAGCGCATTGAGAAGCCTTCTAGGCCGGGGATGTTCCTGTCTTCTGTGCATATTCTGCCAGTGTCGCAAGCCCAATGGTTGTTTCTCTCAAAATCGTCACCTGAGCGAGGTAGGCGGTGATTGTTATAGAGTATCCATTCCTTTTCTGCAAGCTGTGCCATCGCGCTACGAGTAATGTTTTCCACTTCTTCACGCGACCAGTTGCCGCCGTCATCGCCACCACAGCCTGATATCAGTCCCGCTAACAGTGCCAGTACAAGTATATTATTGTTCATTTTATGTGTTTATTGTTGTTTTTAACTTTGCAATTATAAGATTGCAATATAATACACTAATTCAAGAGGGGGTTGTGAACCAACCATATGATTTTAATTGAAATGTAATAATTAGCGGTGACTTTACTTACCAACTGCCTCTCGTAGCCAACAGTCTTCTTCTCCATAACCCTTATCTCTCATATAAATAAACCACCCCAAATAGTTCGGTAAATATGATGTGCCGACGCCTTTGAACCTATCCAA
>JBHOGO010000122.1:0-9190 GCA_043421945.1 bacterium sp. HQB-150 | reverse complement strand
TAGAGTCATTTTCATGGCTGATAGCATGATCTTCTCGTCGCAAAAAATCAAGCCCCTTCAATGATCACAGGTATATTAATTTGGTATTGAGTCCATTGGAACAAGTCCAAACACTCAATTTAATGAGTGTATATCGTGTTAGCGCTAATGATTTCCAAAGACACAATACCTCAACCTACAAATATGTTTATCAATGGAATAAAAACATGTTAAAGATTAAGCACATCACAGTAATGATAGGATTAAGTCTCGCGGCTAATTCCTACGCGATGAATATACAGCCTGACCCAGAACAGCCCAATGGTTATGTTGTATCAAGATCTGACATCAATTTGGCTGAAAATGCCAAAACTGCAGACCCTATGTATGACATCTGGGCGAATGCGTTAGCTACAGCTCCGAATACGGTCGTCGATGAAATCCGACCTGGTTTAGCTTCTAACCCGGTCAATGTTCTGCGCGCCGAAAAAGTATTTCCTGAAACTGAATGGGAATATCTCACGCAGATGGCAGCTTCGGAATATACCTATACACGTTTTTTACAAGCAATCGGTAAATTCCCTGCATTCTGTGGTGACTATACAGATGGTCGTGATGCAGATGCGATTTGTAAACGCTCTATCATGACAGCCTTTGCCCACTTTGCTCAAGAAACAGGTGGGCATATTGCTGTTGATAATACATGGGACAATCCTTTAGGTCTGGAAGAGTGGCAACAAGCGCTTGTTCATGTCCGAGAGATGGGTTGGTCTGAGGGGCAGCCTGGATATACAACGGGTTGTGGTCAGAATGATTGGCAAAATAAACGCTGGCCTTGCGCACCAAACCAAGGCTATTTTGGTCGGGGAGCAAAACAACTCTCGTACCACTTTAACTATGGTGCCTTTTCTGAAGTCATGTTTGACGGCGATGCCACCGTTCTTCTAAATAACCCAGGTCTTGTCGCTGACTCTTGGCTAAACCTTGCATCTGCAGTGTGGTTTTTCCTCACACCGCAAGCCCCTAAACCTGCTATGCTCCATGTCATCGACCGCACTTGGGAACCTTCTCAACTCGAAACAAGTGCAGGTATAGGCTATGGCTTTGGTACTACCATCAACATCATTAATGGCGGTATTGAGTGTGGCGAACAAAACGCAGATAAAGGCCAACCGGTCAATCGCATCCGCTACTGGCAAGGTCTTTCAGGCTTCTATCAAATCCCCATCGAAGCTGACGAAAAAGACACCTGCTGGCAACAATTACCTTATGGGAGCCTGAACCTTTCTGGTGCGACAGATGTTCTCTTTACGAATTGGGATGGTGACTGGAGCTATCATGCTGATCGCCCCGGAGGTGTCTCTTTCGAATGTAAGCTGGTTGGCTATCAAACCGCATATTCTGCGCTAGTCACTGGCGATTACGAAAAATGTGTCGCTAACTTTTATGAATCTCACGCCAATTGGCCTGTCGTACGCGTCGTTGACGACTTGCCTCCTATCGAGCCACCACCCGTTGATGGTACCTACCCCGCCTGGGATTCAAGTAGTGTGTACGTCGGCGGGGACAAAGTGACATACCAAAATGTCAGTTACTCAGCGAAGTGGTGGACGCAAGGCAATGAGCCAAGCAAAGGTGGCCCTTGGGAAGTGATCGCTGGAGATCCATTAGCCCCAGAACCGCCAGTGACTGAGCCGCCTGTTGATCCAGAACCACCTGTAACCGAGCCACCCGTCGACCCCCTGCCCCCGGTCAATAACGTTACTCAATGGATTGCAGGACAAACATCTGTAGCAAATGGTGACAAAGTAACAAACGCCGGAAAATGTTTCGTCGCAAAAAACAATCCCGGCGTGTGGGAAACCCCAACTTCATCAAACTGGTTCTGGGATGAGGCCAGCTGCCAATAGGTACCCTTAACCTGCTAAAAACTTAAACGATGTAGACCCTAACCATCTGTTAGGGTCTTTATTAGATCGCCTGGTTCCCATAACAAATCAATACTCAAGCTATGTACATACTTATTATTTCAGCACCTTTTTAGCACTTTACTGGCTGAGTCGAACATGTGAATATCATCAATGTGATGATTTATCTTTCAATAACGCAAGTAACGTATCTATCTTTTCATCCTGAGCCGTTAATTTATCACTCAACTCACTCACTTTCGCTTCAAGCTCTTCATTATTATCTGTTGCCATTTCATCAACAAACACCGCTGTAGCAATCGATAGCCCTAAAAAGCCACCAACAAGCAATACAACCATAAAGAAGCTACGAATTAACCATGCATGCTCCATCCCTGAGGCGATCGCCTCGTCAGGGATATCGTTCCAATTTTCAATAAAGAAAACACTAAAAACGGTATAAAGGGACTGTACAGGGTTACCAAAATTATCCGGAAGCATGTGGGAAAAAAAGGCATTCCCAAATAATGCAAAAATAAGCATCATCATAAAAAGCAGGACAAAGATTGCCGTGGTTGCCTTCAGCGCTAGTCCTATATTCGTGTACACCGTTTCGGCATGAGGGACAAACTTTAACAAGCGGATGACTTTTAGTAGCCGTACAATACGGAGAACGCCAAAGTTAATCACAAAGATGTAAGGAATAGTTACCGCTAAAAAGCCAACTAACACAATGCCGAAATCAAAGATATTACTGCGTTGTGAAAAATACTCTTTTGCTCCTCGCATTCGTAAGCGCACCAGCACTTCGACTAAAAAGTAAAAAGATAAAGCCCAAATCGCAATATCAAACATCTCTCCATGACGAGCATGGATGTGAGGAAAACCATCTAAGAAAAGTAACGTGACATAAATTAAGATCGCGAACCCTGCCAACGTTTCATTCGCTAACCATTTAAGTTTATTCATTGCATGCCTATCTATTTTTCAGCCTATTCAGACCCTGTTGTAATACTTATTTGAACGCACTAATAACCATCATTTGTTGTGCATTCCATGACGATAGACGTTATCAATATACCGTGTTGACGACAATAGTGGTGCTGAGAAACCACCAATAATACCGTCAAAGAATGAACCTCATACTTTCCTTATTCATTTAGTGAACATTCTGCTGCGATAAGACTTCAGTCACATATGCAATGGTAAGCCATTGCAATCACTTGTTTTCATTGTTGATGAGATTAATCTGAATGAGTAATTTTTCAAGGAGTGAACATGACTTTACTATCAACATCAGCGCTGGCTAAAAAAAGGGAGTGCAAAGCAAAAGCACTTTTCGATGACCTTGCGCACGCAGGTTATATTACTCGTGAAAGCGAACACTGGATCCTCACCCCAAAAGGTGCTAGCGCAGGCGGGAGTTACAAAAAGAGTGAAAAGTTTGGACAATATATTGTTTGGCCAAAAGCGTTAGAAATCAAACAAGGTGGCGCTCAACTTACCGCTTCTAAACTCGGGGAAAAATTTGAGCTAAGTGCAAGAAACATAAATCAGCTTCTGGATGAGTTGGGTTGGATTAATAAAGCCGTCAAAGGCTGGAAAATTACCGAATCTGGCAAGCGTGTTGGTGGAGTGCAGAAGGAAGATAACCGCTCAGGCATCCCCTACGTTAGTTGGGACGAGTCCGTCACTCGTAATAATGCGCTCATTGAATCGGTTAAACAATTCTTGGGCGTTGAAGCCGAGCAAAAATCAACGGACAACTCAGTTTCTAATTTTAGACAAAAATTTGAAGCGAAACATCGTTCAACAGACGGTCACTACGTTCGTTCGAAGGCAGAAATGTTAATTGATAACTGGTTATATATGGCTGGTTTGGTACATGCCTATGAGAGAAAGTTGCCGATAGAGGAAGAACTCTATTGTGATTTTTACCTCCCTTCTGGAAAAATATACATCGAGTTCTGGGGGCTAGAAAATGAGCCCAAGTACGCAGAAAGAAAACGCATAAAGCAAGATATCTACCAAAAATATGGTTTTAATCTCATTGAGTTAAATGATAACGATGTCCAAAACCTAGACGATATACTCCCTAGACTACTTCTCAAGTATGATGTTACCGCTTATTAAACGACTTTATCGGCCACACTTGGATAAACTCACGCCTTCTGACGCACTGGTATTGATCGCAACGGCAAGTCGATCCGCGATAGTTTCATTCGTCATCCACTTGCCCATTTTTGCAGCAATGACTTGATCACAATCGTACAAACTTCAATCAAACTGGATGTATGGTGGATAATTATGCTAGCGTAATGTTAAAGCAATGCTTTGATAACAAAACATTAGCAAAATGCAACTGCATTAATAGCACTTTATTTTGCATGACTCCATAGAACATGGATTCTTCATCTACACTTTAATACTGCTTTAATCAAATCTATCAGGATTACTCTTTTTTCAGGACGAAATATGACACCTAACGTTAAGCCACTCAATCCAAATTTTTCATCTGGCCCATGTTCAAAAAGACCTGGATACTCTTTATCAGGTCTGAATACTGAAACACTTGGCCGCTCCCATCGCGCAGCTGTTGGTAAAGCCGCACTTAAAAAGTCAATTGACGATACAAAATCGCTGCTTGGTATACCAGATGATTATTTCGTGGGTATTGTGCCAGCTTCTGATACTGGGGCGATGGAAATGGCACTTTGGAATTTATTAGGACCACGCCCTGTAGATGTCTGTGCATGGGAGTCTTTTGGTAAGGAATGGCTCACCGATATTACTAAGCAGCTTAAGCTTGAAAATGTGACACCCTTCGAAGCTGACTATGGACAATTGCCCGACTTAGCAAGCACAAACCCAGACCATGATATTGTGTTTACGTGGAATGGCACAACATCAGGGGTTAAAGTTGATAATGCAGATTGGATCAGTGACGATCGAACAGGCTTAACTATTTGTGATGCGACCTCCGCAGTCTTTGCCATGGCGATGCCTTGGGAGAAATTGGATGTTATTACCTTTAGTTGGCAAAAAGTGCTTGGTGGTGAAGGCGCGCATGGCGTTTTAGTTCTTAGCCCCCGCGCGGTTTCACGACTAGAAAGCTATACGCCGAGCTGGCCTCTCCCCAAAATTTTCCGTTTGACGAAGGCCAACAAACTAATCAGTGGTATTTTCGAAGGTGCAACAATTAACACGCCATCAATGCTCTGTGTGGCTGACTATCAAGACGCGCTTGATTGGGTTGCCTCTATAGGCGGTGCTTCAGCGGCGATAAAGAAATCTCAAGACAACCTTGCTGTTCTAGAAGACTTTGTTGCCAAAACACCTTGGATTGATTTCCTTGCGGCAACCCCTTCTCAACGTTCAAATACCAGTGTTTGCTTTAGTTTAAAACTCGATGAAGCCCAAACTAAAGCGTTTATAAAACTGCTCGCTGATAATGAAGTCGCTTATGACATTGGCGCTTATCGCGATGCACCTGCGGGACTAAGAATCTGGTGTGGGAGTACCGTAGAACGTGCCGATTTAGAAGCGCTCATACCATGGTTAGAATGGGCTTATACCCAAGTTGCTCAATAATTCACTGATATCAGCGTCTTCCATGGCGCTGTTTTTGTATCCCAATCTAATACAAGAATTCTTTGTAACCAAGGACGTGCAATGTATAACATCCAAACCTATAACCATATTTCACCACTCGGTCTAAATCACTTCGAGGGTGATATGTTTATATTAAACCCCACCGAAACAAAAGCCCCTCATGCCATTATGCTAAGAAGCCATAAACTTTCGGGAGAAGACTGCCCAAGTGAATTACTCGCTATTGCCAGAGCGGGTGCAGGGACCAATAATGTCCCTGTCGAACATTGCACGCAACAAGGAACCGTTGTTTTTAATACCCCTGGTGCCAACGCCAACGCGGTGAAAGAGCTTGTTATTACAGCACTACTCCTCGGTTGCCGCGGAATCGCAGAAGGAATGGCATATGTGGCGGCAATGGATCCAAGTATGGAGACGAGTGAGTTCCATCGTCAAGTTGAGGCGCAAAAAAAAGCCTTTAAAGGTATCGAGTTAAAAGGAAAAACATTAGGCGTTGTCGGTCTTGGCGCAATCGGTGCGAATGTGGCTTCATGTTGCCTTGAACTCGGTATGAATGTCGTCGGTTACGATCCAGCTATTTCCGTTGACGCTGCTTGGCGCTTACCGAGTGCGGTCACTAAAATGGAAAGCTTAGAGTCTTTACTGAAAGAAGCAGACTTCATTACCTTACATATTCCTGCGCTTCCTTCGACAATTGGTCTCATTAATCAGGAACGGTTGTCACATGTGAAACCAGGGAGTGTATTAGTCAATTTTGCACGCAGTGAAATCGTTGACATTGAAAGCATCATGCATGCGATGGAGTCAGGATTAATTAGCAAATACATCAGCGATTTTCCTACCCCCGAGCTTTTAGACCATCCTCAAGTACTTGCTATGCCACACCTTGGTGCAAGTACCAAAGAAGCGGAAGATAACTGTGCCGTAATGGCTGCGGAACAAATGAAGGAATTCCTGCTCAAAGGAAATATCAAGAACTCGGTCAATTTCCCCAATACAGCTCTCTCGGTAAGCACTGGACATCGCATGACGTTTTGCAATAAAAACGTGCCTGGCGTCCTTGGTCAAGTGATGTCAGTTTTAGCTGAGCAAGAGATCAATGTGGCGGATATGATAAACAAGAGTCATGACAGCATCGCCTACAGTATTCTCGATGTAGAAAGCCCGATCAATGAGGATGTGCTGACAAAAATTCAATCGATTGAGGCGGTCGTTAAAGTTCGCTACATACAAACAGACCACACTGCTGAGTTTGATTAAATCAATACTCTAGCCAAGTAGCTAATTCAGTGGTTTAGCATACTTGGCTGACGTTAATAGCAAGTTTTACGAAACCGCGACCCGCCCGATAAAACAACTAAAATTGTGGTTCTATCGTCACAAACTGATTTGTACCCGAAATAGGCGCATACCAATCACTACCATCCACATAAAAAGTCGCACCATTAACCGTCACCGTTGTGACTTGGTCCGGTAAAAAGTCAACAATAGACCCATAGCTCGACGTCGAGCTAGTTGCTGGCGCTTCAATAACAGTGGTCTGCTCCACAACAGTCACTGGTGGTTGCTCTACATACACATACGTATCACTACTGCGTTTGTAGTAAGCGTTATCGATAACCGCATAACTTATCCCTGCGATCACTGCAAAAGCAGCATTTTTTGGCAGGCTCTTATAGTGATAAGAACGATGAGTCGGTGCACGGCTAACTGGCTTATGCGATGGCTTAGTCACGACGACCGCCTTTCTCGCATTCGGCTTTGATGCATTCCCAGGTTTAGAGGCTGTTGGCTTTGAGCTAGTGGAGGGCTTTGCTGCAGTAGACGGTTTTGTCACGGTTGCAGGCTTAGCAGGTACAACTGGCTTTGCCGAATTAGCAAATAACGGCCCTGAAACCACCGTCAATAGCGCACCTGTGAGTATCGCTCGTTGCCATGTCACTCTTATCATATCAAACTACCTTTCATTTATTTACACCACCAGCCTAAAGCTAGCATGGTAAATCGCATCTTGGGTGTGACTTTAGTGAGAGTATAAGTCAAATTAAGTAGGTTCAACGGCTGTATTAGCTCGTCATCCTACTCTTCAACACTCCATACACGATAGCTGATCTCCAAGTCTGCTGGTGCATAGATAACCAATGGAACTTTGCTGTTGTAGCGGTACAACTCGCCACGAGCAGTCTCCAAGACTTTCTCTTCAGCATCACAAGGAAGAAGTGTCGTCCCCATTACTGGCGACTCTGAAGCAACAAAGTAAGGGTATCCCCAACCTTCCAGTGATTTTTTCTCGAATGACACATTGAGAGAGCGAACATTACAATCTGCGGTAACTGTTTTGCTTGCAACGACCTGAATAAGGCTATTATCTTCGATCGCTCTTTCCGAAAGATCGAAGGTATGCATCTCCATTTCTGGCAGCATATCAGCACTGAACATATGTGCGCTGTCGGTAGCAGCGGTGACACTCATTGAGAATAGGGCTAACGCAGCAGTTCCAAGAAATTTCATTATTTTTTCCTCTATCGGTCACTGATGGTTACCTGCGAAATTCACAAGCAACTAGTTTAAAACGGTGTTCATAATATCATTTAATTCTGAATTGTCGCTGGTATTTATCTGGATTTACGTTGTTTTACAGAAAGCTGACATGAAGTTTACGTTAAGCAATGCATAAACTTCAGTGTTCAATTTCCGACCAATCACACCGAAAAAGATGAAGACTAAACCAGCTTTGACGCGTTTTTACTCAATAGCTATCGAGAAAAAACAAACGCAATATAAACTCCCACCAGCGTGATTTTGCGTTTAGAATAGCGCCATTAAAAATACATTCGGACATCACTATGAAACTTAGCTTATTAACCACTGAACTCTTCAACCACCTTTACCGTGATATTGAAGAATTTCGACACACATTCGACCTACCAGTGGCACAACCAAGCAGCTTAGATGATAAAGCCGATCAGCTTCATACATCACTGGCTATTGAAGAGCTAACTGAGCTCGCGGAAGCAGATTGTAAAGCAGAACAAGCAGATGCTATTGTCGACACGGTATATGTCCTAGTTGGTCGTCTTGTTCACTTAGGTCATGCTCGCATTGAAGACAACCTTGCCATCAACTACCTCGTTGATCTTCTCCTTAACGTAGCAGCTAACCGTCAAGTCGACTTCTTAACATGCTGGGATGAAGTCCACTCAAGCAACATGAGCAAAGTCTGTCGAAATGAGCAAGAATACGCTGATACCGAAGTACACTATGCTAAGCAAGGTATAAAAACATTTTCTGCGATTAAAGGTGACTACATTATTGCTAAATGCGCTGAAGACGTCACTGTAAGCGGAAAAACGATTCGCCAAGGTAAAGTACTCAAGTCTGTATACTACCGTCCTGCAGATTTAGTGGCATTAACGGCATAGTGCTCTTTGAATCTTCTAGGTTGGCATAGAGAATCCAAAGCAAACATCGTTTAGAGATAAAACTCGATGCTGTAAAGATTAATAGAAAGCTAATAAGAAGAGTGGGTAAAGTTTACCTTACTCGATTAAATTAAAGCCACCATAAGGTTATCAATAAGGCGGTGCTGATCAGGGCAAGAGCATGAGTGTTTAGTTTTTGTTCAAGCCCTTAATTCCAGCTAGTATGACCCGCTCCAGATAGGCGATATTCATTGCTGCTATTTTCTGCTT
>JBHOGO010000121.1:0-9330 GCA_043421945.1 bacterium sp. HQB-150 | reverse complement strand
TCTGTGATTTCAACGAACTCGCCGTTTTTGAATGCTGTAGCGCTAAATGGTTTGATTTGAGTGTTGATCATAATTTTACTCTCTCTGTAATTTTTAGTGTTTGACGCTGTCCTGCGTCGATGGATGTATATTGCATCGGCAGCATAAATTAGTAAAACGGGGCATTTCTATTGATTCGATAGGTAAAACCTATCTGAGTGATTCGGTTGTTTCTTTAAGTGCACAGTTCTTGTCATATCTTTTGTAATGCATTGGTTTTTCAGTACTTTAGTGTGTACCTCCCCATGGATTGGAAGCCATAGACTATGTTCGTAAACCACCAGAGAAATCTTTGCATTGCACCTAGATTCGCGAGCTACTCCCTACTGACTTTATTAGGAAGCTTATTTCTAGTTGCTTGTTCCCACACCGACCATTCTGCGCATATCCCTGAACGTTCGAGTCTACAAGAGGTTAATAGGGTGATTGTTAACGCTGATGGTGGTGAGCATGGCTACTCTGCCTATGAACTTATTCGTCGTCAGCTTGGAGAAAAAGCGCTTGAATCACCGGATCTATACCAAAATGAACAACGCGATGTACCCAGTATCACACAAGGGACTGATAGCATTGTTGGACCACACTTTGTGGTTAGCATTGATCGTGATTTGGATGGCAATAAAGGCGAATTCTCAGGGCGGCAGCGAAATGAGTTTAAAGTCTATAAAGGCTCTGATGATGAATTAAAAGGATTTGATGGAAGTACATTTTCTTACCGTTGGAAAATGAAGATCGATCAACCGATGAAGGTCTCTAAGCACTTTACGCACGTGTTTCAATTGAAGCCCAAGGGAGGGGATGATGCCACGCCAACGCTCACTATGACCGGAGCGAAACGGAAAGGCGAAGATGTGTTAGAAATTCGCCATTTTGTACCGGGGAAAAGAACGGTACTGTCTAGCTTGCCATGGGACACCATTAAAGGGCAATGGCTAGAGATTGAGTGCCGTGCACTCTTTTCTCACAGAGGGTGGCTGGAGTTTTCAATCAAACAAGTGTCCGACGGTGAGCCGTTAGTCGTCATTCAAGAGCCAATGATTGATATGTGGGTAGGGACAAAGCAAGAGCATTTTCAACGTCCTAAGTGGGGGATTGTTCGTTCGCTTAAGGATCTTGATAACTTAAATGCTGGTGTCGATATTATTCGTTTTGCTGATATAGAAATTTCAACTCTCGCAGAAAAGTAAAGTGCCTTCCATGAGGTTATTTTTACAGAGTAAGGCATAGGGTGCGTTATATAGAGTAGAAAGGCTAGGTCTAGAGGTTTTATATCCCTGTTTCTGTTTCTGTTTCTGTTTCTGTTTCTGTTACGAATTGGGCCTGCGAAGGAAGGTGAAAGTAAAAGCGAGCTGATCATTACTTACTCTCGCTATCAGATCGCTTTTACTTATTAGCCTTGTAGCCTTGTAATTTTACTTGGCGATATCCGCTAGTGGCTCGCTGATCCCTGTCCAGCCAATATCATTAATGTACAGCACTCTACCCGGCTGTTGTTCATCGGGTGCTGAAGTGATGAGCATCTCTTGGTATTCCTCTCCACCAAATGCGACCATGGTAGGGTTCGTCACTGGAACAGGAATAGAGTGGGTAACCATGCCTTTCGGAGAAATACGCAGTACTTGCTTACCGCCATACATCGCGACCCAGTAGCCCCCTTTATCATCGACGGCGGCGCCATCAGGTCTACCATCATAATCAGAAAGGTCAGCAAAACATTCAGCTTCACCGACTGCACCGCTGGTGACGCAGTAGCTGGCTTTGTACACACGGCTTTCTCCTGTATCAGCCCAGTAAAGTAGCGTTCCACAAGGTGAAAATGCGAGGCCATTACAGGTCCAAGCATAGAAAGGAAGTGAGGTCATTTCACCATTATGGTCAACTTGATGGAACTGACCTTGTGGGCCTTCTTTAGAACCATTGCGCGTACCAGCGACAAAACGACTCCCCGGTGCAGCACGGCCGTCATTAAAACGCATTCTTGGATGCGAAGAGATGAGTGGAGTAATCATTTCTCGTTCACCATTGAACTCAGCGAGTGCATAAACGCCAGATTTAAACGCCAGCACAAAGCCGTGGTCACCTTGCATAGCAGCACAGCCGAGTGGCTCTTCCCAAGTTTGTACTTCTAGCACTGAATCTTTATAGCGGTATAACGCGCCAGCGGGAATATCGACCCAAAACCATGACTTGCTACGCCAGTCCCAGCGCGGACATTCTGCCAGCTCAAAAGACGTTTCGGTGAAAAGTGTAATATTGGGTGTTAATAATTCCATTGCTAATCCTTCCCTCTTTACTGTCAATAACTGTAGACGTTATATGCCGTTAGGCGATGAGCTTAAGGTTTAGAATTGTATATATCTGTAGGGAATTATTGTGGCTGAGATACTGTTTCTGGATTTCGTTTCACATTATCAGTGCGAAGAAGATAGCTGGCGGTTTGGTGAGAATTACCCTCCTATGGTTACTGTCCCCCCACCTTGTGTACTACCGCCACAGCTAACACTCTTTCCTGATTTTGCGGCAGGTTTTCCATTGATAAAGACCGATGAAGAGCCAGCAGCAATCGAACGGCCGTGAGGAGGATGTTTGGGTTTGGCGTGGGGAACAAGAGGGTCGCCTTGGCGCCCAGCAGGCATGCCATCAATGCTAACGTTCGGTGAACCACTGCAAACGGGGGTTGGCGGAAAGCCACCATGACCCGTACCAATATCTCCAAGCTTTACAGCATTCCCCATGATTTCCCTCTGAGCGTTTTACTCTTAATATTGATTGCTGCTTAGCATACTGTGCTTGTGTGATTGCTGTATGTGTGACGTTAAGGTAAGAAGGGACTTTTCGATATGTTTCTATGACTGAAGGTTAACGATGATATCTATTTCACCATTGACGGGAGGTGAATCACACGCTTTTCGTTTTGTGACGTTATATTGAAATAGGTATATTGTCATTAGCGGTGCCGCTTAAGTCATTTCGATGATGCATTTACAAATGTGAACCCATCGCACAGCCTACACTTAGTCAGGTTGCTGTTAATTTTGATTTTCGTTAGTGTGCGGCAAAATTTTCTGCAGGATAAGGTATCTGAATTGTTATCTATGGTTAAGCGTTGTCGCTTCAAATTGAGTATATGTTTTGTTGGTCTTTCGCTGCTCTCGGCATGTGGCGGAGGAGGTGAGGATGGCTCAGCAAATCCGCCTCCTATCACTCCGGAACCAACTCCTCTGACACAAGATCAGCGTTATGACCTTCTCTATCGGTCAACGTTTGGCCCTCAACCTGACTCCTATCAAGAATTAGCAAGCTTAGGCTATGTGAATTGGTTAGATGAGCAGTTTTTTATGAGCCCAAGTTTGCATACAGTACGATTGAAAGAGTATGAACTTGATGGTGATTCAGATAGCTACAACCAAGTGGATCGCGCATCAGTTTGGTGGGATCTCAGCATAAATGCGCCAGATCAGCTACGACAGCGCGTTGCATTCGCATTGAGTGAGATTTTTGTTATTTCACGCTATGGCGCAAGTTTGGGTGGACGAGCGCTAGAGATGACGGACTACTACGATATGCTGGTTACGCACGCGTTTAGTAACTATCGAGATCTGATCGAATCTGTGACGCTTCATGCTGCGATGGGTGATTACTTGTCGATGATGGCCAATCAAAAAGCTGACCCTGCAAGAAATCGCTACCCTGATGAAAATTATGCACGTGAAGTGATGCAATTGTTTAGTATTGGGCTGTATGAATTAAACCCTGATGGCACAGAGAAGCTCGATAGCCAAGGACAGTTGATTCCAACTTACACGCAAGATGATATTGAAAACCTTGCTCGTGTATTTACCGGTTGGCATATCGCCGAAAGAAACCAGTCGGGCTGGGCGTCTAAAAATGGCAATTGGTTCGTACCGATGGTGGCATATCCTGAATACCACGATGACGACGAAAAAGTTGTTTTAGGCGAGGTCTTTGTGCAAGGGCAAACCCCCGAACAAGATATGGCGCAGGCAATGGATATGTTGCTTAACCATCCGAATACCGGACCATTGGTCAGTAAGCACCTTATCCAACGATTAGTGACCTCGAACCCTTCGCCAGCTTATGTTGAGCGAATGAGTGCAATATTTGCCAATAATGGTGAGGGCGTAAGGGGGGATCTTGAAGCGGTCATTCGCGGAATTCTCACTGATAGCGAAGCACTTAGTGGCGGTGATCGCTCACCGGTTAAGTTGAAAGAGCCACTGATAGCAATGACCAATTTTTTCCGTGCTTTAGAAGCTAAATCCGCGGATCCTTCGGGGCGTTTCCATAACTCTATTGGTATGTATGGGTCATATGGCCAATCTCCGTTAGGGTCATCAAGCGTATTTAATTTCTTCTCACCAGATTATGCCCCAAATGGTGAGATTTCGGAGGCGAACGACGTTGCACCTGAGTTTGAAATTCTAAGCTGGAACAACTTTATTTTGACGAATAATCAGCTTTGGGCTGCCACTGGTCGCACAGATTACGACGGGGAAGATAACCCTAATCGCATCGTAATCAATACTGCGCCTTTAGAAGATATTGCTAATGATCATAAAGCCTTGATTGATGAAATAGAGAGGCGTTTACTCTCCCAGCGAATGAGTGAATCGCTCAGAGCCATTGTTTTAGAGGGATTAGAAGACCTTCGTGATACACAGCAAAGTTTAAAGGTCCGCAATGCACTTTATATTGTCGTGACTAGCCAAGAGTTTCATATTGAGGAATTAGCCCAATGATTTCACGTCGTCAACTGTTAGCGGCTATGGCCTCAACACCACTTGTTTCGATGATGGGTACCGGCTCTGCACATGCGCTGCCCAATAATGATTATAAAGCCCTTGTTTGTGTGTTCTTGTTTGGTGGCAACGATGGTTTCAATATGCTGGTGCCTAACGATAATGCCCACTACGATGAGTACCTAGCTGCTCGTCCTGATATTGCCATTCCACAATCATCATTACTTCCTTTATCGTTAAATACAGGTTCAGACCTGACATTGGGTTTACACCCTTCAATGTCTGATGTTCAAAGCCTTTTCGATAGTGGCAAAATGGTTGCTATTGCAAACAGTGGAGTTTTAATTGAGCCTTCAACGAAAGAGGGATTAGCGGATGGAACACACGCGATGCCGCCCTTTTTATTCTCTCATAATTCACAACAAACTGAATGGCAACGCGGCTGGTCTGGCAGTACCACAACACTAGGTTGGGCGGGGCGATTAATGGACGTGCTAAGCAGCGGAACTGATGAAATTAGTCCTACGTTTAGCCTGAATGGATATGCCCAGTTATTAAATGGCACTGAATACAGTGCCAACCTGATTAATGCATCGTCACTGCCTCAAATGAATGCGATCAATAACGACCAGCGTCTTAAGAGCTTTGACCAAGTGATGAGTCTATCTCCACGAACAGCGTTTGGGCGAGAGTTTGACCGTGTAAAAAGTGATGCAGTAGTGATTCGTAATACACTCGCTGCAGCGATTGATTCCGTGCCGGAGGAAGAGCATTTCCCTGATACTTCATTGAGTAATCAGTTGCACACAGTGGCGAGATTGATCAAGTCGAGCGATCAACTTGAGCACCAAAGGCAGGTCTATTTTGTTGGCTTAGGAGGCTTTGATACACATGCTAACCAGCTGGAAGATCATGCAGAGTTGATGAGTGCTTTGAGCCAATCACTGGCAGCGTTTAACCAGTCGATGGAAGCATCAGGGCTGGGGGATAAAGTCACAACAATGACGATGTCTGACTTTGGGCGACGTTTGGCAAGTAATGGCACTGGAACAGATCATGGCTGGGCAAGTAATCACCTTGTGATGGGCGGCGCGTTAAATAGCGGTCAGCTCTATGGACAGTGGCCATCACTCATTCTCGATGGGGAAAATGATTTTAATAAAGGTCGGATGATTCCAACAACTTCGGTAGAGCAAATAGGTGCCACAGTGGCGAAGTGGATGGGTGTTAGCAGTGATAGTGCAATGGCACATATCTTTCCGAACTTAGCGAACTTTGCGGAAAAAGACCTAGGGTTCTTGAAATAGCGGAATGATTCACAGTATGGATTCAACCAGAGTGGTGTAGACACTATTCTGGTTTTTTTGTTCTATATTCAGATATGAGAAAGATTTGAAATCAATCAGGGTAAAGAATTATTATTTAAATGACAGCAGGGTTAGCAGTTTATAAAAGATGGTTCTTTAAGTGAATCTAAAAATCAGGCGAAACTATACAACAATTCTCTCTTGCCATTAATATTACTGAGAAATATCTCGTGAAAAAACTTAAAGATAAAAAGAATTACGCTGCGTATATTTTTTAGTATTGAATAGTAAATATATCATCATGGATATTTTATAATTGGTTGTTTAGATTTTACTTTTCAGCAATATTAGCACGTTCAGTGGTGGGTTTTACGAATGTCCCAAAAGTGAACATATCGTTAAATAGAAAGCATCATTAAATAGATAAAATAATGAGTAAATATAACGTGAGATGAATGACGGCACTGGTTTATTGAATGAAGCAGCACAGCTAAAGGCTAGCGAGTACTGCTTCACGAGTGGAATGTCAGCTTACTTAGGCGAACTTAGTCGTTTCTGGTGAACATGATTGAGGTTGCCAGCGTTTAGAGCGCCAACGCGACAGCATGATTACCCCTCTGACCCATTCGTCACAAGTGGTACCGAGCCAAACCCCAATGACGCCCCATGCTAGGTTAACGCCGAGTAAGTAGGCAATACCGACCCCAAAGAGCCACATACTAAAGATCCCTATCTTAACGGTAAATGCCATATCACCGGCACCACGCAACGCACTAATGAAGACTAAATTTGAGACACGGCCGGTTTCTAAAATGATGCTGATAATCAGCAAGCTGGTGGCAATTTCAATGACTTCTGGTTGTTGCGTGAAGAGCCCAACAATATCGTAACGAAAGAAGGCAAAAGTTGCTGCAATCGTGGCAGAGACCAGCAAACTGACCAAATAGTATCGAGTGACATGTCTCGCAATTGCGTTGAACCACTGTTTACCTACGTAGTACCCCGTCTGAATTTGTGTTGCTTGCCCGACAGAGAGCGCAAACGTAAAACAGAAACGGGTAATATTAAGTGCGTAAGTATGGGCAGTGAGCGCAGCAGTACCCATTTTAGTGACCATATACATCATTACCATTTGCGCGATATTATAGGAGAGCATCTCTCCTGCATTGAGGATGCCGAGTTTGACGACTCGTTTATATAGCGACTTGGGAATAGAAGAGTAAGTACATAACGGGACATCAATCTTCTTGCGGCGAATGACTATCCACATGATCAAAGCAGCCAGTAGCTGACAACAGACCGTGACCGTCGCAACACCAGCAACGCCATAGACTGGGATATCAAATGGGCTGTAAAGTACACAGTAGTTGCCAATAATATTGGCAAGGCCGGTGAATAAATTGATCAGCATCGGCGCTTTAGAAAAACCGTGACAGCGTAAAATCGCCGAGAAGGTGATACCAACGCTCATACCTATAATCCCGCTACCTGCAATTTGTAGGTAGTCAACACTGAATTGATAGACTTGAGCATCGAGGTCATACAAGCTTAAGATGGTCGGCCCCAAAGCAAAGCTACCTAACCCCAGCAGCGTACCTATGGCAGCGGCAAGCACAATACCAATGACTGCAACCTGACTAGAACGCACCTTGTCACCCGATCCATTTGCTTGGCTGATCAAAATACTTGCGCCGCTGCTTGCCATCATAGAAATAATGATAAGAAAGAAAATGAGCTGTGAAGTGAGACCTACTGCTGCAACGGCATTATCTGAGTAACCACTAAGCATAAATACATCGCTAACGCCAAGTAGCATTCGCAGTGCGGTTTCGATAAAAATCGGCCAAGTCAGTGCAAATATACCCATGCGTTTAGTCATGTCGTGATCGGTTTGTGTCATTGAAGTTCCAAAAGGGATTGATACAAAAATAGTGTGGGAGCAGTAGATAAATCAACCGCAAAAGCGGCTGTATTCTAGCCGATATATCTTCTCCACTCCTAGCCATATTTTATAATAATCAAAAATGGGAAACCAAATGCTCTCGTTTCTTTATGTTATTGCTTATATTACTTATGTTTTTGCTTTGTTGATCTTGTTATGTTTGCTTTGTGTTAATAAACTGGCTTTCTATTTGGTCACTGTTTATGTCGATGAGTCAAAGGTGAGTGATGGATTTTATATTTTAATAACCGTTACCTATTTAGATAGGCAACAGTACGAGAGACGACTTGAGATGTTTTTTTTGGGGGGGCTTCAAGGCCTGGTGTGGTATTGAGGAAATATGATTATCGCTATTCTAGCTAGAGAAATAGAGCGATAGTTAAATAAGGTTATATGACGTTAAGTCTGATTAAATCAAATACGGGAATAGAGCGGCTTTTTCTTTGTCTCCTAATGCTTCTACTCTGGCAATGTTGTTATCTGGTATTGCTTCAGGGTTGGGATAATGCTTTAAGACCCTTTCCATTGACTCTTCTCTGATGAGGTGAATGGTTGGGTAAGGCGAGCGGTTGGTGAGATTCTCTGCATCCTCTGGAGCTGTGCCACCAAAGCAGTAGTTAGGATGAAAGCTGGCCACTTGATAGATGCCTTCGTAATCTTCCTGCTTCAACAGCGCATCAACCCAATCTAAGAAAAAGTTATAATCCATAAAATCAGCCAGCATGTCTTGCGCCACGACCAAGGTCGTTTCTAACTCTTCGGGTGTTTTGCTATCTAGCTCTCTGAGCTCCAATAAGATGAACTCTAACAGTTTTTCTTCTGTCGTCGCCGTAGAAACGGCCACTTTGATTTGTTTGTTCTTATTTGGTTTATGCGCAAAAGGGCATAGATTAAGACCAATCACAACATCATTAAGCCACTGCTCTGTTTCTTGTTTTGCTTTAGATGTCGACATATTCATGTGTCTCACTGTTTAAGTTCTGTTTGAGTCATGGTGTAAATATCTTTCCGCATGACTTCGCGTTTTGACGCGTGATTCAGACTATCGAATAATTTTCGATAGAGCAAATGGTTGTAGAGATGAATGGTTTATACTAGGAGTGTGCTAATCCGGATTTCATCTAGTTTGAAATCAGTTTTGGTACGTAATAGGTCATAATAAGATGAGAAAAAGAAATATTAACCGTACTAAAAGGTAAGCCATATCAGGGCAAGATCATGAACGTTTTTCAGACGATTTGAACGCAAATTTGATCTACTAAGCTGAGTGTGATCTTATGCT
>JBHOGO010000120.1:0-9517 GCA_043421945.1 bacterium sp. HQB-150 | reverse complement strand
ATCAGTGATCGGTTTAAACCGAAATAGGTGATCGGATAATCCCGAAATGACTGATCGGAATGCTCCGAAATATGCACCCAAGTTGCCAAGTTAATTGCTCATGGACGGTTATTTGCTGTTTAGGTAGTCCAATACAACTTCATGGTGATCTTTGGTCTTAAACTTGTTAAACACATGCTCAAGGTTGCCTGACTCGTCAATCAGGAAGCTTGTTCTTACAACGCCCATGTTTTCACGGCCCATGAACTTCTTGAGTTGCCAAACACCGTACTTCTCACACACTTCGTGTTCTTCATCGGCTAGTAGAGTGAAGTTCAGCTCTTGCTTGTTGATAAAGTTGGTCAGCTTTTTCGGGGTGTCTGGGCTTAAACCAAGCACAACAACATTGTGGGCATCTAGTTCAGCTTTCGTGTCACGCAGTCCTTGAGCCTGAACGGTACAGCCAGGAGTCGAAGCGCGTGGGTAGAAGTAGAGCAGTACCTTCTTACCTTGAAGTTCAGAGAGCGTCACAGGGTTATTGTCTTGGTCATTCAGAGTGAAGTCTGGTGCAGTTTGTCCGGCTTCTATTGCCATTGGTTTTGTCCTTACTTTCTCAATTAATGGTATTTGGCGTAGCGTTCTTCGCTACGTCCTTTTTAGAGCATTTTTATTACGTTAGAGTGTACACTTTTATCGAAAATTCACTGTCCTGTCTAGTGATTACACCAAACAGGACGCTCTTACCTAAAATCTCCCTTGATAAGGTTATCTGGTCTTGCTTTGACGACTTTGTCCATCGCCTTCTCTAACTGACTTTTATGCAGTATCTCCATGGCTTCCGCCCCCTTTTGTTGGTCAGCTTAGAACATACAAAAGGGTTCTGAAGAGTGATTCTACATACGTATTGCCATCGCTTAGGTGAGCGCGGCTGTAAGAAGAGGTAGTGCCTAGCCTTTCCATTTTGGCTTTGAACGTCAACGATTTCATTGGCGGGCCACTATTCGAGCAATATGAAGCGAGTGAACTCACTCAACGCGCCTTTGTGAGCAAAACAATCTCAGCCGATCGACCTTTTTCGCCAAGCTGCAACGGTTACAGAAAGTAAGTAGTGATCAAAACAGCAGCTTCGTTAAAGTACAATTAATCGAAAAGACCACCCACAATCAATCGGTGCACACGCTAGTAGTAAATATGAAACTCTCTTTGGGTGAGGTTGAGCTCAGCATTCCGGCGTGTACGCCAGCTTCTAGTGGCCCGAGCATCTTCTTATATCGTGAAGCTGTCGACTTCCGCAAGTCGATTAACGACTTAGCTGCCATCATTGAATCTAAGGCGACTCTGCCTCTTTGTTCCTCTTCACGAATAAGCAACGCGACAAAATTAAAGTATTGTACTGGAGTGAAACAGGCCTCGTACTCTGGTACAAGCGCCTTGAAAAAGCCAAGCTAAAATGGCCCTCGAAAGAGAAAAGACAGTCTTCACCTTGACTAATTTTGAGCTAGATAGACTGCTCTCTGGCTTCACTATTATTGGTCATAAAGCGGTTGAGCCTGCTTCGAGGTAATTCATGGTTGTTTTCCTATTGATTGTTCTGATTAAAGTTGACTGTGCCTTGTGCATTTAGCGAGTGACACAAGGTATCAAATTCTTCTTGTAATTCGATGATGTGGCAGCCTTCAGGTAAGCGACTGCTGATGAATATGACTAACTGCTTTGTGCCATCCTCATTAAGGTGTGTATTGGCACTTAAAGCGGTTAAATCAATATTCCGCTCAGCTAAAAAATGGGTGAATTTTACGATGAGCCCGGGAGAATCCAGCAGAGCCACATTAAAGTCGGCATTGTAATCGCCAGACGTCACTGTATGCGGTTTGGTGCGCTTGATAAGCGTGATCAGATCCCGCTGCTGCGCTAAAGGTGGCAATCGTGTCTCGACTTGTGTAATCGCTGACTGGGATCCAGAAATAAGCATGATAAGCGTAAACTCACTGCCAAAGCCCCCGATACGGCTATCGACAATGTTGCATTCACATTGACTGATTAGCTGAATCACTTCATCGCAGATGCCTGGTCTGTCTTGCCCCATGGCTGTCAACACTATGTGATGTTCCATAATTTGCCTTTGTTATTTGCCTTCGTTTGCGCTATTGGCTTCAAATTTTAATAGGAGGCGAATGTGCAACAAGCTCACGCCATCCGGCTGCTACTTTAAGAGTACCGAAAAAGTGCGTTAAGACAAATGTATATTCATTTAGAGCTTCCATTGTGGGATACAGCAATGAAGTGGCTGTCAATGTGACGTTTAATTGACCAAAGACTCAACATTGCTGGGAACGACTTCGCGTTTTTATTTCTTCACTTCTCACAAGCATATTATTGTCTGCGATTTGACGTTGTCAGGCTTGTGTTTCCTGATTGGCAAAAGTACCATGAGACACTGATCTATAAGGGGAGAACGACATGTTCACAGGAAGCATGGTAGCTTTAGTCACGCCTCTCGACGAGGCGGGCAATGTTGATTATAAAAGTTTGCAAAGTCTTGTTGAGTATCACGTAAACGCAGGGACGTCTGCGATTATCTCAATGGGAACAACAGGCGAGTCTGCAACACTTAGTGTCGACGAGCATGTTGAAGTTGTTTTGAAAACCATCGCTTTTGCTGCGGGTCGCATTAAAGTGATCGCGGGTACTGGTGCAAATGCTACTCATGAGGCCATTGAGTTTAATAAACGCTTTGCCAATACCGGTATCGTTGCATGCTTAACGGTCACCCCTTACTACAACCGCCCAACTCAGGAAGGCTTATATCAGCACTTCAAAGCGATTGCAGAGTCTGCGGATGTACCCCAAATTTTATATAATGTGCCTGCGCGTACCGGTGTCGATTTATTACCAGAAACGGTTGCTCGTCTTGCTGCTTTACCCAATATCATTGGTATCAAAGACGCGACGGGTGATTTAGTGCGAGTGAACAAAACTCGGGAACTTTGTGGTGAAAACTTCATCCAACTCAGCGGTGATGACCTAAGTGGCCTCGATTTCGTCGCATTAGGTGGCCACGGGGTGATTTCTGTCACCGCCAATATCGCTGCAAAAGAGATGGCGACAATGTTCAAGCTGGCTTTAGATGGCCAACTGGAAGAAGCGCGTGCAATTGACCGCCGTTTATTATCATTGCACAAGCACTTATTTATCGAATCTAGCCCGACCCCAGTGAAATGGGCGGCGAAACAACTAGGCTTGATCAACACAGCACAATTACGCTTACCACTGGTCGATTTATCAGAAGCTGGTGAGCCTGTTGTGCGTCAAGCACTTGTTGATGCTGGTTTGCTGTAATTTCAGGAGTAGTAATGAAGTTCACCTCTAGGCTAACGCTAAGTAGCTCACTAATTTTGCTTTTAGCTGCCTGTTCAAGTGACCCCGAGTCTCGCCGTCAGGCGAAGCAAGATTTTAATTATCTTGAGGCCACGACATTGGAAGCGTTTCAATTGCCAGAAGGCGAAAGAATGCCTGCCGCTTCTGACTATGCTATTCCGGTAGGTGAGTACCAAGGTGGTTTAGGTGCCGAAGTAGACATCCGCTCTCCGGTTCAGGTTTTAGAACTGATTCCTGGAGCGCGTACCCAAATTGATGCCGATGGTACGGTGACTGTATGGTTATTATCTGAACAGAGCCTCAATAATCTTTGGGATGTGTTCCAGCGTTCGATTGACCGTGCTGGGGTAGAGGTGGAGCGTCGCGAACCTGGTCTAGTCGAAACGGACTGGATTGAGTGGACACAAGAGGGAGATAGCGAAGCCGGTATTAGCTCTCGCTATGCTGTTCGTATGGTGACCGAAGGGCGTCGTTACGGTTTTAGAGTTGAGCAAATCGATTGGCGAAAAGAGGGCTATGATGCTGCAATGTCAGATAAAGTATCCTCTCATCGCTACACCGCGATTATGACGAACCTCATTACATCGCGTTATGATCAAGAGCTGCGTGAAGAGGCACAGCGTGTTGCACAGCAGCAGATTAAGCGAATTCCGATCAGCATGGGGCAAGACCGTAGCGGGCTGCCAGTTATTATTGCGCGTGCATCTTATGATATCTTCTGGGAGCGAGTACCATCGTTGTTAGGTAAGTCGGGCTTTGATTTGGAAGGCCGAAACCGCTCTCAAGGTGAGATCGATGTGAGATTCAAAGCTGAAGATGATGAGTTTTGGCAAGAGCTTGGTGTAAAGCCAATCCGCCTTGATAACCGAGCTTACAAAATTCAGTTAGGTGACTTAGGTAACCGAACCTCTATTAATGTGACTGACTCAACCGGTAAACCTATTGAAGAGAAGGACTTAGAGACCCTAGCGTTAGCATTCAGCGCGCTGGTTGATCTTAGCGACAGTGAAGCTGAGTAGGGTTCTACACTGCAAGTCATGACGAGATTGTTCTCGCCAATCAAACTGATACCGCAGTAACAAAAAAGCCAGCGCAAGCTGGCTTTTTTGTGTCTCTATTACTTCACTTCTTCGCCTTTCGCTTGAAGATCGGCATGATATGAAGAACGTACAAATGGACCACATGCTGCATGAGTAAAGCCAAGTTCTAAGGCAATCTCTTTTAGTTCGTCAAATTCAGCGGGTGGTACGTAGCGCTCTACTGGTAAATGGTGGCGGCTAGGTGCTAGATACTGACCAAGAGTCAACATAGTGACCCCATGTGCTCGAAGATCTTTTAGTACCTCAACAATTTCTTCTTTTGTTTCGCCTAAGCCCATCATGACACCTGACTTTGTTGGGATATCAGGGTGCATTTCACCAAACTTTTTCAACAGCTCAAGTGACCACTTGTAGTTAGCACCAGGGCGTACACGGCGATAAAGGCGCGGCGCTGTTTCTAAGTTGTGGTTGAAGACATCGGGTGGATTATCGTTGAGTAATTCCAACGCTTTATCCATACGACCACGGAAATCAGGAACAAGGGTTTCGATACGAATCTCTGGGCTCTTAGCTCTAATTTCACGGGTACAATCAGCAAAGTGCTGAGCACCACCGTCACGGAGATCATCACGGTCAACAGAGGTGATCACAACATAGCGAAGCTTCATGTCGGCAATAGTTTGCGCCAGCTTTTGTGGCTCTTCAGCGCTCGGCGGCATTGGGCGACCATGGGCAACGTCACAGAAAGGACAACGACGTGTACAGATAGCACCTAAGATCATAAAGGTTGCTGTGCCATGGTTAAAGCACTCAGCAAGGTTAGGGCAAGATGCTTCTTCACAGACTGAGTGAAGTTTGTTCTTACGCATTGCTGATTTAATATCTTGGATACGTTGGCTATCTGAAGGTAGCTTTATTTTCATCCATTCTGGCTTTCGAAGGACTTCTTTTGGCTCTTCGCTGACATGCTTAACCGGAATTAAGGCCATTTTGTCGGCATCACGGTATTTGACGCCTGTTTCCATCTGAATTGGCTTACTCATTATTGCTTGCTTTCCATTGTCCACTCTACCTGCTCATAACCTAGCAGTGCTGCAAAGTGTTGTATTAAAATAGGCTGAATGTCTGACAATTGACTGGACTCGTTGAGCTGAGCCACCTGTGTCATCTCCATTCCCGCATAACCGCATGGGTTAATTCTTAGGAAGGGGGTTAAGTCCATATTAACATTGAGCGCCAGACCATGAAACGAACACCCTTTACGAATACGAAGTCCGAGGGAGCAAATCTTTTGATCCTGGATGTAAACGCCAGGTGCATCCGGTCTTGCTTTGGCTTCAATTCCAAGCGTGTTTAACGTTTCAATCACGGTATTCTCGATGTGAGTGACTAGCTCACGTACCCCAAGCTTTCGGCGGCGTAAATCAATCATCACATAAGCGACCAATTGGCCTGGTCCGTGATAAGTGACTTGTCCACCTCGATCACTTTGAACAATAGGGATGTCCCCAGGGTTCAAAAGGTGTTCTTCTTTGCCGGCTTGTCCTTGGGTAAACACTGGGTTGTGTTCGACTAACCACACTTCGTCATTAGCATTGGCGTCACGTTGATCGGTGAAGTCATGCATTGCTTGGTAGGTGGTCTGGTAGTCACATCTACCCAGATTACGAATAATAAGTTGGTTTTGCACGGTGATTACCCATATTCACTGGATTAAGTTAACTAGCGTTACTTAGGGATTAAGATAACGTGAATGGGTGATTATAAAGAATGGAAGGCGAGAAAGATAGAATGAGAGACGACCACATGGGTGGTCGTCTGCTGCCATTGATACTGTGAATTAAAGCACCATTTTTACAATATCGATATCTGCTAACTCTTTGTAGAGAGTTTCTACCTGTTCGATAGACGTAGCCGTAATCGTGACAGACACAGAGTGAAAGTTTCCTTTCGCACTTGGTTTCACGCGTGGCGTGTAATCACCAGGAGCATGGCGTTGGATAACTTCTAGTACTAAATCAGGGAGTTCCGGCTTCGCTGCGCCCACCGCTTTGTAGGTAAACGAGCACGGAAACTCTAATAGATCTCGCAACGTGGCTTGTGGTTGTTGCATAACGAACTCCAGCATTGTGTTATTAAGCGAGGCATAGTAATCCCTCACCATCGAGAACTCAAGCGATACGTGGTTCAAGTCGCTGGAGCCCAAATTTAGCGCTATCCTGCGACTTGACGTATCCGGTCGTAATCTTAATTGTCGTTAAGCAAACCAACCTGCGATGATCAGTTTGAAGCGATCAATCAGTTGGCTAAACCAGCCCCCTTCAAGGACATCTTGCATCGCAACCAATGGGTATTCAGCAATGTCTTCACCGTTTGCTTGGTAGTAGAGTGTACCCAGTACATCGCCTTTTTTGATCGGTGCTTTTAGGGTGTCATCAAGGCTAAAGCTCGCTTCAATTACGTCAATTTGGCTGCGAGGCAGGGTTAGGTGAATATCTTCATCGAGGCCCAGCTCCACAGAGTCTGTTGTGCCCATCCATACACGTTCAGTCGCAAACACATCGCCTGTTTGGTTAGGTTGGATGGTATCGAAGAAGCGGAAGCCATAGCTTAAGAGCTTTTTGCTCTCGGCCTTACGTGCATCTGCACTCTCGGCACCCATTAAGACAGCAATTAAGCGCATATCATTTTGTGTTGCAGTACTCACTAAGCTATAGCCTGCTTTGTTTGTATGGCCGGTCTTCATACCGTCAACATTGAGGCTATCATCCCACAGTAAGCCATTACGGTTATATTGAGTAATACCGTTGTAAGTAAATGACTTCTCTTTGTAGATCGCGAACTCGTCAGGTACGTCACGAATAATCGCTTGAGCCAACAATGCAATGTCGTAAGGGGTTGTATAGAGGTCATCATCGTCAAGCCCATGAGGGTTTGAGAAAGAAGATTGTGTCATATTGAGCGTGGTCGCCCATCCATTCATTAGCTCAACAAAGGCATCGCTGGAACCTGCGATATGCTCTGCCATCGCAATACACGCATCGTTACCCGATTGAATAATAATGCCACGGTTAAGATCTGCTACCTTTACCGTCGTGCCCACTTCAATAAACATTTTTGATGAGCCGGGAAAGTTCTTAGCCCATGCATTTTCACTCACGACGACATCATCATCCAGTGAAATATTGCCACGAACGACTTCTTGTCCGATGACGTAGCTTGTCATCAATTTGGTCAGGCTGGCTGGGTGAAGTGTCGTGTCTGCGTTATGTTCCGCTAATACTTGTCCCGAGTTGTAGTCCATGAGGACGTAGCCTTTCGCGCCAATGGTCGGGGCATCAGGCGTCATTGCTGGTGCAGCAGTAATAGAAAAAGAAGCCATCGTGGCAGCAGAAGCCAAACAAAGTGTTGGCAGTGTACGCAAAGCAAGTTTATACATAAATAAGTCTTATTGTTATGGGCGCTATTTGAAACCCAAGTACTATAACAAAAACGGTGACTACTCACCGCCCTATCGGGCGATGCTTCTTATTTCGTTAGCCGTTGCTCGACAGTATCGAGACTTACGCAGCTTCCATAAGCAGAGACGATTGTCCAACCGCCTTTAATTCCAGAATGCCTTTATCGCGGATATTAAGGGCGGCATTTAAGTCGCGATCTATATCCGTAGTGCCACAAGATGGGCAGTCCCACTTGCGAACGGACAAGGGCATTTCTTCCATTTTGTGACCGCAACAATGGCAAGTTTTAGAGCTGGCGTACCACTGATCGAGTTTTACTAGATACTTCCCTTGCTCATTCAACTTGTACTCCAACTTAACGACAAAGCTATGCCATGAGGCATCCGCTATGTGTTTCGCCAGTTTGCGGTTTTTCATCATGTTGGCTGATTTCAATGTCTCAACTATCACTGCTTGGCTTTCGTCAACGAGAGTTCGAGAGAGTTTGTGTTGAAAATCAGCGCGAGCGCTCGCTACTTTTTCATGACATTTTGCAACAAGCAAACGAGCCTTGGCTCTATTTCCGCTGCCTTTGGTCTTACGGGATAGCTGACGTTGCTTGCGTCTAAGGTTTTTCTCAGCACGTTTTACAAATCGTGGGTTAGCTGTCTTTCTGCCGCTTGACTCAATGGCAAAGTGAGACAGACCTAGATCAATGCCTATCACCTTACTCACAGTATGAAGTGGGCTAGGTGCTTCGAGTCCATCATCAACAAGAATGGATGCGTAAAACTTGCCCGTCTTGCTCAAGCTGACAGTGATGCTCTTAACCTTACCTGCGATCTCGCGGTGAATGTTCGCCTCTACAGGTTTCATTTTTGGGAGCTTGATTGCACCATCGAGTACCTTTACACCCACGCAGTGATAGCTAGATTGCTTGCCGTGTCTCCGCTTGAACTGTGGATATTTAGCTTTCAGCTTCGGGTTAAAGAAGTTATCAAAGGCTTGGTGAAGGTTGATCACCGATTGCTGCAAAGCGATTGAGTCATATTGTTTTAGCCAGTGGTACTTACGTGACTTCTTGGCAACGGCAAGCAGTGGCTTGATGTCCATTTTAGGGTTCAGCGTAACGCCATGCTTGCGGTACATGTGGGACTTCAAATATAGAGCTTTGTTATACGCAAACCGCACCGCACCAAATTGGGCGATTAGAAACTCAGCTTGATCTTGCGTTGGGTAAATACGTATTTTGGTTGCTCTTAACACTGAAAATATCCCACTGTATGAACAACCAGTATTATACAACGCAAATAGATCCTGTCTATCCTAAAGTGCTATCGCACTTTCGCCTTATATCCCCGCCCTCATCGGGCGAGGGTTTACGGTGAGATTGCTAAATCAGCATAGCAGTAATATCTTGTCGTGATATCAATGACTGAAAATTGTGATTCACACTAAAAGAAAGATAAGCCGCTATTGTGTGGGAGGCTTTGCTAGGAAACTAGGAAACTAGGAAACTAGGAAACGTTACTTGTCTCTGTTTTGTCTTCATCAGCAGGGCGTGAGAGTACAAGACGGATAGGCTCTTCATTACATAGCTGTATTTAACAAATTGGCGTAATTCTCCACCTACAACAATCGAGCCGAAGCGAGATGTATTAGGTGGAGATGTAAGCCATT
>JBHOGO010000011.1:0-83864 GCA_043421945.1 bacterium sp. HQB-150 | reverse complement strand
TTTCCACGCTCAGTGCTTTATGTGCCCTGCCGTTATCCGCTTCGGTATAAGCGTTAATGCTTATCCGAACGGCATTAAGCTTAAGGGCTGGGTTTCTATAAATTCGATAGCGAGTTCTATAACAAAGCGTCGCTTATTGTTGTTTAGCCCAATCAAGGAACTGACGCTTTTGAACTTCTGACAAGCGCAGGTAATCAGCTTTTAGAAGTATAACGTCATGCTCTTGAGTCCTAGGCTTGCTGTCTGTATCTACTCCACTATCACCCTCTTGAGGAAGTTCAACTGAGTGCTCAAAGCTAATTGTTGGTATCACTTTAGACTGAGCAACAAAACCATACTCCTGATTAAATTCTATTAGCTCTTTAGAGTAATTTCTCACCAAGCCTTTTCCCCTAGGTAAAATTGCTTGATGTGACTGTAAAATTGGTGATTTCGAGCTATCTAAAATGACTTTAGGGTTGCGATCATAACCATTAATCTGATTATCTCGCAGAATAATTCGTGTTGGCTTTATTGCCACATCAGTATTAGCCGCTTCAAACGTGACGACAAATGGTAAAGAACGAAGTTTTACGTACCCCCCACCATCTTCTACAAGTTTAGACAGCTGCAATACTAATTGGTTAGTTCCATTTTCTAAGCTAAGTTCAGATATATTAGATACAGACAGCCCAACTTCTTCTCCATTGATAGCAATAACTTGAAGATCTCTATGAATTTCAATCCCTACCGTCGCATTGACACTTCCAGCGAACATCATTCCTAACGCTGTTATAAACACGAGAAAAGACTTCATAATGACTCCTTTATGAAAAAGCGAGCATCATACGATGCTCGCTATTAAATTATGGCAGTGGATATAATCGAATATTCAGAGTAAAACTTAGAATACGTACTCAGCACCTAACAATACACGAGTGTGATCAGAGTCTTTATCGCCATCAAACGAGTAGTTACGAACATCTACGTGAAGGAATAGACTCGGTAGAATATAACCTACACGGCCAGTGATAGCCGTTGCACCACTGTTAGCAATCTTGTCTGTGTCACCTGCGTCAGAGTAGCCCGCTTTAAACAACCACGTACCATCAACAACATATTGTGCGGTAGCAGATAGAACACCTTGATCATCATCTGCAACGCCATTATGCATTTGCTTATAAGCACCTGTTAGAGTCAAATCACCGAGGTAAACCGCACCACCTAAGATACCGTAAGACCAATCACCGGCCTTATTATCATTAGCATCTGTGTATGCTTTCTGGGAGTAAACACCACCATGGACACTAAACTTATCGTGTGCATATGATGCAGCTACACTGCTCACTTGCTCATCTGTTGAGTCACCCATACCACTCAAAGAAGCTTGGAACGTAAAGCCCCCAAAGTTAGCTGAATCAAAGCGAAGGTTATTGTCTGTACGGTCAGCATACTTCCAGCTACCCCAACCAGTCCATCCATCAAATACGTTCCCTAAACCTGGATTTGAGTGTGGCCAGTCAACATAGTTGTACGCAGCGACTAACTGACGACCAAACTTCAGTGAACCGAAGCCGGTAAAATCAAGTCCTAGGTATGTATCTCGATGACCTAAACCACCCGTTTTGTCGCCGTTGTTAGCGTTTCCACCTTCCATTTGCCAGATAAAGTCTGGACCAAAGTCATCAAACTGTAGACGACCACGGAAACCAATACGTGATTCGATATCGGCAACCATCTGATCATCACCATTATCGTTAGAGATTAGGTGAAGAGCACCTGCTGCTTGACCATAAAGTTGCAAGGCATCACCCGCTAAATCGATCGCAGCATTTGCACTTGTTGCTGCTAGTGCGATTGCTGCACCTAGAAGCGTACGTTTAAACATATTTTCCATGGAAAAAACTCCTGAACTAACTCGCTGTTATATTGACTTGTTACCCATATAAGGTTGGCCGCCGTGGGTAAACAAGCCATCTCCTCAAAATCTCAGTTGCTCTATTATTTAAAGACAAAACTAAAATTTGAAATCTCTGCGGAACTTAACCCCCGCTGACAGTTCTAAGACTACGTTTGCAGCGCGAAACATCAATGAGAACTTTATTTGTGAAGTGAAAAATATGAGGCACTGCAAAGTTTTAGCGCTTCAGTGATCTGGATCTCTTTTCTTTATCCATACATTAACAAATAAAATTAAACCCTTTAAATACAACATCTTAAATATATCTCCGATTTGCTTGTGAGATACAACTCACTATTTTATTAATAATAGACAGCTTTATTACATTAAATGTTTGCGCTTAAACTAAAAGCCATTAGCACAGTTAATAATCATCAAAAATATACCCCACAAGTATATTCGCGCATAAAAAAAGCGCCCTAAAGCGCTTAATCTGAGAGGATGCTTCAATCTACTTCAGCATATCTTGCAGCTTTGCTTCATCCCAAATCTCAATTCCAAGCTCTTGCGCTTTGGTTAACTTCGATCCTGCTGCCTCACCTGCGACAAGAATATCCGTTTTTTTAGACACACTTCCTGTCACCTTCGCACCTTGCATCTGGAGAGCTGCTTTCGCATCTCCTCGGCTCATCACTGACAAGGTGCCTGTCAGTACAATCACCTTACCTGCTAGAGGCTGTGGGTCATCTTCTGACGGGGCTTCAACGTCATCCCAATGAACACCAACCTCTTGCAGTTGCTCAACCACCGATACGTTATGCTCATCGGCAAAGAAACGTAAGATATGAGCAGCAACAATATTACCCACATCAGGAACCTCCAGTAGAGAAGCTTCATCAGCGGCAACAATGGCTGGAAGTGTTTGGAAGTGTTGCGATAAGTTGTTGGCTGTTGCTTCACCTACCTCACGGATTCCCAAAGAGTAAATAAAGCGTGCGAGGGTTGTCTGTTTTGACTTGTTTAGTGCCGCAACGACATTTTGTGCAGACTTTGGCCCCATGCGCTCAAGAATCGTCAGCTTACCTGCCGTTAACCGATAAAGGTCTGCAGGTGTTTCCACCATCTCTTTATCCACCAGCTGCTCAATCACTTTCACACCGAGTCCATCAACATCTAATGCTTTACGTGATACAAAGTGTTTGAGTGCTTCTTTACGCTGTGCCTGGCAAAAGAGCCCGGCAACACAGCGTGTAACCGCTTCTCCTTCAACACGCTCAACCGCAGAATCACAGACAGGGCAAGTATCTGGAAAACAGATAGCTTGTGCCGACTCAGGCCGACGAGACGTTACAACAGCAGTCACTTGAGGTATCACATCGCCAGCACGACGAATGATTACCGTGTCGCCAATCATCACGCCTAAGCGCGCAATTTCATCTGCATTATGTAGAGTGGCATTACTCACGGTAACCCCTCCTACAAACACAGGATCCAATTTAGCGACAGGCGTAATCGCCCCTGTTCTGCCGACCTGAAACTCGACATTTTCCAACACCGTCATCTCTTCTTGAGCTGGGAATTTATAAGCAATAGCCCAACGGGGTGCCCGCGCAACAAAGCCTAACGTCTGCTGCTGCGATACGCTGTCCGTTTTAATGACCACACCATCGATTTCATAGTCGAGTGACTCTCGACGCTCACCGATCATCTGGTGGTAGGCAATGACATTTTCTAATCCTGTCACTTGCTTAACTTCTGGCCCCATTGGCAGCCCCCAACGTTTAAGCTCTACGAGTGCGTCATATTGGCTATCAGGCATGTTATAGCCCTCCACTACCCCGTAGGAGTACGCATAAAAGCTCAATGGGCGGGTAGCCGTAATACGAGAGTCAAGCTGACGTAAACTACCGGCTGCGGCATTCCGAGGGTTTGCAAACGCCTTCTCGCCTTTCTTCACCGCTTTTTCATTCAGCGCTAAAAAACCCGCCTTTGGCATAAAGACTTCACCACGAACTTCCAAGCGCGCAGGCCAATCATCGCCACGAAGCTTAAGCGGAATAGCACGTATCGTTCGGACGTTCTCAGTAATATTTTCACCTGTACTACCATCACCACGTGTTGCTGCCTGAATCAATACGCCATTCTCATACATTAGGCTCACAGCGAGGCCATCAAGCTTTGGTTCGCAACAATAGGTGAGCGGTTTTGTGGTCGAAAGCCGATCTTGCAGACGCTTTTCGAAGCTTTGCAGCATCTCATCATCAAAAGCATTGTCTAACGAGAGCATTGGTAGCTCATGCGTTACCTGCGTAAAGCCCTCTAGTGGAGTACCACCCACACGCTGACTCGGTGAGTCATTGCTTACGAGTTCTGGGTTCTCAGCTTCCAAAGCGAGCAGTTGCTGCATAAGGCGGTCATATTCTGCATCAGGGATTTCAGGCGAATCCTCAACATAGTAAAGATAACCGTGGTGATTAAGCTGCTGTCGGAGTGTATGTATCTGTTGTTCTACGGTGGACATGGTGTATACCTGAAATAAATCAGGCCCCTTTCTGGAGCCTGTTATAAAAATAAGTGCACGACATCGATCGTATTACGATGTCTGGAAGCGTTTTATCTTTTCTCGATAGGTATCGAGTTTTTGTGGTGTGATCATCTGTCGCTGTTCATCCATCACCAAACCGCTAAGGTCATCGGCGATTTGCTGAGCAGTCTGAAGCATCAAGTTGAAATTTGATTCTGCGTTACCATAGCAAGGCAAAGTCATGAAGAATGAGATCCCCGGAGTTTCAAAATCAACGCCCTGATGAAAGACACCCGGCTTAACAATATTTGCCACACTAAAAATCACTTTTGAACTCGCCATGTCGTCACTATGACGATGGTAGATATTCATATCACCAAAGCTAAGGCCATTTTGTTCCATGGTGTTAATTAAACGTGCGCCCTTGAATACTTCGCCTTGAGTCGCATGTACGTGTAACACCAGTACTTCTGGTTCTGGTTCTGGCACTTCTTCAACGATATCTACGGGCTCTACAGCGATCGTTTGCTCACCTGTGCGAACCACCTCTTCATTTGCGAGCGTTTCTACAGGCTCAGCGGCAGTTGGCGCCGGCGATGCTGTTGGTGCCGCGGTTGATGTCACGCGATCTCCTTGAAGATCATCATCAGATGCCGAAAAGCTCAATGTCGGCTCAATCGCTTCTTGGCGGCCTTGCTCATTCGCTCTTGGCTGCGTAGCGATTGGCTCACTTTCTACTCGATGACTGCCATACTGAGCTTCCCTCGTTGGTATAGAAGCGTCATTTTGAGAAGGTTGGCTTGGTGTCGCATCCATCAAAGGATCGTTGGATAGCGTCTCACCAAAACTAAATTCGGGCTCTTGACGAGCCTGCGTTTCAGCAACAACACGCACTTCGCCGATACCATCTTGATCAAAACCTTGATCGTCCATATCAGACATCTTCTTGTGCGGTTTTTCACCAAACTTGGCGGGCTGTTCTTTTCGGTTTGTCCATAAACCATGTATCAATAAAGCGGTTATTGCTAACACTCCAACCACAATAAGAACTAAGCGCAATTCCTGCATCACATTATCTCTGTTTGTTATTGTCCCTAAACGCTTTCCAACAAACTGGCTAACCATAAGCTAGCCAATGAACACGCGTTATCAAAACATATCCTTGCCATCCAACCTCAATAACAAGACGTCGATTAAACTCTAAGTGTTAATGTACCAAATCTCTCATAAGAATTAGAACCTCAATCTTATTATTCGAACCTGAATATGATTATACGTTCAAAAATTGTGCACTGTGTGAAACGAAAAGCAATTTTTGTGCACTAGTTGCTGCCATTTACGTTGGTAGGTAGTATGTAAGGCATTGTTACAATTTAGAGTAAGACGTCATCAGTATGTTAGGGTTTCAGTACTTTTTAAAAGGATTTTCATTGGCGCTACTTCCAGGCATCAAGCGCTTTGTCTTTATCCCTCTGGTCATTAATCTCCTTTTGTTTGGGGCTGCCTTCCTTTACCTTCTCGGTCGCGTTGGGACATGGGTAGACAATTGGATCTCCTCACTACTCCCGAGTTGGCTTCACTGGTTATCGTTTATTCTCGAGCCTCTTGCATTTATGGCTATCATTGTCACATTCGCATACTTTTTTAGCACAATAGCCAATATCATCGCAGCCCCCTTTAATGGCTTACTCGCCGAACAGCTAGAAGCAAAGCTCACTGACTCCCCGACTCCAAACTCTGGCTTCAGTGCTCTTGCGCGAGACTTACCAAGAATCATGGCAAGAGAGTGGCAAAAGCTCGCCTATTACCTTCCTAAAGCCCTAGGCTTGTTCATCTTGTTATTCATTCCAGCCATTGGCCAAACGGCAGGCGCTGTATTGTGGTTTCTATTTGGGGCATGGATGATGGCAATTCAGTACCTCGACTACCCGTTTGATAACCATAAGGTGCCCTTTAGAGAGATGAAAGACCAACTCTCTTCGCCTTACTCAACCAGTATCGGTTTCGGTAGTTGCGTCACCCTCTTTACGATGGTGCCCTTGCTCAATCTTATTGTCATGCCTGTCGCTGTCTGTGGCGCAACCGCTTTATGGGTAGACAAATATAAAGCAGAATCGATATGATGCAGCCGAATACATTGCCTTCTAAGAACAATAACATATAACCATTTGTTCCTTCGGTACTGCCAGAATATGCGTATGCTAGAGTGACTTATCCCGTGTAACGAAGGAACGCATTCATGAGCAAGATCTACGAAGATAATTCATTAACCATTGGTGATACTCCACTCGTTCGCCTTAACCGCGTGAGCAAAGGCAATGTTTTAGCAAAAGTTGAAGCACGTAACCCTAGTTTCAGTGTTAAATGTCGTATCGGCGCAAACATGATCTGGGATGCTGAAAAAAGTGGTAAGTTAAAAGCTGGCGTAGAACTCGTAGAGCCTACTAGTGGTAATACCGGTGTCGCTCTTGCGTTTGTGGCAGCAGCACGAGGTTACAAACTAACACTAACGATGCCTGAGAGCATGAGTCTTGAGCGCCGTAAGCTACTCAAAGCACTTGGGGCGAACCTTGTATTAACTGAAGCACCAAAAGGCATGAAAGGGGCTATCTCTAAAGCAGAAGAAATTGTTGCACAAGACCCTGAAAAATATCTAATGCTGCAACAATTTAACAACCCAGCCAACCCTGAAATTCACGAAAAAACCACAGGACCAGAAATCTGGGAAGCAACTGATGGTGACATTGACGTTTTCGTTGCCGGTGTCGGCACTGGGGGTACAATTACAGGTGTCAGTCGCTACATTAAGCAACAAAAAGGCAAACAAATTACTACAGTTGCTGTAGAGCCAACAGAATCTCCAGTCATTACTCAAGTACGAGCGGGTGATGAAATCCAGCCAGCGCCTCATAAAATCCAAGGTATCGGTGCAGGATTTATTCCTGGCAACCTAGACCTTGATTTAGTTGATGAAGTGGAACTCGTCTCTTCTGAAGATGCGATTGCCATGGCTCGTCGCCTCATGGAAGAAGAAGGTATTCTTGCGGGTATTTCTTCAGGCGCAGCTGTTGTCGCGGCAAATCGTCTAGCGGAACGTCCTGAATATGCAGGGAAAAACGTTGTTGTCATCCTGCCAAGCTCAGGCGAGCGTTACCTAACAAGTGCTCTTTTTGCTGGTATATTTACTGAGCAAGAGCTCCAGCAGTAATTATCTCACTCGATTCAGCAACCTGTTGCGTGTGTCATATAAAAAATGTGATCAGAGCCCCTTTTTGGGGCTTTTTTATTGCTTTTTTATGACCGGGCGCTTATAACGAAGGGGATTTATTTTCTGGCTCGAAATAAAATGGTTGTCTCCAATTTCAATCCAGTTTGTGACGCTTTACTCACAAAATTTTGACCTGAAATATGTCCAAATCGGGTAAGATTCTAACACAGAAATTCGCTGCGAGACCAAAATACGGTATGCTATAGCAAGCGAATCATTATAAAGATTTTTATTAACAATCGGGGTGACAAAATGTATCAGAAGCAAGTTGAAATCACAGCAGAAAACGGCCTACACACTCGTCCAGCAGCTCAGTTCGTAAAAGAAGCTAAATCTTTTGACGCTGACATTACTGTAACTTCGAATGGTAAAAGCGCTTCAGCTAAGAGCCTTTTCAAACTTCAAACGCTGGGTCTAGTTAAAGGTACTGTTGTAACTATCTCTGCAGAAGGCGCTCAAGCGCAAGCAGCAGTTGATCACCTAGTTGCATTGATGGACGAACTACACTAAGTAGCCCGCTCACATCACTTACACTTGTTTGTTTTTAATTAAGGTACAGTTATGATTTCAGGAATTCCGGCCTCTCCGGGCATTGCTTTTGGCAAAGCCTTACTGTTGAAAGAAGAGGAGATCGTTCTTAATCAATCTCCTATCAGCGATGTAGAGAGTGAAATTCAACGTTTCTATGATGCACGTAGCAAGTCTGCTGAGCAGCTTGAAACAATCAAAGATAAAGCACGTGAAACCTTCGGCGAAGAGAAAGAAGCTATCTTCGAAGGTCATATCATGCTGCTTGAAGACGAAGAGCTGGAAGATGAAATCATCACTTTCATTAAAGACAACAACGCGAGTGCGGATCTTGCTATCTATTCAATTATTGAAGAGCAAGCGACGACTCTCGAGTCTTTAGATGATGAGTACCTTAAAGAGCGTGCAACTGATATCCGTGATATCGGTTCACGCTTTGTTAAAAATGCACTAGGCATCAATGTCGTATCGCTAAGTTCGATTAACGAAGAAGTTATCCTAGTTGCTAACGACTTAACACCATCTGAAACGGCACAGATTAACCTAGATTACGTTCTAGGCTTTATTACCGACATCGGTGGCCGTACGTCGCACACATCAATTATGGCTCGCTCTCTTGAGCTTCCAGCGATTGTTGGTACGAACGACATTACTCAACAAGTTCAAAACGGCGACATGCTGGTTCTTGATGCGATTAACAATCAAATCGTTATCAACCCTAGCGACGCTGAACTAAACAAATTCAAAGCGATTCGCGATAAAAACAACGCGGAAAAAGCTGAACTTGCAAAGCTAAAAGATCTTCCAGCCATTACACTCGATGGCCACCAAGTCGAAGTTTGCGGTAACATTGGTACTGTAAAAGACTGTGACGGTATTAACCGTAACGGCGGTGAAGGTGTCGGTCTATACCGTACCGAATTCCTGTTTATGGACCGTGACGCACTGCCAACGGAAGAAGAACAATATCAAGCCTATAAAGACGTTGCAGAAGCAATGCATGGCGAACCAGTGATCATCCGTACTATGGATATTGGTGGTGATAAAGACTTACCTTATATGGACTTACCGCAAGAAATGAACCCATTCTTGGGTTGGCGTGCAGTTCGTATCAGCCTTGACCGTCGTGAAATTCTACGTGACCAACTACGTGGTATTTTACGTGCATCGGCACACGGTAAGCTTCGCATTATGTTCCCGATGATTATTTCTGTTGAAGAAATCCGTGAACTGAAAAAAGCGATTGAAGAATATAAAGCTGAGCTTCGCGCTGAAGGCCTAGCCTTTGATGAAAGCGTAGAGATTGGCGTGATGGTAGAAACACCAGCTGCAGCTGCAATTGCGCATCACCTTGCTAAAGAAGTTTCTTTCTTTAGTATTGGTACCAACGACCTTACTCAGTATACTCTAGCGGTAGACCGTGGTAATGAGCTGATTTCTCACCTTTATAACCCGCTATCTCCTGCTGTCCTAACAGTGATTAAGCAAGTTATCGATGCTTCTCACAAGGAAGGAAAATGGACAGGTATGTGTGGTGAACTCGCTGGTGACGAGCGCGCAACATTACTACTACTCGGCATGGGCCTAGATGAATTTAGTATGTCTGGCATCTCTATTCCACGTGTTAAGAAAATCATCCGTAACACTAACTTCTCTGAAGTTAAGCAAATGGCTGATGAAGCACTAGCAATGCCTACCGCAGCTGAAATCGAAGCACACGTAGAAAAATTTATCGCAGAGAAAACTATCTGCTAATATAATCGCAGATAAAATAATCGCTTAGGAGCAACAAAATGGGTC
Organism: bacterium sp. HQB-150; assembly: GCA_043421945.1. Taxonomy (GTDB): domain Bacteria; phylum Pseudomonadota; class Gammaproteobacteria; order Enterobacterales; family Vibrionaceae; genus Thaumasiovibrio. The sequence continues at coordinate 73,865 of JBHOGO010000011.1, read as the reverse complement.
TGTTTGACAAACTTAAAAAGCTAGTTTCGGACGATAGCGCGAACACGGGTGCGATCGATATCATCGCTCCTCTTTCTGGTGAAATCGTTAACATTGAAGATGTGCCAGATGTCGTTTTCGCAGAAAAAATCGTTGGTGACGGTATCGCGATCAAACCTGCGGGCGACAAAATGGTAGCACCAGTAAACGGTACTATCGGCAAGATCTTCGAAACTAACCACGCATTCTCAATCGAGTCTGATGATGGTATCGAGCTATTCGTTCACTTCGGCATTGATACTGTTGAGCTAAAAGGCGAAGGCTTCAAGCGCATCGCTGAAGAAGGCCAAACAGTAAAAGCGGGCGATACAGTTATCGAGTTTGATCTAGCACTTCTAGAAGAAAAAGCTAAATCAACACTGACTCCTGTTGTTATCTCAAACATGGACGAAATCAAAGAGCTAACTAAGCTTTCTGGTGCCGTTGCTGTTGGTGAAACGCCAGTACTGAAAGTAACTAAGTAATTTTACTCTGTTATAAAAAAACGCCGCTTCTGCGGCGTTTTTTGTTTCTGAGTCTTAGAGAATATTGTGAATACCGAAAACGATTAGTATCCACAATAGACGTCATTCCGAACGGAAATTTAGCCGGTCACCTTCTCTAGTTGCTCTATTGACGGCGCAAAATAATACCCACCTGTCACTGCTGTCGTAAAATCAAGTAGTCTGTCGGTCGTCCCATCTGTTTCTCCATACATACTATTCAGCATCTGCTTAAAGTTATGCTGAGTGTTACAGTATGCGATGAAGAGAAGTCCATGCTCACCACTGACCGAGCCATACGGTAAGCTATGGCGCACTAGCTTAAGCCCTTTACCTTCTTCTTTGATATCAACACGACCAACATGCGAGTTTGCAGGTACCTCATCAAGCTCTATGGAGTCTTTCTTTGTTCGCCCTACCGCGGCTTCCTGCTGTGCAATACCCATCGCATTCCACGCAGGTAAATTGTGCTCAAAGCGCTGTAGCATCACAAAACTACCACCCGCTAGCTCACCTTCGGTAATCATCGCGACATCACGGCGATCCGCGTCTTCAGATGGATTCTCTGTTCCATCAATGAAATCTGTCATGTCACGGCAGTCAAGATAACGATATCCGTATGTCTCGTCGGTAACAACGATATCTGAAGCGATGGATGAGATAAACTTTCTCAATAAAAGGAAGTGCAAGTCATGACGCGTAGAATGAACATGAATCATAATATCTGATTCTGTTGCAGGCGCGGTGATAGAGCCGTTACCAAGAGGTGAGAATGTATCAAAGTCGGTATCATCACCAGCCTTTACTGATAATGTATGCCAAAACTGATGACCAAATGCGATGGTCGCTTTTAAGTCCGCATCATTCGCTTGATTAATATCACTGACGAGCTGATGGAACTGGTTAAGTTGACCACGAACAGATGCTGTTAACGCTTTAACGTTAAGAGTCACGTACAAAGCGAATGGTCCTGCATTCGGTAAAATACCCGGCTGAATAGTCGACATAGTCTTTCCTTTATAATTAGACATTGCTCGACTCTATTTTACACAACCGCCAACAGGATATCTTGATATAAACACAGGCAGTTTAATCGAAATGATAAAGGATAGCCCAGCCTATGCTGATATCGATAGACAGGTACCGATGTTAACGAAAAGTCGCGGATACTAACTCGAGGTAATCGACACTGCTAGGTTCAATGTCTGCTGACGTTCAGGATCGGCTATTGCCATACTCACAGGTGCATCTAGGCCAGCTGACAATGTTGGTGTTGCTAACGTTGCCCAATCGCCACTCGGTTGCTGTTGAGTCACCGTCAAAGCGACGGTAATAGCTTCTGCACTAACGGATATCAATTCTGCACTGCCTTTAATTGGCGCAGTGCTATCCTGCGTTTCCAAGAATATCGTTTCTTCACCAGGTGATAGAAACACCGACGCATAACCACTCTGCTGGCTTTCTGGAGCCAACAACTCTAAATCTACATTTAACTGCCAATCTGCCATGGCAAGCGGGCTGAGCAGTGCGCTAAACAGCACTAAGCCTTTACTCAACTCTTGCATAATTTTCTCTTCCATCACGTCTAATGCTCAGGAATGAACAATCACCCCAAAGACGGATCAGACTCATTAATCAAAAATGTCATTTTCACTCGGCGGCTCTTTAATAAATAAAATGCCAACCACGCTAGTAACATCAAGGTAATAAGCATCGGTAGTGGTGCCTGAATAGGCGATAGCCAGATACCCTGTACAAGGTTTAACAAGTCGACAATCAAAACACTTAACGTGATTGCTCGACCATATCGCCAAATACCCAGTGCCCATAGTGGCAGTTTATGTCGTACTCCCGACATCCACATCAACACAACAATGGGTGCAGCAACAATCAACTGCGAGTAAAACTCACTCTGTCGCGGGTAAAACAACCCTAGTAACGATGCACCGTGTTCACGACTTGCGCCTGCGATCACGAGTAGCCACCAGCTTCGAGAAAGTAATATCCAACCGCCCCATAACCAAATCGGAGGAACAAACCACCCATGCTTATCTAAATGTGCTAACCAATGCTTCACAAATACTGCCTTACCACTTTATCGCCACTTATAGTCCAATGAATAGGACTACCTTCGGGCACAACTTAAACATTCTATTGGGTAAGCATACCGCGGTTAAGCCTCCAATAATAAGCTGAAATTGCAAGGTGTAGTAGGAAAGCAAATGCTAGCGAAAGCGCTTACAACACCATATCATTGGAGCGAAAAGCTCTATGTCAAAGATGCTCAACCTGTTATGGCTTCAAGATAATAGCCTCAATAATTTCACGCCATAAAAAAAGAATAAAAGTGCGTGTGGAAACACACTCACTGATCAAAATTGCAGCTCATCTCTCATTCTGTAGCCCCTTACAGAAGCTGCAACCAATACGTATTTATGTATATACTGGCACTCTGTTCACCGTAGGATATAAGCATGGCTACACCAAAACCGTCACTACAAACACAGCAAGAAGCGATGGCTATTGCTAAATCGACTCAAAAACAGGGGCAAACAAAGGAACAAACGAAACTGATTGCCGCAGGTATTCAAAAGGGAATAGAGCAATATAAAAAACAACAGAAAGCCAAAGCCCGCGAGCGAGATAAAGCGACAAAGCAACAAAAGAAAGTGCAGCAGAATAAGCGTATCGAAGAAGAGAAGAGTGAACAAAATCCTACGCCAATAGAACCGAAAATGGCAGACAGTGCATCAAAGCCAAACTCTCGATTACCTTGGATACTTCTGGCTATTTCATGGATTGGCTTCATAGCCTTTCAATTCATGAACCAATAACCAAAACAAAATCTGCATGGCGCATCATCATGAATAAAAAAGCGCGGCCGATTATCTATTAGGCCGCGCTATTCAGTTAATTCAAGAGTACTTATTTAGATTTCGTCAATTCAGGGAACTCACGGACAGCCTCATGGCCACGAGGTAATTTATGTGCGATACCTTTATGGCAGTCGATACATGTTTGACCATTTTCTTCCGCTCGGTCATGGATTTGTGCAGCAACTGAACGTTGAGCGGTAAAGTCCATATATTCAAAGTTGTGACAGTTACGGCACTCCTGTGAATCATTCGCTTTCATTCTGTTCCACTCTCGCTCAGCCATGACTTCTCGATGGTCTTCAAATTTTTGTGGGGTATTAACAATACCAAAGACTTTGGCATAGAGCTCTTTACTCGCTTGAATCTTACGGATCATCTTAGGCCCCCACTCTTTAGGGACATGACAATCAGGACATGTTGCACGCACACCTGAACGGTTTGTATAGTGAATAGTACCTACATATTCTTGATAAACATTGGCTTCCATCTCATGGCAACTAATACAAAACGCCTCGGTGTTACTCATCTCCATCCCTGTATTAAAACCACCCCAGAAGATCACGCCAGCCACAAAGCCAATAGAGAGTAATCCGCCTACGGCGACATTAACGGGTTTAATAAACCACGCCCAAAAGCGCTTTATAAGTTTCATAACCACTCCTATTCGCCAAATTTGCCTGTTGGAACAAAATCATTTCCAACAAGTGGTTTCGCATCACTTTGAGGTACATGGCACTGAAGACAGAAATAACGGCGAGGCGCAACTTCCGTCAACACATTGTTGTCTCGGTCCATATAGTGAGTAGGGCTGACTCGGGGTGCGCCAGTCTTACGATAGGTATCGACATCATGACACTGCAAGCAACCATTGTTTGATTGATTTATCTGATAGTTATCAACCGCATGTGGAACAAGAGGTGGCTGGTTCACATAATCTAATACATACCGGTCGTGATTCTTGGGGACAACCTTAACAGCAGGTGCGACATTTGTTTCACCGATATCTTGGTCACCACGCAATGACATAACTTCTGCCATTGCCCCTGAAACACAGCCTAACAAAACCAACACCAGGGTTGCTCGTTTAATGTTCATCTTTGGCTCCCATAGAAATTTCAAATCCTAAAACACGTTCAGCACACACATCCACACAGCGACCACAACTCATACAGTCGTGACTCGTTACACTAGATGCTGTCTCTATAATTGGGCCTCGTAGCACCTGAGGCTCCGGACACACATGTATACAGTCCATACACTGTGTACATGCACTTTTATCTAACACGTGCACCCGTATCGGGCTTTTGTGGCTAATTAGGCCATGCATCGCACCTAAAGGACAAAGATGCCCACACCAACCGTGTTCAATAAGCAATAAATCAATGACAAACACCCATGCGACCAATATCCAACCGGCACCAAAGCCAAATACAATACCTCGGTGAAGACTTGAAACCGGATCGAGCGTTCCCCATAAAATGGCACCGCTAACAGCACTACCTATTACCACACCCGCCAACAAAAAATATCGCAGCGATTTGTCACACTTAAGACTCAAGTTATAACCACTCTTGCGTCTTAACCATGCCGCCAAATCCGTGACCATATTCATCGGACAGACCCAGCCACAAAAACTGCGTGGTGACAAAAGCGCATAAACAACCACAACAATCACAGCACCAATCACCGCCGCTAACACAGGCATATGCCCTGTTGCCATTGTCTGAGTCAGTAATAGTGGATCTGTAAAAGGCACAATCCCGAATAACTCACTAGAAGATAAATTCCCAGTAAAAATCCAGATGCCTAACCATGGGCCAGAAACAAAACTGGCTATCACTAATAACTGCACACAGCGACGTGTCATTAGAAAACGATTTGCTCGCCACCAACCTAATCGTTGCTTCGCCTCTTTACCCGCATCGCTAGATAAATTTTTCTTACGTTTTTTATTGGCTAGGTTCATCAGTCACCTCCCGGCGTCCGAGTAGGCAGTGTTAGGTGACGAGGTACTAGCGCCTCACCAGCCTTCTCTTCCTCTTTCCAGCCCAAACGATAATGGTGACCAAGCTCGCCTTTGGCGAGTGTCGTTGGCACAACTTTAATGGCAGCCTCATCTAACACGCATGCCTCTTCGCATTTACCACACCCGGTGCAGACATCACTATGCACCGTTGGGATAAACTTCGCGTGTACCCCTGTGCGTTGATTATGAATAACATCGAGTGTTATCGCTTCGTCAATTAATGGGCAGACGCGATAACAGACATCACACCTCAGACCTAACCAATTGAGACACGTTTCATGGTCAATCAGTACCGCTGTACCCATTTTCGCATCATCAATATTCGTCAGTTCTTTATCTAAGGCACCACTAGGGCATGCAACAACACAAGGGATGTCTTCACACATTTCGCAAGGCACACTTCGAGCCGTAAAATAGGGCGTTCCGCTTGCAACAGGCGATAGTAGTGTCGCTAGTTGTAATGTGTCATACGGGCATGCTTGTACGCATAGGCCACAGCGTAGACAAGCATTTTCAAAGTCCCCTTCCGGTAAGGCTCCAGGGGGGCGAATAGGCACCCCCTGCCGCGCTTGCGCTTGTTGACTTTGTATACCTAAAACCGTCACGGCACCGCCAACACCTGCTGCAGTTCTTAGCAGGTCTTTCATAAATCGACGCCGAGATGTTTTACGTACCCGCTTCATTGCATTGCCTCAACTTCAATTCATAGTGCAATACCGCATTAAGCCTTCATGACTTTCACAGCACATTTCTTATAATCAGTCTCTTTAGAGAGTGGGTCTGTGGCATCGAGTGTCACTTTATTCACTAACTGACCAGCATCGAAAAATGGCATATAAACAAGGCCTTGAGGGACTTTATTTCGTCCACGTGTTTCAAGGTGTGTTTCCACTTCACCTCGACGAGAGATAAGTTTTATTTTATCTCCGCGTCGTAATCCTCGCGCTTTGGCATCGAGTGGATGCATGTACAGGACGGCATCAGGGAAAGCACGGTATAGTTCAGGAACTCGACGGGTCATTGTTCCTGTGTGCCAATGCTCAAGTACACGCCCAGTCGATAGCCATAAGTTGTACTCATCATCAGGCGACTCTGCTGCTGGCTCAAAAGGCAGCGCAAAGATAACGGCTTTCTTGTCTGGTTTGCCGTAAAACGAGAACTCTTCCCCTTTCTCTACATATGGGTCATAACCTTCAGCATATCGCCATAAAGTCTCTTTGCCGTCCACGACAGGCCAACGCAAACCTCGAGCCTCGTGGTACATATCAAACGGAGCTAAATCATGCGCATGGTCACGACCAAAGTAGGCATACTCTTCAAAGAGACCTTTTTGGGCATAGAAGCCAAAGTCGCGAGATTCATCATTAAGGCGATCTTCGGGGATCTCATCCAAAGAGAATTGATTCACTTTGCCGTTTTTATAAAGCACATCAAATAGCGTTTTACCTTTTAGCTCAGGCTTCGCGGCAATTAACTCTTCCGGCCAAACCTCTTCAACAGTAAAACGTTTTGAGAACTCCATGATTTGCCATAGATCCGAACGAGCTTCACCTGGTGGTGGAACTTGTTGATACCAGAACTGAGTGCGACGCTCCGCATTACCGTATGCCCCCTCTTTTTCTACCCACATTGCTGTTGGTAAAATAAGGTCAGATGCCAGAGCAGTCACTGTCGGATACGGATCTGAAGTGACAATGAAGTTAGCGGGATCACGGTAACCAGGCAGACGCTCTTCATTAATATTTGGCCCCGCCTGCATATTGTTATTACACATAACCCAATAAGCATTCAGCTTACGGTCTTTCAACATGCGATCTTGAAGTATTGCGTGGTAGCCGGGTTTCGGCGGAATGGTTCCAGCAGGGACATCCCAGTAAGTCTCACACATCTCTCTGTGTTTAGGGTTCGTAACGACCATATCAGCAGGCAGTCGGTGAGCAAAAGTTCCGACTTCACGTGCAGTACCACACGCAGAGGGCTGACCCGTTAATGAGAAAGGACCACAACCAGGTTTCGAAATCTTACCGGTGAGTAGGTGAATGTTGTAAACGAGGTTATTACACCAAACGCCACGAGTGTGCTGGTTAAAACCCATCGTCCAATAAGAGACGACATTCACATCGGGATCAGCATACATCTCTGCTAATGCGATCAGTTGATCTTCTGGAACACCTGACATCTCAGAGACTTTTTTCACATCATAATCAGAGACAAACTTCGCAAAGGCATCAAAATCGATTGGGGTTGCACTACCATCATTCGGGTTCTTAGCCGCTTTTTCTAATGGGTGAGTCGGGCGTAGCCCATACCCGATATCCGTGGTGCCCTCAACAAAGTTACAGTGCTTCTCAACAAAGCCTTTATTCACTTTATCATTACTAATTATATAGTTAGCAACAAAATTAAGAATGGCCAAATCAGATTGTGGCGTGAAGATCATTCCGTTATCAGCAAGCTCAAAGCTTCGATGTTCAAACGTCGATAGCACCGCGACTTTTACATGGGATGCAGAAAGTCGGCGATCCGTTAGGCGGGACCATAAAACAGGGTGCATCTCGGCCATATTCGAGCCCCAGAGTACAAACGCATCTGCTTTTTCCAAATCATCATAACAGCCCATAGGCTCATCCATACCAAAGGTACGAGCAAAACCTACAACCGCCGATGCCATACAGTGACGTGCATTAGGGTCGATATTATTCGAACGGAACCCTGCTTTATACAACTTCGCCGCTGCATAGCCTTCCCAAACAGTCCACTGACCTGAACCAAACATACCAACAGCTGTTGGACCTTTTTCTTTCAAAGTCTGCTTAAATTTCTCCGCCATCACATCAAAGGCTTCATCCCAGCTCACGGCGGTAAATTCACCCTCTTTATGATAGACACCATCTTTTTTACGCAGCATTGGCTGTGTTAGACGATCCTCTCCGTACATAATCTTGGGTAGAAAATAGCCTTTAATACAGTTGAGGCCTTTATTCACAGGGGCATGCGGGTCACCTTGTGACGCGACAACTCGACCATTTTGTGTCCCGACTAATACACCACAACCTGTACCACAAAAACGGCAAGGGGCTTTATCCCATTTTACCGCACTATCTTCTCCCGCTGCTTGTGCAATGGCAGATGGTAACGTAACCCCTGCGACCGTTGCCGCTGCAGCAGCTGCGTTCGCTTTTAGGAAGCTTCGACGAGACACTTTCATTGTATGGCTCCTTGTCCTGATTCAGCCAGAGAGTTGTCCTGCTGATGGAATACCAACGTGGCGGCCAATACTCCAGGTAACTGACGAATGGTTTCAAATTGATCGACTAAATATTGACGGCTATTCCCCTCAACCACGACCACTAATTTTCCAGCTTCGCTCTTGGCGGGCACTTCCGTACCCGGCATGGCTTCTAACTGAGAAATAACCTTTGTTATTTGATCAGCAGCAGCGTGGACGACCAAACTGCTCACGTGATATTCATTCATTGTAGGGCAACCTCTATCGCTTTTGTCGGGCATATCGATATACATCCCCCGCACCCAGTACACGCATTAATATCGATTGTAGGGCGAGCTTCTCGACCTAATTGCAATTTGAAAGTGATAGCACGCTCATCACACCCATCTGAGCAGCTACGACATGTGATTTGCTGGTAGGGTAAACAGGCGCTCTCATTAACGACAGCAACGTGTTGCCATGGCAGTGTTTCTCGGGGCATAAAAATCCCCGCAACATCGCAGCTGTCTACACACTGATAACAAAAAGTGCACTCCCCTTGTGAAAAGTCCACTCGGGGAAAACCGCCATCTCCCTTCACAATCACTTGTGTCTCGCAGGCCGTTTCACAGGCTCCGCAACGCGTACAAAGGTCCATAAAGTCTGCATTAGTCCACGGCAACATCACCTGATGCGGCGAGGACTTATGCCATATACGTCGTTTAAGAGGGTTCATAACGCAGAAAGGGACCACTCACTTGCAATTAGAGTTGTTTACTCATTAGTCTAGAGGGAAGAGCGGAAGGGGATATAACCCCAAAGGGGTATTTATCAGTTACACTTGTCCCAAATCAATTTTTTTACCTGTTGAGATCACAATTACAACAATGCCTGATATGCCAATGCCTAATCATCTACGCAACCATCGTCACTGGAAACAGAACATCACTTCACGTCTTGCTTTTATGATGTTTTGTATCATCGGCTTGTCTGCATTCACGCTTTTTGTCGCTATTACTTTTTATGTCTCTAGTATTAACGATGCTGAGGCCATCAATGTCGCAGGATCCCTACGCATGCAAAGCTATCGCTTAGCCTATGCTATGCACTCCACCCCTGAATTTATTGTGCAATATCAGCATAGTCTTTCTGACAGTTTTACTGTTCTTGGCGAACTTATCGATGTGGTTAGCCCCAATCACATTACCTATCACTACGAGGCTATTCACGCTCAATGGCAAGCGCTGACTTCTGTTGTTGAGCAACAGCAATACGATGTCTACAGCGATTACTTACCGCTTTTTGTCGACCAAATAAATGCTTTCGTTTTCCAACTTCAGCGCAACTCAACACACAAGCTGCATATTCTGGCAATCGTTGGAGGAAGCGCACTAGTTTGCATCTTCATGCTCGTTCTCATGACACTACGTTTCTCCAAACAACAAATCGTCGCCCCACTCCACCAACTCATTGCTGCAAGCCAAACCATGGCGGCGGGCGACTTCACGACACAGATCCAATTCTCTACTCGTAACGAACTCGCTGATTTGGCCAAAGCAATGAATGGAATGGCCGCATCATTGGCCCTCTCTTATCATGAGCTCGAACACACTATTGAGGAGAAAACCCGACGACTCGCACACAGCAATCACTCACTCACCTTGCTTTACCAATGTTCTGGCATCATGGCTAAACACCCGATTCAAAAACATCACTTCAAGGGTGTCATTGATAAACTTTTAGCGTTAGAAGGCATTACCGCCTTACGGCTTCACATCAACACGCCTGAATCTTGGTCTATTACAAAGGGCGAGCCTAACCACTCGCGTTGGCACAACGAAGAGATCATCGCTGACGGACGAAAGCTCGGTGAGCTAAGCTGGCAATTTCAATTACCTTGTCCCGATCAAGATCAAATCGCCCATGCTTGTCTATTACTGGGAAGAAGCATCCTGATTACGGAAAACCAGCATCAAACTCAACAACTTCTTGTCATGGAAGAGCGCAACCACCTAGCACGAGAGCTACATGACTCCATAGCTCAATCACTCTCTTATCTCAAAATCCAAGTCACGATGTTGAAACGGCAGATACCACAAGACTCTGAGGCGCTTTTGGAACTGGATACAGAGCTAAATAATGCCTATGGACAGCTGCGTGAGTTACTTAATACATTTAGGCTTTCCCTCAGTGATACTCCTTTTTCTGTCGCCCTGAACAACTTAATGACACCGTATAAAAAACAGGGAAAGATCACGATAGATAACCACCTTCCAGACTCGATGATTTCTCCAACGCAGCAACCACACTTACTCAATATTATTCGAGAGGCCGTCGCTAATGCGACCCATCACGCTAATGCAGACCACATTGCGGTTCTGTTAAAGCACCATGGCGATCGTCTGACTGCCGAGATCATCGATGATGGTATTGGCTTTGACCCACTTACTCCTGTCGATAAGCACTATGGTGTCAATATCATGAGAGAGCGGGCTGCTTTAATCGATGGGGTTATCGACATCGACAGCACAATATCAGTCGGTACGACGGTGCGTTTTTCTGGCATATTAAGTGAGTTATCATGAAATATTTCCTTTGTCAGCAGTATGCAACAAGACATAAACATAATACGAAATGAACATATTTGGAAAGAAGGGCTGTTATGTGGCAGGTAATGATTGTGGACGATCATCCACTATTAAGAAAAGGGCTAAGCCAGCTACTGAATGCTGAGCACGATTTTAACGTCTGCGGTGATGTAGCCAGTGGAGATGCGGCACTGCAATCTAACCTCGACTGCGATCTCATCTTACTTGATCTCAATATGAAAGGCTTAAACGGCTTAGAAACGTTAAAGCGCCTGAAGCTAAAAGATCCACTGAGTATTGTCGTCATTCTAACCGTTTCGGATAGTCCTGATGATATTAGGCAAATAGTCAATGCCGGCGCGGACGGTTACCTACTGAAAGATGGTGAGCCAGATGAACTCATCCAACAGTTACGCCAATTGATGACCATAGGGCAATCTGCATACAGCCAACAAGTTCGCGATCAATTGACCGATATTTTGTCAAAGCCCTCACAACTTCCGACCCTAACAGAGCGAGAATTAGAGGTCTTAAAGTTTGTCGCAGCAGGCTTTAGAAATCGTGAAATTGCAGATAGACTCTTCATTTCTGAATCAACAGTGAAAGTCCATATGAAGAGCGTTCTTAAGAAACTCAATGTCCCTTCACGTGTCGCTGCCACCTTACTTTACTTGGAATCACAACAATGATATTTGGGCGACAGTTCCAGCGAGTATCACTGATTGCCTCTTTACTCTTAACAGGGTGTGCTGTCACACCGCTAGAACCATCCGCTAATGATGTTTCTGTGGTCTTTGACAACACACTCACTCCTATTGATTGCCAGCCCCTCGATACCTGGGTGGGTTCAGAAGGACATTGGTATAGTTTCTATTTCATTACCAATTTCGATTTAACGACGGGTGCACTTAACCAGCTACGCAACTATGCCGTTTCGGTCGGTGGCAATCGAGTCGAGGTGTCCCCACAAATGGAATTCCAAACATCAGTCACTTTTATCGGTCACATCTATCATTGTGACGACTAAGCTCGGCCTTTTTTAAAGACTCATGTTAGTGAAAGTAAGTTCGATTCCCAGACACAAAAAACCAGCCAAGAGGGCTGGTTTTTGTTTATGACTTGATACGTTTTCATTCGCGTATCTATCGCACAAAAGTGCTGCGCTTCACTTTAATGGAAAAGTGTATTCTCTATCAAGGATTGACGATCACAAACCCATTCTTGGTCAAATGGCCCCCAATCACACAACTGGTAATAACCATCATTGTGTCGTTTGCCATCTTGAATAAAGGTAAGTTCGATTCCGATACCAGGTAGCGCCTTCAGCACATCTTGAATTGTACGACGCGGCCATCCTGTACATTCGATAAGTTTTGGCACGTTAGGGCGCTCAATCTTATTGACCAAAAGCGCAAGATATAGACGACGTGCAAACACAGGATTCAGTTCCATTGAGACCTCCAAAATACATATAAGTCTCATTATTCAGACTTCCGCTATCAAGTTGTTGCGTTTGATCAATGGAGTGACGGTTTCATTGTGAAGAAAATAGCGCATGTTTACCGTCATTAATGACACATTCAGAAAGAGGGGTAATTGAGATAAAAACATGCATGTTTCAAATAGGTTAGTGAAAGTTAGCGACAAATTTGTGATCTCGCGCTTTTCTCGCTATAACTGTGTCCATTCTAAATAAAATAAAGATGTAAGGTCGGTATGGAAGTAACAATGTACGGTATCGCAAACTGCGACACCATTCGAAAGGCAAAGAAATGGCTTGCAGCAGAAGAGATCAACTTTGCCTTTCATGACTATCGTAAAAATGGCATTGAAGAAGCTCAATTACGCGAATTTGTTTCCCTCGTCGGTTGGGAGCTTTTACTCAATAAGCGCGGAACAACTTTTCGCCAGCTGAGTGATGCCGACAAAGAGAACATCGATGAGCAAAAAGCCATTGAGCTCATGTTAGCTGCCCCAGCTATGATCAAACGCCCTCTATTAAGTGTCGATGGTACACTTCATGTTGGGTTTAAAGCCGAACAATACCAACAGCTATTTAAGTAAGGAACACGGATGTCAGCAGTAATCGATTTAGCCAAGGACTTCATGTCTCGTGACTCAGTGACACCAGAGGACAAAGGCTGCCAACAAGTGATGATTGACCGCTTGGAAAAGCTCGGCTTTGTCATTGAAACCATGGTGTTCGAAGACACGACGAACCTTTGGGCTCGTCGTGGTACCGCCTCTCCGCTTTTTGCTTTTGCTGGTCACACTGATGTCGTGCCTGCAGGTGATCTTTCACAATGGCATACGCCTCCTTTTGAGCCGACAGAAATTGATGGCTACTTACATGGTCGTGGTGCGGCGGATATGAAGGGGTCACTCGCATGTATGGTGGTCGCTGTTGAGCGCTTTATTGCAGAAAACCCGAATCATCAAGGCTCTATTGCTTTTCTCATCACTTCAGATGAAGAGGGTCCATTCATCAATGGAACAACTCGCGTTGTCGACACCTTAATGGATCGCAATGAGATTATTGATATGTGTATTGTCGGTGAACCGTCAAGCACACATCATGTGGGAGATGTCGTTAAAAATGGGCGCAGAGGCTCTATCACTGGCGACCTCAAAGTACATGGTACACAGGGCCATGTTGCCTACCCTCACCTCGCGAATAACCCGATACATCAAGCGTTACCCGCTCTGGCCGAATTAGCCGCGACAAAATGGGATAATGGCAACGCCTACTTCCCACCGACTAGTTTTCAAATCCCCAATTTAGCAGCAGGTACAGGGGCTTCAAATGTCATTCCTGGTGACTTTGAAGTACAGTTCAATTTCCGCTTTAGTACCGAGTTAACCGATACTGAGATACGTCGCAAAGTACACTCTGTTCTCGATGCACATGGCCTCGACTACACACTCGATTGGACATTGAGCGGTCAACCTTTCTTAACGGATGCGGGTAGCCTTTTAGACGCTGTTGTCGCTGCTGTTGAGACGGTAAACCACAAACAACCAGAACTGCTAACAACAGGTGGTACGTCTGATGGCCGTTTCATTGCACAAATGGGTGGTCAAGTGATTGAACTTGGTCCAGTCAATGCGACCATTCACAAAGTCAACGAGTGTGTCAGTATTGCTGATTTAGAAAAGCTTACCGATATGTATGAGAACGTGCTGGTAAACTTGTTAAAATGACCCCTGAGCAGCTTACTGGTTTAGTCGATACACATCTCGACCCTATCGCCCGCCTCCACCCTGAGGCGGCGAAAGCCTTTGCTGCAATGTATATGGCAGCGAAAGACGATGGCATTATGATTGATATTGCCAGCGGCTTTCGCGACTTCGAACGCCAGCGGCTGATATGGAACAACAAGTTCAATGGTATTCGCCCTATCCTTGATAAAGATGCTCAGCCACTCGCCACGGCGGGGTTATCCATTGAAGAAAAGGGGTATGCGATTCTCCGTTGGTCTGCCTTACCAGGTACCAGTAGGCATCATTGGGGCACAGACATTGATGTCTATTCAAAGCCACTGCTTCCGTCCAACGTGAAGCTCCAGTTAGAGCCTTGGGAATATCAAGCCGGCGGGCATCAATATGCCCTCTCACTATGGCTACAACAAAACGCCCAACAATATGGCTTCTTTTTCCCTTACCGTCAGGATCTTGGTGGGGTAGGCATCGAGCCTTGGCACCTTTCATACGCCCCTGTCAGCCAATATTGTCTCTCAATGTTAACGACAGAATGCATCGAAGAAACACTCCTCAATCAAGATATCGCTGGAAAAGAGTGGGTGATTAATCATTTGGATATCATTCATCAAACTTACATCTGTAACATATCCGGTTAATCAAAATTGAAAACACTGATTTCACCCAAGATCCCCACCACAAAATAAACCACCTCATAGTCAATAACTTACATGGATCTTGTGATTATCATCATTGCTAGAAAGCCCTGATAAACGATCATTATCAATTTTACACATTCGCGAACACTGAAAAACCTCGTTACAATTAGTTTATATAACAAGCATGATGAGGCAGATGATTATGGCGCTACTACTAAATCCTTGGGTAATCAGTATGATTGTGATCAGCATCATGGTCGGTAATATCATGGCGTTGAAATACACCGCCAATATGACGTTCCTTCCTAAGAATCATCAACTTGATGCGCTCATTAAGGCTGACAAGAATAAACAACACGCAACACATAAGTAGTTCAGTTCATTTAAACTGGGTACAGAGCGATTGATACAAAGTTAAGATATTCAGTGGGAAAAGCGGGTTCAGAAACCTTGTACAAAGACTTTGCTCTTAAATTGAGATCAAGATCAGACATAAAAAAGGAGCCAATGGCTCCTTTTTTCATTCACTCTATTCAGTCACTATTTATGGTCTAACAAGGTAATCCGCTTGCCCTACCCATTTATAACTGGTGAGTTCGGTTAACCCCATCGGTCCTCGTGCATGCAGTTTCTGAGTCGATACCGCAACTTCAGCACCAAGCCCGAATTGAGCACCATCGGTGAAGCGAGTAGAGGCATTAACATAAACTGCCGCTGAACCCGCAGCATTAACAAATCGCTCAGCAACAAAAATATCATTCGTCAGCACGGCATCAGAATGGCTCGCATTATGCTCACGAAGGTGGCGTATTGCCTCATCAACACCGCTGACAAATTTAACCCCTAGCGTGTAGCTCAGCCATTCGGTGTCAAAGTCCCCTTCTTCTGCTACGCGAAGGTTATCTGTGCTACCTGCCAATAAAGCATGTACGTTCTGATCAGCAACTAACAAAACTTCTTTTTCATTCATGCGCTGGGCAAGCATTGGCACAAAAGCGTCAGCAACCGCTTCGTCAATTAATAGCGTATCGAGCGCATTGCAGGCAGAAGGGCGCTGTGTTTTGCTGTTATCAATCACTTCTAGCGCACGAACAAGGTCTGCACTTTTATCTAAATAGATATGACTAATACCAAAGCCACCAATGATGACGGGAATCGTACTATTTTCTTTGCACATTTTGTGCAGACCCGCTCCGCCACGAGGGATGATCATATCGACATACTGATCAAGTTTCAGTAATTGAGAAACCAGCTCTCTATCTGGACTCGAGATGTACTGTACAGATGCCATCGGTAACTGGGCTTTTTCTAATGCGGTTTGAATGACCTCGACCAATGCCATATTGGAATGAAAGGTCTCTTTACCACCACGAAGAATACTGGCGTTGCCCGTTTTTAAACACAAAGCCGCAATATCAATCGTCACATTAGGGCGCGCTTCATAGATCACTCCAACAACACCGAGTGGCACACGACGTCGCGTCAGCTTCATGCCATTTTCTAGCACACGGCCATCAATCTCTTCACCAACGGGATCAGGCAACGAAACGACATTACGGACATCATTTGCAATACCTTGTAGTCGCTCGGTATTCAGCATTAGACGATCGAGCATCGCGGCGGGAATTCCAGCCTCTTCTGCTGCCGAAATATCTTTCGCATTCGCAACAAGAATCTTCTCTGCATTCGCTTCCAATTCATCCGCAATAATAAGCAGTGCTTGGTTCTTCTGCGCTGTAGAGACTGTTGCCAATTCAAATGCAGCTTGTTGTGCTGCTTGCCCTAGTTTGATCAGATCCACATTGGCTCCTTAAGTTAATCTATCTTTTATTTTTCTATCAGAAATACAGTCAGTGGCTTAGATAATAACCATATCATCACGATGAATAGCAGCGGGGCCATATTCATACCCCAGTGTCGCAGCAATATCTTGGCTATGTTTACCAGAAATCTTAGAAAGATCTTCGGATGAATAGCGACTAATACCTCTTGCGATCGTCTGACCGTTGCCAGTATTAACATGAATCACTTCACCACGAGCAAATTGACCATCGACATTAACGATACCTGTAGCAAGTAAGCTACTCCCTCGGCTCGTCACTGCTTGTACTGCCCCTTCATCAATGACAATAGATCCATGTATCGCTGGACCACCTAAAATCCAACGTTTGCGGCTCTCTAAAGGCGACTCTAGGGGTAAAAAGCGAGTCCCTACGGCATTACCTGCTGCAATATCAGTTATCACATCAGGTCGGCTACCCGCAGCAATTGTGACTTCGATACCGGCACGGCGTGCTACATCAGCAGCTTGAAGCTTTGTTGCCATCCCACCAGTACCAAGGTTTGTCCCACTGCCACCCGCAAGCTTATGTAACGTATCATCGATAGTATGAACTTCACGAATTAGCTCTGCATCCGGATTATTACGCGGATCTGCAGTAAATAGACCTAACTGATCCGTTAACAGAAGTAGCTGATCTGCACCGGCTAAGATAGCGACTAACGCCGACAGGTTATCATTATCACCGACTTTAATTTCTGATGTCGCTACCGCATCATTTTCATTAACAACAGGGATAATGCCATTATCAAGTAGTGTCTGTATCATATCGCGCGCATTAAGATAGCGCTCACGATCATCTAAATCAGCACGGGTGAGTAGCATTTGACCCACATTTAGGCCATAGATAGAGAAGAGGTGTTCCCACTCTTGAATGAGACGAGACTGACCCACTGCAGCTAACATTTGTTTGTTCGCAATGGTGTTCGCAAGATCGGGGTATTGAAGGTGCTCTCGTCCAGCGGCGATAGCGCCAGATGAAACAATAACGACCTGGTGGCCTCGACGTTGTAGTGCAGCGCATTGGCGAACCAGCTCGACCATGTGGGCGCGATCAATCTTTTGCGTCCCACCAGTTAACACACTGGTTCCCAATTTCACGACAATTGTGTGATTGTGTATCATTGGGATCAATATTATTAATAAAACTTAGCTTTCTTTTATCAACCCCAGCAAGAAAGCACAAGAAAATACCGCATTTGACCCGAAATTAGCTTGATGCTACCAATTCCTGCAATCTATCTTCATCTGCTTGCGTCGCTTTTGGTAATTCAATATCAAAATTGTCCGCCATTCCTTTTGCCAATAAAGCTTCAAAATCTGATAAATTTTTCTCTACATCTTCAACCGCTGTTGTCGGTAGTGGATCGGCTTGCCACTGTGCACTTAAGTCATAGCGGCCGAAGCCATATTGTGCGGTGAAGTTTGAATCTTTGACATCTAAAATAAGCCACCACCCCCAGAACTCCCGCTCTTCAGGCGATTTCTGGGCGTCAACACAAGTGACAAGCGAATCGAAAAAATAACGGTCTTTCTGGCTACATTTGTCTCGTAGGTAAGGACCAATCGCCGCGAGCTTCATCATCAAGCGGCCATGAGTAGGAGTCGCCATAATATTCATCCTTGGTTATGTACGTTATCGCAATGATGCTTCTTTGTTAGTTTACATAATTAAACTAATTACTTATACCATTCCAGTATGCGTATATCCATGCTTTGCGCAAGCGGTATTAGTGAGCTTTGTCGGCTACCTCAGCTTTTCCTGCAACCATTGCGTTACCGTTATCATGCAACGATGGTAGCCTGTACTCAGCGGCGAATCAGGTAAAACAACAGACTTGCCCTTCACGCTTGATGCCGCGAGGAGCTTGCTATCCGAGGGTGGGCAGAAACAATCTCCCTCTAAGCTCACACTCAGCATCGGTACGGGGCATGGTCGACGCCCTAACATTCCCTGCTGCTTTAAAGAAAAGGCACTAAGTTGGCTCACCAAGGTATCTTTTGGGATCGATGATTTTCCCAGCCGAGACGCAAACACATCAAAGTACATTCTAGGCAATGTATCTAAGCGCGTCCCGCCAGCAAAAAAGTCATGTAATGTACCGCCTAAACTAACCGCCGCTTTTATTCTATTCCCAGCGAGGAAAGCCATACGAATTGCTGCATTCGCACCAAATCGGGTTCCAAATGTCGCAATATTATGATGGTCAACCCAAGGGACATCTTGCAATTTATCCAATAAAGCCATATGTAAAACGCTGGTATCTTCATTCAAAGGGCAGTTGTGACTATGCCCAAGTGAAGGCATATCAAGTGTGACCATCGCTATTTCTGCTGGTGCAAAGTAATCCGTGTATGTACGCCACAACTCGGTCTGTAATGTATCTAACCCTCCACTGACAATCACAGTAGGCAGAGGTTTATCAGTGCGTGGAAGGTGCAAATAGGCTTGAATAGCCTTTCCTTTGTAATCGAACTCTATCGTTTTAATCGTTTGATGAAGGATTGACATTGCCTGACGATAAGATTGCATCGCTAGCACATCAGCTTGTCCCGCTAGGTCATCACCACGTAAATGGGGATAGGCAGCAATGCCATAATGCGTACTTGCTTTTAACCACAATGAGGCCAAATCAATAGGAGCGAGATGACCACTTTTATCGGCATGCATAGCTTTCTTTTGATACTTCATGCCAAGTTGTACCCACTCGTAGTTCCAGTTTCCTTGATGGTACCCCTTGACAGTATCAATGAGGGACTCATCAGAGCGGTCATGCTCCGAGGCAGACATAGAGGAAAATATCGCTTCCATTTCAATGGGGTCTACACCTTCCCACACCCAAAGGGGTCGCTTGAGTGCGCGATAAAAGCCGCGGCCATCATCATGGCTAGTCGATTCATGACAAGGTGTTGTTGGTGCGCCTTGAACATTGATAATAGTAGAGGTTTCTCTAGCGGTTGGAGAGGGCTTAAACAGCACTTCAGACAGGTTTTCAGTTGTCGGCATACGGTTTCTCAGTGAGATATAACTCAATAGAGGGAAGTCAGAGAAAACCACTATAGGGCAAGAGATAGGCGCTTGAAAAGTCTTGATACAAAAAAAGCCTACCTCCGATGGGGAAATAGGCTTCTTTTCATTTCTGCTGATTAGCTACGTTTGCTAACTGGCTCTACAAAGCTAATACCCATATCCCATGGCTGCTCGATCCATGTATCTTGTGGGATATCAACAATGTATTCATCAACCAAGTGCTTACCAGCAGGCTTAGCACATACTGTGATGAACTTTGCCTTAGGATACATTTGACGAATTAACTCAGCAGTACCGCCTGTATCAACAAGGTCGTCAACAACAAGGAAACCTTCACCGTCACCTTCCGCTTTTTTCAGCACTTGCATTTCACGTTGATGATCATGGTCATAACTTGAGATACAAACAGTATCAACGTGACGAATACCTAACTCACGCGCCAAAATAGCAGCAGGGACAAGTCCACCACGGCTAACGGCAATGATACCTTTCCATTGTTCAGCAGGAAGCTGCTTCTCAGCAAGCTGTCGGGTATATACCTGCATGTTATCCCAAGTGATAACGAACTTATTACTCATATCTACAACCTCAAAAGCGATAACGTAATATCGGCAAAAATTATGCTAATAATAAAGAACGAATTATAGGAATGCCAGTTTCGCTGCAAATAGGGCAGCAATAATCCAAACACTGATATTCACATCACGTCCTTTACCACTGAAAGTTTTAATCAGTGCATAAGAAATAAAGCCTAGACCAATACCATCAGCAATCGAATAGGTCAGCGGCATTAATAAACAGGTCACAACAACAGGTGCTGCTTCTGTTAGATCGCGCCAATCGATGCTAACAAGGCCAGACATCATTAAAATTGCTACGTAGAAGAGCGCACCAGCCGTTGCGTATGCTGGTACCATCCCCGCTAGCGGAGCAAAGAAAAGAGAAAGTAAGAAAAGAATACCAACAGTCACTGCCGTTAAACCTGTACGGCCACCAACGGCAACACCAGATACACTCTCTACATAAGAAGTGGTGTTTGAAGTACCTAGCAGCGCACCGACAGAGGTCGCTGTACTGTCGGCAAGCAGAGCGCGGTTCAGACGAGGAATATTGCCTTTATCGTCAATAAGATCAGCTTTTTGTGCAACACCGACTAACGTGCCTGCAGTATCGAATAGGTCAACAAACAAGAAAGCAAAAACAATAGAGATAAGACCAACTTCCATCGCCCCAGCAAAATCTAACTGCATAAACGTCGGAGCGAGACTTGGCGGTGCAGAAACAAGACCTTGGAATTCAACTTGTCCAAAGATGACCGCAAGGGCTGTGACGGCCAGAATAGCGATCATAACAGCACCCTTTAGCCCACGGTTAACCAAACCGATAGTAATAAAGAAACCAAGGCCAGCCATTATCGAAGAGAAGCTTCCCATATCGCCTAAGCCGACGAGTGTCGCAGGGTTACTGACGACAATGCCTGAGTTCTGTAGTGCGATAAAAGCCAGAAACAGACCGATACCTGCAGAGATCCCCGTTCGCATTGAAAGTGGGATTGAATTAATCAACCACTCGCGAACTTTCAGTAGGCTCAAGATAATGAAGCAAACACCTGACAAGAAAACCGCCGCTAACGCGACTTGCCATGTATGACCCATACCTAGTACAACGCCATAGGTAAAGAATGCATTCAATCCCATCCCAGGGGCCTGTGCGACTGGATAATTAGCCACTAACCCCATCACTAAACAACCGATAGCTGCAGCAATACAGGTTGCAACAAAGACAGCACCGTGATCCATACCGGCATCAGACAGCATTGCTGGGTTGACAAAAATGATATAAGCCATCGTCAGGAAGGTAGTAAAACCTGCCAGTATTTCAGTACGGACCGTCGTACCGTGTTCCTTTAATTTAAAAAGTTTCTCAAGCATCTGACTATCATCCAAATGAAATAAAATCTGTGAGTAGTAATGGGACGCAAGCCACAACAAGCTCTAGGACATCGACATAAATGTTCGATGGGCAGCAGATTAGCGGCAAAATTCAAACAATTAAACCTAACGATAACGCTAGGCAATCGTTTGTGGTAAACGTTTGCGTCACCTTCAAAATTTGGGCGAGATTATATTCGTATGATTAAGATATTTCCAGTTTATCAACACTTAGCTCAATTATTAAAAGCAAACGTTTGCCTTGGATAAAATAAAATTAATACCTTTAATTACAGTAGCTTAAATATTATTAAAATCTCACTTACGGTGGTTTCTTTCCGAATAGATGAATAAATTAATTTGTTTGCAGTCGAAAACAGGCAATGTAATCGAATACATATACTGTTCTTGACTAATATAGCAGCCCAATAGTGACATC
The DNA here is from genome assembly GCA_043421945.1 of bacterium sp. HQB-150. Classification (GTDB taxonomy): domain Bacteria; phylum Pseudomonadota; class Gammaproteobacteria; order Enterobacterales; family Vibrionaceae; genus Thaumasiovibrio. The sequence continues at coordinate 51,548 of JBHOGO010000011.1, read as the reverse complement.
AGAGACATCACGAGCAGATCCAGTTAAACACTTTAAAGCAGGTAGATAATTGGCACATAAAAAAACACCAGCTAATTAGCTGGTGTCAGAACGTTATTAAACGTCAAAATAACAACAAAGGGGAAAGCGGTTTTGCTTAATGGCTATTTGCGACTAAGCACGCTGAACGGCTGCGGATATTTAAAGTTTTCAGAGTAATACGCTTTATGCCAAACAGTTTGTAAAGATTGCATGTCATCACCTCAGTTGATTTATCCAAATACACAGTATGTCTCTGTTCCATGGAGATCGAAATCATCCTGACATTACTTGTAACTCGGTTCCTTGGAGGCGATGGAGTGTCGGGTTCATCATGAACAATCGAGTGAATCTCGAACAAGTGGCTGTACTATACCGTCAGAGTAATTAAATTACAACCACTATAGACATAGATCACACTATCTCACATAAAGTGAAGGATTATTGTCTCTCATAACAGAGTCCGTCGTAAATAATGTAATTTAATTACACTATTTACGGCTTTTGCTATTCTCGAGAACGCTACACCATGTAACTTCACTGTCACTTCACAACTGTCAGTGGTAAACTTGGAATATAAACACTTTGTTGCTGTTTTGTTCTAAAAGCTAAGTTAAGCCTAATAAATTATTCTGAGGTTAGCCCTAACCCAACAGGCCAAAAGGAAAATATCGTGTCTGAGATCAGCCAATTATCCCCGCAAGTTGTATGGCAATATTTTGATAAAATATGTAGCATCCCACACCCTTCATACCATGAAGAGCAGATCGCTACCTATATTGTCGAACTTGCTCAACAAAATAACCTCGCTGTACGTCGTGATAATGTTGGTAACGTTATTATAAAAAAGCCAGCCACAGCAGGTATGGAAAATCGCCGAGGTGTTGTCTTACAAGCGCATTTGGATATGGTTCCTCAGAAGAATGAAGACACTGTCCACGACTTTACAACGGATCCGATTCAAGCTTTCGTTGACGGTGACTGGGTTACCGCTAATGGGACGACCTTAGGCGCCGATAACGGCATGGGTATGGCGGCATGCTTGGCCGTTGTCATGTCGGATGATATCGAACACGGGCCACTTGAAGTACTTCTCACAATGAACGAAGAAGCGGGTATGGATGGGGCTTTCGGCCTTGAACCTGGTTGGTTAGAGGGCGATGTGCTACTCAATACCGATTCCGAGCAAGAAGGTGAGATCTACATGGGTTGCGCTGGGGGTATCGATGCTGAGATAAGCTTTGCAGCCCAAGCAAACGCAGCTCCCGCTGAGCACCAGTTCTTTAATCTAACCGTAAAAGGGCTGAAAGGTGGTCACTCTGGCGTCGATATTCACACAGGCAGAGGCAATGCAAACAAACTACTTGCTCGCTTTCTCTTCGAACATGCTTCTCAATTTGACGTAAAACTTGCTGATTTTACTGGCGGAACTCTACGTAACGCTATTCCTCGAGAAGCAACGGCAGTCATCGCAATATCAAGCGATCAAGTACCTGCCTTTACTCAAGCTGTTGAAGAATACCAAGAGCTGCTTCGAGCAGAGCTAGGCAAAGTAGAAACAAGCTTAGTGTGTTTACTTGATAGTATTGCACCACAAGAAACAGTATGGTCTCGCGAGCTACAGCAAACCTTCCTTGCGACATTACAAGCTTGTCCAAATGGTGTCATTCGTATGAGTGATGACATTGAAGGTGTTGTTGAAACATCGCTAAATGTCGGTGTGATCTCCGTTGAAGATGGGAACATTAAGATACTTTGCCTGATCCGCTCGCTTATTGATTCAGGTCGTGCTCATGTTGAAGGCTTATTGAAAGCAACTGCACAACTAGCCGGTGCTGAGATTAGCTTTGGTGGTGCATACCCTGGCTGGAAGCCAGATCCTGAGTCAAAAATTATGGCGTTATTCCGAGAGACTTATCGTGATATCTATGGCAGAACACCCAATATAATGGTTATTCATGCTGGGCTAGAGTGTGGCTTATTTAAAAAGCCTTACCCTAATATGGATATGATTTCATTTGGACCGACGATTAAATTCCCTCACTCACCAGACGAAAAAGTAGAAATTGAAACTGTCGGCTTATTCTGGGAACAGATGCTCGCGATCCTAAAAGCGATACCCGAAAAAGGCTAACCCTTATTTAGTCTATTGATAAACCAGCGAGTGTTAATCATCATGGATGAAACTCGTTGGTAATCAATACCAGCGATAATCAGATAAGGCTTAACTGCTCCGTTTTCCTTTTGGGACGTAAACCTACATAGATCCCCAGCAGACGGATCTCGCGTGCATGTTGTCGAGCCATCGCTTGTGTGAGCAACTGCTGGAAAGGCTCCAACTCTAATCGGTCATATTGATGTTCAACCGTTGTCTGTTGAAAGTCCGCAAATTTCATTTTTACGCCTAACTTTGTCACTTCGCGATCTTCCAGCTTCCTCGCGAGCCTGCGTTCCAATTCCGGAAACTGTTCTACAATCGCTGCCCAGCATTCATCAAAATGTCTAATATTGCGCGAGAATGTACGTTCAATGCCCACTGACTTAGGATCACGTGTGGTTACAACAGGACGAGGATCAATACCATGTGCCCTCTCCCACAAAGACTGCCCAAACTTACCAAACTGTTCGACTAACGCAACATGTCCAAACTCCTGAACATCTGCACCACAGCGCAGCCCCATGGCATGTAATTTTCGGATCGTCACCTTTCCAACACCTGGAATTTTACTCAAGGCAAGCTTTTCAACAAATCCAGCCACCTCGTCGGGGCGTACAACAAACTGACCATTAGGCTTATTAAGATCAGAGGCGATTTTGGCAATAAATTTCAGTGGCGCAATACCCGCTGACGCTGTTAAGTGAAGCTCATTTTCGATAGCTGTCCGAATATCTTTGGCAATCAATGTCGCTGAGCCGCTACACTGTGTTGAGTCCGTTACATCCAAATAAGCCTCATCGAGAGAAAGTGGCTCGATTTTGTCGGTGTAACGCGAAAATATTTCTCGAATCTGTTCTGAAACTTCTTTATAGACCGACATTCGCCCAGGAACGACTCTAAGGTGAGGGCATAATTTTAAGGCTTGACCCGTTGGCATAGCAGAGCGCACACCAAACTTTCTTGCTTCATAGTTGCATGTGCTTAGTACACCACGACGATCTGATGGTCCGCCAATAGCGAGAGGCTGACCTAAAAATGCAGGGTTATCACGCATTTCCACAGCTGCGTAAAAACAGTCCATATCAACATGAACTATTTTTCGATCATAAAGCAACAGCGTTGGCGTATTCATAGCTGTATATAAATACAGCCCATGATAAAAGTCAATTTTGATTTACCCATAAAATAGTTTGATAACAGAACATTAACAAACTAATATTGTTTTACTTACTTGCTCATATCCGAGGTTTTAAGTGCTTGATAAAGTGCTTGTTGTGGAAGATAGCCGCGCCTTTCGAAAGTTACTCGAGTCAACATTAGTTAGCGCTGGTTTTGTGCCAGTGCTTTGTGAGTCTTTTTCCGAAGCCAATACATTGCTTCAAAAAAAGAACGAGTACCTTTGTGCCGTTCTGGATTACTGTTTACCCGATGCACAAGATGGCGAAATTATCGACCTCGTTTTAAGTTTTGATATTAAGTGTGTTGTGCTTACGGCTAACATGGATACAACGATCCGTGAGCGTATGCTGAGTAAAGGGGTAATAGATTACATTTTGAAAGATAGCCCAGCGTCTGTCTCCTATTTAGCTCCCCTATTACATCGCCTGAGTGCCAATCGTCAGCACAAAGTGCTCATTGTTGATGATTCACGCACTGTACGCTCTCACTTGGAAGGCCTCTTAAATAGACAATATTTAGAATGCGAGATTGCTAAAGATGGTCAAGAAGCCATAGAGGTTCTTGCTCAACACCCTGAAATTGACTTCATCATTACAGATCATGATATGCCACGAAAGGATGGTATCGCACTAACATGGGAGATTCGTAAACACTTTGATCGGAGCCAAATCACTATCCTTGGATTGTCTGGCAGTAACGACAAAACAATGACGGCGCGCTTCATTAAAGCAGGGGCAAACGATTTTCTTTATAAGCCTTTCAATCCCGAAGAGTTCTACTGCCGAATACACCAGCTGCTTGATATCAAAGAAGCAACATCTGAGCTTTTCAAACTAGCGAACCAAGATGCATTGACTGGGCTATGGAATCGACGTTACTTCTTCAATCATACTGAGGCGCATGATGGCTATCATATCGCGATGATGGACATCGATTTTTTCAAAAAAATCAATGACTCCTACGGTCATGACGGTGGGGATATTGTGCTTATCCAAGTCGCTAAGTTATTGAGTAAGCATTTTCCCCAAGATGTTGTCGCTCGTTTTGGTGGTGAGGAGTTTGTCATTTGCTCACAACAAAATTGGATAGAGTTTAAAGAACAGCTTGAACTTTTTCGTGGTGCGGTTGAAAAAATGACAGTCGATTACGAAGATTCAACAATCACGTGTACTATCAGTATCGGACTGTCGACAGGCAACCATTGTGTAGATACCCTAATAAAACAAGCGGATGAACACCTATATACAGCAAAAGAAGAAGGCAGGAATCGGCTCATCTGTGACAATATTTAACCATTTCCAGAACGGTTATTCATCTAACCGAATCCCTCTATGCTACTCTCGTTTTTCTATTCAATAGTTTCCCTCTGAATCAAAAAAACCAGCTGAAATTCGGCTGGCTTTTTTCGTCGAAGTAAGAGCAAATTAAATAATTCTATCCTTTTGCCATTGCTCCTTAACTGCCGCCTTCGCTTCACGTGCTTTACGCTTATCACAAGGTTCAGGGCAGTCACACTCTTTTTCAATACCCACAGCGCCTAAGCCACCGCAGCTACCGCTAATCGTTTTCTTTTGTACGATGTAGCCAATAGACATTGCAGTGATCACTAGCAAGAAGACACCAAATGTCGACAAAAAAATCACCATAGATTACCCCTTATTGTATATACGGCTTAAAGCCTTCAGACATGTAGGTGATGAAGCCTTCATCGGTCTTTTGAATTAAGTAGACATTAAGACCGTGCGTTTCAGCAATTTGTTGCGCCTGCTCTGGGCCTGCAACCATTAATCCTGTAGCGAGTGCGTCAGCCGTCATGCTTGATCGATCAATCACTGTGACAGAGACTAAGCGATGCGAAATAGGTTTACCCGTCGTCGGATCAATAGAGTGCGAGTAACGGACGCCATCTCTCTCATAATAGTTACGGTAATCTCCAGAAGTTGCAATCGCATTTTCACCCACGGTGATGACTTCTTGAATAGCTCTGCCGTCTTCTACTGGCTTCTCAATCGCTATTCGCCACGGAACGCCTTCCCCGTTGTTGCCTTTAACACGCAGCTCGCCACCAATCTCAACGAGGTAGTTTTCAATACCAAGACCGTTAAGATACTCAGCGACAGCATCCACGCCATACCCTTTTGCGATCGACGATAGATCAACATAAAGGTCGGGGGTCAATTTATAGAGAGAAGTGCCTTCGACTTTGAGTTTCTCAATACCCGTCATCGCAAGACGCGCTGCTAGCTCAGCCTCTGTTGGCACTTCCTCAGGCTTAGCCTCAGGACCAAAGCCCCATAAATTAACAAGAGGTCCTACTGTTACGTCAAGAGCACCGTTGGTTACCTCATGTAGCCTAATAGCTTCACGTACCACATTTGCCGTTGCTTCAGAAACGGTAAATGCATCATCATTCTGATAGTGGTTAAAACGGCTCAATTCAGAGTCTGGACGGTAGGTTGACATTTGATCGTTCACCTCTTCCAATACTTCATCAATAGCCAGTTTTATTGACTCACTTTGTGGTAGACCATCCTGCCCCATGTACTTAATAACATAATAGGTGCCCATCGTATTTCCATCAATTTGTAACATTGATGGTGACTGCCCACCACATGCTATCAAACTCAATGCCAACAGCCCTATCGCTAAGGATTTGATTCGTCTAAAACTCATTTTCTTACCCTAAATGACGAAAAAGGCTGATCGTCGAAACGATCAGCCAATACCTGTGTTTAATTCAACAGCAATTAACCGCCGAAGTCATCCAAGAGGATATTTTCATCCTCAACACCAAGGTCTTTCAGCATACCGATTACGGCAGCATTCATCATTGGTGGACCACACATGTAATATTCACAGTCTTCTGGTGCATCGTGATCTTTAAGGTAATTCTCATAAATCACGTTGTGAATGAAGCCCGTGTAACCATCCCAGTTATCTTCTGGTAATGGATCAGATAGGGCAACATGCCATACGAAGTTCTCATTCGCTTCTGCTAGCGTATCGAAATCTTCTACGTAGAACATTTCACGCTTAGAACGCGCACCGTACCAGAATGACATCTTACGCTTAGAGTTAAGACGCTTAAGCTGATCGAAGATATGAGAACGCATAGGTGCCATACCAGCACCACCACCGATAAAGACCATCTCATTTTCAGTGTCTTTCGCAAAGAACTCACCAAATGGACCCGATATAGTACATTTGTCGCCTTCCTTCAATGACCAGATGTATGAAGACATCACACCCGGTGGCACATCAGGGTTATTTGGCGGAGGCGTTGCAATACGAACGTTCAACTTAATAATGCCTTTCTCTTCTGGGTATGACGCCATTGAGTAAGCACGGATAGAAGGTTCATTAACAATCGACTCATAACGGAACAAGTTAAACTTATCCCAATCTTCACGGTATTCCTCAGGAATATCGTAGTCAGCATATTTAACGTGATGTGGTTCAGCTTCAATTTGAATGTAACCACCCGCACGGAACGGAACTTCTTCGCCATCAGGGATTTTAAGTGCCAACTCTTTGATGAAGGTAGCTTCATTATCATTAGAGATAACTTCACATTCCCACTTCTTAACACCAAAAATTTCTTCTGGGAGTTCGATTTCCATGTCAGTTTTAACGGCTACCTGACAGGCTAGACGCTCACCTTCACGAGCTTCACCTTTAGTGATGTGATCAAGTTCTGTTGGCAGGATATCACCACCGCCAGATTTAACCTTCACACGACACTGGCCACATGAACCACCGCCACCACAGGCTGAAGAAACAAAGATACCACTACCGGCCATTGCGCCAAGTAGCTTGTCACCCGGAGAGGTGATAAACGCCTTCTCCGGATCACCATTTACAGAGATAGTTACGTCACCTGATGGCACCAGCTTCGATTTGGCAAATAAAATCACCAACACCAAAGCCAGGATAATCAGAGTGAACATCACTACGCCAAGAATTATATCCATTGACCTTTCCTTTTATCCTGATTAAAGCTGAACGCCAGAGAACGACATAAAGCCCAACGCCATCAAACCTACTGTAATGAAGGTGATACCTAAACCACGGAGGCCAGGAGGAACGTCAGAATACTTCATCTTCTCTCGAAGACCCGCAAGCGCAACAATGGCTAGCGTCCAACCGATACCAGAACCGATACCGTAAACGACAGATTCTGCAAAGTTATAGTCACGCTGTACCATGAACGATACGCCACCGAAAATGGCACAGTTTACCGTGATTAGCGGTAAGAAAATGCCCAGTGCGTTATAGAGCGGCGGGAAGAATCGATCGAGGATCATTTCCAAGATCTGAACTAACGCTGCAATAACACCGATGAACGTAATAAAGTTCAGGAAGCTAAGATCTACACCTTGGACCATCGCACCATCGCGAAGAATCAGGTTATAAATCAGGTTATTAACTGGCACGGCAATCGCAAGAACAAACGTTACTGCAACACCTAGACCGAAAGAAGTCTTCACTTTTTTCGATACCGCCAAGAAAGTACACATCCCCAAGAAGAAGGAAAGCGCAAGGTTCTCGATGAAGATCGAGCGAACCAGCAAGCTAATGTAATGTTCCATTAGTAATTTACTCCTTCGCTTCTACTTGTTCTGGACGAATCGTACGAATAGCCCAAATCATAAAGCCAATCAGGAAGAACGCTGATGGTGCCAGCAGCATCATACCGTTTGGTTGATACCAGCCACCTTCAGCCACTGTCGGTAGCACTTGCATACCAAATAATTGACCTGTACCAAACAGCTCACGGAAGAAGCCGACAGTAATGAGAACGAAACCGTAACCAAGACCATTACCAATACCATCCATAAACGATGGTAAAGGTGCTGATTTCATTGCGTAAGCTTCAGCACGCCCCATAACGATACAGTTGGTAATAATCAAACCAACAAATACCGATAGTTGTTTAGAGATTTCGTAAACAAAGGCTTTTAAGACCTGATCAACCAAGATAACCAAAGAAGCAATGATCGCCATCTGACAGATGATACGAACACTATTTGGAATATGATTACGAATTAAAGAAACAAACAAGTTAGAGAATGCAGTAACAAAAATTACCGCAATCGTCATTACAAAGGCTGTTTCTAGCTTAGTGGTAACAGCTAGTGCCGAACAAACACCCAGTACCTGAAGGGCAATTGGGTTATTGTCGACTAACGGTGCAACCAGCACCTTCTTCATTTCTTTAGTATCAGCCATTGTTTAGACCTCCCTCACGAACTTTGCTCAGGAATGGGCCAAAGCCGTTTTCACCCAGCCAAAAATCGAAGGTATTCTGAACGCCGTTAGCAGTAAGCGTTGCGCCTGAAAGGCCATCAACTGCATGCTTATCACCGTCAGGAGCACCACCTTTAACAACACGAATAGCAGGTTTGCCGTTCACATCATAAAGCTCTTTACCTACAAATTGACCACGCCAGCGTGGATTCTCAACTTCACCACCAAGCCCAGGAGTCTCTCCCTGCTCATAGTAAGTGATGCCAGAAACCGTATTACCGTCTGTCTCAACAGCAACGAATGCGTACATCATCGACCAAAGGCCATTACCGTGCATTGGAAGAATTAACTTTTCAATGTTATCGCCATCTTTAACCAGATAAATCTTAGCGACATTTGCGCGGCGAATGATCTTAGCAACATCATCGTCACCAAGTGCAATCGATGCAGAGGCATCTTTTGCTGCGGCACGTTGGTCGTAACTTGCTACGTCGATAGAGGTGTCAATTTCACCTGTCTCTAGATTAACAAGAACGGCTTCAATATTTTCGCCAAACACCTCAGCAATATTCGCCCCTGCATCGAGAAGACCCGCAACAGAAAGAATGTTTCGCTGAACATCCAACACCGCATTTTTTTGCTGCATTGGGCGTAAGGCTACCGCTGCACCTGAAACCACAATTGAGCACACTAGGCTCAACGCGATAACAACAAACAGCGTTTTCTTCATGCTATCGTTATTACTTGCCATAGCGAGCGAGTCTCCGTTTCACGTTGCCCTGAACGACTAGGTAGTCAAATACAGGCGCAAACAAGTTTGCAAACAGAATGGCTAACATCATGCCTTCTGGGTAAGCAGGGTTGACCACACGGATCATGACGCACATCGCACCGATTAGCGCACCGTATGCCCATTTACCTTTATTTGTAAATGCTGCTGAAACAGGGTCTGTCGCCATGAAGATCATACCAAACGCAAAACCACCTAAGACAAGGTGCCAGTGCCAAGGCATAGTAAACATTGCATTGGTATCAGATCCAACAATATTGAAGAGCGTAGCTGCTGCAGCCATACCGATTAAAGTACCAAGGATAATGCGCCATGAAGCAATGCCCATGTACACAATCATCGCACCACCAAGAATAATTGCTAGCGTCGATACTTCACCAATAGAGCCCGGAACGTTACCGATAAACGCATCCATCCAAGTCACCGCTTCACCAGTAATGTTGTGAACAACACCACCTTGACCTGCGTTTGCCCACTGGCCTAGTGCTGTCGCACCAGAAAAACCATCGGCAGCAGTCCATACCAAATCACCAGAGATTTGAGCAGGGTAAGCAAAGAAAAGGAAAGCACGACCAGCAAGTGCAGGGTTCAAGAAGTTACGTCCTGTACCACCAAAGACTTCTTTAGCGACAACAACACCGAACGTGATACCCAAAGCAGCTTGCCAAAGCGGCAGCGTTGGCGGAACGATCAGCGCAAACAAGATAGAGGTAACGAAGAAACCTTCGTTTACTTCATGCTTACGCACCATGCAGAACAGAACTTCCCAGAATCCACCAACCGCAAAAACAACAGCGTAGATAGGTAAGAAGTAAGTCGCACCGAGTACCATCTTGGTACCCCACCCTGCATCAGTGATGCTACCTGCTAACATTTCTGTCAGCCAATAGTGCCAGTTACCCGCAACAATCGTCGCCAACTGGTCACCAGCATGAAGGTGATTAAGCGCCACAATCGCTTGATGACCACTGTTATACATGCCCCAGAACATCGCAGGGAAAACAGCAAACCAAACCATAATCATGATGCGCTTTAGATCAACGCTGTCACGAACATGTGATTTTGCTTTTGTCACTGTACCAGGTGTGTACATAAGCGTTGCAAACGCTTCATAAAGCGCGAACCAACGCTCGTGCTTACCACCTGGCTCAAAGTGGTGCTCGATATTCTCGAGAATACTTTTAAGGCTCATGATTACCCTTCCTTCTCAATTGTGTCCAAGCACTCACGTAGCATTGGACCAAAATCGTATTTACCAGGGCAAACAAAAGTACACAAAGCTAAATCTTCTTCATCTAGCTCTAATGCACCTAGCTCTTGTGCGCTGTCATTATCGCCAGCACATAAATCCCTAAGCAATAGAGTCGGCTCAATATCGAGAGGCATTACTTTTTCGTAGTTACCAATTGGCACCATGGCACGATCACTACCGTTAGTAGTTGTTGTCATGTTGAAAAGTTGGCCACTGAAAAGATGACTTAAGAAAGAACGAGTAACAGAAAATTTATTCTTGCCTGGAACGATCCAGCCAAAGAGTTCTTTTTCTCGACCCTCGCGTAGGGCAGAAATTTGTAACGCATAACGACCAAGGTAGCTGTGTGCGTCATCTGCACGAACACCATACAACACAGAGCCCGCAATGAGACGAACTTCGCCCGGCATTAATTCGTGGTCAGCCAATTCAGAAATCGCGGCGCCACGTACCGTTTTAAGAAGACGAGGGTTGTTGACTACTGGCCCTGCGAGAGAAATAACACGATCGGTGTAAATCTCACCTGTTAAGAAAAGCTGACCATAAGCAATCACATCTTGGTAGTTGATATGCCATGCTTGGTTTTCTAGGTTAACAGGGTGCAAGAAGTGCATATGAGTACCCACTAAGCCTGCAGGGTGCGGGCCATTGAATACATGCTCTTCAACATTCGATTGCTCAGAACGAGGTAAACTACTACCTGCTTTACAAACGAACACTTTACCACTAGTCAAACGAGATAAGACAGTAAGCCCCGCAGAAAACGCATCAGCATTTGCATTGATGATGACTTCAGGGTTTGCAGCCAATGGATTGGTATCTATTGCCGTCACAAAAATTGCTTGAGTTTGTGATTCAACAGCTGGGACTTTACTAAATGGGCGGGTACGCAAAGCGGTCCACTCACCAGATTCAGTCAACTGTGATACAACGACATCACGATCTAAGTTAGAAAGTTCATTTTGTGAATAAGCCGTGAAGGTGATCTGTTCATCTCCTTCAACATCGATCACAACGGATTGCAATACGCGCTTTTCACCACGATTAATCTCTGTCACCTTACCGCTAGCTGGAGCTGTAAAATTCACGCCAGGGTTCTTTTTATCTTCAAAAAGAATCTGACCTTTTTTTACAGTATCACCAACGCGAACATGCATTTTGGGACGCATCCCTACATACTCTTCGCCAAGCAAAGCGACGCGTTTGATGGCTGAGCCATCACTAATCACCTGAGTTGGAGTGCCCGAAATCGGGATATCCAAGCCCTTTTTTATTGTAATCATACGCACTTGCACTACATTTTATGGATAAAAGGAATTTTGTGTACATCTAAGGCACGACACAGAGACCAAGCCACATACTAATCCATCTTCAGCTGGTCTCTTAAAGCCCTTCACTTAACGATTAATCATGACGAAAAAAGTTAGTGAAGATTAAAATTGAATTAGAATGATAACATTAATCACTGTAAGCTTGCTATGACTGAGCACGTTATTCACTGTCAAAATCATTAAATCTCACACCAGCACCGAAATAAATCACCACTTCCTTGAGCTAACGCACGTTTACAGTAATTAAAGCCGGTGTTTTATCTTGAAATACACACCCACAATACACGCTCAACAAACAACCAAACCATAACAATAATGTATTTATACTGTGCCAGCATTGTGAAAAACTGTATTAGTTCACAAACGCAAAGAAAAAACTCTCATTCTCCGCAATTTCGCTGCATAGGTACTGTATGAGGTATGTATCTTACGAAATACAGGATCATGCCCCCCTAATTCCAGTAGTAACCACTCACTTCTTTGCTCCAGCATTTGCATCACTTCTGCGGGAAATACACGTAGTACCACATTGTGTTCTTTCACTAATGTGTCTAAAGCTTGCTGATTTTTAATCAGGAAATTAGCCTGCATTTCGTTGTTAATATCATTCATCGCTGAGACAAGTATCTGCTGAAGGTCACTAGGTAATGCTTCATAAGCCGCTTGGTTTATAATAAATTCCATTTGAGTACTCGGCTCATGCCATGCGGGATAATAGTAGTATCTACCCAACTTATATAAACCAAATGCTAAGTCGTTATATGCACCTACCCATTCAACCGCGTCGATAACATCATCGTCAAATGCGTTATATAAAGCATCTGCTGGCAGGTGTATGGGTATAGCTCCAACGCTCTTCAGCACCCCTGCACCAAAACCTGGAATACGCATTTTCAAGCCAATCCAATCTTCCATCGACTCTATAGGACGATTGAACCATCCGCCCATTTGCGGGCCACTGTTCCCGCCAGGGAAAGGGATAACATCATAGGGCTCATAAAGCTCGCGCCACAGTTTTAGACCCCCACCATAATACAGCCAGCTTGTCATCTCACTGCTATTCATACCAAACGGGACAGCAGAGAAAAAAGGGGCTGATGGAATAGTATCTTGCCAATAATAGGCACTTGAATGCCCCATTTCGACACTACCGCCAGAAACAGCGCTGAACAAATCAAAGGCAGGTACCACCTCTCCAGCACCATAGACAACAATTTTAAATTGCCCATTGCTCGCCTTGTCGACAATTTTCGACAATCTAATCGGCGCATCACCCAAACCAGGGAAGCCAGCAGGCCACGCTGTCGACAACCGCCACTCAACAGAATCTGCCGATAACTGATCCGTGTGACGCTCACACCCGATTAATGCTAGGAAACCCAGCAATACGTATAATTTCCGCATGAAACACCTTGTACTGCTATCAAGGAATAATCACAACCCAGCAATAACGCTTAGCATCATCATAAGATGTCTCCTCTGAAGGAATCACACGTGAGCGACGATACGTAAACAGAGTTGTTTGCAGATAAGCATAGACGTGTGAATTTGATTTCGCGGAAAATAGTTAGTTATGCTGTTGGTTATGAGTAGCAAAATTCTTGAAAGCGTAGAGGAAGCACGAGAGCATGAACGCAGCTGTTGCTCAATAAGAAAGGAAGCGTTATTTCGCATGTTAGGGATACAAAAAAACCGCACTGGATGCGGTTTTAAGTCATCGATACATAACAGTCTGCCTATAGACATCGGGTTATCTGTGTATCAATAGTTTCGCCGTTAATCACTTACTGCTCAGTGAGCCTTGCCCCACCGCGGCATGAAGGAGAGTTGGGGGCATCTTGATACAGATTCTTCCACTCATTACCTGTATAGGTATGTATCGCAAGCGCATGAATACGGTCACTCAACTCGACCGATAAGACAGAGTTTATTGCGCGATGGCGTTGAAGCAGACGCTGACCATCAAAGTTATCGCTGACAACAACAACTTTAAAATGACTCTCTGCACCTGCCGGAACATTATGCATATAACTTTCATTCACCACTTCAAGATGACTTGGTGAAAAAGCGTCCAACAACTTTTGTTCAATACTCTCTTTAATCATAATATCTACCACACAATATAATTGAACACGTCCGTATTGTTGCTTACAGGATGTTTTTTATTGCAGTTGCCATATCATCTGCGACAATGACTTAGACCTTTAAAATAGCGCAAAGACACACAAAATGAAACCGATACTCTCGATTCAAAACGAGCAACTGACCTTACAACGCTTTCCTGCCCGCGAAAATGAGAAGCTGCAAGCATGGGATTCAGCAGATGAATATTTGATCAATACATTAGCCGATCAAGCTTTCGATCCTAACCGCCCTATACTCATTTTTAATGACGGTTTTGGAGCACTCAGTAACTGGTTTTCAACTCGAGCCTGTATTTACAACATCAGTGATTCTTTTATTGCACAGCAAGCTTGCCAGCAAAACCTGAGTGCGAACTCGAAGCCCGATGTCATCTACCTTAACTGTCTTGATAAGCTTCCTGAAAATGCACAACTTGTGATCATTAAAGTACCGAATAACAATCGGTTACTAAAGTGGCAACTTGACAAGATTGCCGCCTCTGTTCCCGATGATTGCCAAATTATTGCTGGCGGTAAAGCGAAAGATATTCACACCTCAACGCTACGTTTTTTTGAGAATAGAATTGGTGAAACAAAAACGTCACTAGCCGTGAAGAAATCACGACTCATCTTTAGCACACTAAACCGCAAGCTTTCACCCACCCCCGAGCAACCACTAAGCTGGGATGTGCCTGAATACAATTTGCACTTAATGAATCATGCCAATGTGTTCGCAGGTGAGAAGCTGGATATTGGCGCTCGCTTTTTTTTAGAGCACCTACCGCAGGATGAATCAGCGCAACATATTATTGATTTAGGATGTGGTAACGGCGTTATAGGCATCCAAACAGCGAGGCTCAACCCACAGGCAACCATCACCTGCGTAGATGAAAGCGCAATGGCCGTTACCTCTGCACTTGAAAATGCGAAAACAAACCTTAGTCACCCAGATAAATTGCATGGTTTAGTCAATAACTGCCTTAGCGGTATGGAGCAGGAATCCGCGGATTGGGTACTTTGTAATCCTCCTTTCCACCAGCAGAACACCATCACCGATCATATCGCATGGCAAATGTTCTGTGATGCAATGCATGTTCTTAAAATAGAAGGGAAAATTCGTATTATTGGCAACCGCCATTTAGGCTATCATGTTAAACTCAAACGCCTCTTCGGAAACGTAACGACTATTGCGTCTAACAATAAGTTCGTTATTCTTGAAGCAGAGAAACGACCAACAAGGACGACATCATGATCAAAAAGTTATTACTGACGCTGGGCCTTGCCGCACTCGTCACTGCTTGTTCAGCCCCTCAAGAGCCGCAACTAAACCTGACTTTCGAGCCGATGATAGGATCCTCGTCGATGGGTCAAGGCACTGCTGTTAGCTTAGAAAGTCAAGATTTACGAAGCGCACAATTTGTTGCCCTCGTTGATACCGGCCGTGAACAAAAACAGCCAATCCATGCCCAACAAAACTTACGTGTTGCTTTTGAAGAAGCATTAACACGTCAAATGACCGCGCAAGGCTATGTGGTGAGTGATAACAGCCGCGGGACAATGCGTGTCGATATTCTTGATGTTTTACTGAATGTTCGTCATAGCGTAATGAAGCACGAAATGTCTGCGACGGCCAATTTACAAGTGGTTGTTGAGAGTCCTCGAGGTAAATTCGTCAAACGTTTCTCTGGTAAATCAAGCGCTTCAGGCTTATCAAGTGCCTCTGTCGAAGAGATGGAAAACATCATTAATGACTTAATGAACAACGTCTTAGAAGAGATCGGTTCTGACCGAGAACTCAATGTTTATATTCTGGAGAATCTATAATGCGTCTAGCCGCCTATTTACTTACTGGTTTACTGTGTAGCACCTCTGCGTTTGCAACATCAGTACAAGTACAAACCAACTTAGGTGACTTCGTTATCGAGTTAAACGACGAAAAAGCACCAATCAGTACAAAGAACTTTCTAAGCTATGTTAGCGATGGAAGCTTTGGTGACACCATTTTCCATCGTGTGATCCCAGGCTTCATGGTGCAAGGTGGCGGCTTCGATCCTGAATTGAATCAAATTAGTACCAATGCGCCAATCAAGAATGAGTCTGCAAATGGACTAAGTAATGATCGAGGCACTATTGCAATGGCTCGTACCCAAGTCGTTGACTCTGCAACACGTCAATTCTATATCAATGTGGCTGACAATGGCTTTCTTAACGGTAGCGCGAACAAACCAGGCTATGCGGTTTTTGGTAAAGTGACCCAAGGTATGGATGTGATCGATACTATCGCAGGCAAACCAACCACAACCATTCGCAGTAAAGGTATGTCAGATGTGCCTATTGAACCAATTGTCATTAAGTCAGTGACGATTATTGATTAGTAGGTTGCCTCTGCGATCTGAATCATCCAATAAAAAGCCACCCTGTGTGGCTTTTTATTTGACTGAAAGATTACAATTATGACTCTAAAGCACTGGTATAGTGTCACTTTATGTCAAGCTTCATAAAATATTGAGCAGCGATCACTGTTTCTAACAAACAGTACAAAGGAATGAATATGGATACTCCGACGACACCAGCAGGGTGGCGTGTATACCTAGAGAAGAAAGTACTGATAATGCTGTGCCTCGGCTTCTCATCTGGCTTACCCATATTATTGGTTTTTGGGACACTCTCTTTTTGGCTTCGTGAAGCGGATGTTTCACGAACAGAAATCGGCTTTTTTAGCTGGGTTGGGCTAGCGTATGGGTTTAAGTGGGTATGGTCTCCCCTCATAGACCGATTTCCACTGCCTATATTCACTCGCCTCTTCGGTCGCCGCCGTGGTTGGATGCTACTGTCGCAGCTGCTTATCGCCTTCTCTCTCATCGGTATGGCGTACACTGATCCTGCGAACCATCTACTACTAGTAGCACTGTTAGCCGTTATTGTCGCTTTTTCGTCTGCAACACAAGATATTGTTATCGATGCATTTCGAATAGAGTTAGCTGAAGAGCGCCTACAAGCTGCGCTCGCCGCCAGCTATATGACAGGTTACCGACTCGCAATGATCATGGCTGGTGCTGGTGCCTTATCCATTTCAGCCTTTATTGGCTCAGATAGTGAGTATGTACTCCAAGGGTGGCAGTTCGCCTATTTTTCAATGGCTGCCTGTATGTTGGTCGGTATTATCACCACACTCGTCATCAAAGAGCCTGTTATCGACATGTCATCGATCGCTAAGCAGGAAGATACCTTTACACAAAAGCTTCATGCTCGGGGCATTCATGGTCGTCGTGCTCGTTTTGTTGCTTGGATATATTCTGCCGTTTACCTGCCATTCGCTGATTTCTTCCGCCGACATGGCTATGGTGCCTTACTCATTCTTGCACTCATTGCGACTTACCGTATCTCAGATGTAGTAATGGGTGTGATGGCCTATGCCTTTTACGTCGATATTGGCTTTACCAAAACGGAAGTCGCATCAATTTCTAAGATCTATGGTGTTGTTATGACGCTCGTTGGTGCTGGACTTGGTGGCATACTGGTGAGCAAATTTGGGACACTCAGAATTCTTGCCCTTGGTGCTATCCTCGCTGCCATCACCAATGCGCTATTCGCGATACTTTCCTATGCTGCAGACGGCAATCTGATCTTTTTACTCACGCAATATGAAGGTGATATCAGCATTATCTACGACATCGCCAACTCTGTCAGCCATAGTCCGTTACTCTACGACTTCTTATCTCTTCTTGGTGATAAGCGTTCGTTACTCATTGCGGTAATTTCGGCTGATAACCTTTGTGCCGGCATCGCCACAGCGGCCTTCATCACTTACATTTCTGGTCTAACGAATGTTGCATTTTCAGCAACTCAGTATGCTGTCTTTAGCTCTATTATGTTGCTGTTCCCAAAATTCGTTGCCGGCTTTTCAGGACTCTTTGTTGATAGCTTTGGATACAACACCTTCTTTATCGGCACAGCACTGATTGGTATCCCCGTTCTTGGGCTTGTGTATTTAGTCGGCAAACTGCCACCTCCTCAGAGCCAATCGGACTAAGTATCGCTCATACATATACAGCATTAGCTTTACCTTGAGCCATACAGAAGTGGTATCAGCCAACCACTAAAGTAATCATCTATGCTCCTCTTCGTGAGAGGAGCCGTTTATGTGCAATATTCACTCTCCTATTACTCCTCCCACTCGTTCAAATGCATCATGGGTGTACAAAATTGAGCGCCCTTAGTCACTCACCGCAAATTTTTGTTCCATAACCTGCTCAAAAAAACGACCAAGATCACATTATTTCTGCAAGTGAAATCCATTACATACGATCAAGATCACATTTCGCAACCGATTGCGCAATCGTTACATTCCATTTTGTGATGTAAACACATAGAATGCGCACAGACATTCAGGAGGCCGATAAAGTTCCCTGATAAAATTACCGAACGACATGTGAGATTAGCACTATGCGCAAAACACTTTTAGCTATGAGCCTTTTGGCAGCAACTGCTGCGCCTGTTATGGCAGCGGACTACTCTGACGGCATTCACGCGAATGACTACAGCTGGATGCAGTTTAACCTAATGGGTGCTATCAATGAGAAAGGCGCTTCAGAATCTACCCATGACTACATGGAAATGGAATTTGGCGGTCGTTCAGGTATCTTCGATCTATACGGTTACGTTGACGTATTCAACCTAACTTCTGACTCAAATAGCGACAAAGATGGTGAAGAAAAAATCTTCATGAAATTTGCTCCACGTGTATCTTTAGATGCGATGACAGGCAAAGACCTATCATTTGGCGCTGTTAAAGAGCTATACATCGCAACTGAGCTAACTTGGGGTGGTAACAGCGCCGTAAACCAACAAAAAATTGGTCTTGGTTCTGACGTAGAAGTTCCTTTCCTAGGTCAAATTGGTCTAAACCTATACGGTACATACGACTCAAACAACAAAGACTGGAACGGCTTCCAAGTTTCTACTAACTGGTTTAAACCTTTCCACTTCTTCGACAATGGCTCTTTCATCTCTTACCAAGGTTACATTGATTACCAATTTGGTATGAAAGATGAATACGTAACGTCTTCAAATGGCGGCGCGATGTTTAACGGTATCTACTGGCACTCTGAGCGTTTTGCTGTAGGTTACGGTCTAAAATTATACAAAGATGTATACGGTTTCGAAGACAGTGCACCTCTACCATGGGGTCCAGAAGCTGAATCTTCAGGTGCAGGCCATTACGTAGCTGTTACTTACAAGTTCTAATTTATAGTAACTAAAGCTGATAAACAGACGCTTCGGCGTCTGTTTTTGTTTCTAACGAGTAAATAATCCTCGCATAAAATCCTTCCCGATATTCAGAACGACACTCCCCTATCGGCCATCTCTTCTATGTTAAAGTAATCGCAAATAAACCACTGGATTAAGTGTTTTGATTATCACACTTGTTGGTGCGGGTGCTATTGGTAGCCTTCTCGCATGTAAATTAAACGCCGCAAACCATGATGTTCAACTCTGGACACGCCATACCCCACTCAATACTCTGCATTTTACGGACTTAAGCGGTAATGATAGCTGCCATCAGTTCTGCTCAAATGATAGTGAGCATTTACATAACAGTGAACTGGTTATCGTGGCCGTAAAAGCCTTTCAGTTAGAAGGCGCCCTTGAAGCGATTACGCCACATATATCTACCAGCGCATCGGTATTGATTACTCACAACGGCATGGGCACGGCGGAAGTCATCAAAAGGCATCTGCCTAAACACACCGTTTTATTTGCAACAACCGCGCAAGCTGCACTGAAAACATCTATCGAAGCTGTTCGTCACACTGGAGAAGGCGAAACATTCTTAGGGTATATCAGCCATCAATCGCACCAGAGCAAGCCTAATGCCCTTATCGATTTGCTTGCTAACGCATTGAATCATTGTGAATGGCAAGGTGATATTCAAAAGAAACAGTGGCAAAAGCTAGCCATCAACTGTGCGATTAATCCTTTAACCGCTATCCATAATGTGCCAAATGGTCATCTCGCCCAACAGTGCTATCAAACACAGCTAAGTGCTATCTACCATGAAGTTGCGATGGTGATGACAAAAGAAGGGTACTCAACCTCACCTTCGCAACTCGAAAAGATCGTTGCCGCGGTCATCCATGCGACAGCAAAAAACTATTCGTCGATGAATCAAGACATCCGCTATCAACGACAGACAGAGATTGACTATATTAGTGGTTACCTTGTTCAACGAGCCGAATACCACGGCATCGATGCTCCCGTTCAACGAAAACTTTGGGAAAGGATTAAAGAGATGGAGTGCTCTAACAAAGCAAGCTCTTGATATGCCAGACCTTAAGCTATTGCAGCTTAAAATAGGCAAAACCTCGTTAGCAAATACGCAATGAATAACGATTTTGTGGCAAGATACGCGCTCTCATCTTAACGTCGAAAATAATGAGTTTGGAGATTACCCAATGACAACCTATAAAGTCGCTGTTTGCATCGCTCCCGGCACGGAAGAGATGGAAGCGATCAATTGTATAGATACCCTGATCAGAGCTGACTTTGACGTTACCATAGCCAGTATTGCCAGTGATGGTGCACTTATCATGGCGGGCTCTCGTGGTATTAAGCTTGTTGCTGATGCCCGCCTTGTGGACATTGCTGACAACCAATTTGATGCGGTTGTACTCCCCGGCGGCAAAGCAGGGAGCGAATGTTTTCGAGATAACCCGCTATTGGTGGAGTTCGTCACTCAGCATAAATATGACGGTAAGCTGATTGCTGCCATCTGTGCGGCACCGGCTTTAGTGTTAGAGCACCACCAGCTTTTTCCTAAAGCATACATGACCTGCCACCCTGACTTCTTCGACCATATCCCTGAACAACGCCGCCGTAAAAAACGTGTTTTCTTTGATATCAATGAAAACCTACTTACCAGTCAGGGACCAGGAACATCGCAAGAGTTTGCATTGGAGATCATTGTTTGTCTAGCCGGTAAACCTAAGGCTGCCGAAGTGGCGAAACCAATGATCGTTTGGCCAAATATGAATTATGACGTGCTAGGTAAAGAGCACACGCCATCATAGCCATACTGATTACTCACTATCCCGCAAAATATTAAGAGATATAGCAGGGGTAAGAAGTGCTGACCCCAAAAACAAGGCCCAAAAACAAGGCCCAAAAAACAGAGACAAAAAAGCTCGACGTAATTACGCCGAGCTTTTCTTTTATGGTTCGCCTTACTAAACGATTTGTGAGTCTATATCGTTACGGACGATAAACTTTCACATTCGTGAAGCCATTTTCTTGCAGCAGTAGTGCTTGAAGACGGCTCATCACACCGCGATCACAGTAAAGAAGGTAATTCTTGGATTGATCCAAGTCGCCGAATTGCGTTGCCAACTTAAAGAATGGAATGTGTTTCACTTCAACACCTTCAATCTCTAATGGGCTCTCGTCTTCTTCTTCAGGACTACGGATATCCAATACCACTGCATCAGCAGGAATGGCTTCAACCATTTCAACTTCTGGTGCTTTCTCTTGGCTCTCTTTTTCGATATCACGAATATCGATAATGCACGCATCACGAACAACCTGCTCTAGAATATCAAAGTCGAACTTCGCTTCTTCTGTTTCAAGCTTCTCTTTAACCGCTTTCACTGTTGGACTTTTCGAGATAACACCACAGAATTCAGGCATTGTCTTTGCAAAATCTTCAGTACCGATATCACGAGCAAGGTTGATGATATCTTCTTTATCCCAGTTAATTAACGGACGAAGAATCAAGCTATCCGTTACACCATCAATATGACGTAAGTTCGTTAGTGTCTGGCTTGATACCTGACCAATCGCTTCACCCGTTACTAGCGCTTGAATACCAAAGCGATCAGCAACTTGGCCTGCTGCACGCATGAACATACGCTTTAGAACAACGCCCATTTGGCCATTGTCGACTTTCTCTAGGATCTCTGCCACTACTGGCTCAAAATCGATAGAGATGAATTTCACTTTTGCCGAAGAGCCAAACTTATTCCATAAGTAAGCAGAAACCTGTTTAACACCGATTTCGTGCGCAGGGCCACCGAGATTAAAGAAACAGTAGTGAACCTTACTACCGCGCTTAATATGCAGGTAACTTGAAACACCTGAATCAAAGCCACCTGAGATCAAACTCAGTACATCTTCTTGTGTTCCTAGTGGGAACCCACCGAGGCCTTTATGACGAGAAAGCACTAAGTTCAGCTTCTCATTCGACACTTCGATATTGACAGTGACATCAGGCTTCTTCAGCTTCACTGAAGCAGACTCAATCGCTTGGTTAAGACCACCGCCGACATAGCGCTCTAGCTCAATCGAAGTAAAGTCATGCTTACCACGACGCTTAGCGCGCACACAGAAGGTCTTACCAACGAGGTCATCTTTCACTAAATCAAGTGTTTGCTCGTAGATGTCATGCAAGTCAGTAAAATCTGTCTGCTGGACTTCTAAGGAGTGATGAATACCTGAGGTATGAGTTAGTACTTCCAGCACCAAATCACGAACCGAGTCATCCTTTGCTACCACCTCAATGTGGTCACGACGGTTGAAGACAGAAACGATGTCTGTTTTCTTCTGGAGGATAATACGGATGTTACATTCAAGAATTTTCGTGAAACGCTTTCGAACCGAGTCGCTTTTTACAAAAATTTCTGGATGTGGCTTTACGATAAATTTCATATCACGTTTCACTAGTTGATGCTGGAGAAAGGCGCGGATTATACATCATGCGACCAATAGGGTGAACTCATCTACACATAAAAAGAGGGGCATTTAGTACCCCTCTTATTTACAGCTGTCAGCCTAACGGTTCAAACGGCGTTTATTGCTCTGAAGTCACCTCTTCCGAGTAGTGTGGTTTACCCTGATTAACGGCAATCTCAACTCGACGGTTGGCTCTTCTTCCATCTTCTGTACCGTTGTCTTCTAATGGCAAGGTATCAGCCATTCCAACGACACGAAGTCGACGGTGATCAAAGTCTTGTACTTCTTCCATCTCTTGCGCGACAGAAACCGCTCTCTGTGCAGAAAGATCCCAATTCGAACGATATAGCTCAGAGTCAAGCGGCCCACTATCAGTATGCCCTGTTACCGTGATTTCTCCGGGGACATCCTTAACGAGCTCGGCGACTTGACGCACTAAAGGGCGGAAACGAGGCTGTAAAAATGCAGAGCCCGATGGAAATGCGCCCCTTTCTTTAATGCGAATCACCAGTTGCTGCCCTAAACTTTCGAGTTCAATAGCACCTTCAACAATCTCTCTTTCTAGCGCTTGTTGAATCACTTGCATCAACTGTGCTTGCGACTCCTCCATCTCCGATTCGCTATTTTCGTTCTCTTGCGTGGCGACCGTGTTGGATTGGCCACCCGTTAATTTGCCCGCTTCACGCTGCGTGCCACTGGCTCGGTCGGTTTCCCCCTCATGAAAGTCGAGGGAGCGCTGCGTCATATCAATCGTTTGCTGCATGATGACCTCGATCGGCGTGGGTTCAGGCCGCCCCGGTCGAAATTCTTGTGCAATAACACTGGTGCCTTTTGGTATGTCTTTCACTTCCAACATATTTTGCACACCAAAGGCAAACTTCATCGAACCTGCTATCTGTTTGAATTTAAGTACATCCATCTCAGAAAACGACAACAGTAGTACGAAGAAACACATCAGCAAGGTGGCAAGATCCGCAAAGGTTGCCATCCATAACGGGGCACCGGGCGGACATTTGCAATCGTCTTCTTCTTCCATTTATCTCACCCTCTATACGGCATCAGCATCGACAGCACGTTTTTTCTCGTTTAGATAGTTCTTCAATAAGCTATCGATGACGCGAGGATTTTGTCCATCTTGAATGGCCAATACGCCATCCATAATTAATCGACGATTTAACTTTTCTTCTTCCTTACGCAGCATCAACTTATCCGCTATAGGCAGACAGACCATGTTGGCAAACATCGAACCATAAAGTGTTGTCAACAAGGCAACGGCCATCGCTGGACCGATCGATTTAGGATCATCCATGTTAGAAAGCATGGCAACCAGTCCGATCAACGTGCCGATCATTCCCATCGCTGGTGCCACATCACCTAGCGCAGACCAAATGCTTGCTCCCTGCTCATGCCGTTCACTCGTCATGGTGATATCTTTCGACAAGGCTGACTTAACCACTTCAGCATCATGCCCATCAACCAGTAAGTCGATGCCTTTCTGCATAAAGCTGTTAGTGATCTCCATCTCTTCTAGGGCAAGGAATCCACCTTTTCGAGCAGCGTCGGCCATTTCAACAATTTTAGCGATCAGATCCTCGGGCTTATCAGCCTTAAACATGAACGCTTTGCCCATAATTTTAAAGCCACCAAAGAACTGTCCCATATTGAATTTCATCAAGGCAACGAAGAGACTCCCCCCAAATACAATGAGTATTGATGGGATGTCGACAAACATTGAGATGCTTCCACCGAGCATCATTGCCATGACAATAAACCCGAACGCCCCGATGATTCCTAACAGCGTCGCTAAATCCACACTCATTCCCCTTACGTGTTGCGCGTAAAATATTATTTATTCTACCGATTATTGGCTCTATCGGCAGTAGCTTCCAGCAATTTAGTCTTTTTCACATAACGAAGTTAACAAAGAGGCACATTTAACTATTTAAGTAGTAGCTCAATCCTTGTCTACCGTGACATAATTTACATTTTATGATCACTGCGATAAGTTTTCCGCACGTTGACCCAAAAACAGATTGAGATTATGGCCAGTAAGAAACCCGAAAATATGAGCTTTGAAGCGGCACTATCAGAGTTGGAACAAATAGTCTCTCAGTTAGAATCTGGTGAATTAGCGTTAGATGACGCATTGAAAAAATTCGAGCGCGGCATTTCACTTGCCCGTCACAGCCAACAAACACTCAGCAATGCCCAACAAAAAATAGATATTCTTATGCAAGCGGATGATAACGCCCCCCTCGAAGAGTACCAAGGTGACTGAAATAATGGATTTTAAAGCGCACCTTACGCGTTATCAGCAACGGAATAACCAGCAATTAATACACTGGTTAGAAGCTCTCCCAGAACAGAGTAATCCCCTTATTCAAGCAATGCGTCATGGCGCACTGTTAGGCGGCAAACGCGCTCGCCCATTTCTCGTATACTCTGTGGGGGAAATGCTCGGAACAGATCTTTCACTTTTAGATGCTCCGGCGGCCGCGATTGAATGTGTCCATGCTTATTCTCTCATCCATGATGATTTACCAGCCATGGACGACGATGCTCTACGTCGTGGGCAACCGACTTGCCATAAAGCCTTTGATGAAGCGACCGCAATCTTAGCGGGCGATGCACTTCAGACGCTGGCGTTTGAAATACTCGCTAATGGTGAGATGCATCCTGATGCTAAGCGGATCGAAATGGTGGCAGCGCTTGCTAAAGCAGCAGGTGCATCAGGAATGTGTCTGGGGCAAGCTCTTGATCTCAGTGCGGAAGGCCGCCTCGTACCACTTGAAGAACTAGAAAAAATCCATGTGAATAAAACAGGTGCTCTGATTCGTTGCGCTGTACAACTTGGGGCACTCGCCAGCGGTAATATTGACCCAGTAGTAACCTCTCACTTAGATCGCTTCGCTTACGCCATCGGGCTCGCTTTTCAAGTCCAAGATGACATACTGGATATTACTAGCGATACTGAAACACTCGGAAAACCTCAAGGTTCTGACATTGAAGCACAAAAAAGTACCTACCCTTCACTCCTAGGGTTGGAGCAAGCTCAAGAAAAAGCGCAAGCTCTCTACAAAGAAGCGCTACACGCTTTGAAGCAGATCCCGTACAATACCGAATCCCTGGAAGTTTTTGCCCGATACGTCATCGAGCGTAATAACTAATACATTAAAAAAAAACAGCGCTGTAATTATGACATTGGATATTTCAAAATACCCGACACTTGCGATGGCAAATACCCCAGATGAAATGCGGTTGATGTCTCGGGAGTCATTACCGGGGCTATGCAACGAGCTAAGAGCCTATCTGCTAAACTCAGTGAGCCAGTCAAGTGGCCACTTAGCGTCAGGCTTAGGTGTTGTTGAACTCACCGTCGCACTTCATTATGTCTACAACACCCCATTTGATCACCTCATCTGGGATGTAGGCCATCAAGCATACCCGCATAAGATTTTGACGGGCCGACGTGACGCTATGCCGACCATTCGTCAAAAAGATGGACTCCACCCTTTCCCATGGCGTGGAGAAAGTGAATATGACGTCCTTTCTGTTGGTCATTCATCCACCTCTATCAGCGCTGGTTTAGGAATGGCTATCGCCGCCGCCAGTGAAGGAAAAGGTCGTAAAGTCGTCAGCGTCATTGGTGATGGTGCCATTACTGCCGGTATGGCATTCGAAGCAATGAACCACGCCGGTGATATACACCCTGATATGCTCGTTATCCTCAATGATAATGAGATGTCAATTTCAGAGAATGTTGGCGCACTTAATAACCGTCTGGCACAAATGCTATCGGGCAGCACATACGCCAGTATCCGTGAAGGCGGCAAGAAAGTACTTGCTGGTGCACCACCGATTAAAGAACTTGTCCGTCGTGCAGAAGAGCACCTTAAAGGCATGGTGGTTCCGGGTACACTTTTCGAAGAGTTAGGCTTTAATTATATCGGTCCTGTTGATGGGCATGATGTTGAAGAGCTGGTCAAAACACTGAAGAACATGCGTAACCTGAAAGGGCCGCAGTTCTTGCATGTGATGACGAAAAAAGGCAAAGGTTACGCACCAGCTGAAAAAGATCCGATTGGCTATCACGGCGTGCCTAAATTTGACCCAAGCGAAGATTCACTGCCTAAATCAGCCAGTAGTAAACCAACGTTTTCTAAGGTTTTTGGTGACTGGTTGTGCGATATGGCTGCCGAAGACGAAAAACTGATGGCGATTACCCCAGCCATGCGTGAAGGCTCAGGGATGGTCGGCTTTTCAAAAGCATACCCTAAACAATATTTTGATGCCGCCATCGCAGAGCAACATGCGGTGACACTTGCCTCAGGAATGGCTATTGGTGGTTATCACCCCGTCGTTGCTATCTATTCAACGTTCTTGCAGCGTGGCTATGATCAGCTTATTCATGATGTCGCTATCATGGATCTTCCGGTTATGTTTGCGATTGACCGTGGTGGTTTAGTGGGTGCCGACGGCCAAACTCACCAAGGTGCCTTTGATATTAGCTTTATGCGCTGTATTCCTAACATGGTGATCATGACACCAAGTGATGAAAACGAATGTCGCCAGATGCTTTATACCGGTCATAAACATCAAGGGCCAACTGCCGTTCGCTACCCACGCGGAAATGGTCGAGGCATTGAAATCAGTCAAGAGATGACAGCATTAGAAATTGGTAAAGGGCGTATCATCAAGCAGAGCCCGCTAACTGAGAATAGTGATGCCAATGCTCGCGTTGCTATTTTAAACTTCGGTACGCTTGTCTCAGGTGCGCTAGAAGCAGCAGAAACCCTTGGTGCAACCGTTGCAGATATGCGTTTTGCTAAACCGTTAGATACGGCACTTATCGATGAATTAGCAGCCTCTCACGATGTACTCGTTACCTTGGAAGAGAATGCCATCATCGGTGGCGCTGGTAGTGGTGTTATCGAACACCTCATGCAATCAAAGCAGCCTAAACCGGTGCTTACCCTCGGTCTTCCGGATAAATTTGTCGAGCAAGGGACTCAACAAGAGCTCCATAGCATGCTCGGCCTCGACGGCATCGGCATTGAGAAACGCATTCGCGATTACCTTGCTAAATAGTGAGCATTTATTGCTAAAACGAAGCGCCTGCAAATAACAAATAGTTTGCAGGCGTTTTTGTTTCTACTCACTGCTCATCTCTCTATGTCCAAGCAATTTTTATATTTAGCATGTTGAACACTCAAGCTGACCACGCCAGTAGAACTACTCTACTATTGGCTTAACGAAAATAGCCCCTTCATACGGGAACAAGTCAATGACATCACTTGGTGCTGACAACGATCCATCCCAATTCACGCGCTGATACATTGCTGGTAAAGTAATCTCATAAGCTTCCTGCTGCCAAGCACTACTATCGGCTCTTGAAGAGCCCGCAAAATAGACCACTAAGCCATTCTCAAACTCTCTTCCGATCGCGTTAAACGTCTTTGACCACGGCCAGGCCTTTTTTACATCTAATCCAAACCAACCTGAAGGCGCTTGCTGAAGAAGAGAAGCGACCTTAGACGCTTCTAATTTATCTTTCAGTACCCAAGGTACAATGTTACTTGTATCACCTCCACGAGATGCCTCTACAGGCATTCCTAAGTCATGACTTAGCATTGATGAAGGGCGGTATGCCTGATTCTTAGGGACACCAGGTTGATACCAATTATGTTCATCTGTCGGCCCACTGCCATAGTAAAAGGTTTGATTCCAACTGTGATAAGAGGTCTTTTCCGGTGTGTGGAAGAAATAGTAAAGCGCGAGCCCCGTGGCTATATCCATTTCCCAAGCCGCTTGATTCTTAGTATCCAACGCACTGCGGCTAAATCGTGTCGTCGTCATCAATAAGCTTTCATCGCCCAAAGCTGTTAGTGCAAAGTGCTCCCACCGCTGCTGCAAGGCAAAAATGCCCATGCCAGCATAGAGATAATGCTCCCTTAGCCACACATCAAACACATCTCGTAGTTCAGGTGGCCACGACGAGTAACGCCACAAATTAAGCTCTGAAATATTAGCGGCCAACTTGGCTTCAGGCTGAGACTGCTTAATCGAGAGTAAAAATGCCGCCATCTGCTTGGCATAAATCACTGCTGCTTCATCGCTACCGAGTACTGCGCTAGGTAGCTCAGCAATCGCCCCACCTTGAACAACGCGAAACTGGTTATTGCCAAGCAGCTTTGCCATATCATCATTGTATGCGCCACTTAACCCTTGCCGATGCCAGTCGAAGGCATACCATTCTCGGTGTGCCTGATTAGCCGCTGTATCAGCAAAGTTAGTTCGCATCCAGCAGGTCCCCGGCCACATATTGCCCAAAGGGATTAACCGTGATTGAGAGGCGTAGCGAGACGACACCTGTGGGTTAACTCGATTCGTAAACTCTTCATCATCCAAGTAACCATCTTTATTACGATCATTTTGCCAATCCCAACCAGGGATCATTACTTGGCTATCACTCTGTTTTGTCAAACCGTAATCGAGCATTGGCATCGTCAATACTTGCTTATGTGCCCAGTTTAAACGCATCACATAAACGGGCATCTCCATACTTAATGTCGGATGACCGGTATTGAACCAAAAATCGCCCACTCTTGGCGCAACAGGGTTTAAGGCTTCCTCAATTTCCCAGATGCCTTCGCCCTGATCTAAAGGTGGCCGCTCAGTCACTGAACTATCATGATTTAGGCGACCCAGAGATTTCCAACCTGTAATCTCACCACCAGGATAATCTGCCGTCGCCATCGTGATAGATAATGCATCTACATTCGCGGTTTTAATGGAAAGAAAAGGCTGAGCGGCTATCACCACAAGAGCTTCATCTCCTTCAAATTGCAATGGGAAGCGGGCCGTCTTCAATACCCGACCTTTTTGTACCATGACATGAAGAGGCTCTCCCTGTAGAAAGGCTTGTGCTTTTTCTGACAGCTTATCAAAGTGAAGTGTCGTATCCTCTTTTGCATGCAGATAAAGGTGCTCAGGCGTCCTGTCTTGCTGCCATAAATAACGATGTAACCACGCCTCTTGCTCTCCAGGAAAACAGTCCAGTTTCTGGCTATACATATACCCTAATGAAACCGTCTGTCGATTCAGCGCTTCATCACCAAGACTGCCAAAAACGATGTCACTGTTGTCGGCTTCCCACTGACGGATACTCTCCGCTCGATTTCCCCAAGCCTCCCACCCCCCAGGTAAGACGATACCTTGCGGTGGTGTGGCCATCCCTAAACGACTCCACAGCAATAGAGCGACTAATAACGCAAGCAATAGTGAAAAGCGAAAACAAACGCCAGAACTCAAAAATACGCGATTTTTCATAATTCTACCCCCAAGTTGAAGTGTAGAACTGATCGAAAAATTGATATTACAAAAATGAAATTAATCTCAGGAAATTAATCTCAGAAAGAAGAGAAAGACTACGACGTTGCTGACCTATTGAAAGCAGCGATCAACGGAAGAGAGTATCCGTAGAGAATATGAATACGAAAAGAGTTGTCAATGGAAAGCGTGCCGCAACAACAAGCGTGTACGGCACACTATTCACTAAAGCTGATAATGGGACTAGAACCAGTAAAGTTCAATGATCCACAAGCTAGCAATGGTCATGATACCCGCGACAATATCATCAATCATGATGCCAAAACCACCATGAACATGGCGATCAATCCAGCCGATTGGCCACGGCTTCGCCATATCGAAAATACGGAAAATAATAAAACCAGCAAGTACCCACTGCCAGCTCACAACGGGGACAAATGCCATAGCAAGCCAAAAACCGACAAACTCATCCCACACAATACTACCGTGGTCATGAACCCCCATATCCCCAGCGGTCTTCCCACAAATTTTAATGCCGATTACGCCAGCAATCACCGTAATGGCTAAGTAAACCGTTAAAGGTAGCTGTACCAAAAGGAGGTAAAAAGGTATTGCAGCCAGTGTCCCCATCGTACCTGGCATAATGGGTGATAGACCACTACCAAAGCCTAATGCCAATAGGTGCCAAGGGTTAGATAGCGATAATTTCTGTTTCGGGTCCACACTATTCTCCAAAATGATCGTAGCCCTCTAGCTGCCACGTGACTGGCTGACCAGAAGCTACAAGACGTAATTCGGGTTGTTCAATGACTCTACCAATTCGATACACCGGTAGATCGCTCAAGTCGCAATCTGAAGGGGCGGTAAAACATAAGGCGTACTCTTCACCACTGGTCAAAGCCATCTGCTGAGCCATGATTTTATCACCATAACAGTGTGCGATGAGGGCAGTAGAGAGTGGTAGCATATCGACATCGATTTCAGCACCCACCTTCGACGCTTTAAGTACGTGGCCAACGTCTGCAGCTAAACCATCAGAGATATCTAACGCACACTGAATTTTGCCACGCAGTTGGTCCACAAGCTCGACGGGAGGGTAACGACAAAAATGGCGCTCTAGTAGCAGTGATTGAAATTCGCTGACTTGTTGAGCATCAATAGAAACTGGGACCGCCGATGAGGTCATGGGGATAGCTAAACGCTCAGGGTTCAATACATACTCTAAACCGGCCTTGCTATCCCCAAGCGGGTGAGAAATATAGAGGTTATCCCCCACTTTTGCTGAACGACGTAACCAAGCTTCCCCAGCAGGCACTGAGCCATGGATGGTCACTGTAATAGCAAGAGGGCCGCTGGTCGTGTCACCACCAACAAGCTGGATGTTATGGCGTTCTGCTAAAGCAAAAAAGCCACGGCAAAAGCCAGCCACCCACTCTTCATCGATACTTGGCAGTGTTAAGGCAAGGGTTACCCAACACGGCTTCGCACCCATTGCGACAATATCACTGATATTTGAACTCAACGCTTTATGGCCAACCCATTCAGGGCGGGCACTGGCTAGGAAATGGGTACCTAATACCATGGTATCAGTACTCACAACCAGCTGATGCCCTACAGGTAAGGTCATCAGTGCACCATCATCACCAATGGCAAGGTTAACATCGTCACGCTGTAAACGCTGTTGATTAAAATAACGCTCAATCAACGTAAACTCGCTATCGATACTTGTTGTCATGTTATCCCTACTTTACCGCATCGCTTCAATATTTATTTATCGGTAGATATTGATTATCCAACCAACAAATAATGTTTATACAACCGACAAATAGCAAAAAGGCCAGCATAGCTGGCCTTTAAAACTGTGTACGGTCTTACTTGTTACGTAGTGTAACCGCCACTTTATCCAGCACACCATTTACAAACTTGTGGCTGTCTTCTGCACCGAATGCTTTCGCAAGTTCAATGCACTCATTAATAACCACTTTATATGGTACGTCTTGACGCTTAAACATTTCATAAACAGCTAAGCGTAGTAGCGCCAATTCCATCTGATCCAAATCTTGAAGTGGACGAGACAAGTAAGGACGCATCTTGCTATCTAATTCGATGTGGCTTTGAACAACACCGACGAGCAAATCACGGAAATATTCAACATCAGTGTGTGGCGTTGCCAATACTGGCGCTTCCGCTTGATGCTCTTCTTCTTCGAATTTATCACCCGATAGAAAGTGTTGCTCAATGTTAGCAACGTTATCTTGGGTAATTTGCCAAGAGTAAATAGCTTGCACAGCAAAGTGACGTGCATTACGACGTGCGGCTGGTTTCACACTAACCCCCATTAGGATTCAATTTGGGACAGGACATTAACCATTTCAAGCGCGCTCAGTGCAGCCTCTGCCCCTTTATTACCAGCCTTGGTTCCAGCACGCTCGATGGCTTGTTCTATTGTATCAACAGTCAGTACACCAAAGGCGACTGGTGTATTAAATTCTAACGCTACCTGCGCTAGACCTTTGTTACATTCACCGGCAACGTAATCGAAATGTGGCGTACCACCACGAATCACAGAACCTAGCGCCACGATCGCATCATAACGATCACTTTTCGCAACTTGCTGAGCAACGAGAGGTAGCTCGTACGCACCTGGGCAACGAACAACGGTGATATTGTCATCACTGACTTGACCCTGGCGTTTTAGTGCATCAAGTGCACCTTCTAGTAGGCTTTCGTTTATAAAGCTGTTGAAACGA
This sequence comes from bacterium sp. HQB-150, assembly GCA_043421945.1. Taxonomy (GTDB): domain Bacteria; phylum Pseudomonadota; class Gammaproteobacteria; order Enterobacterales; family Vibrionaceae; genus Thaumasiovibrio. The sequence goes on along the minus strand of JBHOGO010000011.1, from coordinate 18,647 downwards.
GCAATAACGATCGCAACTTTTGCGTTTGGTGCCGCAATGGCGCCTTCAATTACCTTCATGGGCCTTCCTGTGACGTTTTCCGGTGAAGAATTAAACTCAATAACTTTATCGTTACCAAGAATCGCGGGAGTCTAACACACTTTGTAAGACTCCGGCTAGAAACAATTAACTTACACAATCGCCAGCATTGGCAACGCGCAGCATACTAAGGTGACTGATGCACACCTCTTTATAAGAAGCTGAAATAACTTCAGCTTATCTTTTCATGTTATTCACAAACATATTCAACGATTTCAAGACCAAAGCCTGATAATGAATGATAACGTTGATTTGCTGATGATAACAAACGCATCTTAGTGACACCAAGATCGGCAAGAATCTGAGAACCAACACCAACTTGACGACTGGTATCTTTTGGGTTCGTTTTTATTTGTGGCTGCTGTTTATCTTGCGCAGCGTACCACTCGATTTTATTGACGATATTTTCTTGGCTCTCTTCACGGCCAATAATCACCAAAACACCATTCTCTTCAGCAATACGTGCCATTGATTTTGGTAGTGTCCACTGGCTGCCAGAACTACGCTCAGAGTGAAGTAAATCTTTAAAGACATCCTGTAAATGAACACGCACCAATGTATCGCTATCCGCCGTAATATCGCCTTTACGCATTGCATAATGCAGCTGATTATCAATGGTATCACGGTAGGTAATCAGATCGAAGTCACCAAACTCTGTTGGTAGTTTACACTCACCGATACGCTCAATGGTCGTCTCATTGGCAATGCGATACTCAATAAGATCCGCAATCGTACCGAGTTTTAGTCCATGCTCTGCAGCAAAAACTTCTAAATCAGGACGACGTGCCATAGTGCCATCTTCGTTCAAAATTTCAACGATAACGCTTGAAGGCTCATAGCCCGCTAAGCGCGCAATATCACAACCAGCTTCTGTATGACCAGCTCGTGTTAGCACTCCACCCTCTTGCGCTTCTAAAGGGAAGATGTGACCAGGCATAACGATATCGGCTGAGCTTGCACCTTTAGCGACAGCTGCCTGCACAGTCACCGCTCTGTCTGCCGCAGAAATTCCCGTTGTGACCCCTTTTGCCGCCTCAATAGAAACGGTAAAGTTTGTGCTGTACTGCTCAGTATTATCCTGAACCATCAACGGTAGGTTCAATTGCTGACAACGCGATTTACTTAATGTTAAACAAATCAAGCCACGGCCATAGCGAGCCATGAAGTTAATCGCTTCCGGTGTCACTTTTTCTGAAGCCATGATCAAGTCGCCTTCATTCTCGCGATCTTCATCATCCATCAAAATAACCATCTTACCCTGACGAATATCTTCAATAATCTCTGCAGCACTGCTTAATGCCATGGTGATAACCTCCATTTAGCGTAATATTTTTAATTAGCGTAGAAAACCACTACGAGCGAGCATATCCATTGAAAGTGATGGCTCTGGCTTAGCCGCCTCTTCACCCTGCATTAACCTTTCGAGATAACGCGCAATCACATCAACTTCTAAGTTAACCACTTTGCCTGGGACAAAGGATTCAATCGTCGTTTCCAGCGCGGTATGCGGTACGATGGTCAACTTAAATTGATCACCTTTTACTTCATTGACCGTTAAGCTGATCCCATCAATCGACACCGACCCTTTATGCGCGATATATTTTGCTAATCCCGCAGGCGCTTGCAGCCAAAACTCAATCGCACGACCGGTCATGTTTCGCTCAACAACGGTTGCTGTGCCGTCGACATGGCCAGAAACCATATGCCCACCAAATCGTGTCGTTGGTAGCATCGCTTTTTCTAAGTTGGCTTTTTGACCGACTTTATATTGCTGAAACGCGGTCAAGTTCAGAGTTTCTAAAGAGAGATCAGCAGAATAACCCTGAGCTGTTTTACTAATCACCGTTAAGCAAACGCCATTGGTGGCAATACTGTCGCCCAACTTCACGTCTGACATATCTAAATTGCCAGCATCAACCGTCACAGTGACGTCTTGCCCTTTAGGGGTTATCGCTGCAATGGTACCGACAGCTTCGATGATTCCAGTAAACATATATATCCTGCATTTTTATTAAGTACGAAGAGAGTGAGGCTCACCTCGTGAAATTTCTATACTTATCGATAAACGTGAAGCGCTAGCACTATGACGTAGACGCTTCTTCGTTAAGTCCATATATCGGCGTCGCAATAATTCGAATGTCGTCTCCCACCATTCTCATATCACTAATATTTAAGTCGATAACTGACTGCATCGAGCTGAGATTTAGTGCGCCAATCAAACTGCGGCTATCTCCCCCCATCAATTTAGGGGCTAGGTAAACAATAATTTCATCGACAACACCAGCGGCAAGTAGCGCACCACCGAACGTGGCACCAGCTTCGACAAATACATGGTTGAGGTCGGATTGGCTTAACGCAGTCATCAACTCATCAATACTACCTGTAGGCAACGGCCATTGTTCGACGCTATCAACATTGTCCCATTTTGCATCATGGTCAATATTGGCGATTTTAATGGTGCCATCAATGCATTGGTGACTGGTTTGAACCTGCTGTTGGCGATCGATAATCACTTTTACAGGCTGTCGAAGATCAGATTCGGGATAAACCGCTTGAACATAATTAGGTAACTGCTGCCAACGCACATTCAATTGTGGGTCATCCATGAAGACAGTGGTTCCCGTCGACAGTATGGCATCTGCTTGAGCACGTAGTTGCTGAACATCTTGACGGGCTTTCGCTCCCGTAATCCATTTCGACTCTCCATTCGAGAGCGCGGTTTTTCCATCAAGGCTAGCTGCTAGCTTCAGCTGTATAAACGGGCGATTAACCGTCATTTTTTTGATGAAACCACGGTTGATCTCTGCGGCTTCGTCCGCCAATAATCCACTTTGTGTCGAGATACCCTCAGCTTCGAGCATCGACAACCCCCGCCCAGAAACCTGCGGGTTTGGGTCAACCATCGCACAAACAACACGGCCAACCTTTGCTTTAATCAACGCTTCTGCACAAGGTGGTGTTCGACCATAATGAGAGCAGGGCTCTAGGGTGACATAAGCGGTTGCACCTTCAGCTTTTTCTCCCGCTGCTCTTAGTGCAAAGACCTCAGCGTGAGGTTCACCCGCTCTATAATGATAACCTTCTCCTACCACTTCACTACCGTTCGCGATAACACACCCAACTTTAGGGTTTGGCGATGTCGTAAAACGACCTTTTTTCGCCAACTCCAAGGCACGGACCATCATCTGACGATCAATATCTGAAAACTTACTTGTCTCTTCACATTCATTAGTGGTGGAAAAGGCAGTCATTCGTCATCCTTACTCTTACTTTTCTAGTCGGGCGATCTCTTCGCCAAACTCACGAATATCTTCGAAGCTACGGTATACGGACGCAAAACGGATATACGCCACTTTATCGAGCTCTTTCAATGCTTCCATCACAAGATTACCGATCATCTCGGAGTCAACTTCACGCTCTCCCGTGGCACGTAAGCGCGACTTAATCGAGTTGATCGCACGCTCAATATCATCAATGCTAACAGGGCGCTTCTCTAATGCGCGTGTAATACCATTGCGCATTTTATCTTCATCAAAGGGCTCACGGTTATCGTTAGACTTAATGACTTTAGGCATTAGCAGCTCAGCGGTTTCAAACGTAGTGTAACGTTCGCTGCACGCTAAACATTGACGACGACGACGAACCTGATGGCCATCAGCCACCAAGCGTGAATCAATCACTTTGGTATCGGTTGCCGCACAAAACGGACAATGCATATGACCTCCTGTTTTTTGCTCAGTATATCAAACCACTGGCCTTTCTATCGGAATATGGGGACAAAATGCTGAGTTTCACTCATACGAGGCCAAAAATAACAGATTATGAAAACAAAAAATAAAAAAAACGGCGCCGAGGCACCGTTTTTTAATTGATCATCGCGATAGAGAGATTAAGCGTAGACAGGTAAACGCTGACAGATCTCAAGTACTTTCGCTTTCGTTGCTTCAATCACTTCTGCATCTTCGATGCTATCAAGGATGTCACAGATCCAACCGGCTAGTTCTTTTGCATCTGCTTCTGTGAAGCCACGACGAGTGATTGATGGTGAACCAATACGAATACCAGAGGTAACAAACGGGCTACGAGGGTCGTTAGGAACACTGTTTTTGTTCACTGTAATATTCGCGGCACCTAGAGCAGCATCGGCTTCTTTACCTGTAATGTTCTTGTCGATAAGGTCAACAAGGAACAGGTGGTTTTCAGTGCTACCAGATACAATTTTGTATCCACGCTCAATGAACGTAGACACCATCGCTTTCGCATTATCAACAACGCGCTGCTGATAATCTTTGAACTCTGGCTCTAGCGCTTCTTTGAATGCCACCGCTTTTGCTGCAATCACGTGCATTAGCGGTCCACCTTGACCACCCGGGAAAACAGCGGAATTCAGCTTCTTGTATAGGTCTTCACCTTCATTAGAAAGGATTAAACCACCACGCGGTCCCGCTAAGGTTTTATGCGTTGTCGTTGTAACAACGTGAGCATGAGGAACTGGGTTAGGGTACACACCTGCTGCAATAAGACCCGCAACGTGTGCCATATCAACGAAGAAGTAAGCGCCAACCTTGTCTGCGATTTCACGCATTTTAGCCCAGTCAACCACTTGAGAATAAGCAGAGAAACCACCGATGATCATCTTAGGCTTGTACTCAACAGCAAGTGCTTCCATCTCTTCATAATCAATCTGACCTGCTTCATCGATACCATAAGGCACAACGTTATAAAGCTTACCAGAGAAGTTAACAGGTGAACCGTGAGTCAAGTGACCACCGTGAGCAAGGCTCATACCCAGTACGGTATCACCTGCATTCAACAGCGCCATGTAAACAGCGTTATTCGCTTGAGAGCCCGAGTGTGGTTGAACATTGGCATATTCTGCGCCAAACAGCTCACAAGCACGATTGATCGCGAGCTGCTCTGCTTTATCAACAAACTCACAACCGCCGTAATAACGTTTGCCAGGGTAGCCTTCTGCATATTTGTTCGTCAGCTGAGAACCCTGTGCTTCCATGACGCGTGGGCTTGTATAGTTTTCAGAAGCAATCAGTTCGATATGCTCTTCCTGACGCGCCGTTTCTTCTTGAATCGCAGTGAATAGTTCTGGATCATAATCGGCAATATTCATATCACGCTTTAACATCTGTCTCTCCTGACTAAGTGTTATTCTGCAAAAAGGCTACCAAGAAAATACACAATGTGAACAGCCAGTATTTACGGGCGCGCAAACGTTTGCGTTATTCTTAATATTTACATTCATTCTACATAATTTGATCTAAATCAGATAGCCCTTATGGAAATTTTGTCTATCTGTTCGCTGTTTTTTCTTCAAGTTCACTATGAGCTAACTTCATGCTCACAGGAACAACGAAAGTTCGCCTCATTCGAGCTGATAGCGTAAAGATAACATACCATTATGCGTAACTCAGCCATGACAATGGCGGTAAAGCAGATTACATGCCTAAGCTTCGGATAAGACACTGTTTTCGGTATGATTCTAAGCTCATATTTAGGGAGTTATCTACACGTGGACAATCGTAAACACAGTCTTTTTGAGGACTGTATCGCCATTCTCACCGCAACCTTCGTTGTTGCTCAGGGCGTCTTCTTTTTACAACAAGGCGGATTGTTAACCGGAGGGACGACTGGGCTAGCACTATTGGCGAGTGAAATTGTGGGCTTATCGTTTGGTACGATCTACTTTTTGTTCAATTGCCCATTCTACTTAATGGCTTGGTTTCGTATGGGTAAAAGCTTCGCTATTACCAGTTTAATCTCTGGTGGATTAGTCTCGGTGATGGCCGATCACATTCCAATGTTCTTTAGTATCGAATCATTAGACCCTCTCTACTGTGCCATGATTGGCGGTATTTTGATGGGCGTAGGTATGCTAATGCTGTTCCGCCATCAAACCAGCTTGGGTGGCTTCAATGTTCTTTGCCTTTATTGTCAGGAGCGGTTCGGTATCTCTGCGGGGAAAATGCAGATGGGGATCGACTGTAGCATTTTAATCGCCTCATTCTTTATGATGAGCCCAATCATGCTTGCCTATTCCGTTGTTGGTGCTGTCATACTGAACACTATCTTAACCATGAACCATAAGCCTGGTCGCTATGCAGGAAACGAAGCTATCGCTTAAATAGAAACATATCGGCAAATACTGACGTTACACAACCTAGCACGGGTTAATAAAAGGAAGCTATTTGCTTCCTTTTTTCGTTAAGGTTTTCCCAACCATCTTACCCACTCTATTTAACGACAGGCTTTTACGCACCTTTACTTAGCTTTACGCCGATACAGGGTTCATTTACAGAAGAAGTATTAGAATAACGGCGTCTCTTACCCCTAAGATTAAGGAACAGGATGATGAAAAAAGCGTATTTGGCTCTACTAACCATCGTGCTTACGTCAGTTTCACTATCAGCAGTCGTTCAAGCTAGCGAAGGTAACCCTCAACCAACCAGCAGTAAGCGCTGGAGCAGCTTTCAAGGTGCCTATGCCCCAGATGGCTTTACACTTGTCAATTTCGATAATCAGATCCAAACAAATGCCGTGGATACCCAGTGTAGCCAGCTAAATAGCGATGCAGATTGTGGAAAAGTGGAAGTTATCTACAGTGCAGGTGAATATTCTATGCCTGCGATGGAAAAGCTTCTCGCCCAACATTAAATATGTGCTTCGCGATTAACAGCAGATACAAAAAAGCGTCCTAGATGGACGCTTTTTTTGGTGATATGGCTTTCAAGCCTTTACCTAGAGGCAGCGATTAAATCGCTTCTTCGTCTTCTTCACCGGTACGGATACGAACAATACGCTCTACGTCAGTAACGAAAATTTTACCGTCACCAATTTTTCCGGTCTGTGCCGTTTCAATAATGGTTTCGATACACTGATCAACGGCTTCGTCTGCAACAACAATCTCAAGCTTCACTTTCGGCAAGAAATCGACCATATATTCTGCGCCACGATACAGTTCTGTATGTCCTTTTTGACGACCAAAACCTTTTACTTCAGATACTGTCATCCCTGTGATTCCAACTTCAGCCAGTGCTTCACGCACATCATCTAGCTTGAAGGGTTTAATGATGGCATCAATTTTTTTCATGTTCGCATTCCTTTCATATTGGAGGCTGAGTCGACATCAGTGTCGTAATTATCACAAATTATAGTCAGGGTAACAATCTTTGCCGAGATGAATAACCCCCTCTAGCTTTTCTAAATCAACAAGCTATCACATTTATACCGCTCAATTTCTACGTAAAGAAACAACTGGCGAGCAAAAAAAACCGCTGCCGAAGCAGCGGTTGGTTTTTACGTACTGTCGAGGTAGCGCAAAAAAGGGTGTTACTAAAGCAACAATTAGCCGACGTTTACGCGTGCGTTACGGAACATACGCATCCACGGGCTATTTTCGCTCCAGTCATCTGGGTGCCAAGAGTTTGCAACCGTACGGAATACACGCTCTGGGTGAGGCATCATAATCGTCACACGACCATCAGTCGTTGTAAGACCTGTGATACCGTTTGGCGCACCGTTCGGGTTAGCTGGGTAGTTTTCCGTCACATTACCAAAGTTATCCACGTAACGAAGTGCTACTGTACCTGATTGTTCGATGGCTGCTAGGTGTGCACCATCACGAACTTCAACACGACCTTCACCGTGAGAAACAGCGATAGGCATACGAGAGCCTGCCATTTCATTGAAGAACAGTGAGTCAGATTTCTGTACTTCAACAAGGCTGAAGCGTGCTTCAAAACGCTCAGATTCGTTCTTAACGAAACGCGGCCACAGGTCAGCACCTGGAATCAGGTCACGTAGGTTAGAGATCATCTGACAACCGTTACACACACCAAGTGCGAAAGTATCTTCACGCTTGAAGAAACCTTCAAACTGGTCACGAGCCATGTTGTTGAACAGGATAGACTTCGCCCAACCTTCACCAGCGCCTAATACGTCACCGTATGAGAAGCCACCACAAGCAACAAGACCATTGAAGCCATCCAGCTGTACACGACCAGATAGGATATCTGACATGTGAACATCTTTTGCGTCAAAACCTGCACGGTCAAAGGCGGCTGCCATTTCAACGTGTGAGTTAACACCTTGCTCACGCAAGATCGCCATTTGTGGTTTCGCACCAGTAGCAATAAATGGTGCTGCAACGTCTTTGTTGATATCGAAAGAAAGCTTGGTGTTTAGACCTGGGTCGCTATTATCTTTCTTCGCTTCAAACTCTTGTGCCGCGCCTGCTGGGTTATCACGCATCGATTGCATTTTGTGCGTAAGTTCAGCCCAAACCGTACGTAGTTCAGTACGATTTTGGTCAAGTAGTGTTTCTGTACCACGGTTAATGCGTAGGGCGTCTTCCGTCGTCACTTCACCAATCACGTGGCTACATGATGCTAGACCATGTTCAGCAAGCACTGCTTTCACATTTTCAAGCTCGCTATTTGCTACTTGAACCACTGCACCCAACTCTTCGTTGAATAGAATAGCGAGTTCATCATCACCAAGCTCAGCAATATCGGCATTGATACCACAGTGACCAGCAAACGCCATCTCTGCTAGCGTCGTGTATAGACCACCATCAGAACGGTCATGGTAAGCGATGAGTTTGTCATCACGAACCAATGTCTGAACAGCGTTGAAGAAGCCTTTCAGTAGTTCAGGGCTATCAACGTCTGCCGCTTTATCACCTAGCTGCTTGTAAACCTGTGCCAGTGCAGTTGCACCTAGACGGTTTTGACCACAACCTAGGTCGATAAGCATTAGACTTGACGCGCCTTTATCTGTACGCAGTTGAGGCGTAACGGTCTTACGAACGTCTTCAACACGACCAAATGCAGTAATGATAAGCGACAGTGGAGAAGTCACTTCACGCTCTTCACCATCTTGTTCCCACTTGGTCTTCATCGACATAGAGTCTTTACCGACTGGGATAGTTAGACCCAGAGCAGGACATAGCTCTTCACCGATCGCTTTAACCGCTTCGTATAGACCCGCATCTTCACCAGGGTGACCAGCTGCAGACATCCAGTTAGCCGATAGGTTAATGCGTTTTAGGTCGCCAATATCAGCACTTGCGATATTCGTCAGTGATTCACCGACCGCCATACGCGCAGAAGCACCAAAATCAAGCAGAGCAGATGGTGTGCGTTCACCCATCGACATCGCTTCACCGTGATATGTGTCATAACTTGCAGCGGTAACTGCACAGTTAGCCACTGGGATCTGCCATGGGCCTACCATCTGGTCACGTGCAACAAGGCCCGTTACCGTACGGTCACCAATGGTGATTAGGAATGTTTTCTCAGCAACCGCTGGTAGACGAAGTACACGTTGTGTTGCTTCTTCAAGCTCAATGCCACTGCGATCGAGCTCAACGCCAGTCACAATTTGCGTTTTCGCATCACGGTGCATTTTCGGCGCTTTACCCAGAAGGATATCCATAGGCATATCAATCGGAGTATTGTCAAAATGGCTATCTTCTAGAGAAAGGTGACGCTCTTCAGTTGCTTCACCAACCACAGCGTATGGTGCACGCTCGCGCTGACAGATAGCATCAAACGCTGCCATGTTTTCTTCAGCAACTGCCATCACGTAACGCTCTTGTGATTCGTTACACCAGATTTCTAGAGGGCTCATGCCCGGCTCATCGTTAGGTACATCACGTAGTTGGAACTTACCACCACGCTCACCATCATCAACAAGTTCAGGTAATGCATTTGAGATACCGCCCGCGCCCACATCGTGGATAAACGCGATTGGGTTGTCGTCACCCATCTGCCAACAACGGTCGATCACTTCCTGACAACGACGCTCCATCTCTGGGTTTTCACGCTGTACTGAAGCGAAGTCTAGGTCTTCAGCAGATTGACCTGAAGCCATTGAAGAAGCAGCACCGCCACCAAGACCGATGTTCATTGCAGGACCACCAAGTACGATCAATTTCGCACCCACAGGGATCTCTTTCTTCTGAACATGCTCAGCACGGATATTACCCATACCGCCCGCAATCATGATTGGTTTGTGATAACCACGAATCTCTTCACCATTGTGTGAAGTCACTTTTTCTTCGTAGGTACGGAAGTAACCAAGGAGGTTTGGACGACCAAATTCGTTATTAAATGCTGCGCCACCCAGAGGGCCTTCAAGCATAATATCCAATGCGTTAACGATACGACCAGGCTTACCGAAATCGGATTCCCATGGTTGCTCGAAGCCCGGAACACGTAAGTTAGAAACGGTAAAACCAACAAGACCTGCTTTCGGCTTACCACCGATACCGGTTGCGCCTTCATCACGGATTTCACCACCACTACCTGTTGACGCACCAGGCCAAGGAGAAATAGCGGTTGGGTGGTTATGTGTTTCTACCTTCATCAGGATGTGTGCATCTTCCTGATGGTAGTTATATTGACGGTTTTCTGGATCTGGGAAGAAGCGACCTACTTTTGAACCTTCCATAACAGCCGCGTTATCTTTATAAGCAGATAAAACGTGGTCACCATGAGTTTCGTAGGTGTTCTTGATCATTTTGAACAGGGACTTATCTTGGTCAACACCATCGATAGTCCAGTCTGCATTGAAGATCTTATGACGACAGTGCTCAGAGTTTGCTTGTGCAAACATCATTAGCTCGATGTCGTTCGGGTTACGATCTAGCTTAGTAAAGCTCTCAACCAGATAGTCGATTTCGTCTTCAGCAAGCGCAAGACCTAGTTTAACGTTCGCTTCTTCTAGTGCTGCTCGGCCACCAGCAAGTACGTCGACACTGCTATATGGCGCAGGCTCAGCTTGCACGAATAGTGCTTGAGCTGAATCTAGGTCAGTGTATACGCTTTCCATCATACGGTCATGAATCAGCGTTTTGATATCAGCAATTTGAGCATCGTTCAGTGCTGAGCTTGACTCAATATAGTAAGCAGTACCGCGCTCAAGTCGCTTAACGCTCTCTAAACCACAGTTATGAGCGATATCAGTCGACTTAGATGACCACGGAGAGATCGTACCCGGACGAGGGGTAACTAATAGTAGTGTCCCAGTAGGGGTATGTTCAGCAATGGTAGGGCCATATTTTAGTAGGCTGACCAGTTTGCTTTGTTCATCACCATTCAATGGGGCTGAAAGATCTGCAAAGTGCATGAATTCGGCATAAATACCAGTAACAGGCAGATCCAGTTCGCGACAACGCTCAAGTAACTTGTTAACGCGGAACTCAGACAGTGCGGGTGAACCTCGCAAAATTTCCATGTGCATACATCTCTCGATTAGCAGTTGAAGAAAGGGGGTAGTGCCATAACGTCTATTCTGAAAGAGTAAAAAACTCTGCTTAGCAGACCGCATGGCACTAGCCTCTATTATTGCGCGGTATTATAGGGGAAAAAGCGTAGAGGCGTAACACCAAAAGCAAACGTTTGCGTTATTTTTTTTCGCATAAGTGTAAAAAGAGTAGGTTATCGGCAAATTATGTTTAAGTTTTTGAATGCACTTTGCTCGACTCGACGGGCTTTGGTATAAAGGCTGTCATAAAAGAAATGAGAGTAAAACTATTGAAGCTTTCTTACCCTAAAGCCTACTGGCTGAAATTATGTAGTTTAATCACTTTATCACTTGCATTACTCGGTTGCGAATATCAACTTCAGCAGCGAAACCAAGTGGAAGAGATTCGTCACCAAGGTGTACTGCGTGTTGGCACCCTGAATAACCAACTATCCTATTACATCGGCCAAGACGGTTCAACGGGACTTGACTACGAACTGGCTGCGCTCTTTGCCAAAGATCTTGGCGTGCGCTTAGAGATAAGACCTGTCTTTGGTTTATCAGGCCTCTTTCCGGCATTAGATCGCGGTGATATCGATGTTATCGCAGCAGGGTTAACGGTAACCCCTGATCGTATTAGTGACTACGCACCTGCCCCAGCCTATTACTTTGCTAGCCAAGTTCTCGTCTACAAAAATGGCAGCTGGCGCCCGCGCAGTATAGAAGACCTAATCTCGCGTGAAGGGTCGCTGAAGGTCACCACTAACTCAAGCCATGAGGCAACACTTCAGCAACTCCAACAGACTCACCCTGAATTGAGCTGGGAATCGACAGATCATCAAGATGGTGATGAGCTGCTTAAGATGGTGGCTGACGGGTCACTGGATTACACCATTGCTGATTCAGTCGATGTGGCGATTATGCAACGTACCTACCCTGATATTGCTGTGGCATTAGAGCTGACTGAAGATCAACCCATTGCTTGGTACGTCAGTGCCCGTGGCGAAAATAGCCTTCAGGCTCAGTTGATCGAGTTTTTTGGCAATCTCAAGCAAACGGGTGAGCTTGCCAAACTGGAAGAGCGTTACTTTGGCCATATCGATACCTTTGACTATGTCGATACACGCGCTTTCATACGCTCTATTGAAAGTAAACTACCCGAGTGGCGCCCGTTATTTGAAAAACATGCGGGAGAGTTTGACTGGCGTTTAATTGCTGCACTGTCTTACCAAGAGTCACACTGGAACCCACATGCCGTTTCACCGACCGGTGTTCGAGGTATGATGATGCTGACACTTCCGACGGCGAAGTCGGTTGGAGTAACTAACCGCTTAGACCCAGAAGAAAGTATTCGTGGTGGTGCTGCCTACCTCAGTAAGTTGATGAATCGAATTCCAGATAGTATCGATGAACATGAGAAGGTCTGGTTTGCCTTAGCCTCATACAATGTTGGATATGGGCATGTGATGGATGCTAGGCGCTTAACCCGCTCTCAAGGTGGTGATCCTGATGCATGGTCTGATGTAAAACAGCGCCTGCCACTATTACGTCAACGCCAATACTATAGTCAAACACGCTATGGCTACGCCCGTGGTGATGAAGCACTACAATATGTAGAAAATATCCGTCGCTATTATCAGAGTATTCTTGGCTACTTTAAAGATCAGGAGCCGGAAGTTACCGAGGTCGATCTCAGTGAGATAGAGACGATTACGCCAGTATCGGGGGCATTGTCGACATCTGCAGCCGTCAGTGTTTCTCAAGCTTCATCAACATCAGCAGCCAATGAAACAACAGTAGGTGTTGATACGACTAAAAGTTCGAGCAGCACCAGTGCTACTCAGTAACAGTGCTGCTAAGTAACAGGGCAGCTCAGTAACAGCCGAACTTTAGCTGGTACTTGTATAACTCACACTCGCCGCCTCAATAGAGGTGACGAAACAAAAAGGTCACTTCAACGAGAAGTGGCCTTTTTCACTACTACGCACCTTTCACCATCCCCCTTCACACTCCATCGACCATTGCACCGCGACAACGCATCACCCTCAACTCGAATAACACCTTAAACGCTGAAACGGGCAATTATTCGCCACTCAGGAACGAATATTGCTTATTTTACCGCATTACCGTTCGAAAGCGCTGGTCTTTATCTATCGCTTTCGGTTATAAGGAATTAAGTGAGAGGGTCATTGCCCTCTTCTGCCCACTCTCGCGTAAAAGATTGAAGTGCTGACAACAGTAAAACGGCGCTATCACGCAAAATCGGGTGGGTGTTATAGGAGAACAAATCAATGAAATTGAAAAAAACAGGGCTAAAACGTAGCCATACATCTTCTGCAACGCGACGTAAGCGTATGATGATGAATAACCATAAAAAAGTACTTTGGCGTCAACGCGCCTCATTTATTACAGCCCACGCTGAATAAATCCCCTATGCACCACGAACACTCGTGGTGCACTAGTCTTCCTACTTGTTACTCTTCTTTATTTCCACCGCGTTTTCCACTTCTTTCAACGCTAAGGCTCTCGCTTCCTGCTTTGCTTTCTTTTTCTCATCACGTCGACGTTTAAAAAAAGCCTGCAACTGACCACGACACGCATCTTCTAGCACGCCGCCTTGTGACATCACTTTATGGTTAGCTTCCTCATAATCCAGCAAGTTCATCACTGTGCCAGCAGCCCCAGTTTTAAGATCCGGCGCACCATAATAGACCTGCTTAATACGCGCATGAACCATCGCTGATGCACACATAGGACAAGGCTCTAAAGTGACATATAACTCAGCATCTAAAAGGCGATAGTTACTGACGACTTTGCCAGCTTGACGCAATGCCATCATTTCAGCGTGAGCAGTCGCATCATGTTGACCTATCGAGCGATTCCACCCTTCACCAATCACACGACCATCAAGTACAACTACCGCCCCGACTGGCACTTCGCCTTCTTGCTCAGCTTTTTGTGCCAACTTCATCGCGTAGTGCATAAATTCTTCGTTCAAGATGTCACCTCTTCATTCTTTTGCGCCGCGATTATAGCAAGAAAAACGGCACCGTATTAGGTGCCGTTTATTCGCTGTCGAGATTGCTCTTCCGATGCCGCCGCTATCATGATAATCATCGACTTCGTGACTCATCCAAGACTCACCAACTGGCGCAGCTGTTAATTTCACGGTGTATAACCTTCAATCGAGGGCTTTGAATAAGCGAGTAAGGTAGAGCAAAGGCATGCTTTAAGGGGACAGATCGTAAAAGACCACCTTTCTAGTGACTCCATGTCATTTAGAAAGATGGCCTTAGGGAACCGAGATGGACTAGTCATGACGACTAGATTCACGGTGAGCTGCCTAGATAGGGCAACTAGGTATAGAGGCTCAAGCTTAGAAGCTAAACCTTAGATGCTCAACCTTAGAAACCTAGAGGAATACCAAACGTAAAGAAGGTAATCAATAGGATAGTCCATGCGCCCATAAATACAGCTGAGTATGGCACCATCATCGCCATCACATCACCGAACGTTAGCTCTGGCTTGTACTTACGCATGAACGCAAGAATAACACCAGCATACGTCATCATCGGTGTGATAATGTTCGTTGAAGAGTCAGCAACACGGTATGCCGCTGCAACCATATCAGGTGTCATGTCTGGGTTTACTTGATATAGCATTGGTACAAAGATTGGACCAAGTAGCATCCACTTCGATGTTAGACCACCAACAAACAGGTTAATAACCGCTGTTGTTAGAATAAAGCCAATGATCAGCAGAACAGGGAATTTCTGTAAGCCCAACAACTCTAGGAACGTTGCACCAAGGTAAGTGATATACGTACCTAGACCTGAATAGCTCATTAGGCCCAAGAAGTTGTAACAGAAGAACGTCAACACAAGGATGTAGCCCATGGTATTCATCTGCTTCACCATTGCAGACACAACATCTTGAACATTCTTAAACTTACCAACCGCAACACCATAAAACACACCAACAATGGTAAATGTCATCGTGATAAGCAGGATAACGTTATCAAGATACGGTGAAACTTCACGACCAGCGTCATTCACGTACGTTGCTAGAGGGCCAGTCGCTAGACCAACGATAGCCAATAGCGAAATAATAAGACCAATACCCGCAGCTTTAAGACCTTTACTTTCTGCTGGTGTAACAGCAAAGTCATTAAGGTTCATCTCTTCAGGGATCTGATAGTCCATCTTTTCTAGACGAGGACCAACAAATTTAGCTGTTACCCATGCGCCTAGACCCGCAAGCAAGAAAGTAGAAGCAAAGATAAAGTAGTAGTGCATTGTCGCCGGGTTTAGCGGACGACCATCAGCGGCTTCAAAAGGGATACCCTGAGCTTCAGCAAAGATACGTGCGTTAGCACCGATGATGACATCGATTGGCGTTGCAGGAATTAAGTTCGCACTAAAGCCTGCAGAGACACCAGCAAACGCTGCAGCCATACCGATCAATGGGTTCTTACCTAGACCGGCATACAACATGCCCGCTAGCGGAACAAGAACAAGGTAACCAGCATCGGTAGCTATTGAGCTCATAATACCAAGGAATACCACCAGCATTGGTAGGTACTTATCATTGATTTTCAAGCCAACTTTTTTAATAACAGCGGCAAGAAGACCAGAATTCTCAGCAATACCTACACCCAGCATCACGATTAAGATGACACCAAGAACACCGCCACCAAATGATAGCCAGTTAGCTAAGATAGCGTTGTTGAAAATCCAGCGAACATTTTCAGTATCAAGCATGCTTTTGATCGTGTGTTCAATTGAACCACCATCAGCACCCAACGTTTCAAACTGCAAACCACCGATCATTCCGGAAATTAATAGGCAGGCTGTGAACAAGAACATAAAAATAATGACTGGGTCAGGGATTTTCTTTCCAGCTCGTTCAATAAAGCCAATAACGCCTTTTGACGCTACAGCGGTTTGGGGGGAAACGTCACTCACGCTTTTACTCCTTAAGGTGTGAATATTACAAAACAACAAAAAAATAGCACATATAACTTCACACAAAAAGAAAATAAAAATGACACTTTACAGCTGATAAATTTGGATATAAAAACAACAACAACAATAAAAACCAAATAAACAACAAAAAAGCAGAGATTAAATCTGCACAACCCACAAATTACAACCAGAAGCTCCACAGATAAAAATATTGCCTATTACCATCAAGAGCAGAACAATTAACAAGTAGAAAACAATACAGTTTCATTTGACACACCTCTGATACAGCCCGGTAAAATAGCGTATTAATATAAGAGAGTACCAATATAAAGAAAGCCTCGCAGAAGCGAGGCTTTATAACAAAGTGTAATAAGGGGGATATTACATTGTGTAGGTATATGGTGCTTGAATACCGAGTGGGATACCAACAAACCAATAAAGTAGTAAGAAGATAGTCCAGCCAATCGTCATTGCGATTGAGTAAGGCATCATCATAGAAGCTAGCGTACCAATACCTGAGTTCTTCACATAGCGCTGCATATAAACAACAACCAGCGGGAAGAACACCATCATCGGAGAGATGATATTAGACACAGAGTCGCCCACACGGTATGCCGCTTGAGTTAGCTCAGGAGAGATACCAACAGCCATTAGCATAGGTACCATGATAGGACCAATCAGTGCCCACTTCGCCGACGCAGAGCCTACAAGTAGGTTAACAAACGCGGTAAGAAGAATCATACCCACGATGGTCACCTGACCAGGTAACTCCATCGCTTGAAGTAACTGCGCACCAGAAAGTGCCAACAATGTACCTAGGTTAGAGTCAGAGAAAGCAACTAAGAACTGAGCAATGAAGAATGCCATGACCATGAAGCCGCCCATGCCAGCCATTGTCGTTGACATCGCTTTGATAATGTCATCTGACGCCTTAAACGTACCTGCAATTTTACCGTAAACAACACCAGGAATAACAAACAAGATGAAGATCAACGGAACAATCGACTGCATCACTGGCGCAGAGAATGAGGTAATTTGACCATCTGGAGCACGTAGCGCTGAAGTCTCAGGAATCAATGCCACAATCAGTGCCACGATACCCGCAATCATTGCCCAACCAGCGCGTGAGAATGCTTTACTCTCAATCTCAGTGAAAGAACCCATATCAGGTGCTTCTTCTGCATCATCATCAATTGGCGTATGCGCGAGATGTGGTTCGATGATCTTCTCAGTAACATACCAACCGATACAAACGATAATGATTGAAGAAAAGCCCGTAAAGTAGATGTTTGCTAATGGGTTAACAATATACTCTGGGTCAAGGATTGCAGCCGCTTCTTGGGTGAAGCCAGCAAGCAGTGGGTCAATACCAGAAGGAACAAAGTTCGCTGCAAAACCGCCAGATACACCAGCAAATGCTGCTGCAATACCCGCTAGAGGGTGACGACCTGCTGCGTGGAAGATAATACCACCCAATGGGATAACCAGAACGTAACCGGCATCAGCTGCTGTGTGCGAAACGATAGCAACTAAAATAAGCATTGGCGTGATGAATCTTGCTGGTGTCACCATCAGCATTTTCTTCAAACCTGTATTAATGAAGCCTGATGCTTCAGCAACACCCACACCTAGCATTGCAACAAGGACGATACCCAGTGGTGCAAATCCAGTGAAGTTACCGACCATTGTCGATAAGAAGTGTGCAAACCCTTCGCCGGTTAAGAGGTTATTGACTTCTACAGCAGTACCGGTAACAGGGTGAATAAGATCAAATTCAAAGCGCGATAGGATGGCTGATAATACCCATACCGTCACTAAGCCCCAAAAGAACAGTAGCGCTGGGTCAGGAATTTTATTACCTGCCTTTTCAATAAAGTTCAGGAACTTGTCCATCGCACCATTCGCAGGTGCAGGAGTAGCCTGAGTATCTTGTTTGCTCATGGGAGCTCCATATTGTGTAGTGGCTTTGTTGTACATGACATTGTCTGCATGTCTTCGCTCTAAGACTTAGCTTGAGCATGGGCGCATTATAACGCCTCCAGTGTACAAAATAGTAGAATTTGCTACTTTTTTAATAATGAGCAACATCACACATTGACTAATTACAACTTATCGATATAAACAACCAATAAATTCACAACATGAATACCACAAGTACCACACAACAAGCTTACCAAATAGTAGCACGTAATATATCTATCCGAGATTCCGCAGCCCACTTAGGAATAAACTGATTCATATAGAGCACCAAGCAGTTTGAGAAGCCGAATTTGATACTCTTGGACTCCCGTTATGAAGCTTTGATCACCAAACTCTAGGGTGTCGACCCCTTCGAACTTTAGGAAC
>JBHOGO010000119.1:0-9751 GCA_043421945.1 bacterium sp. HQB-150 | reverse complement strand
AAGCCATCACTTAACATCACAAACACAGAAAAATCAGGATTGATGGCGATGGCTTAAACCGATCTCAGGTTAAGTAACAAATTTAGTAAGATCTCAGACAATCCCTTGGCCGTGTTGGTTTAAAACAGTGCTCTCTGCCTTCTTTGCACTTCCGCCGTTCTCTGCTCTTTGAGGATGGCGGTGACTTGCCTTTCACTGAGTTGGTGTTGTACTGCTAACGCTTCGATATTCCGCCCATTAAAATCACGCCAAATTTGAATGTTACGTACTGCTGTTTTGAGGATGTTGCCATTGGGGATGTAGATATCGCGCCCGCCAAGGTAGTGGCCGAGGCTTAGGACGAGTTTGTTGGCGATGTGTGGGTCTGTAACACCTGAGCGTTCCAGTTCGAAGCGGAAGAGTTCGGCGATAGATTGCAGGGAAGAAGGCCAACGGTGTTGCAGGGTATCGGGGGCGATGTGTTCGATATGATCGAGTAGGTCATGAAGTTCGCTGGTGGATTCGGTGAAAATCTCTTGTTGGTGCGCTTGCTGTGCCATTTGGTTCCCTCCCGCTGGAAAAGCTAGTTTGCGGGAGGGGGGAGAAAAGCGTCAAGGGTTGAGCGGGCTAATTTTAATCAAGCATGAAAGCATCTAGGGCGTTGGTATCCTTTATTATCTTTGAGTCACACACACCATGTTCTACTGCCAATTCAATACTTAGTTCAAAAACCTTTGTATTGTTTTCAACGGTAAATGCCGCTTCGGTTAGTGAGTGTAGATGAGTAAAGTATTGCGTTATTTTGTGAAAAGCTTCAGCGTGGAGAGCGTCTAGCTTCGCAATATATTTATTGGTTTCATCAGCCATTTTTTGCGCGAGCTTTTTGCTATGTGAACCTATATTTTCACACAATAGTTTACCAGCTATTGATCCAATGACGGCTCCTAAAATAGGAACTGGAATCAATGTTTGGCCCGCAAAACTGGCTATACCTACAATCGCTGATTCAGAGCATAAAGCAAGCCCTTCATCGTAAAGCTCATCAAGTGACATGTTGCCGTTTTCAAATTCTATTAATAGGAGCCCAATCCCCTTAATACTTCCTGCTACGGCACCTGCAAATGGTGCCGCCATGCCTGCATAGTTGGTCAAACCATAGATTGCAGCGCCTGTGATGGCTCCAGATGCCGTTCCTTTTGCTGTAATAACACCGACATCCTTCTAATCCTCAATAGTAAAGTCGCCTTGAAGAAGTTTTTTTCCGTCTTTGTGTTTACTATAAATTGCAGTTGCTAGACTAATTCCGCCGGAAATAGCCCCAGCAATTGCTGCTGTTTTTAAGCCGTCTTGGAGTGATGCTTGGTGCTCTTGGGATATATCATCTTTAATCGAGTCGTTTTTAGCCTCAAGATCTTCATTATGTCGGCTTAGGGTGTTTTCCACTGTTCCTTGTTGGATTTCAGCGTAATCCGATATTCCAGGTTTAACTACTTCTTCGAATGGTAATCCAGTTGCATCTTCGACTAGTTCGATCTTTTTTAGTAGCGTATTTACTGTTCTATCTGACAGGCCATCGACACTTTGACCATTACGTATTTTATCAATTATTTCATAATGATCTTTTGGGATATGGTAATAAGAGCCATCACGACCGAAATCTTGATATTTTTCCATATGATCAAGTACATGATCTAGGTTTGCCCGCGTTCCATTGATGAATTTTGACTGAACTTTGATACCGTCAATGATGTAATCTTCAGGGGCTGTACGTCCAACGGTGTCAAAAGTTGCAGTTGCTGATTCACCATTAAGGATCGACTTAGCGTTTCTTACTCCGACCTCTACTTGCTCTGCGATTTCTCCATGCTTTGTTTTGTCTGAGCCTAAGATATTCTCTGGAGAACCCAAAAATATTTTAACGTTATCAAGTTGCTCTGTTGCCGATTTGAAGCGCAAATCTTGTATTGATAGTTCAGTTAGCTCTTTCTCATATCTGACATTGTTTAGCTGTCCAACCACGGATGCATTAACTTGTGTTTTGATGGTAGGTCTATCATTACCTCTTAATTCACTCATTCCCCAATATCAACCTGCTTATTAATGATTTTTGACAGGCTATGTATATGGTTGATTAATGCTCCTAACATTTCCTTATCTTTGGGTGAGAATTCTTTGTAGTCGTTCGGAGCGGACCCAGTCAGTGTAATAAGCATTTCATTAACGCCATCGCTGTGCTTTTGGGTAAGAGAGAATAACTCAGTTGTACTATTTAGCATGAGGTCTAGTGTTCTTATGTTAGCTTCTATCTCTCTGCGTTCCTCATTGGCTTTTTCTGCAACCTCTTTATTTTTTTTGCGTGAGTATAGTCCAGCGCCAGCAAGAGCTACACCACCAATAGCCCAACCAACAGGACCAGCAAGAGCGAGTAGACCTTTGCCAGCAACCATACCACCGCCTCCTGCTGTTAGGGCTCCACCCCCGAGCCATGCAAGTGCTGCGTTGGTTGCTGCTGCTCCTGATAGCGCAGAGATTGCCGTACCTGTTGATGCTGTTCCAAAGGTTGTTGCTATCGCTATTGCTGCCGTTGGAGCTAGAGCTGCGGTGCCAACTCCTGCTGCGACTCCTGCTGCTGCACCACCCGCGGCCGTTGTCGTTGACTTTTGAGCCTCTAGTTCAAGTTTACTAATACTGTCTTTAAAACAAGATGTCTCTGTTTGATATTCCGAAAAACTCTTATCTAACTCTTTTGGGCTATTTGCAAGGTTGGTTATATAGCTCTCGACTTTTGAAATGAGTTCTACGCAACACGTGGAACGTAACTCGTGTAGCTTCGTTGATGCCGCCATAACCTTTTCTGTTACTGTTTCATTTTTATCACTTGCACGTTGCAAATCAGCAAGAGCTTCTTTTTTTAAATCACCATTAAACATTTTTCTTCCTTTTCTTAAATTATTGCAAAATGTGGCATCCGTTCAGTAAATGGTGCACACTCTCAAGCAGTCTAAGCGACATTTGTGACACTTTTCATTAATTGGCTGAAGGGTTGATGACTTGTAGTCAGTTTTGTTGTTGGTGTAGATGCGCGTATTCCATTTCTTTAATATTTCTATACAGGTTTGCGCCTGCTGTTTATTCAACCACCCCACATGCTCAACGCCTGTCATTCTCTTCACGAACTTATCGAGTGCGGTTTCGCTGCCGTCTCTGACGATTCCTTGCTGATACATATCTATCCATAGCGCTCGAATTTTATCGATTTGTGGGTGATTTGCGCTGCCTGATTTTGGGCTGAGCTTCCCTGATGGGGTGGGTTTTCGCTTCTTTGGGGCGGTGTTTAAACGGGGTTTAAAGCCTTTTTGTTTCATGGTGTCGATGATGGTTTGTAGTTCATCTAGGCGCATGGTCTTGCAGCTGGTTTTGCCTGTGTGGGTGTTGAGGAGTTGGCGGTAGGTGTCTTCGTCGAGGGCGAGGTCTCGTTCGGCGTGGTGTATTTCGTCGAGTATGCTCTCTATGCTGTGCGGGCTTACCAGTGGTTGGTCTAGGAGTATGTTCATTTCTTCCTTTTAGAGTTTGCTGATATCGAGTGGGATTTGTTGGTAGTTGCCGTTTTTCATTCGTTCATAAAGGCGCAGGTAGGTGCTGGTGCCTGTGATTTGAATGCTGTCGGCGATGGCGTCCATGGCGTCGCGCCATTCGGGGTCGTCGATGTCGAGCTGACGGAGGCTGAGGACTTGGTTGACGTCGATGGTGCCTTGTTTGTTGACGCGAAAGGCGTGGTCGACGAGGACTTTGATTTGGTCGCTTGATCCTTCTGACCAGCGGCTGATGCATTGGTCTATTTTTGCTTTGGCGGCTTGGATGCGTTCGTCGAAGATGCGGTGCTCGCCCATGGCGCGAACGAGTTTGTATTGACCGCAGAAGGAGAGGAGGGTGATGTTGCCTTTGGTGCCTCCCCATATGACATCGTACTCTTCGGCGGAGAGGTCGACAAAATCTGCGATGTTGTTCATGGCTGTGGCTTTGAACATTGCCATGTTTTGCTGAATTTGCCGTGCTTTGGCGATGATGGTCATGACGACGTCATCACGCAGTGAGTCGATGGTTTTGATTTGAGATTCTGGCACGAGGTGGTTTTGTGCGTTGCGCTTAAATCCTGGGGGTGTTGGTTGGGTGTTTTCGGCACTCATTGTTGGGGCTCCTTGCTGAATGCGTTGGTGATGTATTGTGAGCTAAAGGGTTGTTGTAGCAGTCGGGTTATTCGGTCGTGCTGTGTTGTTTGGGGCGCTGCTTTGCTGACGATGCTTAGGGTTTGTTCTGGTTGGCAGAGGGGGCAGCGCTTTTTGATATCTGCGGTCCAGGTCAGTATTTCTTTGTTGCAGCGGCTACAGTGAACCATGAGCGGTTGTGGTGTTGCGAGTTGGTAGCGTTTTCCGACGCGTTTGATAAAGCCGTGGCTGCTCATTTGATATAGGTAATGCTGGAGTGCTTTGGCGGTGTGGCAGCCAATGAGGTAGCTGAGTTCTGAGCAACTGAGCTCATCTTGTTTGAGGTAGTGGAAGATGGTTTTGTACATGATTATTCCTCCCAGACAATGCAGCAGCCTGATAGTCTTGCTGCATAGATGCGTTGGGTGAGGCCGTTGATGGTTTGGGTTATTTCTATCCCTTGGTGTGCGAGCTCTGGGGTGGGGGTGTCGATGGTGACGAGCAAGGCGTTGGGCTTTTGCTTTATGGCTTTGATATTGCCTTTGATGGCCGAGAGCGTGTTGATGAGCTGCTTGGCTTTGTGGTTTGTTTTGATTCTTTTCATTTTGTATTCCTTTACGGCAGCTATTGCTGCCGCTTCCATATGAGTTGGTTGTATTTGACGGCGAGTCGCTCTAGCTCTGCGAGTCGTTTTGTGTCGTTATGGGCGGTGCGTTTGATGAAGTTGCGTTGCTCTTCGAGGTTGTAGTATTCGTTGAGCGGGGCGGCTTCTTTGGGCTTGCTGTGCGTTTGACCGTCGTTGCAGTGTGATGAGTGGGGACACCCATTTCTGCAGGCTCGATAGAGACGAACTCGTTCGCGGTTGGCCGATGAGAACGGTTGTTTCTGGTAGGTATCACAGACGTTGATGGGTATTTCGCCTTTGACGGGACAGCTGATCGTTTGGCGCATGAGTTTGCCTAGGACGGCGAGTTTTAGGTCGTCGTCTTTGCCTGGGTAGATCCCTCTTACGACTTGGCTGAGTTTTGAGCTGCTGACGCCTAGCTCTTTGGCGAGGACGTTGAGGCTTTTGCCTGAGTGCTCTATTTCTTGTCGTAGTGCTTCTTTCCAATCGAGTTCGCTCATCTTCCCTCCAGGTATTGGTAGAAGGTGCCTGTGTTTTGGCAGGTGAGCCCTGCGTTACTGCGAACAGGGTGTTTGGGGCCGAGGTCGATCATGAGGCGATAGTATTTGCCTTCTGGGGTGTCGTATTGGCGTACGAGTCCAGTTCGAATCAGGGCGCGTAGGTAGGCGTTGGTGTTTGTTATGCCTGCATCACCGAGCGAGCGGAGGTCGTAGTGGGTGAATCGTTTGTTGATTCGACATACGTTCCAGAGCCGTTGGTTGACAGTGCATGCGCCGGAGCAAACCGGACACCTATTCCCCCCTTGTGTCAGCATAGTTGTCGCCTAATATTTTGACCCTATTAAGGAGACAACATGCCAATGCCTGCTATCGATGTAGAAGTAAGAGAACAAGGAAGGGTTTGGTTACTTCCTCCATATAGTTATTCTGTTCGAAGGATTGCTGATAAATTGAATGTCGGAAATGGAACAGTTAACAAGTGGAGACAAGAATTGAAAGAAGAGGGCTTGCTACCGGCCAACGATGATGGAGGAAATGAGCATTACAGCGCTGAGCAGATTTTTTCATTTGTAATTGAGACTGCCACGATGTCCGAACATGAGCTATCCGCGTACTGCCGTGAAAAGGGGCTTTATGTGGAACAGGTGAAGAAGTGGCGGGCCACTTCTATTCAAGCCCATCAGCCGAAGAAAGAAAGCAAACACAAGCAAGATTCTCTGCGTCGTGCTGACAGAAAAAGAATCAAGGAGTTAGAAAGAGAATTGGCCCGTAAGGACAAAGCGTTAGCCGAGACTGCGGCCCTCTTGGTTTTGCGGGAAAAGTTCAATGCCCTCTGGGAACACGACGAGGAAGATTAACTTCTCTCCCAGAGCGGCTGAATATCGTGACTCTTGTTGAAGAAGCTGTTTCCCGAGGCGCCCGTAAGACTCGAGCATGCGAAGTCATTGGAGTATCTATCCGAACCTTACAACGATGGATCGACAGTGATACCGGTACTATCTCTGAGGATATGCGCAAGTCTCCAGAAAGGCCTGAACCACATAACAAGCTGTCGGACGAAGAACGTCAAGCTATTCTGGATATTTGTAACTCACCGGAATTTGCCAGTTGCCCGCCAAACTTGATCGTTCCTTCACTTGCTGACCAGGGGATCTATATTGCTTCTGAGGCTACATTCTACCGAGTGCTCAGAGAACATAACCAGTTGTCTAATCGTTCGAGAACCAAGGCCAGGGGCAGCTCTAAGCGCCCGACAGCACAGAAAGCAACAGCGCCAAATCAGGTATGGAGTTGGGACATCAGTTATTTACCATCAGTGACAAAAGGCAAGCATTACTATCTGTATATGATTACTGACATTTTTAGCCGAAAAATAGTTGGCTCGGAAGTATATGAGCAGGAGTTAGGGGAGCATGCCGCAGAGCTATTACAACGAGCTGTATGGAATGAAAAGTGTGTTACATCACAGGTAGTTCTTCACTCTGATAATGGTGCTCCAATGCGGAGCTTTACACTACTGGCAAAGATGCAAGATCTGGGAGTCATTAGCTCTTATTCACGGCCAAGGGTAAGCAATGATAACCCATACTCTGAGTCGTTGTTCAAAACTGTCAAATACCATCCAGCATGGCCTATTGAGGGTTTTCACTCTATAGATGATGCCAGGAGTTGGGTTGCGGAATTTACTCATTGGTACAACAACGAGCACAAACACAGCGGTATTAAGTATGTTACACTTCAACAAAGACATACTGGTGAAGATATAGATATCCTCGCGCAACGAAGTCAGGTGTATTGCCAAGCTCAACTTGCCAACCCTGAAAGGTGGAGCAGACAAATTAGAGACTGGCACTATATTGATGAAGTGTTCTTGAATCCGGAAAAGGAAGCTGCTTAATTATTTTTGTTATCGCAATGTAAAATCGGCGACAACTTGCTTGAAAAATAGCGGGAATGGGCGTCCGGAATCAGCGGAATACGCAACACCACCAAGCTTTCGGTTCATACCATCAGAAGCGGCGCCGTCGACCGTTAAAACATAGGTAACCTCAGGCTCTACGGAAAAAGGCTTAGCATAGTTATCCGTGCTACCTAAAGCATGCTTCGTCGCATCAACAAAAGCGGTTTGTCCTTCAATGACACGAATACCACAAAATTTAGCCGTCAGGGAATGTAATTTAACAATCTCAGAAGACCCCGTACGCCCCAAGCCAAGGTGAATATTACCTTCTTCCAATTTGTCAAAATAGATCACATTATTCAGGTTCATGTAAAAGCGATTACCAGGGTTAAGACTCCCCCCATTCGCGCTACTATGCCCTTCTAAACGTCCAGTAATGCTTTGATGCTCTGTCAACGGATTGACGAGATCGCCTTCCACACTAAATGAGCGTGGATTTAATACGTTATCTGCATCAAAGTCGAAATAGAATTGGTGTATGTCATCCCAAGAAGAAGAGTTATAATCGATAACCAGTGGGGTTGAGAAACTAATCGTTTTTGATAACCACTCAGACCCATCGGTATCATTACTAAAACACCCTCCAACTTCAGTAGCAAACACATTGGCAGAAAAAAACAAACAAGCAGGAATAACCGCTTCAATTAACTTCATTGAAATAATCCTTTATAAAATATAGATACGAAAAAGACGCCTCTTTGAACAAAAAGACGGTTTTGAAAAAAGTAGAGTCAGTCATTGACTCTTATCACACCGCGCTCAGTTCACCAGTTTCAACAAGGTATTATCATCCTTGAAAAGCGACTGTACGTACTCGGTGAAATCTTAACCTAAGCTGTCATGGAGTAAGCCATGGTCAACGTAAGTCATTAATAATTAAGGATATCACGGAATTGATGGCTTTTTCAAACAACCTTTGGTCCAAAAGTGTGTGTCAAAGAACAGAATATCATTGCATCATCTTTAATGACGAAAGTTAGCAGCCCTTGAAAATAATGCGCCATTCTGACTGCTTTATGCTCTTTACCGACTTAGACCGTTATCGTAAGCGAAGACTTTCTACCCGCTAGCTAAGTTCAATTTGGACAGCGGGTTATTCTGCTCACTATTTCTGGCGTCTTCCTCGTGGTCAATACCGCCTAAGCGTACATTACAAACGGGTAATTATTGAGTTCGATAGCCTTTAGTGGCTGAAATGAAAAGATAATTGTACAAGTATGCAGCTATCAGCTTCTATTTGGTTGACAGAAAGGTGCGAACAACGATAATTACTGTATGTTTGTGGCTTTGTTGTATTTCTGTGTTGTTATTTATCGAAACGCTTTATGGGGATAAAAAAAAGACGCTCGAAAGCGTCTTTCTAAAAACATTTAGGAAGGAAATCTTACTCGTAGTGGTAAATTTCCATGTTCTCATGATCCATTTGAGCAGGGTTGTTATAAAGGGTGCGTAAAGCAGTTTTTGCTGGAGCACCAAACGCACCGTTTATGCCAAAGCCTTCAAAGTGAGCACTAAACCCGAGGCCATGCATAAGTTCATGCGCCATAATATTAGCGTCCGCTGAACAGCTACCGTTACGACCACCAACGCTAACCCATCCCCAGCCTTTGTCAGTCGCAAACTCGTTCAGCTCGGTAACAACCCGACCAGCAGGTGCGTTTGAAGCAAAGCCTCTGCTCCAAAGGCCGCATTGCCCGCCACTCCCATTTAGTTGGTTAATAGCGATAATTATTCCGCCAGCCGTTCCTTCAGCTAATGAGTAGTTCTGATTATAAGGGTGATCTCCATCAATTATATGAAGTTGTTCAATTTCAGTGAAGATTGGGTAGTCATACCCAATGATGTCCTCAATCATTTGAACACCGTCATAAACATATTGCGGGATTGTAGTATGCCCACCTTCATTTTCAACATATACAAATAATTTTATTGGGTTTTCTTCACTAAGCTCGTAGCGCATCGAAAATCCGTCTAGGGCAGGAGCGTTCTTATCTTCTGTACATTTATAGCCAGCCCCACAAGCCCAAACATTATTTCGCTCTACAGCGCCCGCGTTCGCTGTAAGAGGTAACGAATGGTTGTCCATAGTCTCCCATTCATTTTCCGCTAGATCTGCCAGTACGTTACGCGTAATGTTTTCGACTTCCTCACGCGACCAGTTACCGCCGCCGTCATCGCCACCACAGCCTGATATCAGTCCTGCTAACAGTGCTACTGCAAGTATATTATTGTTCATTTTGTGAGCTTCTTGTTGTTTTTAACTTTGCAATTATAAAATTACAATATATTACACTATTTCAAGAGAGAGTTGTGAACCAACTATATGATTTTAATTGAAATGTAATAATCAGTGGTGACTTTACTGACCAACAGCCTCTCTTAGCCAGCAGTCTTCTTCCCCATAGCCCTTATCTCTCATATAAATAAACCACCCCAAATAGTTCGGTAAATATGATGTGCCGACGCCTTTGAACCTATCCAA
>JBHOGO010000118.1:0-10007 GCA_043421945.1 bacterium sp. HQB-150 | reverse complement strand
GGTGAGTTTGGCGAGTAAGTCAAGGCTACACCAAGAAGCTCACACTATAATCTTTGATTTAGTGGGAGTAATTCACTCGATTGGTCGCCTGTCAGGCTATAAGCCAACCATAATTGTCCTGTCCAAAATGAGTCGGTCCAGAAGTACTCGTCCGGATAGTGCCAATCAAAGTTTGGTGCGCCATTACCGACCATTGGATTACGAACACCAATGACGGGAATGTTTCGACGAACTGACTCAATGATATCGTTTTTGATTACTTCAAGAGAATGTTGATGACACATAAGGCCTCTAGTACGGATTCAGGAACGTTGTTGTGATTTATTATGAACTGCTGTTTTAAAAATGTGTGTGATGGAGATCTTGTTGTGAAAAGTTTCATGTGCGTGGAATTTTTCTCGTTGTGACTGTTTTGAGAAATGTTTTGTGCTTGAAGACGGATTACTTTATGATCAATGTAATCACAGTTGTAAGGGATATATCGTGAAAAAACCGACACTTAGCGACATTTCTACCTTGTCTGGCGTTTCGAAAAGCACGGTTTCTCGTGTGTTGAACCACAACATGAATGTGCAGCAAGACATTCGTGAAAAAGTGGAAGCAGCAATGGAAAAGTGTGGATATGAGCGCAAAAAAACCAATGTTAAATTGGCATTGCCCTTCACTAGCGTCACGTTGATCTCAACAGATTCGTTTGACTCGCCCGATCTTTTTTATGCTGAAATGCTTCAAGAAGTTCGCCTACACTGTGAAAAAATTGGTTTGAAAGCGCACTTGGTGTTGCTCAACGAAAATCATACACAGCAGCAGATTGAAGAGAAGCTCGCCAGTGTTGAAGCTGCCATGTTGCTTGGTAGTGAAGATCGTAATTTGATGCATATTCTTGAAGCTCGTGGTATTCCAAAGATATTAGTGAATGGTGTTGATGATGAAATGCGGGTCTCCAGTATCTCTCCTGATTACGATTTAGGTGGTCGCCTAGCGGCAAATTACCTCATTGAGCAAGGGCATGTGAATATGAAAATATTAACGGCTCAAACTAGGCATTCTTTACGCCAGAGAACCGAAAGTTTCTTATTTGAGGCAAGATTAAAAGGTATTTCTTCATGTGATAAAATAGATATCTTGGACTATTGCGAACTGCATAATATGCAGGAGTTAAAAGATAAAATTACTCAAGGTAAAGCAGGATCAGATTTTGGTGCTCAACATGTATTACCGAAGATGTTAGATGAGGGAATCTTTGATGGCGTGACAGCGATATTTTGCGTCTGCGATAAAACGGCAATATCACTTATTGATGCCCTTGAGTGTCGTGGGTACAAAGTCCCTGATGATATATCTGTTTTAGGCTGTGATAATTTATCTATTTCTAGCATGTTACCTGTAGCATTAAGTTCGATAGGTTGTGATTTTTCTGTACTCGCTTCATCTGCTATTCATTTATTGATGGAAGATATCAATGAATCCCATACGACCGCTCGTCGAATTAACGTGGGAGTTGAACTGTTTAAAAGAGCATCTGTTTTATCCGTGTAACTGTTTGTATGAAACTTGGTAAAATCTTGTTTCACTATTTAAGTTATTGTTTTTTGGAAATTAAATTTCATTATTTGCTTTCTTCTTTCACAGGTAATAGGAAATTTGTGCAGGATTACAAGAAATGAAAAACTGTTTTATTCCCTAAATTGAAGTGTGTAGTAGCTCACGTTTTTTATATGCTTTGTCGATAGAATGGTGTCCAGTTGGTTTTTAGAATAATTTTAATTGGAACTGTTCATCTATGTCTAAATTTAATCTTCCTTTCTTTGCTGATTGGCCATGCATTAACTCTGAGATACCTAAAGATAATAATATAGAAGAAGCGATAAATAAAATTCTCTGTGCGATGACTTTAGAAGAGAAGGTGGGTCAAATGATTCAGCCTGATTTACGAACAGTGACGCCTGAAGATATTAAAAAATACAAAATTGGTTCTATTCTTAATGGTGGCGGTGCTTGGCCTGGTGAAAATAAATATGCTTCAGCATTGGACTGGGCGAATGAAGCTGATAAGTTTTGGTTAGCGACTGAATCTGCATTTGAAGATCGCCCATTCAGAATTCCATTTATTTGGGCAACGGATGCTGTCCATGGTCACAATAATGTTTTCCGCGCAACGGTATTTCCACATAACATTGGTTTAGGTGCTGCAAGAGATCCTGAACTTATTCACCGTATCGGTGAAGCTACGGCACTAGAAGTTGTTGCGACTGGTCTCGATTGGACATTTGCCCCAACAGTGGCGACACCACGTGACTTGCGTTGGGGACGTGTTTACGAAGGTTACTCTGAGAACCCAGAGATTACTCATGCTTATGCACATGAAATGGTTAAAGGGCTGCAAGGGGACGTAAACTCTCTTAAGTCAGATCAACGTGTTATCTCTAACGTGAAGCACTGGGTTGGTGATGGTGGTACCGAGACGGGCGTAGACCGCGGTATTAACGCTTACTCGGAAGAGATGCTCATTAATGTCCACGCAGCCGGCTACTTTAGTGGTTTGTCTGCGGGTGCCCAAGTAGTGATGTCATCGTTTAATAGCTGGGTTAACCCAGCCAATTACGACCATGCTAATGAGGGTGAATTCGAAGAAGCCTATAATGGCAAACTTCATGGCAGCCACTACTTATTGACTGACGTTTTAAAAGAAAAAATGGGCTTTGACGGTTTAATTGTCACTGACTGGAACGGGCACGCTGAAGTTAACCGTTGTTCTGATGAAGATGCGACTTATGCGATTAATGCGGGGAATGACGTATTAATGGTACCTGTACACTGGCTAGCCGTTTATCAACAAACGCTGGCAGATGTACAAAACGGCACAATTCCGATGTCACGTATCAATGATGCCGTTACGCGCATCCTACGAGTAAAAATGCGTGCTGGCTTGTGGGATAAACCACAACCTTCACTACGTACGCATGCAGGGAACCAATCTATTCTGGGCTGCCCAGCCCACCGTGAATTAGCACGTGAAGCAGTACGTAAATCAATTGTACTTCTAAAAAATAAAGAAGGCATTTTACCGCTACGCGCTCAACAGCGAGTCATTCTTACGGGTAGTGCTGCTGATGATTTGCAAAAGCAAACAGGTGGTTGGAGTCTGACTTGGCAAGGGGATGAAAATACCCTGGATGACTTCCCTGGCGCGACAACAATGAAAGCCGCTTTAGAAGATAAATTGGGTGTCGATAATGTTATTTTCGACCCTAAGCTCGCGGGTGAGTATTCAGAAGATGATGTTGCTGTGGTCGTGTTTGGTGAAGATCCTTACGCGGAGATGATGGGTGATATTAAAGAGTGGCAATCACTTGACTATGCTGCCCTGAAGAAAAGCTACCGAGAAGACGTTCTGCTGATCCGTCGTCTACATAGTGCTGGCGTAAAAACCATTAGTGTCTTTTTCTCGGGCCGACCGCTTTATGTGAACGAAGAAATATCCAAGTCTGACGCGTTTGTTGCCGCATGGCTTCCGGGCAGTGAAGGCGCGGGTATTGTCGATGTTTTGGTTGGTGATGAAGCCGGGATGCCTATCTATGACTTCCAAGGTACGCTTTCATATTCATGGCCAGCGAAGAAATTGTCTGCAACGGTTAGTGGTCACCTCACTCATATTCCGAACTATATCGTGCCAGAGGGAGAGCAAGATCCTGAAGGCGAACACGCACCACTCTTCGGCTACGGCTACGGTTTGCAATACAGTGATACAGCAAGCCATTACAACCAATATTTAGACGATATTCCGTTGGATGAGGATGGTGATGGAAGTGCGTCAGCGAAAAGTGCGTTAGAGCTGTTCGGTATCAAAGCAACGATTGGTGATTACCAGCTGAAGGTGCTTGACGTTGAAAAAAATGTTACCAAGGATGTTTCTCGAAATAACCGCGTTATTTTGGATAGTGTGACAACCACGCCGTTCAATTATCAACAGCAGCAAGATGCGGCGTTGCTTGATTTTGTTACTGACAAGCAAAGTGCAGTATACGTAGAGTCCTGCTTTGATGCCCCTGATGATCTTTCTCACTTCCGTGAAAATGAAGGGTATATCGCGTTTGAAGTCTACATCGTTGAGCCACCTCAACACCCCGTTATGTTGACATTGTCTCAATCAGACGGTGAGTTAATTGACGATGTCTTGTCTTATGATATAACAAAATCTTTGCCAGCATCACTAAACCAATGGATGACCGTTCAGGTTCCAATTCACTTGCTCGATATTGGCACTATTGATTTCTCAAATGTTAATAAATCATTTGTTTTACAAACTAAAGGCGGATTAAAAATAGCAATCGCTAATATTCGATGGGACTTTTTATAACCGTTAATTAATTGTTGCTTATTTTACAAAGATGAAGAGGTGCACGCCTCTTCAATATTGAGGGAATATATGAATTACGTAGTGAAACGAATGGTTTTCTATGTGTTAGCATTTTTATTTGCTGTCACAATTAACTTCTTTCTACCAAGAATGATGCCTGGCGATCCTATCCAATCATTTATCGCGCGCCTTGTTCAAAATGGTGGGCAAATTACGCCTGAAACGATTTCAGCGTTGGAAGCATTATATGGCTATTCGACGTCGACACCGCTTTATCAGCAATTTTTTGGTTATGTGCAAAGTATCCTTTCTGCTGAGTGGGGCATGTCGACACGATTTTTCCAGCCTGTGACTGAAGTGCTAGGACGTGCAACGCTGTGGACTTTATTACTGGTCGGTGTCTATCTCGTTATTTCATATACGATTAGCACATTGGCAGGTATCTATGTGGCGTGGCGTCGTGGCACGCGAATCGATAGCTTTATTACCATCGGTTCAGTGGTTATTTCTTCGATTCCCGGCGTCGTTATGGCACTTGGGCTCTACTTTGTCTTTGCTTCTAATCTAGGTTGGTTTCCTACCGGTTATGCCTATTCTCCTCAGTTAGACCCAGGGATGAACTGGGAGTGGATCAGCAGCGTGTTATACCATTTAGCTTTGCCATTAGGTGCAATGGTTCTTCTTGGCCTCGGCGGCGTGATGGGCATGCGCTCAAATATGATTAACCAGCTGGGTGAAGACTTTATTGTCATGGGCTGGGCAAAAGGTGTTCCTGACAAAAAGGTGATGTTCTTCTACGGTGCGCGTAATGCAATGCTACCAATGATTACCTCTTTTGCGATGTCTATCGGTACGATTTTCGGTGGCTCGTTAATTATTGAGATTATCTTTAACTATCCAGGTCTTGGACAAATAATGTACCAAGCCATGATGGCTCGCGATTATCCACTTATTCAGGGTTACCTGCTGATGATGACTATTATGGTATTGGTTGCAAACTTCATCGCTGATTTACTCTTGTTCTTATTTGACCCTCGTTTGCGCGACCAGCTTAATTAATGGTGATTAGTATGAAAAATATATTTTCTACATTATTTGAATTATTCAGAAATAATAAAAAAGCAGCTATCGGCATTATCATGGTTGGTTTGGTCTGCACATTAAGCTTTGGTGCGCCATTGTTTACTGATTACAATCCAAATGCACGTATTGCAAGGCCGCATCAGCCACCTTCTGTAGAACATGTGGCAGGCACAACTCGAATGGGACGTGATGTCTGGGCACAAACTCTGTATGGCGGACGCATGTCTATCCTCGTAGGTTTTGTTGCGGGTGGGTTTGTGATGATCATGGCTGTCGTGATTGGTGTGAGCTCTGGTTACTTCGGAGGGGTGGTCGATAACGTCCTGTCTTTCTTAACCAATATTGTCATGGTGATTCCAAGCCTGCCCTTAATGCTCGTACTTGCCTCATTCTTGGATCAGGTATCCCCCATCGTCATTGCGGTTATCATAGGTGCGACATCCTGGCCGTGGGGGGCGCGAGTGATTCGAGCGCAAACCTTGTCGATAAGAAACCGTGATTTTGTCCATGCTGCTGAAGTGATGGGTGAGCGTAAACATCGCATGGTGTTCTTTGAAGTCATGCCCAATATGCTGTCTATACTCGCGAGCTCGTTCATCGGCACCGTTATCTACGCCATCATGACGCAAGCAACACTAGAGTTTATCGGCTTGGGTGATCCACTGAGTGTCACGTGGGGCGGCATGCTCTATAACGCAGACCAAACCTCGGCGATTCGAATTGGCGCATGGTGGGAAATACTTGCACCAAGTTTAGCCTTAACCATGCTTGCAA
The DNA here is from genome assembly GCA_043421945.1 of bacterium sp. HQB-150. Taxonomy (GTDB): domain Bacteria; phylum Pseudomonadota; class Gammaproteobacteria; order Enterobacterales; family Vibrionaceae; genus Thaumasiovibrio. Next base: position 3,790 of record JBHOGO010000118.1, on the reverse strand, counting down.
TCGGTTTAGCGTTGGTCAATTTCTCTATCGATGAAATTTCAAACCCGAAATTACGTGCGCAAAAAATCATGGCTAAATTCCGCCGCGAAGAAGCGAAAGCAGCAAAGCTGAAAAAGAAGCAAGCGCAACTCGGTAATGTTCCAGTAGAAGGAGAAGCAGTATGAGTGATTTAATCAAGGTTAATAACCTCTGCGTTGATTATATTACGTTCACTGGCAAAGTGAGAGCCGTTGATAATGTTAGCTTCTCTATTCCCAAAGGCAGTATTTTTGGTCTTGCTGGTGAGTCAGGCTGCGGGAAAAGTACCATTGCTTATGCATTGATGCGCTTGCACCGTCCACCTGCGATGATCTCTGCTGGTGAGATTCTTTTTGAAGGCAAGGATGTGCTGGATTTTGATGAAGAAGAGCTACGTGATTTCCGTTGGAAAGATACGTCGATGGTCTTCCAAAGCGCAATGAACTGTTTGAATCCAGTGAAAACTATTGAGTACCAGTTCTACGATATCTTCAAAGCACATAATTTCGTTTCATCACGTAAAGAAGGGATTGAAAAAGCCAAAGAGCTACTGCGTATTGTGGATATTCCACCAGAGCGCCTGTTTGATTATCCGCACCAGTTCTCGGGCGGCATGCGTCAACGTGTTGTGATTGCAATGGCGCTAGCCTTGAACCCTAAGCTCCTTATCATGGATGAGCCGACAACGGCATTAGACGTGGTAGTACAGCGTGAAATTCTACAAAAAGTCTATGACTTAAAAGCACAATTTGGTTTCTCTGTGCTGTTTATTACTCATGATTTGAGCTTGATGGTCGAGTTCTGTGACCAAATTGGCATCATGTACTCAGGGAAATTGGTTGAAGTTGCTAACGCCAAAACCATCCTACAAAAGCCACAGCACCCTTATACCTACGGGTTAGGAAACTCTTTCCCGACGTTAAAAGGCGAAATGAAAGAGATGATCGGGATCCCTGGGACACCACTCGATTTAAATAATTTGCCAGATGGTTGCCGTTTTGCAGAGCGTTGTTTCCGTTGTGATGCACGTTGCTCGCGCGCGGAGCCTAGTCTCGATTTTGTGGAATCGAGAGACGGTTGGGTGTCGTGTCACAACCCACTACCGTTATTGGATCAGGAAGCAAGAGCAAAGATTGAGAAAAAACGAGCAATGGTCGCGGAAGGAGTGGAAGCATAATGGATACGAGAACGATTACTCTTGAAGCAAAAGGGCTAACGGTTGACTTCAAGAAGCAGAGAAAAGGACTATTTCAGCCTAAACAGTATATGCGAGCGCTGAATGGTTTAGATTTCAAAATGTACTCAGGACATTGCCTTGCAGTGGTGGGTGAGTCGGGGTGTGGGAAAAGTACCGCAGCACGAGCAATTACTAAGATTCATGAGCCTAGTGGTGGTGAGATTTTATTTAGAAATCAAGACATCACGACGATCAAAGGGGCAGAGCTGCAAGACTACCGAAATGATGTGCAGATGGTGTTTCAAGACCCGTTTGGATCGCTAAACCCGTTACACACAATTCGCTACCATTTAACGCGTCCGTTGAAAATTTACCACGGACTAAAAGGGTCGGCACTGGAAGATAAACTTCATGCACTGCTTTTACAAGTAGGGATGAACCCGCCAGGTGAAGTGCTTAAAAAGTTTCCTCATCAATTATCAGGTGGTCAACGTCAGCGTGTTTTCTTAGCAAAAACATTGGCAATCGGTGCAGACGTGATTTTAGCGGATGAGCCAACATCAATGTTAGATGTATCCATTCGTATTGGCGTATTGAATTTAATGAATGAGATGAAGCATGAAATGGGCAAGTCCTTCATGTATATCACTCATGATATCGCAACAGCACGCTATTTTGCTGATGAGACTCTTGTACTTTATTGTGGGCATATGGTGGAGTGGGGAGATACTGAAGAAATCACCCAAAATCCTCAGCACCCATACACGCAGTTATTATTGGCAGCAGTACCCGATCCATCGCGAAGTATTCATGAAAAACTGCCAACCCACAGAAGTTTAGAAACACCGGTATGGTCACCAGATAAAGTTGGCTGCCCCTATGCGGCACGTTGTCCGCATGCCTTGCCGGTTTGTTCGCAAGTATTACCTGAGGTAAAAGAAGTGGCTCCTAAACATTTCACGAGGTGCCATATTATTTAAGCCCACAGTATCCAAGATAAATTTAATATAAAGATAAAGCAGTACTTTTTATTTGTTTTCCCCAAGTTTAATAAGCTTGGGGACCCTACGGCTACATTCAATAAAAACATTAAAATGGAATAAGCATGAAATTAAATAAAATAGCAGCAGCGATTATAACATGTTCAATTGGTCTTTCTTTTGGTGCTAGTGCTAGTACGGACTTTTTTGGCTATGCCCGGGCAGGTATGCACTTTTCGCCAAATAGTCAAAGTGGCGATGGCTACCCAGACTATATTAAGGCTGAAGGCGCGGGAGGCAAATATCGTCTTGGTAATGAAGATGATTGGGCCGAGTTAGGTGTTCGTCATGATCTTTATGAAGAAGACGACCAGCGTGCTGAAATTGGTTTTATGATGGGGACATGGCATAACCAACGAACGGGTTCTAACTCATTTACAATTATGCAAGCTTGGGGGCAGCTATATGGTGTCTTCGGCAGTGATAAAACTAGCCTATGGGGTGGGCAACGATATACCCGAAATATAGATGATGATATGCTTGATTTCAAATTTTGGGATAATAGTGGCCGTGGAGCAGGTATTCGTGATATTGAGTTGAATAACTCTCTTGTTGATATGTCGATGGTTTACCATAATTATGAGTTTGACCTAAGCTCAGGAAGTGGAACAGGAAGAACCGGAATTTTTTCTCCAGAAGCGCGAATTCATAGTATTGACGTTTTAGGTGGAAACTTAACCTTAGGTGTTAACTATGCTGGTGTTGTTGATGATACCGAAATAGTTAAAGAAACCGGTAAAGATATCGAAAAACATGGCTATATGCTTACCCTTAATCATAAAGGAAGTATAGGACCTACTTATAATATCTTTACCGTACAGGTTAATGGCGGTATCGCCGTGTCGGGTTATACCAGCGAAGCTAAATTCAACGTTGAAGCCCCAGGTACGAGTTTCCGTATTATGAACAGTGGCTGGTGTACGATTAGTGATAATTGGAGCTGTGCGTACTCTCTTGCCTATGAAAACAACTCTATGGATGATGATCGCCAAGACTCTAAAGAGTGGTTTGCTGTAGGTATCCGACCAAAATATGATTGGAATAACTTTACTCAAACGGAATTTGAGTTCGGCTATCAAGAAGCAACCAGTAAAAAACTCGACCGCACTAATAGTAGCTTTAAAGCAACAATATCACAGCGTTTCCATTTGGGCGCGGTACCAAGTATTCGTTTCTATGCGACGCATGCAACCGAAGACAGAACATGGAAAGAGCAACGTTTTGGCTCTCATGTAGCAGATACCAGAGATATTGATTCATTAACACTGGGCGTACAGTTTGATGCATGGTGGTAATTAAAACCATCTAAAGTAAGTTCTATTTAAATAAATCTAAACGCATTATTTGAATTTACACGGTATATATACCTAAGGTCTCTTGACGTTAATTAGACGGCATTTTACGTTTGATGTCTCTTGGGTATATATTTACCTGATTACCACTAAAACTCAGTATTGATGGCTATACTTAGTAATAGACGTTGAGTGAGGAAATCATCATGGCTAAAAATCAAGTTCAGTTTCAAAAAGGCATTTCTATTCATAAGTTTATCTCT
>JBHOGO010000117.1:0-10063 GCA_043421945.1 bacterium sp. HQB-150 | reverse complement strand
ATATCCTTTTTAGGATTCAATGTAACGTCATGCTTACGGTACATATGAGACTTTAAATGCAGAGCTTTGTTGTACGCAAACCGCACAGCACCGAACTGAGCTACTAGAAAATCAGCCTGATTTTGTGTTGGGTAAATGCGTATTTTGGTTGCTCTTAACATTCAAAATACCTAGCTGTATGAATAAGGCGCTGTTGTATTTTGACGTTGCTGAAACTGAGATTAAACATGTTATTGACTCAGTAGGTGTGGTTAAACTGTTGTTTGAAATCTATACAACTCTTAGTGTATGGTTATATAAAACTACATTAGCAGGGAAGTAATATGTTGAAAGAACAAGGTTTTATCCAAGGTGACTATGATGTTACAACTGACTTTGAGTTAACTGGCATGGTTTCAGGTAGCGTTACTGTCAGGAGTGGAGTTAAATTCGTCTTAAGTGGTATGGTTGCAGAGTCCTTGGTGATTGAAGATGGCGCGAAGGTGGAAGTCTTTGGAATGATCGGAGGTGATGTCATCAACCATGGAGGCGAATTGCAAATTGATGGTCTAGTTGCTGGAGAAAGTGTCGAAGTCTCAACGCAAAACTAGAGTATCCCAATAAATACGGCAGGAGATTATATGCCTGCCATTAACTATCTGTAGCTTCTTTAAGCCACTTAATTTCCTCGCCATAGCCTTTATCTCGCATCCATATGTACCATGCGAGGTAGTTCGGCAAATAGAAAGTACCAACCCCTTTGAATCTAGATAGCCATTCTTTGAAATTGGCAATAAACCCATTAACGTGTTGGATATGGTATATATCGTCAATTACCCTGCCGTCCAATGCTATGATACGCTTGTGGTCTAACTTTATCTCAAGGTCGTTGACAATACTCTTGTACGATAGGTTACCATCAGTGCAAAGGCAGCATCCATTTGTTAGTAGCGGCGTAATAGCCTCAGCAAGATTCTTCTTCGTATTACGCTCCATGACACGATAGGTATACTGGTCTCCGCGTTGGTACGAAACAAGAAAAGGGACAAGAGGTACTTTTCCCCCACCTCTTTTGCGCGACGCTCTCGGCATCTGACGTCGCCCTTTAAACGATTCAGGTAGGAAAGCCTCATCCGCTTCTATTATCCCAGTAAATGACGTTGGCTGATTCTGATTTGGCATCTTAAGAAAACGATGCCTCCAAAAGAATGCTGTCCTCAATGTAATCTTAAGCCTTGCTGCTATCCTACGAAGCGGAACTCCATCCCACATCAGAGCCACATAAGCTAACCACTTGTCTTCCATGCGCATTTTGAATAATGGCGTTCCTGTAAAAGAGCAAAAGGTCTTCGTGCAATCTTTGCAGCGATAACGCTGTATTCCTTTTGCTGTAACTCCATGTTTGATGAAGTTCATTGAGTGACAATGGGGGCAATCAGCAACTGTCTGCTCTCGTTCCGCTATGACCTTTCCAACGGTGTCACCATCGAGCTTTTCTTTGACTGAGTTGTTTAATCGCTTAGTGTCAGCATAGTTGAGAGTGGGGATTAGTTGGAATATCTTATCTAAGTTGTTGATTCTCATAACTTGCCGCCATTTGCTCTGATCTTGTCGGGATCATGAGTATAGAGTAGCAACACAGAAATACAACACAGCCATGAATAACCAGTATTATACAACTCAAATAGAGTCTGTCTATCTTAAAGTGCTATCGCACTTTCGCCTTATATCCCCGCCCTCATCGGGCGAGGGTTTACGGCGAGGTTGCTAAGTGCCTATCTCAACGATTCGGCCTCAAGCACGCTATACTGAAATACGTGCAGTATCTGTTTATATGGCAGTTTATATGATCGCAACTTACCGAGTACTGGTTAGCTTGCAAATAAGGCTCACAGCGAGATAAGAAGGAGCAAAGAATATGATTAGGGGTATCACCCTATTAGGCTCAATGATATTAATCATCGGCTGTACTCATGGAGAAAGCGCAATGGACGCAAATAACAAAGAAAAACGCATTCTTAACCCTTGTGGCGATAAGCCAAACTGTGTCGCGAGTGTCGATACTCGCCCAAAATATGCTTTACCTACGGTATTCATTAAAGAAGGCACAACCCTTGATCAAATTGCAGAAAAGGCCTTAGCCCTCTCTGGCGCTAAACTGGCTGCAAAGGAAGAAAATTACCTGCATGTTGAGTGCACAAGTAAGGTATTTCGCTTCGTCGATGATCTTGAAATTCGTATCGAAGGAGAGCAGCTACTGTTCCGGTCAGAGTCACGAGTGGGTCATTCTGATTTCGGTGTAAATCGTAAGCGAGTCAACACTTTGATTGAGTCACTTCTTCAAGCAGGACTCATTAAAACCGACCCTATACAAGCTGATTAGCGACTCAACGATTCTAGTGATGCCACTAACTATGGCATCATTCGTTCCCCCTCCCTGACAAGCACGCTCTTATAAACACACCTTTTCGATCAGGTTTAGTCACCAGCAATAGAACCACCAATGTCGACTCTTTACCAACATTGACCTTAGAGTCAATTCACAACCATTTTCATACCTTTTGAAGGTTAGCCCGCGTTACACTAATTACTATAGAACGAATTAACACTACGTTGACACTCCTTAGCGCTTAAACCATAAGCTAGCTTTTATACTAATGATGACTGAATGAAGAGATAATGAGCGAATACGAATTTGACCAACTCAGATTACAGCTGCTAAACCTCAGCGAACGACAACGCAACCTACTACTACAATCTTTAGGTCATTTGTCAGCAAATTCAGCTTCAAGCCACTACGCATCAGTGGAGGAGCCACGGTCTCTATTACCGAAAGCGCCTGCTCATGATTCTTCTCCAACCCATGCTTCCACTCTACCTAATGCCTCGAGTAGCATATTCTGCGCTGCCACCGTTCTTAATGATGCTGAGCGTGAAGCCTTAAATGGCTTATTTGCCGAGACAAGCGCCTCTCTATAACAACGATTTAGCACCAACAACGATATAGCGATGCTCACAAATAAGTAGTCAATCTATAGAGTTCGACCGCGATTGATACCAACCGCGATCGTCATAATCCCGATACGCTATGCATGATGATCTATGCCAATGCGTTGGAATAAAACCCCTCTCGCTTTTCAGCCATTGCTTTTAGCTTCTCACAAGGAGCAAAGCGTTCCCCATATTGGTTTTCAAATGTTGTCAGCATTTCAACAACAGTACTGACACCAAGTTGATCCATATAGCGGAAAGGACCACCTAAAAACGGCGGGAAGCCGATACCAAAAATAGCCCCAATATCACCGTCCCTCGGAGAGGCAATCACCCCTTCATCCAAGCATCGAGCGGCCTCGTTTAACATCATCAACATACATCGCTGTGCTATGGTCGACTTCGACAACGATTGATTCTCTGTGATATTCAGCAAGGCGTAGACGGTGCTATCCACTTCCTTCTTCTTCCCCTTGTAGGTATAGAAGCCTTTGGCACTTTTCCGACCTTTCCGACCATCAGCTAATAAGCTTTCAAACAGATCGGGGGCTTTAAATCGCTCACCAAATGCTTCTGTTAGAATTGGGCTTATTTTCGCACCAATATCGATACCGACCTCATCAAGCAGGGTAATAGGTCCCACCGGGAAGCCTGCGTCGACAAGCGCACTATCCAACGCCTCAATTTTGGTACCTTCGAGCAGAACAATCGCCGCCTCATTCATGTACGGGGCTAGGATTCGGTTCACGTAGAACCCTGCGCTGTCTTTAACAACAATCGGGGTTTTACCTTGCTTCTTGGCTAAATCAACCGTGGTAGCAATCGTCGTTGCCGACGTACCAGAGTGAGGAATGACCTCCGCGAGCGGCATTTTTTCCACTGGGCTAAAGTAATGCAAGCCTATGACATTTTCTGGTCGAAGGGCATTCTCTGCAATGTCCCCAATAGGGATAGAAGACGTGTTTGACGCGAAGATAGTTTTTTCTGATGTCTGTTGCTCAATCTCTTCAACCATTTTCTGCTTCAATTGAAGATCTTCAAAAACAGCCTCGATCACCATATCACTTTTCGAAAAGCCTCGATATTGTGTATCTCCGCTAATCCTCAACATCTCAGCCTGCATCGCTGCCTGACTTAAAATACGTTTTTTACGCTTCTTATCTAGCAGCTTGAAATTGTAAGAGAGTGCATGACTAATACCGTCTGCTGAGATATCTTTTATTCGCACTGGTCGTTTGGCTTTCGACGCCGTAACGTGGGCTATACCTCCTCCCATCAGGCCACCGCCCAATACCGCAACACGCTCTATAGGCTGTGGCTCAGCCTCCGCACCGTGCTCTTTTTTCATCGCGGTTGTCGCAAAGAAGATAGAACGTAGTGCTTTCGATTCCGGCGTCACCACAAGCATCCCGAACTCTTTTGCCTCTTCTGCAAGCCCTGATTCATAGCCTTTTTCAAGCCCATGTTTGACGACTCTCAAAATCGCTTCTGGGGCAGGATAATTTCCACGACTTTTCTCTTTGAGTTTTTTCTCTGCTTGATCGAAGACAACAGAGCGTCCGAGGAGGTTTCCACCTAGCGCCCACTCTTTAGCAGGACGCTTTCTTTCTGGTTTACTTTTAGTCGCTAATTTTGCTGCAACATCAAGCAGCACAGCTTTAGGGACACAATCATCCACCATGCCTAACTTTTTCGCTTTCTTTGCTCTCACTTGCTTGCCAGTGAGTAGCAGATCCAAACTCGCCGTTAAGCCAATGAGTCGGGGTAGCCGCTGCGTTCCCCCCGAACCAGGAAGTAATCCAAGCTGAACTTCTGGCAAGCCTAAGCGCGTTTTATCATCGTCACTGCAGACACGGTAATGACAGGCTAACGCTAGCTCGAAACCGCCCCCTAAACATGGGCCGTGAATGGCGGCAACGACGGGATACGGCAGCGCCGCGATACGATCGAAAATAACCTGCCCAGCACGAACGATATCTTCCCCCTGCTGTGGCGTTTCACAGCGGTCTAGCATCTTAATGTCAGCACCCGCTATAAAATTATCTGGTTTTCCCGAATAGAAAACAGCACCTTGTGGGCTAACCTCATCAAGTTGTTCTAATAATGCTTCTATCTGCGGTACAAACACATCTTGCAGGGTGTTCATTTTCTCACCCGGCACATCGAGCTTGATCCAAGCTATCTTGTTGTCATCCACACTCAAATCAAAAACGCTATTAGGCATAGAATTATTCATTATTCCACCTCCAAGATCATTGCTGCACCTAACCCACCCGCTGCACACGCAGTATTTAACGCAAGTCCGCCACCTCGGCGCTTCAGTTCATTGAGTGTCTGGGTGATCATTCTTGCGCCCGTAGCAGCAAAAGGGTGCCCGTAAGCAAGTGATCCACCAAGGACATTAAATTTATCCATATCGATCTCGCCGATCGCCTGCGATTGACCTAACTGCTGACTTGCGAAAGACTGGCTAGCAAACATTTTTACATTGGCGAGTGTTTGCGCGGCAAAGGCTTCATGCATATCAATCAAGGTAAGATCACTAAGGCTTATTCCTGCTCTTTCAAGGGCAACAGGCGTGGCATAAGAAGGTCCCATTAGCATATCGCTTTCAACGCCAATGGCAGAAAAGGCAAATGAGCGTAGATAACCGAGTGGCTCATAGCCCAGCGCTTTTGCTTTACTTTCTCGCATCAAAAGTACTGCTGCAGCGCCGTCAGTAAGTGGCGTGGCATTAGCAGCGGTTACCGTACCGTGTCGGCGATCAAATGCCGGTCGCAACTTTGCGTAGCCTTCAAGTGTGGAGTCTTCTCGAATATTGTTATCTTTCACGAAAGCCTGCATGGCTGGGGACGGATAGGCCGTCATCACTTCGTCATCGAGTAAATGGTCAGCCCAAGCTTGCGCGGCTAATGTATGAGAGCGATGTGCCAATGCATCTTGCTCTTCGCGACTAATACCATGGGTCTTTGCCATCTGCTCTGCCGTTTGTCCCATGCTCAACCCCGTCGAGTATTCTGCGACAGCAGGAGGTACAGGCATGAGGTCACGCATATGTAATTGACTAAGAAGCTTTAACCGCTTCGGCATTGTTCGTGCCTTGGAGAGTTTTAGCAAAGTTGCGGCAAGATGCTTAGTGACACCAATAGGCAATACTGAACTTGAATCAGCACCGCCCGCAATACCGCACTCTATCGTGCCTGACAAAATGCTCTCTGCAACATTAGCAACCGCCTGGAAGCTAGTCGCGCAGGCTCTTGTCACACTGTAAGCATCAGTGTGAATATTCATTCCCGTGCCTAAAACAATTTCTCGAGCGATATTCGGTGCTTCAGGCATTTGAACTACTTGGCCAAACACCACTTGGTCGACCAACTCTGGCGCGACTTCGTTACGTAGCAGCAGTTCATTCACCACCATTTTTCCCAAATCGACAGCAGGTACAGCAGCGAAGTCAGTCGATTGGCGCGCAAAAGGGGTTCGAAGTCCACGGACAATAGCAATTCGTTCACCGTTCGCCATCGTTAATTGTTGAGCTCGGGTCATGACGACTCCTTTTCAAAATAATCCATTAGACACACAGGTCAGACCTCCGAATTGTAACTGAAATGTTATCAGATTCAAACGTATGTTTAATTTAATGACGGATCGAGGTCAAAGATATTGAATTTATGATGAAGATAGGAGATGTTTAGTAACTAATTTATCAGAGAAAAAACAGCAGATAAAAAAAACCACACCAGATGGTGTGGTCTAAAATTACGTGGAAAGCAATCTACGTAGAATCAATCAACGTACAGCCAATTGTAAATCAGGTTACCCCGATAGGAGAAAGTAAAGTCAGCCTTCAAAAGGAAGTTGTCATCTTGCTCAACAAACTGCTTGTAACACAGCCAGTTACTCTAGAGTAAAAGCCTTAAATGCGCACAAACAGCTAGATGACGTAGACAACTATATCTCGGTTGGCGATACAAATTTTGAACCAGATCAATTTTATCTGTATTAATCGATCATCTCATTGATAAAGCGTCGATCTATGTCGCAAAACTATAGGCATTCACATGGGAATTGCATTTTTCGGAAAGAAATCCTCAAAAAACCCGGTCAATGGGGATATGAATAAACAAAGACGTTACGAGGCTCTCGTCCGAGCCTGGCATCGAGATCTGTACCGATATGCGTACTGGTTGTGCAAAGATCAACACATTGCTGAAGATCTAGTGCAAGAGACTTGCTTACGCGCTTGGCGATCACTCGATAGCTTACAAGACGACGCTGCGGCTAAATCTTGGCTAATTACTATTTTACGCCGAGAGAATGCACGCCGCTTTGAACGTAAACAATTAGAGTTAGTGGATATTGATGATCATGCTGTTGCAGACAACACCTCGTCCAGTGAAGGCGACGCGGAACAATCGCAACTGCAGAAAATGATCATGGGGCTATCGCCAGAGTATCGAGAGCCACTTGTACTGCAAGTGATGGCTGGATTTAGCGGTGACGAAATTGCTAACATTCTCGGGCTAAACCGTAACACCATAATGACTCGACTCTTTCGAGCTCGTAATCAGCTCAAAGAACAATTAGAGAAACAAGACACACAAGGGGGGATCCACAATGGACGAGCTTGAGTTCCGTCGCCGTTTGATGGCAGACCCAAACGATCTCGATGCAGAAATACTCGCAGAGTCTCGCTCAGCGTCTAACCAAGCTTTTGCTGATGAGATGCAAGCACTTGATCGTGATATTAGCAAAGCACTGAACGATATCGACGTACCGGACGGGCTCGTCGACCGTGTCCTTTTTCACCAATCAGGTCATGAAGAAACACACCAGAAGCATGCCCGCTACCACGTCGCACTCGCCGCTTCCGTCGCTTTTGCATTTGGAATCATGCTTGGGCAGTTCAACTGGAGTCATGCTATTCCAGCCGCCCATGCCAGCTCATTAGAGCAAATTGCCTTGTCTCACGTAGTGAATGAGGCTCCGTTTGTCGCAACCATTGATGAAAATGTCACGTTAACCCAAGTGAATGCCAAGCTTGCGCCATTTGGACAACAGATGAATGAACTGATGGGTCATATCACTTATGTGAACCACTGTGGATTTGGTGATACTGCTGCAATGCATATGGTCATGCAAACACCCAATGGTGAAGTGACCATCTTCTTAGTGCCAACACAAAGTTCGGATATGAGTAGCTTTGAAGATGAGTTAAACAAAGGCGTTCTATTACCGCTAGAAAACTCAAGCCTTATCGTCGTCGGAGATAAAAGTCACACCTTGTCTCCTATCGTGGATACGATTCGCGCCAATCTATCGCAAATGATCTAAAAGCGATCGACTGAAGCCGATATCACTAAAAATAACTCTCTATCGATGATACCTACCTATCGTCGATAGAGAGTTTATTGCATGCAGACCGACCTTCTCGCAACTTCTTTTTCACAGTAACCTGCTCACTGCCTCTTCTTTCTGACCGCAACTTAGCTTTGCTCAACTTGGTTTTGCTCAAGGCTATACATACGACTCCGATATACCCGCCTAGTAATACATAAATACGAGAACAGTGCCCATAAACCAAAACATGCCCTAACCGATAAATATCAACATATTATCCAACTTTTACTGCTGGTCTAATTTGCCACACGTTACGAAAAATCTACAATCTGCGCCAAGCTGTTACAAAAAGCAGTTAAAAATAATATAAAGGGATATAAAATGAACAAGAAGCGTCTGTTTACTCCAACACTCATAGCACTTTCAGTTTTAGGTGCCGCTAGCCAGCCTGCTCTCGCTGCTGGTTTTCAGCTTAACGCTCAATCTGCAACGGGTCTTGGTCGTGCATTTGCTGGTGATGCTGTGATTGCCGACAATGCCTCTGTAATGTCACGAAATGCCGCGGCAATGAGCCTGTTTGATACTAAAGCGATCTCTTTGGGTGCTGTTGTTCTTGATACGGATATCACGGTTAAGGGAGCAACATATACAAACCCGCTTAATGATTCAAACAACCTAAATAATGAAAAAATTGGTGGTACCTCCGTCGCACCAAACCTCTATTTCATTGCACCGATTAACGACCAGTTCACTGCTGGTGTGTCACTCTATTCTAACTTCGGCACAAAAACCGAGTTTTCTGACGACTACGCAGCCTCTGAACTTGGCGGCTTAACCGACGTAAAAAGCTTTAACCTCGGTTTAAGCCTTGCGTATCGTATTGATGAGCAATGGAGCATAGGTGGCGGTCTAGATGTTATTTACGGCGAAGGGACATTAAGTCGTTCCGGAGATGTATACATTCCAGATGGAAATGGTGGCGTCACTGTTTTACCAGATCAACAACTCCTTGATGTTGATGCTGACGGTATTGCGTTAGGTTTTAACCTTGGTGTGGTCTATGAGCATGATGCCGATAACCGTTTTGGACTTTCATACCGCTACAGCCCAACATTAGAAGCTGAGGGAAAAGTGGAATTAGGTGGTGTGGAGTATGGGAAGTTAGATATGCCCCTTCCTGATATGGCGGAGTTCTCTGGCTATCATAAAGTGGCAGAGAAAGTCGCGGTTCACTACTCCGTGCAATGGATCGGCTGGAGCGCGTTTGACAAGCTCGAAACCTCTTCAGGTATGACGATCAACACCTATGAGTGGCAAGATGGCTTCCACTATGCGATTGGTGGTACTTACTACCTTAACGAGAGTTGGACGCTGCGTGCTGGCTACATGCATGACACTAGCGCACAAGATTCAATCACATCGATTTCAGTGCCAGACTCAGACCGTAACTGGTTCTCGGGTGGTGTGAGCTACCACTTCAGTGATGCATCAAGCGTTGACTTGGGTATGACTTACCTTGTCGGTAAAGATGTTACTGTTAACGAAGCATCAGCTATCGGTAGTTCAATTTCAGCAACGACACGCGCCGATGCCCTACTCATGGGTGCGCAATACAGCTACACGTTTTAATCACGAACACTACTGTAGTTCCAAATACAAAAAGGCAGCCTAACGGCTGCCTCAGACTGCTGACAAAGGTCTAGCCATCGGGCTAGACCTTTGATCTAATAGGGGTATCGAAATATGGATATCC
>JBHOGO010000116.1:0-10687 GCA_043421945.1 bacterium sp. HQB-150 | reverse complement strand
GGGATATCCATATTTCGATACCCCTATTAGATCAAAGGTCTAGCCCGATGGCTAGACCTTTGTCAGCAGTCTGAGGCAACGGATTAATCCGTTGCCTTTTTTATTAACCTGCAGACATTATATGATTACTTAATAATAAATAGTGTTCTGATTTTTCTTTGTTGTACTGTAAATACTTAAGCAACTTCGAGTGCTTGGCCTTGCTCTATAAATGAGAGGTCCAAACTACTTGCAACACTTTGGTTGGTCACTTTACCGTGAATAACGTTTAAGCCGTTTAGTAGGTGAGGGTCACTTAGTAGAGCTTGTTTATATCCTTGATTAGCGAGTCTTAGAATATAAGGTAGCGTTGCATTATTCAGTGCAAAAGCAGAGGTGCGTGCAAGGGCACCGGGCATATTTCCGACGCAGTAGTGAACCACATCATGTTTAATATAGGTTGGTGCATCATGTGTGGTGACATGAGAGGTTGCAAAGCAGCCACCCTGATCAATAGCGACATCAACAAGCGCTGAACCTGCTCGCATCGATTTAACCATTTCTTCGCTCACGAGCTTCGGTGCTGCTGCCCCAGGGATGAGTACGCCACCAATCACCAAGTCTGCATTAACAACGGCATCTTCAAGATTGAATTGATTTGAATAAAGTGTCTTCACAGAAGCACCAAACTGAGCATTTAAACGGCGCAATGTATCGATATTGTTATCTAAAATCGTTGTGTCAGCACCAAGACCAATCGCCATTTGTGCTGCGTTAGCGCCAACAACACCACCACCTATGATGGTCACTTTTGCTGGTGAAACACCGGCGACGCCACCTAATAGTAGACCCACGCCGCCTTGAGATTTCTCTAAACAGACAGCGCCAGCTTGCACAGACATACGACCTGCAACTTCAGACATCGGAGCCAGTAGAGGCAGTGAATTATTTGGACCCGTGACGGTCTCATAGGCGATACAAACAGCTTCGCTAGCGAGTAAGTCTTCAGTTTGTGCCAAGTCAGGGGCAAGGTGAAGATAAGTAAATAGCAGTTGATTTGGGCGAAGGCGTGCACGTTCTTCCGCTAATGGCTCTTTGACTTTGACGATCATTTCAGCAGCTGCAAAAACGGAGTCTGCATCAGGGAGGATTTCTGCACCCGCGAGGCGGTACTCGTCATCACTACAACCGATGCCAATGCCTGCCATTGTTTCGATGTAGACAGTATGACCCTGTGTGACGACTTCTCTGACACTTGCTGGTGTCATGCCTACACGGTATTCGTGAACTTTAATCTCTTTAGGTACGCCGATGATCATAATAAATTCCTTCTTTCTAATTTAATCATTAAATAGTTGTGATGTGGCTAGGCTTATTGTCCCGTTATGGCGGAATTTAAGCTGTGTAGCGAAAAGACGACGCTTAAGCGTTTCTAACCACTTTGAAGTTATCCCATGCTTGCGAGGTAGGCATTACCTCTAAGCTGTTGATATTAATATGCGCTGGTTGCTCTGCTATCCATAAAATAATGTCAGCAATATCCTCTGGCTGAAGTGGCGATGTATTTTCGTAAATTTCGTTATATTTATTTTGGTCGCCGTTAAATCTCACCAAGCTAAATTCACTTTCTGAAAGACCGGGTTCTAAGCTAGTGACACGAACGCCTGTGCCAGCAAAGTCACTGCGTAGATTACGAGAAAATTGAGCGACAAACGCTTTACTCGCGCCGTAAACATGGCTGCCAGGATAAGACCAGTTAGCTGCAATACTGGCTAAATTGATGACTGACGCTTTTGGCTGAGCCTTCAAAATAGGCAGCAGCGTATGAGTGACATTGACTAAGCCAGTGACATTAGTGTCGATCATCGTATGCCAATCACTTAGATTACTTTTGTCTGCAGGTGTTGCACCCAGAGCAAGACCTGCATTATTGACGAGCACTTCAATATTTAAAAAATCGCTAGGAACGTTGGCAATTAAGTCATGAACTTGTTCTACATCGCGAACATCCAGTGTTTGCCAATGCACAGGAGTAACTTGACCTAATTCGTCTGCCAGAGCGGCAAGACGGTCACTCCGGCGTCCAGTAATAATCAGTGGATAACCTTGTTTAGCAAAAAGACGTGCTGTCGCAAGACCAAAACCTGATGTTGCGCCAGTAATAAAAACAGTAGGAAGCGACATAATAGATTTCCTTTTCATCGTGTCGTTAGGACGGCGTTTATCGCCAACAAAAGTGAACACATCGACAGCGTTAATAACAAGTAATAGGCGATGTTGTGTAAATAAGTAGAGCGCTTGTTTTGGAGAGAACAGCGTCTGTGATAAAACAAACCGGATAAAACACCGCTAATAGCCATAATGCCTTGCTGTATAGGGTTGTCCGGTAACCAATAAAACTGTTTACTCATTGCATAACTGATTCCCAGCGTTAGGCATGTCGTTAAAAAGAAATAACTGATTAACGTATCGCGTTGCTCATTAACTGGCATATCACTGTGCTTAAGGTGGATAACGACGGGAGCTCCGCCTGCCGATACCGCACTGGTTGTCCAACCGGACATGACGCCAGCGACAACTTTTGACTGCAATAGTGTTGTTGCCCACGTCCATTTCAATCTAGGCAGCACAGCCAATGTGAGAACCGTCGTCGGGACGAGTATCTTGAGTGCATCGTTAGGGAGAGACCACAGGATGAATAGCCCTAGCGGTATGCCAGCTAACGTTGCCCATAAAATGGGTGTCAACTTTTGAAAGTCAGTTCGAGCCCAACTTTGTGCAACTAAAGGTAAACTAATCAATAAGTCGAGCATCAAAACAGCGGGAACGGTTTCTGATACTGGGTAATGTAAGGTGAGAACCAAAATAGCGATTGCTGAAAACCCGAACCCTGTACATCCGCGTATAAATGCAGCAAAAAAAATGACAAGTGGCACCACTATTGAGATAAACATCCCGACCTATAACCATTGATGAGTAATTGATGGTTTTAGAATAGCGATAGTCGGGGTGATTGATTAGGACCAGAACGATGAATTATTAGGGGCAGACTAACAAAGCCACAAAATATGATTGAAAATTAATTGCTTATTATTCCTTTCGGTCCTTATGACACACTTGCAATTAATTCTGGTCCTTACTGTTTTAATTTGTCTTGTTATTTATACGTTAATTCATTGATGACAACAGCGAGCTTTGATATTCCGATAGTAATTTTTTCTTCAGGAATCGCACTGAATCCCATCCGAATATATTGGCAATTGTCGTACGGTGGGTTCATAAAGTGCACATCGCCACTTTCTATTAATATGCCAGCTTCTTGTGCATTTTCTCGTACTTGTTGGCTATCGACTCCTTCAGGCAGTTTTAACCAAAATGCACTACCACCTAATGTATCTTGTGTCATGCATTCGGGAAGATACTCTTCAATCGCTGAACGCATGGTATGCCACTTGTCTGTGTGGTGATTTCTAAGTTTACGAAGGTATGTGTCGTAATACCCCATCGAGATGAACAATGCACTGGTGCGTTGATTGTTCGCTGGTGGGTGTCGGTACATCAAGCGACGTAATTGTCGAGCTGCTGATATCAATGCTTCGTCAGCCACCATAAAGCCTATGCGTAAACCTGGCGATAATGATTTAGATAAACTCCCCACGTAAATAACGCGTCCATGTTTATCGAGGCTTTTTAAAGAAGGTAAGGGCTCATGACTGAGGTTTACTTCACTGTCGTAGTCGTCTTCAATAATAACAAAGTCTTCTTTTTCGGCAGCTTTAAGTAATGATTCTCTGCGTCCTTTTGACATAGTGACATTGGTCGGGACTTGGTGGCTTGGCGTGGTGTATACGTAGTCGCAGGCAAATAGCTCATCATTGATCTCAACACCTTGTTGATCGAGCTTCAGCGGCTGAATATGCGCCTGATGGCTGCTGAAAATGTTTCTTGCATCCGGGTAACCGGGGTCCTCAATACCAACACGCACGTTGTTGCTCGCTAATAAATTGGCAAGCAGATAGAGCGAATTTTGTGTGCCCACGGTGATGAGAATCTGTTCTGGACGTGCTTGTATTCCGCGCTTACTCAATACATTGGTTCTGAGCTGTTGTACAAGCATCGGGTCATCGTTATCAATAGAGTCTGAAATCCAGTCTTTGATGACGGTTGCTCGCTGTGATAGTCGACCACATTCACGCCAGTGATTTAATGGGAAAAGGGTGTGATCAGGTTGCCCAAACAGAAAGGGGTAAGGGTATTGTTGCCAGTTACTCGGCTTTTGAATATTACGTTGATTATCAAGATCTGCTCGTAGTCGCTTGTGCCAAAACTGTGCAGGCTTTGCTTCACGAATGGGCGTCGTTTGCGCAGAGGTCATGTTGACATCAACCGCTTCAGGGTTGGCGAAATAACCACTGCGCTGATGAGACAGTAAATACCCTTCATCAACGAGCCTATCGTAAACCAGTGTTACCGTGTTTCTAGAAACTCGAAGCATTGTCGCCAATTTACGACAGGATGGTAAGGCTTTGTCGGCAAAGTAGCCTTCGTTAATCCGCGTTAGCAAATGTTCTCTAATCTGCTCTTGGAGGCCTCTTTCTGGGCAAAATTGAATATGAATGAGATGATTGTTCTTCATGTGCACTCCTTGCACTACCTAACGCGTAGTTGTTTTACTGAAAATGTCTGGGTTCCTTTTCTTTGGTTAAGCATGAATTGTGCCAATGAGATGGTGGTACGGCTTATAAAATAATCAAACTGGCGCTATTCGCGTTATGCCACTTGCTCTAGCGTATAAACAACGGATAGACGGAGCACTAAAAGTCATTGGTGCAAAACAGATTAACTCGCATGGTATGTAGCGATACGGGTGAAAGAGTAGAGGGAACGAACATGGCTGATTTACTAAATACAGAAATCAATGAACCAACCTTAAATGCACAAGATTGGTTAGCGTTGGATAAAGAGACAGTTTGGCACCATATGACTCAGCATCGTGTACAAGCATCGCCAATGATGGTGAAAGGTGAGGGAAGCTATGTTTGGGATGTGAATGGTAACCGATACCTTGATGCTTCTTCCGGCGGCGTTTGGTGTGTTAACGTCGGCTATGGACGAAAGTCTATTGCGGATGCGGTTCACGCACAACTTACCACGTTGAATTATTTTGCAGGGACGGCAGCAACGCCTGTTGCTACTGAGTTTGCAAGTAAGTTATTAGATAAAATGCCAGGTATGGGTAAGGTCTATTACTCGAACTCAGGCTCTGAAGCGAACGAAAAAGCCTACAAGATGGTTCGTCAGATCGCGCATAAAAAATATGGCGGGAAGAAGCACAAAATTTTATATCGCGAGCGTGACTATCATGGCACAACGATTACCTGCTTGTCGTCAACGGGACAAGAAGAGCGTCGCAGCCAATATGGTCCATTCACACCTGGTTTTGTTGAATTTCCACATTGTTGTGAATATCGCAGCCAGTTTGATAAGGCGGCAAAAGAAAATGAAGGAAAGAGCTATGCAGAATTAGCGGTTGATGCATTAGAAGCCGTTATTTTGCGTGAAGGTGCAGATACCATTGGTGCTATTGTCATTGAGCCAATTACGGCTGGTGGTGGTGTGATTACTCCACCTGACGGGTATTTACCTGCGGTAGAAAAGCTTTGTCGCCAATATGATATTTTGCTTCATCTCGACGAGGTGGTGTGCGGATTAGGACGCACAGGTGCGTGGTTTGGGTATCAGCACTATGGTATTCAACCCGATATTGTGACAATGGCAAAAGGGCTAGCCTCTGCTTATGCTCCCATCGCGTGTACTGTTGTGACAAATGAAGTGTATGACGTCTTTGGTGAAAACCCAGATGAGAGAGAGAGTTTCTTCCGCGATATTAGTACGTTTGGCGGTTGTACTGCAGGTCCTGCCGCCGGAATAGAGAACCTTCGTATCATTGAAGAGGAAGGGCTAGTGTGTAATGCGGCAGAGCAAGGAGTTTATCTTGGCGAGCAACTTCAAGGACTGAAGCAACGCTATCCCATCATCGGTGACGTGCGAGGTAAAGGTCTATTTTGGGGGTTAGAGTTGGTCACTGACCTTCAAACACGTCAACCGGTGGATGAAAAAGTGGCGATTCAAGTTGCGGCGCTTTGTACACAGCAAGGCGTATTAATTGGGAGAACAAATCGGTCATTTAAAGAGTTCAATAATACGCTTTGTCTTAGCCCTATGTTGACGGTAACGAAAGCAGAAATTAATGACATCGTTAATGCACTGGATAATGCACTCCGAGTAGTGTCGGATAACGCTGTGTTATAAGTGCAGGTGTTGTCATTCGTTACTTTATATAAACCCGTCACGCTATAAATTATCTGTAGCGACGAAAAACGCCCAGTATTGCTGGGCGTTTTTGTTTATTTGTGGCCATTTTTGTAGACATTAGCCATCAATGTCTTTGCACCATTTTAGTGAGCTACTTTGGCGCAAGGGCGGACTATTAAAGCTTGGAATTGGTACTACAGGCTGAACGTGTTGTGTCGTAATTTAAAATGGACATCACATTATTTACTGAGGAAGCCAATTATGAATGGACGCAAAACGTTAATATCGCTCACTAAAAATGACTCTACGAAACGTGTTAAGAAGAGCGTAAGTAAGTGGGCGGCGACAGCCGCTCTATTAATGGCAACGCCGTTTTTAGCGGTGAATGCTGCTCAGGCGAAAGAGGTGACGGTAGGCTATCAGGGGATGTTTAATCCAATGAAATATGCCATTGACCAGGAAATATTCGAAGAAAAAACGGGTTACACCATTAAATGGCGTCGTTTTGATTCTGGCGCACGAGCGATTACTGCGATGGCATCCGGTGCGGTTGATATGACCGTGGCGGGTTCGAGTCCTATTGCGAGTGCAGCAAGTAACGGGATTGAGATGGAACTTATCTGGGTCATGGAAAACATTGCAGATGCTGAAGCACTTGTTGTACGTCAAGGTGCAGGTATTCACTCTCCTTCTGACTTAAAGGGTAAGACACTGGCTGTCCCTTTTGTTTCGACCACTCACTTCCACATGCTGTTTGCGTTAGAGCAATTTGGCTTGGGTGAAAAAGACGTGAAGTTATTAAACATGCAACCAAATGCTATTGCTGCAGCATGGCAACGTGGCGATATTGATGGCGCATTTATTTGGGATCCAACGCTGAGCGCGATCAAAGAAGGGGGAGATGTATTAATCACTTCACGTCAGCTTAGTGCATGGGGCAAACCGACCTTTGATGGCTTAATTGCCAATAAGGCATTCTCAAGTGAGCATGGAGAGTTTGTCACCGAGTTCCTGAGCGTTATCGCTGAAGTCGATGCGGAATACCGTGAAGTGCGTGACACGATGTCAGCCGACCATCCTCTTGCACAGTCTGTGGCAAAACTAGCAGGCGGAAACGCTGAAATTGTCCCTGACGCGATGCGCCTTTATGAATTCCCAGATATTGAAACACAGTTGTCTTGTCAGTGGCTTGGATGTGATTCGGAAAGTGGTGCAGTAAAAGCACTTGAAGCAACATCTCGCTTTTTACTTGAAGAGAAAAAAATCTCAGGGCTACAGCCAGACTATAGCGTCTTTGTTAACCCAACGTTTGCTGCAGAAATTAAGCAATAGTTATTAAGAGAGGGCTGTAGTGATGAAAAAAGACAAAGTGCTTGAGATTCATGATGTTTCAGTCGTGTATGGCGGTCGTACCGAGCAAGAGTCTGTTACCGCACTATCCGGAGTCAACCTAAAGATTGAACAAGGTGACTTAGTGGTGGCTTTGGGTGCCTCTGGGTGTGGTAAGACGACGTTACTTAACTTAATGGCGGGCTTTATTCAGCCAACTAAAGGGTATTTAACGTTAGGTGACTCAACCATTGAAGGGTATCCGCGTGTTGCATTAGGGCGTGAAATCGGTGACCAAGTGACAGGACCAGGTGCAGACCGTGGCGTCGTATTTCAGAAACACGCGCTGTTTCCTTGGTTGAACGTCATGGAGAACACCGCATTCGGATTGAAGCTACAAGGTGTACCTAAGGCAGAGCGAGAGTCTCGAGCTGCAAAGTACTTAGCGTTGGTTGGGCTTGAAGATTTTCACCAACATAAGATTTATCAATTGTCTGGTGGGATGCAACAACGGGTAGGTATTGCACGTGCATTGACGAATGATCCAAGCATTTTGTTATTAGATGAGCCTCTCGGCGCATTAGATGCTCTGACGAGAGAGACATTACAAGCTCTGTTGTTAGAGGCATGGGAAGCGACTGACAAGATGATGTTTTTCATTACCCATAGTGTAGAAGAAGCATTGTTTATGGCTTCAAGGCTGATTGTTATGTCGCCACGCCCTGGTCGAATTACACACACTTTTGAACTCGATTTTAATCGTCGTTTCTTAGCGTGCAGGGATGCAAGAAAAGTGAAGTCGATGCCTGATTTCATTGAAATGCGAGAGAAAATTCTATCTATCATTCATCAAGACGAACAACAAGACGAACGCTTAGAGGTGGCAGTATGAGCCAGCAGGTAGAGACATTCGATCATTATAGCGATTTGGCGGAAAAGCCAAGTCAACACGCTGTTAGTCAGGAAGAACTGAGCCAAAAAGAGCTAAGTCAGAAAGGATCAAGTCAGGAAAATCCACGGCCCCATTACCGTGATCTTGTTGGCGTTGAAGGACCGTTACCACTCTTTCCCCGTATGATAAAAGCATTACGTGAGCGTACCGAGGTTGCACCGAGTTACTATGGTGAACCTGGTCAGGGAAATTCGAAATTCGTCTCGATTATATCAGTGGTGGTTTGTATTGCACTATGGGCGTTAGTGACAGAGAGCGGCTGGATCAAACCCCTCTTTTTACCTTCGCCGATTTCTGTTGTTGAACGCTTAGGTGACCTTGTCGTTGATGGTTTTTCTGGTGTATCCCTTTGGCAGCACTTGTCTGCGAGTCTTGGCCGTGTCTTCGGGGCATTTTTTCTTGCAGTAGTGACGGCGGTACCGATTGGTATTTTGATTGGTACCAATGTATGGGTGCGTGGCATGTTAGACCCTCTCATCGAATTTTACCGTCCATTACCGCCACTTGCTTATCTTCCTTTGGTTATTATTTGGTTAGGTATTGATGAAACCAGTAAAGTCGCCCTGATTTACTTGGCAATGTTTGCCCCTATCGCGTTGAGTGCACGCTCTGGTGTTCATGCAGCAAAAAGTGAGCAAATACAAGCAGCATATTCAATGGGTGCAACGAAATTTCAAGTCTTATGGCACGTAATTATTAAAAGTGCCGCACCTGAAATTCTAACCGGGTTACGAATCGGTATAGGGTTTGGCTGGACGACTTTGGTTGCGAGTGAGATGGTTGCAGCACAGGCGGGTATTGGCTTTATGGTACTGAATGCGGCAGAGTTCTTAGTCACTGATGTGGTTATTGCTGGTATTCTGATTATAGGTGCGATTGCCTTTTCATTTGATATGTTGATGCGTTGGTTAGAGAAGCGTTTAGTGCCGTGGAAAGGGTATTGATCTCCATTTAACATCGTATTATTCAAAAAGAAAGAAAAAGAAAAGGCGCGACGTTTATCTCATTTGTTTCTGCCATTGTTCTAACCATAATGGCTGATATGTTTTAGGTACTCAATATGCGCCTATTCCTGACCAGTGAGTGGCTCTGCCTTCCCTGTTTTCAATTAGCTGCTATGTGTCGTAATTTCCTACCGATTATTCAATCGCAAACTATGATTATATAGGGTGCTTCAATATGCTGTTTAACGTCGTATAGCCGTCTATTGGCACCACGGAACTGTCGATTGTTGAGTTGTGGAGGTTTTATGGAATTACGTAACGAGCGAGGTGAAGTGACTCATCTTGCTGATGACCTAACCTTACGTGAGTTGGTCGATATGGGGATGTCAATTGAACTAACGGACAAGCAACAAAACCCTTATGAACATTGGGAAAATGAGACAGACGGACGTTAGTCTAACAAATCGTGGGAACACAAAAGGCCTGATTGATCTTCAGGCCTTTGTTTTACGTGCTGCGTTGAGTGTTAACTAACACTCTTTTTTGACAGCCTCAATGAGGTTATATTTCAATCTCTTCGGTGGTGACATCAACGACACTGCTTGGTGCAATATTATTTAAAGTGGGGGTCGATTGAGGCAATGGTTGTAATACATTGGCTGGAAGAGGACAGTTTTTTGTTTCTCTCTTGACGTTATCAAATGCAAATGACTTAATTAATTGCGAGTGCGGGGAGTTATCCTTGGACATTAAATCTTTTATACGGTGTAAATTAAGGCCGGGCATTGAACACTCTAATGATGTTAATGCGTCAGCAATGCCAAGAGCATAGCCTAAACAAATAGACTCATTGTGGTGAGTATCCATGCATTGTTTGAAGAACGAGGCATTTGAATTAGTTGCAGTGTTATTCGCATAGGCCGGAAGACAAAACGCAATTAGAATGGAAACAAAAAAAACTGACTTCATAGGCTCTCCTTGGAATGGCAAAGTGTGTCGCTAAGTATGCATCTGTATTCTTAGTGTCGACCGTTCTATTCTGATTGATTTTGACCTTTATACTTTGCGATGGCTCACAGTTACATAAAGAGTATATACCCAATTAACTTGAAGATGCGTGTTTGAGCACCTGAAAATTATCATTTATTCGAGACGCCAGTGAGCCAGC
>JBHOGO010000115.1:0-10772 GCA_043421945.1 bacterium sp. HQB-150 | reverse complement strand
GAGTATAAGATCACAAGTAAAACTGATCGTCAAACTGATCATTTTGCTCGAAAAACGTTCATGATCTTGCCCTGGACTTAACGTCAATCGTTCTGTTTTTAAATTATTTCAGCCAGTGATTCAATACAAATAGCATCATGACGCCAATATTCAATATCACAATCAATCAGGTCGCCATTCTCGGAATAGTTAGTACGCTCAACGAGCATTGCAGGCGTCCCTGAGGTTGCTCGTAATGCCCTTGCAATATCACCGACCAATGAAGTAGAACTTACTCGATACAAAACCTTATTATAACGAATGCCATAATGGTCACGATAAATATCGGTCAATGATAATGACAGGTCGAAATCTAATAAATTAGGAAACATATCCTGCTTAATATAGTTCGTTGTATAAACGACTGGTCGGCCTTCTAAATAACGAACTCTCTCCACATGGTAAACATCACTAAAAGGCGGAAGCTTAAGCACTTTAGAGGCTTGCTTAGATGCCAATGTTGCTTTCGCACCCAATAGCTCAGTATCTGGTTTTCTCCCCTGTGCTAACGCCATATTAATAAAATTAAGTGTTAATGTAGGATCATATTTGAGCGGCTCAGGAGAAATAAACCAACCTCGGCGGTCTTCTCGGTACACTCGCCCTTCAGCTTCAAGCAATGACAACGCCTCGCGTAATGTCACCCGGGTCGTATCAAAAGACTCCGCTAATTTTCTCTCTGCGGGCAGTTTCTCCCTCGGCGAGAGCATCCCCGCCTCAATCTGTTCTACAATCGCATCTTTAATTTTAACGTACTGCACAAAGTTTCCTTGCTGTTAACGCTTCCGCCAAGCTTGGGTGCGTTTTTCAAATAGCTGCCCAATAATCATACGTAGTAACTTAGCAGCAGCTGCAGATATCATGATCATGACAGCCATTGCTGCCGCTGAGCCTGTCTGCCCTGCATCATCCATATTAAGTACTGAGACTGAAGCTGGAATAGTATTAGTTGAATACAAGAATACCACAGCTGATGTCGTCGTTAAGGCGTTAACAAACAAATAGGTAGCAATATCTAATACGGCAGGCAATGAAACAGGTAAAGCGACTTTGAAAAACAGACGATACTGAGGGAGCTTTATCGACGCAGCGGTCACCTCAATCTCGCTCGGTATCTGTTTCAATGCCGTGATTGCCGTCATATGACCAACGGTATAATAATGAACTATTGTATTGACGACGAGAAAAGCGAGCGTACCGTACATGAAATTCAAAGGGTTGCTTGGATCATTGAAGTAAAAAATATACCCCAAACCAAGCACCATACCTGGCACAGCCATTGGCACGACGCTAAACATCTGCAAACACTGACGGACAGGCGCAAATGCGCGTCCCTTTTCCACACAATATGCCCCAATGAAAATAACAACAGTACCGATAATCGCAGCCCAACTTGCCAGTGAAATGGAGTTCCAATACGGCTGCCAACCATAGGTACTAATTTTTGCAAAATCGTAATTATTGAACGATAACGTCTGGTTCCACGGCCAAAATGTCACAAGTGAACCATAGAGCGCCATTCCTAATACTGCGATAACAGCAACGCATATGATGGAACAATAGACAACACATACCGTATCACGCACTTTGTTAGGCTGTGGCTGGTAAGGAACCGACCGTGTATCAAACAGGCTCTTTTGTCTTTTTTGCACCCAGCGATCAACGGTGAAAGCAAGCAGTGCAGGAAGTAGCAGTAAGATACTGGTGACCGCACCCATCGAAAAGTTTTGCTGCCCTACAACTTGTTTGAAGATATCCGTCGCGAGAACATTGTAGCTACCACCGATGACTTTTGGAACGCCGAAATCACACACCACCAGCGTAAAGGTCACAATCAGCGTGCTAATTAATCCATACTTTGCAGCAGGTAGCGTCACAACAAAGAATGTTTTTAGTGGTGATATTTTCAAAGCCTGTGCTGCTTCATATAGTCGAGCATCAGACGTACGAAGAGAAGTTGTCATGATCATCAATGCGTGAGGGAACGTCCAAAAGACTAACCCCATCGAAATACCCACCACCCCATAAACTGAGTGGCCAAAGAGCATTTCCTTCGCAATCCCTTGATTACCGAAAAGATAAATTAAGCTAATCGCTGGCAACAAAGACGGTGCAAGAATAGGGGCTGTTCCCACTACCTTGAACAACCCCTTAAATGGCATACATGAACGTGTCAGTGCGTAGGCATATCCAAAAGACAGAAAACCGACGATCAGCATGACGAATACGCCAACGAAAATCGTGTTGGTTGTTGATTGCCATAAAGCACGCGATGAAAAGTAGGTGACAAAGTTTTCTAGCCCGACAAATTCACCACTCGAGTTCTGCACACTTTTTTCAAACATGGCAAACAGCGGCATAGCAACAAAAATCACCATAAGTGCGGCGAGTAATGCTAAGAGGCAAAACAGTACATAATCGTCTCGGCTAATGCTCTGTAACCGAGTTCGTATACTCGGTTTTGTAAATTGCTGTGATGTGTTGATAATTGCTTCCATCATCGTCACCTATACCATTACTGCTTCGTGATCAGCACATTCAAATGCACGCATCTCATCACCACTAAACGTAATCTTTCTTACATCACCCACTCGTAAAGCAATCTTACGCGCTTCGCGTACTGGCACATCAACAGCTATCAACGCGGCATCAAGATCATTTTGATTTTGGCAATCAACGCGTACAAATGCGCCCTGAAACTCCATTGAGTGAACACGAACAACTAGCGCATCTTCGGCTGTCTCTACAAAGCGGAGGTTTTCAGGCCTTACTGCCAAATCAAACTTTTCGCCGACCGATAAATGTTGATTCACGATAGAAGGCGTATCCAACGCAGTTTCACCAATAGTGACCTTATCTTCAGAGATAATTGAGGTTGGTAAGAAATTCATACTCCCCACAAATTGTGCAACAAAGCGTGTCGCCGGTGATTCATAAATTTCCTCAGGTGTACCTACCTGCTCAATAACACCATGGTTCATGACCACGATACGGTCAGCCATCGATAATGCTTCTTCTTGATCGTGAGTAACCATAATCGTCGTGATGCCCAACTTACGTTGTAACTGACAAATCTCATCTCTTAAGTAAGTACGTACTTTTGCATCCAGTGCCGATAAAGGTTCATCAAGTAACAACAAACCGGGTGACAGTGCCAGAGCACGGGCCAACGCAACACGTTGCTGCTGACCACCAGATAACTGATTAGGGTATTTAGGACCAGACGTCGACAAGCCTATCATCTCTAACCAATACGCTACTTTGCTAACAACGTCTTGGCGGGACATCCCTTGAGTGCGTAAACCAATGGCAATGTTTTCTTCAACCGTCAAATTAGGAAAAAGTGCATAAGATTGAAATACGATGCCAAAGTCCCTTTTTTCTGGCGGTAGAAATGTAATGTCTTTACTGCCTTGACGAATCGTACCTGTAGTCGGTAAATCTAACCCCGCAATGGCGCGAAGTAAGGTTGTTTTACCGCAACCTGATGGACCCAGGAAGCAGACAAATTCCCCTTTTTCTATCGCTAACGAGATCTGTTTAAGTGCCGTAAATTGGCCAAACTCTTTCACGACATGATTAATTTCTAAGTACGGAAGTTGTGCAGACATATCATCTCTCCAATTGGTATACACCAACTTTAAATTTTGAATGTTTCAACGTGATTACATCTATTTAAAAGAGGCTTTTTCACATGTAGTTTGATGGATGGGAATGAAAGGAATAAAGGGCTTATGAAAAGCCTTAACCGTCACAGCAGATATAAAATTCGTATTTTCAATACTATAGGTATCTCAACGCAAAGGGACACCCAGAAAGATTTCAGCGTTGACGGCATATACCAAAGCGTTCTTTTATTTAATCAATTAGAGCGCTTTCATATAGATAAAAATAAGCCAGCAGTAGGCTGGCTTATTAGGGGAACAATTGAAATTAAGATCTCGGCTCAGATTTAGCATCAAACTTATCTGACCATGTTGCAAGAACGTCAGCACGCTCATTACCCATGCGACCAAAGTCCATTTGTGCCATTGTTTGCTGAACGTTAGGGAAGTTCTCTACTGTAGCTTCTACATCTTTGTGGCCAACAACAGGGTACATTTCAACATACAGCTCATTCGCTGCTTTTGAGATAGACCAGTCAATAACACGTTGTGCTGCTGCTGAATCTTTAACTAGGCCAACCGCTTCTGATTCCCAGCCGATGCCGTCTGGTGTAATCACGGCTAATGGCGCGCCTTGCGTCATTAATTTAGCACCACGGCTTGCCATAGAAATACCGATTGCGACTTCACCCATGCCTGCTTCAACACATGGCTTAGAGCCAGAATGTGTGTAGTGAGCAATATTATCATCTAAGCGGCTCATGAATTCCCAAGCTTGGTCATCACCCATGTTTTGTAGCCAAGCAGAAACTTGCATGTAGCCAGTACCTGAAGAAGCAGGATTTGGCATTGAGATATGACCCTGATACTCAGGTTTAGTTAGGTCTTCCCAAGACTCAGGCATTGATAGATTATGCTGCTCTGCAACAATTTCATTGAAGCAAATAGCATTAAAGAATGCATCGTTTCCATACCATGCCTGATCGTCTTGTGGGTCATTAAGTTCTGCGCGTAGTTGATCAACACCTTCAGGTGTATACGCTTTTAGAATACCTTCTTCTTTCAACAGCGCCATTGAAGAACCCGCAAGACCCCAAACAACCTCAGCTTGTGGGTTGTTTTTTTCTGCTAACAGTTTAGCGGTCATGATACCTGTTGAATCACGCACCCAATTGATTTGAACATCTGGGTTTTCCTTTTCAAAAGCAGACTTATATTTTGCCAAAATGTCTGTTTCAAATGCAGTGTAAACCGTAACCTCAGTAGCAGCGTGTGCATTGGCAGCTAACATTGCGATTACCGCAGCTAAAGAGCTTTTCATTAAACGGTTTTTCATCATATTCTCCAAGTTTACATTTAATTGGTATGTACCAGTTGACGATGAGTAGGCTAAATTCTAATCATGACAATTTAATTAATGATAAATGGCAGTTTTAATAAGCAAATCTAATCTTAACCTGAAGCTAACTCACCGTTTTATTGTTAATTTTTTATGAAAACCGGATGTGACATATTTACTCAAGGCTCATCTGGCTGATATGGTTTACATCAATCTGGTATAGTCCATTTAGAGAGTTATTATGAAAAACCAATACCTACTGTTGACACCAGGCCCGCTATCGACGTCTGAAGGTGTTCGTGAAGCGATGCTAAAAGATTGGTGTACGTGGGACGACGAATATAACAAAGAGATCGTTGAAGTGATCCGTCACAAACTCGTCAATCTAGCGACTCAGCAGACGGGCTATACAAGTGTATTGATGCAAGGCAGCGGCACCGCTTCAGTTGAAGCAACCATAGGCAGTACCATTATTAAAAATGGCAAGCTATTAGTTGTAGACAATGGTGCCTATGGGGCAAGAATTGCTCAGATTGCTGACTATCTCAACATCCCATGCCTTGTTGTTTCTCCGGGCGAAACTTCCCAACCGCGCCTTGAAGATATTGAAGCGGCTCTTAGCGAAGATGATGCGATTACTCATGTCGCCATCGTCCATTGTGAGACCACGACAGGCATGCTTAACCCCATTGACGATTTCGCTGCCTTGGCTAAAAAATACGGAAAAGTCGTTATTCTTGATGCTATGTCGAGCTTCGGCGGTATTCCGATGGATATTGGCGAAATGGGCGTTGATTTCCTTATTAGCTCGGCCAACAAATGTATTCAAGGTGTCCCTGGATTCGGGTTTGTTATCGCCAAACAAGCTGAACTTGAAAAATGCCAAGGTCAAGCACGTTCACTGAGCCTAGACCTCTATGACCAATGGCAATGTATGGAACAAAATCACGGAAAATGGCGCTTTACCTCACCGACTCATACAGTGCGTGCTTTTTATCAAGCACTGATCGAGCTCGAGCAAGAGGGAGGTATTCAAGCACGTTACGACCGTTACCACACCAACCAACGCATCCTTGTTGATGGTATGCGAGCTCATGGTTTCCGAACCTTACTCGACGATGATTTGCACTCCCCTATCATTACTTCGTTCTACTCCCCAGAACACAGTGAATACGATTTCAAAGCGTTTTACGATCGCCTCAAAGCGTTAGGCTTTGTCATTTACCCTGGGAAAGTCTCCAATGCTGACTGTTTCCGTATCGGCAATATTGGCGAAGTGTATCCACAAGATATCAGCCGTTTGATAGATGCGATTGGTCAAGCCATGTATTGGAAGGCATAAGACCTATGACCGACTCTTTAGTAGACCAATCCAACACTCTGAATTGCAGAGAAAACCACACCTATTTCCGTAGTGAAGGTGACATTAATACCACGCCAGCACGTCTTGAATGGAATGCTTCGCTAGATGATGAAGCGACACAAGCACTATTAAAACGTGATTCTGACATTTTCTTACACCAAGCGATGTCGACACAGTGCCTCGATACGTTAGAAGCAGCTGAAGGTATCTATATCGAAGATACAACCGGCAAGCGTTACATGGACTTTCACGGTAATAACGTTCATCAACTCGGGCACGGTCACCCCAGCGTCATTAATGCGATTACTCAGCAAATGGCTCAACTCCCCTTTTCTCCTCGCCGTTTTACCAATCGGACTGCGGTAAAATGCGCAGAAAAGTTAGCCGAAATCTGTGGGGGTGAATTAAATCGTGTCCTTTTTGCTCCCGGAGGTACGTCCGTCATTGGGATGGCACTCAAACTTGCCCGCCATGTCACTGGTAATTTCAAAGTCGTCTCGCTGTGGGACTCTTTCCACGGTGCGTCGCTAGATGCTATTTCAGTGGGTGGAGAAGCATGCTTTAGAGAAGGAATGGGACCATTAATGGCTGGCGTAGAACGCATTCCGCCTGCTGTCACCTATCGCGGCGCTTTACCTTCACCAGATGGTAGTGACGTTCATTACGCCGATTATCTCGAATATGTCATCGAAAAAGAGGGGGGCATCGGCGCCTTTATCGCTGAAGGTGTACGCAACACTGATGTCCAAGTACCTAGTAAAGCTTATTGGCAGCGTATTCGTGAGATCTGTGATAAGCATAATGTTCTACTGATTATGGATGATATCCCAAACGGTATGGGGAGAACCGGGGAGTGGTTTACTCACCAAGCCTTCGACATTGAGCCAGACATTCTATGCATTGGCAAAGGTTTCGGTGGGGGCATTGTTCCTATCGCTGCCATGGTAACTAAAGATGAATACAACACCGCTGCCAATGTTTCGTTAGGGCATTACACCCACGAGAAAAGCCCTATCGGCTGTGCTGCAGCACTCGCCACAATGGAAACAATCCAAAACGAAAACTTGTTAGCAAAAGTCAAAGACGACAGTGACTACGTTCGTCAACATCTGTTAGCAATGAAAGAAAAATACTCTGTGATCGGCGATGTTCGCGGTATTGGGTTACTTTGGGGCGTAGAGCTTGTCACGGATAAAGAAACAAAAACACGTGCTTTCGATGAAGCAGAAGCTGTTTTATATCAATGCCTGAATGATGGCATTAGTTTCAAGGTTTCGCAAGGAAACGTCATCCAGCTCAGCCCACCTTTAATCATTAGCCGCGATCAGCTGACTGAAGCGCTCACCATTTTCGAAAAGGCAATTGCCAAGATTTGTAAGGATTTCAACTATGTCTAATCAGCCATTGTACCCACCGCTGAACCAACCACTGAATCACATTCAAGCCATCATTTTTGACTGGGCAGGTACTATCTTAGATTTTGGCTCGTTTGCACCGACCTCTATCTTTGTGGAAGCCTTCAAACGTGAATACGACTTTGAGATTGACCTTGCAGAAGCGCGCCAACCCATGGGACTTGGCAAGTGGGATCATATTCAAGCCGTTGGTAAAATTCCATCCGTCAACGCTCGCTGGGTTGAACGCTTTGGTGCACCGATAAACACAGATGATATTGATCGTATATATCAGACCTTTATGCCACTCCAAAAAGCAAAGGTTGCTGATCATGCAGAGCCGATATTAAACGCCATTGAAGTAGTGAATAACCTTAAAGCACAGGGTATTAAAATCGGCTCATGTTCAGGTTATCCGCGTGAAGTCATGGATGTACTTATTCCTGTTGCTGCCGATTACGGCTACCACCCCGATTGTGTTGTTGCCACCGATGATCTTCCTCAGGGTGGACGCCCTGCCCCTTTCATGGCATTAAAAAATGTCATCGACCTTGGTGTAACAGATGTTCGTACATGCATTAAAATAGACGATGCAGCGCCGGGGATAGATGAAGGTCATAACGCGGGCATGTGGACAGTCGGGCTGCTTCTTTCTGGTAATGAAGCGGGATTAACTGCAGAAGAATTCGATAATGCTGATGAAGCGACACTTCAAAAGGCACGTGAGAAGGCAGCGGAGAAGCTGAGTAAAAGTAACCCCCACTACCTGATCGACACCATCGATGACCTTCCAAGTGTTATTGCTGATGTAGAAAAACGTTTAGCTGCCGGCGAAAGACCATAATAAACAGCAAACCTTTAACAAATAAGCGCTGTTTGTACTCATCGTCAAACAAGCGTCACGCTTATCGAATAGACTTATTGGCCCAATGACAGATGTCATTGGGTTTTCTTTATTTGCCAACTAACATAACAACAATAGTGAACATTAACATGTTGAATCCTCTGTACATCTTTGACCTCGATGAAACCCTTATTGCTGTAGACAGCGACATGGCATGGCACGAATTCCTTGTAGAAAAAGGGATCGTTACCGACCTAAACTATCTTGCAGAAGATAGAAGGCTGATGAATCTATACAGCTTGGGAGAGCTTAACATTGAGGAATACCTCGCTTTTTCTCATGCGCCACTAAGAACAATCGCCACAGAAGAAATTGCTGAGTTAGTTGATGAATGCATCGATGTAAAAATACTTCCATACTTTTACTCTGAGGCCAAAGCGCTCATTGCCTCGCTTTCCAAAGACAATACTGAAATGTTAATTATTTCAGCCACTTCGAGCTTTATCGTCCATGCCGTTGCCGCTAAACTCGGCATCAAACATGCACTCGGTATTGACCTTGTCATCGAAGACAACTGCTACACGGCGATCCCCTCGACAGTACCTAGCTATCGAGAGGGTAAAGTTGTGCGTCTCAATCATTGGTTATCCAAACAAGACCAAGAATTTGATCAGCTCTACTTCTACACTGATTCCATCAATGATCTGCCACTGTGCATGCATGCTGATAAGGTTTTTGCCGTTAACCCATGCCCGAAACTCAAACATCACGTCCAAAAAAACCGTTGGGTTGAATTAAATTGGGGTAGCTAGCCGAGCGCGAGTGATTCTCGATGCATAAATACAAGCTCCCCTAACGATAGTGACGGTAATGCATTTATCTGCCTCTACCGTCGCTTTATGTCTAAAGTCATCATATTTAATCGATATTTAATAGAAAGCCCTCCGAATTCATCTTTTTCATCATCGCTAAGCTATTCCTAAAAATAATATCAGCCCCTCTTTATAAATACGCCTAAGCGATGACTTTCCTTTCATTTTTGACAATAAAATCAATAATACTCGTTTTCAACCTTGACACCTCTCGCGCCCTAAATGCAACAAGAAGCATAAGCTCTCATCGGGCGGTCGATAGAATCGCAATTTATTTTTTTTGATTAACTGTCCTATCCAAATATATTTATTATTAACTTCAGTCCAGATAACCTATATCTACTCTCTTACAGTCAATAATAATGACATTAACAAAATAGATCACTTTATGGATTCATTCAGATTTAATATATGTCAATGGTGCTACCTTCACAGAGAGATAAACAAAAACACTTTTTATTTAAATAGTGACAAAAACATCAATGAGCCTATATCTAAAATACCCATGGGTATAAAAAGAAGAATGAGTGAGGTATCCAAACTGGCTGTACAAGTCGCAATGGATATAACAGTGGAAGAGAACATTGATTACATCATTTTTACGAGTCAACACGGTGAATTAAAAACAACGTTGGAGCTACTAGTGTCGTGTGCTAAAGGAGAGCCTTTATCACCCACTGCTTTTTCACAGAGTGTGCATAACACGGCATCTGGCTTATTCACGATCACGACGAAAAGAGAAACACCATCGACGTCAGGGCAAGAGCATGAGTGTTTAAAAGATCGGCTAGAAATCTAGAGTGAAGTCGGACCTCATCATTTTTACTTCGTAGAACAGAAAAAAGATTATAGGGCTCGTTACGAGTCAAGCTTTTGTTGTAATGCTTGGTTAATGTGATCGTCTGTCTGACGCGGTCTAGTTTTTTATCAATGAGTTCCTTTTCCAAAGTTTGTATCCCCATGTTTGGTAAGACAAATTATGACTTTATATAATTTGCAATGCTCTGTCCAAATCAATAGATTAAACTTTTGTTACGTAAAGTAAATGTCGCTTTGGGTGAAGTAAAGTAAGTTTAATTATGGCAAACATGAGCCACGTAAACGGTAGATCGCGATACTTGAATTAACTCACTATTTCCTAAATTAGTAAAATCATTCACACATTCTGTCCAAAAGGGTGTTTCATACTTTCAGCCACACACTTTCTTAATCATTAAGGAAATACTCACTGATTAACTTATACCAATCTAAGTAAAAATATGATCTAATTGAGGTTACTCTTTCAGACAGTCACATTGCTATGGATAGCCTCAATA
>JBHOGO010000114.1:0-11230 GCA_043421945.1 bacterium sp. HQB-150 | reverse complement strand
TGGGATATCCATATTTCGATACCCCTATTAGATCAAAGGTCTAGCCCGATGGCTAGACCTTTGTCAGCAGTCTGAGGGTAAGCCAATGGCTTACCCTTTTTTCATACTAGCTAGTTACCGAAATCAATTAAGATTTAGGCGCACGGCTCGCACGTTTACGCTCGTTCTCAGTAAGAAGCTTCTTACGGATACGAATGCTCTCAGGCGTTACTTCTACTAGTTCATCTTCATCGATGAACTCTAGCGCTTGCTCAAGAGTGTGCTTGATTGGTGGCGAAAGAACCTGTGCTTCATCAGTACCAGAAGCACGAACGTTTGTTAGCTGCTTACCTTTCAGACAGTTTACTGTCAGGTCGTTAGCACGGTTATGGATACCGATAACTTGACCTTCATAAACTTCATCAGCGTGCTCAGCAAATAGACGACCACGCTCTTGTAGGTTAAACAGTGCGTAAGTCAGTGCTTTACCTGTCGCGTTCGAAATTAGAACACCGTTGTTACGTTGACCAATAACGCCACCTTTGTGTGGACCGTAGTGATCAAACGTGTGGTACATAAGACCAGAACCAGACGTCAACGTTAGGAATTCAGTTTGGAAACCGATTAGACCACGAGAAGGCATCATGAAGTCCATACGTACACGACCTTTGCCATCTGGAGACATGTCAGTCAGCTCACCTTTACGTAGGCCGATGTTCTCCATGATGCCACCTTGGTGCTCTTCTAGCACGTCGATAGTCACTGTTTCGTACGGTTCCATTAGTTGACCATCTTCTTCTTTGATGATTACTTCTGGACGAGATACTGCTAGCTCGAAACCTTCACGACGCATGTTTTCGATCAGGATAGATAGGTGAAGCTCACCACGACCTGAAACACGGAAACGATCTGGGTTATCAGTCTCTTCAACGCGTAGTGCAACGTTGTGTACTAGCTCTTTTTGTAGACGCTCAAGGATGTTACGTGAAGTAACGAACTTACCTTCTTTACCCGCGAACGGAGAAGTGTTTACTTGGAACGTCATAGTTACTGTTGGTTCGTCAACAGAAAGCGCAGGAAGTGCTTCTACTGTATTAACGTCACAGATAGTGTCAGAGATTTTCAGCTCACCAAGACCAGTGATTGCTACGATGTCGCCCGCTTTCGCTGATTCAACTTCGTGACGCTCAAGACCTAGGTAACCAAGAACCGTACCGACTTTACCGTTACGCTTCTTACCATCAGCACCAACAATAGATACTTGCTGGTTTGGTGCAACAGTACCACGAGTGATACGAGCAACACCGATAACACCAACGTAAGAGCTGTAATCAAGTTGAGAAACTTGCATCTGTAGTGCGCCGTCAACATCAACGTCTGGTGCTTCTACAGTGTCAACAACAGCTTGGAACAATGGTTCCATGTTCTCGCCAACTTCACCTTCTTCCATTGTTGCCCAGCCGTTTAGTGCTGAAGCGTAAACAACAGTGAAGTCTAGTTGTTCGTCAGTTGCGCCAAGGTTGTCGAATAGGTCGAATACTTGATCCATAACCCACTCAGGACGAGCACCTGGACGGTCAATCTTGTTGATAACAACGATTGGCTTAAGACCATATGCGAATGCTTTTTGAGTAACGAAGCGCGTTTGTGGCATAGGACCATCAACCGCATCAACGATAAGCAATACAGAGTCAACCATCGACATGATACGCTCTACTTCACCACCGAAATCGGCGTGTCCAGGGGTATCTACGATGTTGATGCGGTAGTCATTCCAGTTAATCGCTGTGTTCTTAGCAAGAATGGTAATGCCACGCTCTTTCTCGATATCATTCGAGTCCATCACGCGCTCTTCGCTTTCGCCGCGAGATTCTAACGTGCCAGACTGCTGAAGCAGTTTGTCAACCAGGGTAGTTTTACCGTGGTCAACGTGAGCAATAATTGCGATATTTCTTAATTTATCGATCTGTTGATTAGACATGGGTTTCACATTCACTCAGAACATGCAGCGGCCACCGATGTCGGCAACACAGCTACTGTGGTTAAAAAAACGGCTCATAATCTAACAGATTTTACGCCAAAACCAATCAAAGATGTGATTTATGTCACCGCTAACGCACTTTTTTTACGATTTAGCCGTTTATCCTAAGAGAAAAGGCACTTTAAGCGGTTTCTCTGGCCACTTTTTCTCCTTCTGTAATTGACAAAACCCTCTCAACAGTTCTGAATAGAAATGCACCCGATGAATGCGCTTGCACCATAAAGATCCACAAGCGCACCACAATGGTGCACTAAAAGCGTTGTTTTGGGCAGAGAATGCCCTAATTTAGCGTATTTTATGGAAAAAAATATTGGCACGATAATCGCATTAAGCTATCTAGATAATATTTACGCTTTGTTTCGCGCCTTTTGCCAAACTAACACCGGAGGTTAACCACCATGTCAGTAGAAAACGTATTTGCGATGATTCAGGAAAACGAAGTTAAGTTCGTTGACCTACGCTTCACAGACACCAAGGGTAAAGAGCAACATGTCTCTATCCCTGCACACCAAGTTGACGCCGACTTCTTTGAAGAAGGCAAAATGTTCGATGGCTCTTCTGTTGCTGGCTGGAAAGGCATCAACGAATCTGACATGGTAATGATGCCTGACGCGTCATCTGCAGTACTAGACCCATTCACAGAAGAATCAACGCTAAACGTACGTTGTGACATTCTTGAGCCTGCTACAATGCAAGGCTACGACCGTGACCCACGCTCAATTGCTAAGCGTGCAGAAGAGTTCATGCGCTCTTCTGGCGTTGCAGATAGCGTTCTTGTTGGTCCTGAGCCAGAGTTCTTCCTATTTGATGACGTGAAGTTCTCAACAGATATGTCTGGTTCTTTCTTTAAGATTGACGACGTAGAAGCTTCTTGGAACTCAGGTTCTGATTTTGAAGGCGGTAACAAAGGTCACCGTCCTGGCGTTAAAGGTGGTTACTTCCCAGTCGCTCCTGTTGATTCATCTCAAGATATCCGCTCTGCTATGTGTCTAATCATGGAAGAGATGGGTCTTGTTGTTGAAGCGCACCACCACGAAGTGGCAACTGCGGGTCAAAACGAAATCGCAACTCGCTTCAACACGTTGACGAACAAAGCGGATGAAATCCAAATCTATAAGTACGTTGTTCACAACGTTGCTCATGCATTCGGTAAAACAGCAACCTTCATGCCTAAGCCACTTGTAGGTGATAATGGTTCTGGTATGCACGTTCACATGTCTCTAGCAAAAGATGGTCAAAACCTATTTGCTGGTGATAAGTACGGTGGTCTTTCTGAAACTGCGCTTTACTACATTGGCGGTATCATTAAGCACGCACGTGCAATCAATGCTTTCTCTAACGCATCGACTAACTCGTACAAGCGTTTGGTTCCTGGTTTCGAAGCACCAGTTATGCTTGCATACTCTGCACGTAACCGTTCTGCATCTATCCGTATCCCAGTAGTATCTAGCCCGAAAGCACGTCGTATCGAAGTTCGTTTCGGCGATCCAACAGCGAACCCATACCTAGGTTTTGCTGCGATGCTAATGGCTGGTCTTGACGGTATCAAGAACAAGATCCACCCAGGCGAAGCGATGGATAAAGATCTTTACGACCTACCAGCAGAAGAAGCAGCAGAAATCCCAACGGTTGCAGAATCTCTACAGGGCGCACTAGAAGCACTTGATGCTGACCGTGAGTTCCTAACGGCTGGCGGCGTATTCTCTGATGACTTCATCTCGTCTTACATCGACCTTAAGTCTCAAGACGTTGCAAAAGTAAATTCAACGACTCACCCACTTGAGTTTGAACTGTACTACTCAGTATAAGTAACACGCTGAAACAAGAGATAAATTATACGGCTCGCCTCACAGGTGGGCCGTTTTTTTACTCTCCACCCTGAAGTCAGTCCAGAATACACTCTTTGTTATCTTCAGGAACATCAGTATGAATCGATGGAAAACAGTCAGTGCTGTACTCGCGCTGTTTTACTTCAGTCCCGCTGTTGCAACGACGGTTTATCACTGGGTCGATACCAATGGCAACACTGTACTATCCGACCTCCCACCGGAAACGGGTCATTACGAACAGCGACACTATGCTGATTCGTCACCTCAAGCCCCCCACTCTTCAACGCAAATTCCTCACTTAGTCGAAAGCGAAGTGACAACAAGATCTCAACCTATTTTAGCACCAGAGCTAAAGAACCCTCCCCCTTCCCAAGTTTCATTAATCAACCCTAGCCATGAGCAAACCATACGCAATAACAGCGGAGAGTTGATGGTATCCGCCTCAACGGACACACCGCTCAGGCCATCATATACCCTTCAGCTATACATCAATGGTAGCCCCTTTGGTCCAGTATCAGAGCACCCACAATGGCTCATCGAAAATGTAGATCGTGGTGCACATGAGGTTAACGTTAAACTATTGAAAAGCGGCAAGGTTATTGCATCGTCTTCTTCTGTATCGCTCTTTATGCACCGTGCTTCGAAAGGCCAACTGCCTGGACTCCCTAAAGTAGGGCAGCCACCCGCCGAAGCTCTATAGTCTTTTCTCTACGGTCGCTAACGCGTTACACTGACTGCACCATATTGGTGCAGACAGCACGGAGACGGACACGTGACGATAGAACTGACGCAGGCAATACTTAATAATCAAACCACCGCTATCCTCTTACTCGATGAAAGTATGACGGTATGCTATGTCAATGGTGCGGCCGAGCAACTCTTCTCCTTGAGCAAGCGTCGCTTGCAGGGGCATGCATTTAATCTGTTATTCCAGCATACCTCTCTTGATCTCAGCCTGATTGCTGAAACACTCTCGTCAGGGCAAGGGCTGTCAGACAGTGATGTCACCTTTGTGATTGATGGTATGCATACGACGGTTGAACTCAATGCCTCACCAATCTCATGGCAAAAAAAGCTCATGATTTTACTTGAGCTAAAACCTATCGTCTTACAGCGCCGCATTAGCCAAGAGTTAGTTCAGCATGCACAGCAACAAGCAGCAAAAGAGCTGGTTCGTGGCTTAGCACATGAAATCAAAAACCCATTAGGCGGATTACGCGGGGCAGCACAACTGCTTGAAAAAACCTTGCCAGATCCTGACCTCAAGGAATACACACAAATCATCATCGAGCAGGCTGACCGACTTCGTAATCTCGTTGATCGCTTATTGGGGCCACAGCTTCCAGGGAAGAAATCTCCCCACAATATTCATCAAATTTTAGAAAAAGTGCGTCAGCTCGTCAGCCTAGAAGCTGGTGAGGGCATTGAAATAGTAAGAGATTACGATCCTAGCCTGCCGGATTTTGTCCTCGATAGTGACCAAATTGAGCAAGCGTTACTCAATGTTGTGAGTAACGCTGCCCTTGCCTTACAGCAAGTCAGTGGCGGAACGATTACCTTGAAAACGCGCACGGATTATCAAACGCTGATTCATGGTATGCGCTATCGATTAGCCGCCAAAATTGAGATTATTGATGACGGGCCGGGCATCCCACAAGATATTCAAGACACGCTCTTTTACCCGATGGTGACAGGGCGTGAAGGTGGAACAGGACTTGGCCTATCCATCGCGCAAAACCTCATTGATCAACACAAAGGCAAAATAGAAGTCACCAGTTGGCCTGGGCATACCAAATTTACGTTCTACTTACCGATAAAATAGCCAGTATTGCCATATAAATAACAACAATAAAAATCACACAGCACAAGGAATTACTATGAGTAGAGGAATGGTTTGGGTCGTCGATGACGACAGTTCAATCCGCTGGGTTTTAGATAAGACCCTCTCAGCGGCAGAGATGCAATGCGAAACATTTGCTGACGCAGACAGTGTCATCGATGCACTGGAGCGCAATCTTCCTGATGTGCTGGTTTCCGATATTCGCATGCCAGGTACAGATGGCCTTGCTTTATTAAAGCATCTGCAGACACATTATCCAGACTTGCCCGTCATTATCATGACAGCACACTCTGACCTTGATGCTGCCGTCAACGCATACCAGCGTGGTGCCTTTGAATACTTACCAAAGCCGTTTGATATCGACGAAGCATTAACACTTGTTGAGCGAGCGCTTACTCATAGCCAAGAACAAAAACGCCACCAGCAACCTGATACACCAGAAAAAGCCGCACCAGAGATTATCGGCGAAGCCCCAGCGATGCAGGAAGTCTTCCGTGCGATTGGCCGCCTTTCTCGCTCTTCCATTTCAGTCCTCATTAATGGCGAGTCAGGCACTGGTAAAGAGCTCGTCGCGCATGCTTTACACCGCCATAGCCCGCGCGCTAAGAAATCATTTATCGCCCTCAATATGGCAGCGATTCCGAAAGATTTGATTGAATCAGAACTTTTTGGTCACGAAAAAGGCGCATTTACGGGAGCAAACAGCGTCCGCCAAGGTCGCTTTGAACAAGCAAATGGTGGCACACTTTTCCTCGATGAAATTGGTGATATGCCGCTTGATATCCAAACCCGACTATTGCGGGTCTTAGCGGATGGTCAGTTCTACCGCGTTGGTGGGCACTCACCTGTTGACGTTGATGTACGCATTATTGCAGCCACACACCAAGACTTAGAAAAGCTGGTCGCTGAAGGCGACTTCCGAGAAGATCTCTTTCACCGTCTCAATGTGATTAGGGTTCACCTACCAGCTCTTAAAGACCGCCGACAAGATATTCCGCAACTAACGCAACACTTTTTGCAACGGGCATCGAACGAACTTGGCGTCGAGGTAAAAGCACTTCACCCTGATACCAGCGAGCTGCTTTCTACTCTGGATTGGCCGGGTAATGTACGTCAGCTAGAGAATACCTGTCGCTGGTTAACGGTGATGGCTAGCGGCAATGAAATTCTGCCTAATGATCTTCCCCCTGAGCTACTCCAACCCGTTAGACCGCTGCAGAACGAAGACAATCGCCAAAGCTGGCAATCATTATTAGCGACATGGACACAACGTGCCTTACAAAGCGGCCAAGAAAATTTGCTGCATGACGCGCTACCCGAGTTTGAGAAAATTCTTCTATCGACAGCATTAGACTATACTCATGGGCACAAACAAGAAGCGGCAAAACTTCTAGGCTGGGGACGTAACACGCTCACACGTAAGCTAAAAGAGCTACATTTAGACGCTGATTAGGGCTTACAGCCCTGCCCTCAGTTGTTAAAATATGGTAAAAAGGTGCCGCATTATTACTGAGAGATTATCTGTATTCGATGAAGTATCCTCGTCTGCTTACCTTGCGAACTGCGGTCATGCTGTCATTTGTGGCTCTCTTGGTTATTACGCTAAGCATTATAGCTATCGCATTACATAGCAGTAACCAGCGTATGCTGGAGATTATGAGCACTCGACTTCTCTATTCCTATGCAGATAATATCAGTACTGAATTAAATGCTTTCTTGTTCGCACCTTTCGCTGTTAACAATGCAATGCGGGATTCCATAGAGCGCTTTGATCTCCACGATGGCCTTCGTCTTGAAAAGCTCGATGCCTACATGCTCAATATGTTCGAAGACTACCGTGATGAGTTCCCACAAATTAGCGTAATCAGCTACGGGACAGAGGATGGACTCTACCTCGGCTATCGAAGTAATGACGACGACAGTGTGTCGATCATGCTGAAAGATATTCGTACTGACCTTTCTCTCAATATATACCCGGCAACGACAATCAGCGATACACCCGATTATCACGATGGAAGCTACGACCCGACCATTCGACCATGGTACACCCCTGCAGCGACCTTTCTCGCCTCTAAATGGTCATCGATTTACACTAACGTCGATGAGAAGCAAGAGATCACTATCACAGGCTCTACGCCTGTTTATGACGAAGGTAAACTAGCGGGCGTCTTAGCAACTGACATCAAACTCAACCATATCAATCAATTCTTATCTAACCACAGTATGAGTTACGATGGGCTGACTTATATCGTCGATCAACAAGGACACTTGATCGCAAGCTCGAGCATCAATGACAACATGGTGACAGATTCGGGCAGGAAGCATGCAAAAGAGAGCCCCAACCCCATTATTGCAGCCACTGGTGAGCATATCGATAACCTGCTGTCTGCATCTAGATTTGATAGACAGGAGTTTACCCTCCGTATTGGCAACGAAGAGCACTTCAGCCTCTTGGTACCCTACATCGATCGGCATGGACTCAATTGGTTTGTATTAGTCAGTATTTCTGAAAGAGCGCTA
Organism: bacterium sp. HQB-150; assembly: GCA_043421945.1. Lineage (GTDB taxonomy): Bacteria > Pseudomonadota > Gammaproteobacteria > Enterobacterales > Vibrionaceae > Thaumasiovibrio. The sequence goes on along the minus strand of JBHOGO010000114.1, from coordinate 3,021 downwards.
CTTGGAGAGGTTCCAGCGATTCAACGCACAGGTCTCGTTTCGATTTCCTTATTTGCTTTTATCGGCCTATTTACCGCTCTAATGCTGATATCGCGCTTAACTCAGCCGATTATAGAGATTGCTAACGCGGCTCGACGCCTTGCGGATGGTAGCTGGGAGTATCAGATAAAATCGAATATACGCCTAAAAGAGACGGCAATGCTGACCTCGGCTTTTAGAGATATGTCGGCGCGCTTACAGCACTCCTTTTTTACCCTGCGAAAACAGGTTCTTTATGATGCCTTAACTGAGCTCTATAGCCGTGAAGGACTGCTTGATGAAATGCGTAAACCGTCTCTGAAAAAGCACTACTCTGCGCTCTTTCTTCTCGACCTTAATGCCTTTAGAAGCATTAATGATAGCTTGGGACATTTAACCGGTGATCGCTTATTGGTGGCGATCGCTCGCAGGCTCAAAGCGCGCTTACCAGCGGACATCACTCTATCTCGGATTGGCGGGGATGAATTTGCCATTTTCCATCCTGATTGCAGAACACTGGCCGCTACACAAGAGTTTGCCAGTGCACTAATCGATATGTTTGTGCAGCCCTTTCGTATTCACGAAGATGAAGTGGTCATTCAAGTTTCTATCGGCTTAGTCTCTGGGACGCTAAAGCCAAATACCGAAGTGGAATGGCTACGTAATGCGAGCCTAGCGCTAAGCAAAGCAAAGTTCCAAGAGAACAGCCGTATTAGTACCTTTGAGCCATTCATGGCTGACGAAACGCTCGAGAAGACTCGTCTGACAACAGAAATGAGCCGGGCGATTGAGAATCATGAGTTTTGTAACTTCTATCAACCCGTCATTTCTCTGAAGAATGGTCACATACTGGGTGCTGAAGCACTGGTACGCTGGCAAAGCCCAAGCAGAGGCCTCGTTCCTCCGAATAGTTTCATCCCTTTAGCAGAAGAAAACGGCATGATTGTCGATATTGGCCGCCAAGTTCTGCTTAAGGCTTGCCAAGATACACAGCAAAAGATCCAAAGCGGAGAGTGGCCTATAGACTTCTCTATGCACGTTAACTTATCTGTTCGTCAGCTAATGCAATCTGACTTTATTGAGCAACTACACGATGTATTACGGCAAACAGGCATGCCAGCGCAAGGGCTTACCCTTGAGATTACAGAATCTCGCCTGGCCAGTAACAATACTCAAATGATCGATGTCCTACATCAGATTCGTCGTCTTGGCATTAAGATAGCGATCGATGATTTCGGCACAGGCTACTCATCATTAGCTTATCTAAATCAATTACCATTCAATAAAGTAAAAATCGATCGCTCTTTTGTCAGTGACCTTAACGAGGATGCCCAGCGCCGTAATATTGTCAACGCGATCATTAATATGACTAAAGGCTTTGGGGCTGACATTGTTGCAGAGGGTGTGGAAACGCCCGCACAGGCAGCACTGCTTAAAAAACTCGGTTGTCACAGTGCCCAAGGGTTCTTGTACAGCAAGCCGCTGCCGCTGTCACAATGGCCAACATTAGAGGTAAACATTGGTAGAATATCCCCATTTAATGACTGATTCTTATGCGTCACTAGCTGATTTATAAGTACAGTTTATCTATACTCTTGCGCCAACCTCTTTCAGTCGGTTTATAGGGAGCTATACGATGATCCACAAAGACTTACCCGTCACAGATCTCCACCGTCACTTGGATGGCAACATCCGCAGCCAAACAATTTTAGAACTCGGTCAGCAGTTTGGCATTGCTCTTCCAGCCGATAACCTTGAAGCATTACGCCCTCATGTTCAGGTCGTTGAAAACGAACCAAGCCTAGTCGCTTTCCTTTCTAAGCTGGATTGGGGTGTAGCGGTATTAGGAGACCTTGAAGCTTGCCGCCGTGTAGCGTACGAAAACGTTGAAGATGCGCTCAACGCACAGATTGACTACGCCGAGCTGCGTTTCTCCCCCTATTACATGGCGATAAAGCATAACTTACCGATTGCTGGTGTCGTTGAAGCTGTGGTTGACGGTGTTCATGCAGGCTGTAAAGATTTCGGTGTAAAAGCGAACCTGATCGGTATCATGAGCCGTACTTTCGGTATTGATGCCTGTCAAAAGGAGCTTGATGGCCTACTAACTCAAAAACAGCACCTTGTCGCGATCGATTTAGCCGGTGATGAACTGGGCCAACCTGGCGAGCAATTCGTCTCTCACTTCAAGCAAGTTCGTGATGCGGGGCTTCGTGTCACTGTACACGCCGGTGAAGCAGCAGGACCAGAGAGCATGTGGCAGGCTATACAAGGGCTTGGCGCGGAGAGAATTGGCCACGGCGTAAAAGCGATTCATGACCCTGCATTGATGGAATACCTCGCTAAACACAACATCGGTATTGAGTCTTGCCTGACCTCTAACATGCAAACTAGCACCGTTGCTCGCTTAGACGAGCACCCTATTCGTCAATTCCTTGCACAAGGTATTCGCGTCAGCCTAAACACTGATGACCCAGCTGTGGAGGGTATCGAGCTTCCTCATGAACTTGAAATCATGGCACCAAAAGCGGGATTATCTGCCAGTGATATTCGCCAATGCTTAGAAAATGGTATCGAAATGGCCTTTTTGTCTAATGACGAAAAGCGCGCACTGCGTGAAATGGCATTAGCACGCTAATACCCTTTCAGTTAACGCCATAAAATGGCATACCACTGACACATAACTGATCATAAATTGACCAATCGCAGTTTTTGAAATATGTCTTGTGGCACAATAGCGGCGTTCTATTGGAGAGTGACATGTTAAACAGTTTAATTTCATTGTCGTCACACGCACCCGCGATAAGCGAGGCTGCGATGGCAAGCCCAAACAATCTCGCAGCTGGTGCACTAGCACTCGTTGCAGCAGTAACAATGCTGGGTTTATAGTGCCGTAAAAGCAATAAAAAAAGGAGAGCACCATGCTCTAATGCTTGTCAGTTAAGCTGACTTATCGCTTCCGAGAAGGCCTAACCGCATAGCGGTTAGGCCTTTTTTTCACCG
>JBHOGO010000113.1:0-11797 GCA_043421945.1 bacterium sp. HQB-150 | reverse complement strand
CCTTCTTGGTTGAAAGATCTGATCGCAGAGCCAGCTTTTAGTTCCCTTCTCTTCTTATCCCGAGTTCAGGTTACTTACAAATGCACATACACCGTATCGTGAAGCACTCTTTAGCACTCAAGCTTTCAACCACGCTACCGCCCTTGGGTTAAGCTCCCAAAGAGCGATGTCGCCTTAATTGTTAACATGCAGCCTAAAAGCATAGCTGGCCAATAAAAATGACTGAAATTATATCAATCTTACTCAGGCAGTGCGATACCAAACCATGTTTAAGGCAGAGAGTTCGCGACTTTATTGAGCACAGTATTGAATAAACAATCAACTGCTTTGTTATGACAAAACTAATACGGTTAAATTCGTCCTAAATTAACCCCAAAAAAACAAAAATTCCCAGCACCATGTGATGCTAGGATTTGATTAAGTCACTTTAAGCTTGTTAAATCACTGTATGTGGCAGAGTGGTAATGTTAATCAGAACCGAACAAGTCGCGGGTGTAAACCTTGTCGGCAACATCTTCTAGCTCTGCAGCCATACGGTTAGAAACGATCACATCAGAAGTTGCTTTGAACTCTTCAAGATCACGAATGACTGCTGAGTTGAAGAACTGATCGTCTTCCAACACTGGTTCGTAGATCACTACTTCAATGCCTTTCGCTTTAATACGCTTCATGATGCCTTGAATGCTCGACGCTCTAAAGTTATCAGAGCCTGACTTCATGATTAAGCGGTAAATGCCCACACGCTTTGGATTACGAGAGATGATAGAGTCAGAGACAAAATCCTTACGTGTAGTATTCGCATCTACGATGGCACCAATGATGCTATTTGGCACATCCGCATAGTTAGCGCGAAGTTGCTTAGTATCTTTTGGTAAGCAATAGCCGCCATAACCAAACGAAGGGTTATTATAGTGGCTGCCAATACGTGGGTCTAAGCCTACACCTTGGATGATCTGTCTTGCATCTAAGTTATGCGATTCTGCATATGAATCTAATTCGTTAAAGTACGCCACACGCATTGCAAGATAAGTATTCGAAAACAGCTTCACCGCTTCAGCTTCTGTTGAGTCAGTGAACAGCACCTCAATGTTTTCTTTCTCTGCACCTTCAACAAGCAGGTTCGCAAACACTTCGGCACGCTTACTACGCTCACCGACAATAATACGAGAAGGGTGAAGGTTATCGTATAATGCACGCCCTTCACGCAAAAACTCTGGAGAGAATAGTAGGTTCTCACAACCTAACTCTTCTCGAATACGCGCTGTATAGCCAACAGGGACTGTTGATTTAATCACCATCACCGCATTAGGGTTGATAGCCATCACATCTTTAATCACCGCTTCGACTGACGAAGTATTAAAGTAATTCGTTTCCACGTCATAATCGGTCGGCGTGGCAATGACCACATACTCTGCATCTTGATACGCTAGCTTTTTATCAAGCGTTGCCACAAAGTTCAACGGTTTGTTCGCAAGAAAGTCTTCAATTTCAGTATCGACGATTGGCGAACGCTTCTCGTTCAATAATCTGACTTTTTCTTCAACAATATCGACTGCAACAACATCGTGATTCTGCGCGAGTAACATCGCATTTGATAAGCCAACATAGCCAGTACCGGCAATTGCAATTTTCATATCCTATCCAACTGTTTTTTTTAAATCTATCCTAACCCACAGCGTAACATAACTGATAGCGCGCTGTCGCCAGCACGTCTATCGCTACCTTAACGCATTCCACTGCGCACATTGACCTTACGGTTGTGACATGAAAGATTTGTGAATTCATGAAATATGAGTCTTTTCGCCTTCAACAGAACGCAACAGATGCTTCCTGACTTGTATCAGCCATATCACTAAAATAGCACCAGTAATACCAATGAGATTCGCCAGCCAATCATAAATTGAAGCGGTTCTCGTCGGCTGCAATGATTGCAGCAGCTCAATGACACCACTCATTATCCAAAACCCCAACAGTGTTATTTTCAAATAGCGTGAAGGGATAATAAGGTATGCATTCATGCTTAAAACAAAATAAGCAAAGGCGTGTTTATATTTATCAGCACCATCAAATGCAATAAGCTTGGTTGAGTAATCCGGTGTTAGAGAAAGGTAAAAAATACCCACGAGTACACAGAGAAAGCACAATGTACTCGCCATGTGCCCAATAGATCGTCCCAAAAGCGGTTTGAGCACAATTTTCCCCGTCATCATCCAGCCATCTCCTACTTCATTGAAGAGGTATCTCAATCCGCGAAAAGCCCAGCAGTAGAGCAAGCAAAGCTTTGTATTTTACCTGCATGTTCTTTTATTAACGGCGATACTATCGAATACTCGTGAAAGTGGCAATAAACTTCAATACGCCCAATAGAAATAGAGGCGACTTGTATCAATGTTGAGTAAAAACAATCGAAGCTTTATACAAATATTGAAGTGAATACATGTAGATAAGAACTATATTTTCGTTTACAACAGTGGTGAGCAAATGAAGATTTATGTACAACCATTGTTTTATGCCAGCCGTTGCGACGCCACTTGATACTGCCTCTTTTCGCTGTTTAAGTGCCTTGGTGTCTAGGGTATAAAGTCATATAGCTTGGCTCATATTGAACCAAGCTATCAACTTATTACCTCAGATGTGGCATAACTTCACGCTAGCCGTTTTTCAATGTGAATGGCTAGCGAAATAGAACATTACTGAATGTGAACAGATATAGGCTGAGAGAAAATACGATAGAAGCTCTCATCAGGGAGTGTTTGAGTAAACCTGATGAGAACCTCAGCTTGACCAGGACTTGTAAATGTCACTTCACCCTCTTCAGACTGCGTATATTCAGCACTTGAACTCACCACCAAAAACTCACCCATGTCGACAGTCTCAGCATCACCGATCTGAGTCATTGTCTCGGTGGCAACCATCAGTTTTTCGCCAACTTGAGTACTCACTTCAAATTCAGAAGGTGTCACCTCAACGATAAAGTCACTACTCCACTGCACATAGTCTGTGGTTAGGCCGTGAATACCAGCAATATAGTCACGGTAATAGTGGGACTCATTTCGATATGTCCACGGCCACATTGTCATACCGCGGTGCTTCGCTATCTCAGTCACACCACTTTGTAAGTCAGCATAAGAAGGGTTGTAGGTTGTAGAAAGCGGTTGAACCTTCCTCAACATACGCTTTAGTGTATCTTTATCATCATTGCCATTTGAATGACCAATCAGCAAGCCTGTTGGGATCTCAGGAAGTACTTCCCCCATTCTCGCTGCTTGCGCTTCAGAAAACGCAATTACGATTAATTGATCTTCAACAGGATACTCTTCTAATAGCGCTTTAAGCGTATCGATGAGCTCCGGCTTTTCACTCTTAATTTCCAAGAAGTGTGTCATCTCTTCATCAACAAACTCAGCGAAGAACTCTTCAAGCGTTGGCACTTTCATCGATGAGACAGAGCCATCAAGGTTAAGAATATTAAGCGCTCTAATTTCTTCAAGCGTCATATCTTCAATCCGACCAGAACCATCAGTCGTTCGATCTACCGTGGAATCATGCATCACGACAATATGACCATCTTTCGATAAGAAGACATCGTATTCATTACCATCAATACCAAGCTCCACAGCTTTAATCGCACTTTCTAGCGTGTTTTCAGGGAGTAACGATGGAACACCACGGTGACCAATAACCAAAGGCTTACGTAATAACGAGTTCTCAGGGAAACGAGATAGCAGCTCTGCCACAGGCTCTGTCGTCGCAGCTAAAATACCGTGAGCACCACTGGTGAGTAACTCCGCTGGGCGGCTCGACTCATCCCCTTTAACCCATACCGTCATTAATCGGCGATGTAAATAAGCCATTGCTTCACGGTCGATGTCTGACGCTGACACAATCACGATACGTGATTTTGACGCTGTTGTTTGACTAACAATATCGTGCAAGTCTTCAACATCGGTGTTGCTCAAATCCAACGCACTTCGCACGGTGGGCGCCACATCCCTTAATGCCGCTAATTGCGCCTGGCTCGAAGAGACAAAAGTAAGGTCAAGCGCTTTCGTCTTTGATAGCAACTCCCCTAACGCGGCAATATCCAAATTCTCACTCAAATAAATAACCGGAATAGCTTTAATATCCGCCGCCAGTAACGACTCTAACGACCCTATGCGGCTACCACCTTCATTGGTAAGGCTAAAGTCATCCTGAAGATACATCAGCGCATTCGATACACCCAACGACATCATGTCGTCCATATGCTCAATTGGCTGAACGAGGGTTGGGGCCATCGCCACATGGGTTTCAGGCTCTTGAATATCATAAATATGCTCTGAGTTAGGTAGCGGCTCAAGCTGCTCAGTCACCGTAATTTCATTGACCTTTAATGTTGCGCCTGCCGCCTGCATCCCTAGCTCACCAAACATATTAATGATTTCACTATCATGCATCAGCTCACCATTAAGAAGGTGTTGAACGCGGCCACCATAAGCAATGATCGTGGCGGTATAGCTTTTATCTGGATCGATGTTTTCTGCATAGGCAGCTGTTTCTAAGATATTCCAGCTATTGTTATACCTAAAAGTCAGTTCCGTGCCATTACTTGCGGTCGCATTCTGTCTTATCGCCATATGGTAATAAGGCTCACTGCCTGAAATTCGGTATTTAAAACCGACCCAGCGACTCGTATTGTTAGCTTCATCAATGGTAAAGTCGACGTCAATTCTGTAATCAGAGTACCCCGCTAATTCTTGGGGCATTGATATCGTGGTACCCGCATAATCGTCTACGGTACCATCGACATAGAGGTACCCATCTTGCACGTATGCTTCACCAAAGTTAGTAATTAAGTCCCACCCTTCTGGTAGCAGACCATCTTCAGTTTGCTCAAAGTTTTCAGTCAATATCACCTTAGGCGTATCGGTCGGTGGTACAGACTCTTCCTTGCTAGAGTTACAACCTACAAGCGCAAGCGTCATCATACCGCCTGCAAACAATTTGAAATTCGTGTTCATGTGGCTCTCTTCATTTCTAAATATGCCGTTATTTAAACGCCATCAAATGACAGCTCGCTTTCACAATGGTGAAAGAGAAATGAACGATTACCGTCTTTTTTTATAGCGAAATATCAAATGAACTTTGACACTAAGCCCATAAATTCTTTTATATCAGAGCACTACATAAGAGTGTCACATTTTTTTCACCCGTTCAGAGTATGTTCATATGAACATTTTTACACCTTAATTGTTTATGCCACAGCACCGTCGACAACAAATTATTACCTTACTTCACGAACGAGGTACACTTTCTACAGCAGAGCTTGCCAAGCATTTTTTACTGACTCCACAAACAATTTGCCGCGATCTCAATGCACTCTGTCAACAAGGCCAAACGAAGCGCACTCACGGTGGTATTTCACTTATCGCTTCGATGGAAAATGTGAACTATGCAGGCCGAATGGGCACCAACTTAGCCACTAAAAAGTGCATTGCGAGAGCAGCGGTATCGCATATTTTAGCGGAGCAAACCCTTTTTCTCGGCTACGGCTCGACAGTCACCCAACTGGCAAAACGCATTGATAGAAAAATGCCACTAAAAATCATCACTAACAACCTTGATGCCGCATTAGCACTCGACGGCAGTTGCTGTGATGTTTGGATTGCTGGCGGACAATTAAAACACAAGCACCGAAGCACAGCAGGCATATCGTCGGCATACTTTATGAGCGACTTTCGTGCTGATATCGCTTTTTGCGGTGTGGGGGGGATAGATCCATACGGGAACTTAATGGAGTTTAATTATGATGAAGCTGAGCTCAGTAAAATCATGATTAGAAATGCAAAAAAAAGCTATATTCTGGCAGATAACACAAAAATAGGGCGCAATGCTTCCATCTGTTTTTCCACGCTTGCGAATATTGACTACCTCGTGACCGATAGTGAAGATGCAAAGATCGCTCAGCTTTGTAAACAGCAGAAGGCCAGTTTGCTTAAAATATAGCGATGATGTGTACGACATGACGAATTCGCCATTGTGCGGGTATATAAGGGCAACCTCCGCGCACAGACAAAAACCCTCAATGATTGCGATTCAATCATTGAGGGTCATTGAGCGGTTCAACATCACGTTAGTAGTTTGATATCAGTGGTTTATCATCAGCAACTAATATCAGCAATCAAACGACACATTAACGCCACGTGGCAATACTTTCGCGCTACGACACTTCCTGTGTCGATAAGAGGCAGTTATCCTCACCGAAGCTGTTACGAATATAATCATCTGCCTGAGGATCATTTTCCCAAGTCGATGCATTAATCCAATAGCGGAATTGGAATGTCTCATTCTTAGGTAGACGAACTCGATAACTAAAGACTTTTTTCTTCTTATTTAGCGTCATCGGCGTCGCTTCCCACTCGTTGAAACTCGCCGCGAGTGCAACACTCTCTATGTCACCTTTTGGCCACTCAAAAGTCACTTCTACTTCATCTTTAGTCTTAAAAAAACGTTTTTTCAGCATCTAAAATCCCTTTTAAACATGGTATCCATGCCTAATCTTTCAACAGCAACGCCTAAAATTCAAGCATTATCGTCATCACTATCTCGTCGAATGCAGTTTTTCTCCACTCTGCACAGAACCGAACTTAGCTCACAGAATTCCAAAAGAAGCTGAAATGGCGTGAAATATTTGAATACATCGCATTGCTTGTACGGAAAAAAAGGTAACCTAGTTATCTTATCTCTTCGCGAGGATCTCGTATGAAACATCACGTCCTGTTATGGCTATGCCTTTTTCTTTTTACTGGTTGTGGTAGTGAATCAAGCAATCCGTCTAATGACAAAACGATCAGGGAAATCATTGTTTCTCCCTCTTCATCAACACTTGGCGTCAATAAAACGGGGCAACTCTCCTCATCGGTCACCTATAGCGATCAGTCCAGTGCGGATATCACTCGTGAGGGTGAATGGATCTCATCTAACGAAGACGTTGCCCTAGTCGAGCAAGGAAAAATCACCGGACTCTCTGGTGGCTATGCCCGCATACAACATCGCTATTTAGGGTATGAGGCAACGACCGAGATAACTGTGACCGTAGGCGCGGAAGCAGCGCTCCACATCACTAACAACGAGCTTAAAATGTACTGGAAGTCCGTCTTTGATAATGAGTCTGGCTATCAAATTCAGCGGCGCTCCCTCCCCGTGATAAATACAGATATAAAGCAGAAGGCAGAATACACACAATGGGAAACGATAAAAGAGCATGCGCCGGTTACCAGCGGATTTTATACTGAGGTCACGCTACCCAACGTCTCGGGGGAGTATCGCCTGCTTGCCTTGTTTAACGAAGCGGAAAACTCGCAAATCATCTTGAGCTCAGACAATGACACCAGTCAATTCCTATATGAACAAGAGCAAGTCAAAGCGCTAGAGATTGTGCTTCCTGATACTCCGCCGCCATATATTAAAGAGGCGACTTTTTCGCTGTCTGCTCCAGTAGAAAGCTCCATGTGGTTTATCGATACCCAAAATGCATGCACGCATTACTCAAGCTGTGATAGACAATCCATCAAACTGAATACCGCCCCGTACAGCGATGGTGCGCACCGACTCGATGTACAGGCAGAAATCACCCCAGATACCTTTGTTGCACTCCATCAAGAAATCGAGATCTATAACCCTGCCCTCTCAGGATCCATGCGCTTAAACAGTGATGATGCGGATAAAGTGTACACTTTACTGAGAGCAAGCAGCAAAGCCGATGCGCTTAGCGTTGACTACTTCATTGATGGTGAGCACCTCGAGACACAAAACTCCCCTACGCCAATCACTATCAACGGTGTACTTTACGATTACCATGCAGTATGGGAAAAAGTCTACGGTGAACACACTATCAACATCACCCTTGAAGATAGCGATGGTGAAACACTCTCCTTTCAGCAATCGATTGTGATAAACAATGCACCCACAGTATCACTGACTTCTCCTCTCTCTGGCGAAATCATCAGCTCAGACAACCTTCTCATTACCGGGGAAGTCAGCAATGATAATGATGAAGTCAGTACCGAGATCAAATTTGGCGATATTCTACTCGGTAGACAGCTAGGCAATGGTGCGTTTCAATTCGAGTATCCGCTAACCTCATTGCCGGAAGGTAACTACATGGTTTCTGCTCTAAGCGTCGATGAATTTGGTGCGAGTGCGGCAACCAGTGTGTCATTGACTTATCAGCCTAGTATGCCGCCATTAACCTTGATTAAAACGCTCGATGAAACAGAAGAGATCATTGATATTCGCCTTGATCGCCTCTTTAGTCATAAGGACTCTCAGTGGTTTCATGTTGAAGATCTTAGCGAACCCACTTCGACGGCGTACACGTATCAATATGATACAAAACTGACTCAACCAGCTATTAATCAATATGGCTGGTTTGTTGCCATTAACGCTGATAATCAAGGGGTATTACAAAGACCTGATCACTCATTAATAAATCTGCGTGAAATGATTGATGAGATGCCAGGTGGCACACCTTGGACAGCCACAATAAAAATTGACGGCGCTCGCGTTCTTGAGCCAGGAGGTACCTATAGCTGGGATATCGACAACAATACTTGGGAATTTGTTAGCAGCCCGCAAACAAGTTGGCTCGTTCATCGTGCAAGTATGAATGAGAGGTACTTTTGTCAGTCAGCAGGGTATAACTACAATTACCTGCAAATTCCGTTTGATGCGTTCATTTATACTTTCGATTCGGGCCAGGCGCCAACGCGACTGACCAGTAACCCCTCCTTTAACTTTCTCTCGCTTTGCTGGGGTAATGATGATAACTACGCTGTCTATTCAACGAGTAACACTGATTTGCCAAGCACCAGCTCGTTGTATCTTTATCACATCCCATCCGAAGAAACCTACACGCTCACTGAGCAGGTAAGCGGCACATCCACCTACATTAATGTTGATTACCAAGATGGAATTGCTGCATGGCAAGAGGCATTAGGCGTCGGTATTTATGATACGACAACCCAAACACATCACTTTATTGACAATGCACACCTTGAAAAGGTTGGACACGATAAAGTGAGTTTTACATCAGAAGGGGTGTTAACGATATGGCAGCGTGGAAACCTTATATCTCCCCTTTCAACTGTCGCTGATCAGCATTTTTTAACTCAGGATGGGGTCTATTTGCGCTCTAATAAGTTGCTCTATCAATTTAAGGTCGATGATTAACGGGTAAGACTCGACGTACTTGGAAAAGTAAATACAGTAAGTTAAACAGACAAAAATGAGTCACAAGGGTAGCCACGCTGTGTGCCCTACCCTGACTCACTTTTGCCTCAACGCATTTTCATTAAGCCACTGACAGATCCCATTAAAGCCTGAGAGACGAAGGATCTAACCAAAGCACTGACTAACGTGACAATTGATTACTAAGCTCTTCCATTTGACGACGTCGTTGCCAGAATGCTTCTGCGACTTGCTCATCTTCCGTACGATTAGGCTTTGCACCGAGATACTGAGTTAAAGTTTGGCTTTCTGTCTCTGCATTCAGCGTACTGTTTACATTGCCATTCACTTTATGAACAAGTGAAGCATCAGCTTCGGCCAGTGCAACAACACCTCCTGGAGTCAATGCCACGCCTTCCCAAATCGCAATCTCATCGATAATGGCAGCATGACCATTATTGTATGTTTGCGCATGGTCATTGTTAATTAACCATGGTAGCCCTGTATGAATAGTTTCATTGCGTGGACCTGTCAGATCAACACTGCCAAAGTGCAACTTACCATCGGCATCATAAACACCAAACGACATTACACCGAACCCTTCGTTATTTGACCAAGGCACCGTCTTGTCAACGCTTGCCACCAATAGGTTCCACTTCAGATCGTTCTCATTAATGGTTGGTGTGTAAGGCAATTGCACAAAACAACAACTCCCCTCACCATCAACACCCACTTGCAGTTTTAGGCTGTCATTAAGCTGAGCCAAAATCATACCGTCCGCCGAAGAGGCCCAACGCTTATTGGTCATAATAGCAGGGTCATACGACGTTCCATCACCAAGGAACCATAGTGAAAAAGTAAACTTGTCGGTATTGGTAATAACATCATCAAACAGCAGATCGTGATTGAAGTTTCGTACATGATGCAACGATGAATGATACTTTCCTGGCGCCGAAGCTATTTCAGGGTTGCCTGTTGTGCTTAAATCGACGCCACCGTTGACGGCATTGTCCGTCAAGTTACCATCGAATGTATAAAGTGCGCTGACAGATTGAAAAGGAAGATCGTCGTAATCTACATCCTCGATAACTGTCACTGAAGCCGTAACCGATTTTGGAATTTGGTTATTTATCAGTGTAAACGTTAATTGATGGCTCCCAGAAGGTAAGTGGTCCAGCGCTGGCGTCAATGAATAGAGTTCACCTTTTTCGGCGTCATCAATCACAACCAGCTCTTCACCGTTCACCTCCACGCTAATTGGAAGGCTGTTCGATGGCGTAAAGGTTATCTCAAGCTCGTTCGTTTCTAGGTCGCTTTCAACAAATAACCCACGTACCCCCATATCACCAATCAAAGGCGTCCCTTCAATTTCCCATTCAGGAAGGATCGCCACATCATGCCATGCAAGTAGCGTCGGAGTCACATCCGTCTGAGCCACGTAACGATAAATACCATCTTTATCACGGTTGCCGACCGATTTTAAAGGAGAAGTAAATTGCTCATTAAGCAATGCTTCGTGACTTGAAGCGATCCAGATTTTCTTAGCATCAATGTCTTGAGAGCCGTGGGCACAATCTACCGAGCCGTTGTCTTTTTGACGGTTGAAACCATGATCCGGTGCGACCATGATTAACCACTCTTCATTAAATTCTGCTTCTCGTTGCTCAACGGCATCCAGCATGTAACCAAAAACAGCGTCAGCTTCTTCAATCGTTGTCACGTAGTCGTCAGACCAAGCACCGCCGCTGTTGCCATAGTTGCAATGCCCGGAATAATCAACCATATCGATCGTCGTAAAGAGAGACTGATAATCACCGGATAGAATTTTTTCCGCCAACACTTTACTGTTCTCATGCTCAGCGGGACGATCAGTACCCGTGCGGAACGCGTGTTTATGTTCAATGTTGCTCAAATCAAAATTAATATAATCAAAGATTGGCCAATTTGGGTATAGACCGATTTGAAAGGCATCTTTGTCATTTTTCAGATGCTCCCAAACTGTTTTAAATCCATTTTCGCCTGACTTTTGGATGGTATGCCAACTTCCTGTCCAAAGCGTGGACTCACCTTCCACCGTGCTGGTCCCTGACTGAGAGAGTGTGCCTGATATGCCACCGGTATAAGCTTGCTGGATACTGAGCTTATCAAGGTTTGGGGTATTGGCGTTTAGCACCGCCTCGTATCGGGCGCCATCGATCATGACGAGCAAAGACTTACGCTCTTTTTCAACAGGCTGTGGATTATTGTCGGTCGAAGCGCTATTACAGCCTCCGAGAATAGTCAGCATCGCAATGCCACCAACATACTTTGTAAAATTCGTCATTTAGTTAACTCCAACGTTTAGTGATGTTGGAAGGTTAATGAGCAAAGATGTCAAAGCGGTTGCATTTCCCGATAGCTTTTCTTGACAGGCTATATGACAAATTTGACTTGAGAATTAGAAATTGAGGGGTGGAGCTTTCAATGTTACTTATCTTCGTAAAAATGAGCTTATTTCGGAAAAATATACATTAATCCGAGATTCCGCAGCCCACTTAGGAATAAACTGATTCATATAGAGCACCAAGCAGTTTGAGAAGCCGAGTTTGAT
>JBHOGO010000112.1:0-12156 GCA_043421945.1 bacterium sp. HQB-150 | reverse complement strand
GATATCCATATTTCGATACCCCTATTAGATCAAAGGTCTAGCCCGATGGCTAGACCTTTGTCAGCAGTCTGAGCCGCTCATGCGGCTTTTTTTATTTCTCTTGCTGACCTGAACAAGTTGACCAAAACAACGTTCGTTGATCACAGTCACTGACATGGCAGGCAGTAAGCGGCATGGATGACAGAACTTACTTGGGAGAAGCTACTGACTTGGGTAAAAAGCTACTTACGTGCAATCACATCCGCATATTTAAGTAGAGCATCTGAAAGCTGTTCACCACTCAATGGCTTAATAAGCACCTCTTCACACCCAGCCTGAGTCAATCGCTCAACCATCTCTGGCCGCGTGTCAGCCGTGACGCCGAAAATAAGTACTTTCCGCATTTGGCTATCCAGTTTGCGTATTTTCTCTACTACCCGCTTTCCAGGCAGGTCCGGCAAGTGACTATCAACGATCACCATCGCATACGGATAAGTATAAATGAGATTAAGCGCATCCTGACCTTGGTGCGTAATCACCGGTTTAAGACCATAATGGGTCAACTGCTCTGCTAAGACTTCTGCATTTAATCTATCGCCTTCAACAACCAGTACGCTTTGCCCTCGTGCCTTAAATCGACTATCTCCTTTTTCTTGTTGCAACGCGATGTCTTTTTCATCTTCTGACATTGCACAGTCAGGCTGTGTAATTTTTTCAACTTCGAGATCAACAATGAAGGAAGTACCTATCTCATTCTCTGATCGCACTTCGATTCGCCCATTAAGCATTTCAGTAAGCGCTTTAACAATCGATAAACCAAGATCTAAGCTATTCTGATGGCTTCCAACCCGCCCTAAACCATCCTTCCCGAACATCGTATTCAGATAGTTATCATCGAGACCATTCCCCGTATCATCGACGATGAAGCGCAAATAGTCACGACTGCCATCCTCCTCACTGTGTGCCTCTACCGATACTGATACCTGACCATTCATTGTGTGCTTCACTGCATTATTTATCAGGTTTAACACAATTTGGTTAATACGGATTTTGTCAGAAACATATTTTGTCTCGTAGGGTATCGAACAGTTCAACGCGAAATCGAGCTCCTTACGCGTACACAACGATGTTAAGTTGTAATCAAGAAAACTCATCATATCGCCCAGAGTAAACTCCTCCAAAAAGATGGATAAGTTCCCAGACTCTATCTTGGCATAGTCGAGCACCTGATTTAGCACAGAAATGATATGGTTTACTGAGTCATAAAGATTATCGACATACTCACCTTGTTTATCATTCAACTCCGTCGATTTAAGCAATTGAATCAGGCCAATCACCCCATTCATTGGGGTTCGAATTTCATGGCTTATACTGGCAATAAACGTCGATTTCTCACTACTGACTTGATTCGCTATCTCCAATGCCTTTTGAAGCTGATATTGTGTCTCTTTTTGCGCGGTAATATCTCGCTCGACGGCAATAAAAGTATCGATTTCTCCCTCTTCAGTCTCCACTGGACTGATTTCAATTTCGATCCAGTATGCCTTCCCTGACTTATGGTAGTTGAGTAGTTCGCTGCGGATAGAGTGGTGATTTTTCAATGCTTCACGTATCTTCTCAACTTCTTTCGGGTCTGTATCGATACCTTGTAACAGACTGCCTGGCTTGGTACCGATGACTTCCTCAGCAGAGTAGCCAGTGAGGTGTTCAAAAGAAGGGTTAACCCAAGTGGTTATCCCCTCAGCAGTTGTCACTATGACAGTATCCTTTGCATAACGCGCAACATTCGCTAACTTGGTTAATTCCCGTTGATTTTCTTTTAATTGTGAAGAGGTTTCAGATAGTGCTGTTTCCGAGCGCGCAAGCTCCACAAATGGGCGCATGACCCAGCGCTTACCAACAATGAAAATAACCGCCACGGAAAGTAATACGGCAAAAAGAAGCCCGATAATAAGAGAAGAGATCAACGAGGAAGTTTGACGTTCTAACACTGAGCGATCGATACCATAACTCAACTTGATATCGGTATCAGACATCGAAATGGTTTGGTATACCCAACCATCTCGAGTGTCTAATGTCGTTAAGTCAGCGCCATTGATAGGGATACCTTGTACGGTACGTGTTCGATTTTCGACGATGAAGCCAAAGTCATCAATCACATTGAAATCTGTTCGCGTGACCAGTAGCCCTTCCACGTAGCCATTGTATTCAATTGCCTGAAAAACAAGAAAGTACAAATCACCGTTCTCCTCCCAGAGTAACGTTTTCTCATATTCGTCAGCGAATAGCGTTTGGTCAATCGATCGCTTAATGACACTCTCTGTAATATCTAGTTCAAACTCACTAAATACTTTCTCGACAGCAACATTAATAAAAACAAAACTGGGCCGACGCGAATAAAGTGATGATTGGTCAAACAGATCAGCAATACGCTGCTCTTTTAGAACACTCCCCATCACAATACTTGCCGACATATCTGCTGAAGCAATCAGCTGGGCAAAATCTCGGTGCTCATCGAGCAAATTTGCCATCACTGAGCGAACGGCATTCACTTCAATCGCAATAGACTCATCTTGAAAAATGCGAATAGAGTGCTGGCTTTGAAACTTAATAAAGCCAACGCCAACGATGGACAACACTGCGGCACTAAACACAAGGAAACCCACAAAGAGCTGCTTTGCCGTCATTCGGTCCAATAGCAGCATGCTATTTTTCCTCTAATAAACGGATTTCTCCATTTTTGCCTAAAGAAGCCATGCAAAGGTCATCTAGACCCAAGGCTTCGTGCGCATCTTGATTATCATTGGAATAGGTCGAGAATGGCTGTTGGTAAGTTTTAACCAGCCCCTCAACGGGATCAACTAAATTTTCCAACGCAAGCCGTACATCGTTTTTGTCAATATCGGTATTGCCTTCCTGAGATTGTTTTGTCGCAACGGCTTGTTCAATCGCAGCGATAAAAACCTTCGTAATATCATAACCGTGGATAAAACCAGTAGGCGCTTCAATCGATGCGGGATTATCATCAATATCATCGTAGCGATCCTTCGCCTGCTGATAAACACGAGCCGCTAATGCCGACGGATTATCATCAAGAAAAGAAAAACAGGTTTGAATAAAGTAGAGTTCTAAATTCTCATTACTGACTGTTTCACTAATCGCTGTTAAGTTACCCCCCGTGATTCCCCAATGGCTAATAATTGGCACTTTTCTCTCTTGAGCTGATGCTACCGCTGCGATTAACTTTGCGCCTTCAATCGCATTGGACACCATAATGATGCAGTCAGCACCCTTGTCTAATAGGCTATTCACTCTCGTACGGGCAGCAGCTTCATTTAACCCCCAATTAAACCATGCCACATCTGGGGTGCTGATATTTTCATTCAGCATAGCCTTCGATACATTTAAATGGTTCGACTTGCCCCACGGCGTCTCTTCGAGTAGTAAGGCAGGCTTCTTGCAGGACAGTTGATGAACGGCGAAATCACTCATTCTTTCACCCGCTTTACGATCGTCAACCGATAATCTAAATACCCAATTTTCTGGATCGGGGTAACGCGTAATAGGGGCTCCTGCAGCCCAAGGAACCAATGTCAGGATCTGGGCTTGATTAATAAACTCACGATATTTGATTAAAGGTGGAGAGTGCAAGCCTCCAATATAGGCCAGCGCGTCATTATCTTTCGCGTAGATATTCATATGGTATTTACTGCGTGCGCTATTACCACGATGATCAAGCAAGATAATCTCAAAGTTATAGTCACCAATTTGATAGCCAATCTCATCAAAGGCAACAGAAACACCTTGCTCTATCGCTCGAGCAGATTCTATATGTCCGGTACGATCAGAATCGATATAGATATTAAATGTGCGTGCTGTCGCAACTGACGAGAGTATCAAAGAGCAAAAGAGTACCGTGAAAGTCCTGTTTAAATGGCTAAAAAAGTACGTCATAACGAAACCCTACCCCAACAAATTGCACATCTTTGCTGATACTGCCACTTACCCCACCAGAGAGCGCTTTAGTAAAATGATGATATAACGCGAATTCACCGATTGTGTGTGTGTCACTATCAATTCGTACACCACCGATCGTTGCTTTTAGATCCAAGCGAGGTCCAAATGCTGTCCACACACCCAGCTTCGCCCCTGCCCCCCACTCCCTGTCACCAATATTAGGGTCGGAACCAACAATCGCGCCTTCAGCAATAAAATCGGTACTTTGATTCAGGCGATAAAAGGTCCCGATGCCGATCGACGCACTGTTTACCGTCACTGACGTTTCGGTGTAATCAAAAAAAGCATGTTGTGCAGACACCACCATGTAGTACTTTTCAACTAAATGGCTGTACCCAATAAATTCGATATAATTAGGATCTGACACACCATTATCATCTTTAAAATTGATTACCCCCGCATTAATGCCGACCGAATTGTAATTGGGGTGATCTCGATAATCTCTTACCTGATCGTCTGCCTGTACTACACCTCCGCACATCACCAACAAAAGAAAGAATATTCTCATTAAGTGTTCTCATCGCTTTAGTTTGATATTGGTATGAATATAGAAGTGTTTTACCTGATTCTCCATTTAATCAGAGCTTGAATTACTGATAGCAATCCGTAAACTACCGAACCTTTTCACTCTAGGAGGAATGATGTACATCGGTTTTGACTATGGGACAGCGAACTGCGCTGCCGCTATCATGAAGAATGGCAAACCTATTCTGTTGCCTATCGATAACAATCAACCTTATATCGCCTCCTCGCTCGCCGCGCCAACGCGCGAAGCAGTTAGCGAATCGCTCTTTCGCCACCACAATATTCAACCCTCCGATGAGACGGGACACAGTGTGTTGCGCCGCGCAATACAAGCAAACCGGCTCGAGGACATTGACGTAGAAAAAGACTCAGTTCAGTTTGGTCAAGCCGCCCTCAACCTTTATTTGTCCGATCCCGAAGAAACCTATTTTGTGAAAAGCCCGAAGTCTTTTCTCGGCTCTTCTGGCTTACAAGACGTTCAAATTAGTTTTTTTGAAGATCTTGTCTGCTCAATGATGCTCAATGTGAAGCAAAAGAGTGAGCAGCAAATCCAAGCAGATATCACCCAGACAGTGATTGGACGTCCAATCAACTTCCAAGGTGTTAACGAAGGTGAGGCAAACCAACAAGCAGAGCGAATTTTACGTAATGCCGCCACACGTGCTGGTTTTAAAGATATTGCCTTTCAGTACGAACCGGTAGCTGCAGGTATTGAGTTTGAATCTCAGCTCACCCGCGACAAGCTCGTTTTAGTCGTTGATATTGGTGGTGGTACGACCGACTGCTCAATGATTACCATGGGGCCAACATGGGTGAACAGTGAAGACCGTTCAGCGAGCTTACTTGCTCATAGCGGCTGTCGTGTCGGGGGAAATGACCTTGATATCGCCCTTGCTTACCAACAAATCATGCCACTATTTGGTAAAGACCTCATATCAAAACAAGGCTTAGCGATGCCTATCGTACAGTTTTGGAATCCGGTCGCTATCAATAACGTTGCAGCACAAAATGATTTTTATGCAAAATCAAACCTAAAAGTACTCAAGGAATTGCAACGTACGGTGAATGAGCCCGCTCTTTTCGATCGCCTAGCGTATCTTCATGAATATAAACTAGGCCATCATGTTGTCCGTCAAGCTGAGCAGCTCAAAATTACCCTTTCTGACGAAACAACAGCGACGAGCCCTTTCGAACTTGATGATGAAACACTGATGGCGTTCTGTGATCAAAATGCCTTCTGCGAAGCCATAGAAGTCAGTACTGGTAAGATTGTTGCCTTGATTGATGAGGCTGTTACCCAAGCAGGCAAAAAGCCCGATATGATATTTGTGACGGGGGGAAGTGCACGCTCTCCTCAGCTCAGACAGCGTATACAAGCACAACTCCCTAACACAGAAATTGTGGCAGGCGATTTCTTTGGGTCTGTCACAGCTGGTTTAGCACGTTGGGCTGAGACGTGTTTTCGCTAAGGCTGACCATACCTAGGACGAGTATCGATTAACCGTTCATGGTGATTCAGAGGCAGGTGTCATTCGCACATTGCCTTTGAATCACTGTCGATAGCCTTTTCCTCGTACTTCTACCGATTATGCGGTCATTTTCGCTTGATACTTTTCAATAGCATCTCTGAAAAACGCTTGCTCTTCATCGTTGTTGATCTTCGCTAACTGAGCATGAATCGCCTCATTCCCCGCCTTACCCTGCTTCATTTGCCAAACGATGTACGCGGCTTGTTTATCAAGTTCAATACGGTTCTTTGTCGCATTGTCCAAATCACATAAGTTCATGCTCTTTTCCTGTTCTACATTCTGCGCAAAGTGTACTTGTTCACTCGCCAATAGCCAAGTGCATCCCATCAACGAATGGTAGCGCTTACAAGGACCCAATCTTTCGTCAGTGTAACCTACTGAATAAGCACACAATAAAAGCCATATTCTTCGCCCCATCACACTGCCGTGCGGCACTAAATGGGTATACAATACCGTCTCTACTTTCATACCAAGGAACCTTTATGCCATTCAAACATCTCATTGGCTTCGGCGTCGCCGGTAACTTTGCAGGACATCTGGAACAAGCCGGTGAAGACAAGGAATTTACAGCCGTAAAAGTAGATAGTTCAATTCAGCCAAAAGCTATCTTCCCTTTCTACGTGCCGAATAGTAGCGGGCACTTCCTAAATACGTACCCGATAAGCTCTACGACGATCACTGCACCAAACGATGCAGACAATTTACAGATTGAACCAGAAGTTGCTCTGCGCTGTGAACTTCAGTATGAAGACAACCAAGTCGTTGCGATTATTCCTACCGCTTTTGCTGCATACAACGACTGTTCAATCCGTCGTCCAAATGCGAACAAAATCAGTGAAAAGAAAAACTGGGGTGAGAATACAAAAGGAGTCAGTGAGCAATTCATCGCTATTGATGGTCTAGCTCCGGGTGGAAAACTCGATCAATTCCGCATCGCAAGCTTCCATGTTCGTGATGGTGAATGTCATCAATACGGTGAAGACAGCCCAGTACTTTCTTATAGCTATTTTCATACCGACTTGCTTGAGTGGATCATGGATAGAATGAACAACCAACAAGATCAGGGACCGACTGAAGATATTCAAGCGCTACTGAAAAAGTCTGGTTACCCTAAAGAAACACTAATTGGTATTGGCGCTACGCGCTATACACCTTACGGCGAAACCCACTTTTTAAAGCCGGGTGATAAGAGTATTGTGGTTGTTTACGATGGCAGCCAATTTACAGAAAAAGAGATTAAAGAGCGTGCACAGCAAAACGCGTTGTCCCACCAATCGATCTCTGCCGTGATTCAAGACGTTATTTAAACGACCAATAGAAAAAGGGGCGAGTTAATAGCCCCTTTTCTTCATAATGCGAGTAATCCACAGAGTAACATTGTTGATGATGCAGCTTGTTCATGATGCTTTCATCAATAAATTCTGCTAATGAATAGTGCGCTGTGGCTGCGGATCGGCTACCTCAATGCCCAAAAGGTCAACACCCGCCCTCTCTGCCAAGTCATCTAGCGTCAGTTTAAGACTAACAATCAAATCAATGGCATCGATATCATGCGCTTCTGCGAAACAGGCCAGATCTTCATTCAGTTCATTAAGAATATTCATATCAATACGACGTTTATGCTCTGTCATGCTGGCTTCCAGTTTATAACCATCTCTACCTATACCAAGCCTAGATGAATCTAAGGTGATACTCATGATTTTTTCGATTTTCTTGTACCTACACACGAAGTATCTTATTCGGCTTCCATTTTAGGCGGCTCGAACAGTACATTCAGCGTATCTAAACTTGTTGGGCGGCCACGTTGATTTAACGCGGTACCTGTAATTTTCGCACTCACCACTAATTTATCATCTTCACTACGATAGATATCTTGATGAAATAAAAAACGCACCTTTGAAGCTCGCTCAATACGAACACCAACCCAAAATTTATCACCACTGGTTAACGGTGTTTTATAATCTAACTCTGCTCTGGTCACCACTAAATTGATATCATCGCGAGACAACTGTGCAAAGTCGACGCCCTTATCAAGCAAGAACTCATGACGAGCGTGCTCTAGATAATTCTGATAAACGCTATTGTTTACAATACCTTGTAAATCGCACTCATAATCTCGAACTTTAAAATCAAGCACATATTCGTATTCCATTGTTTGAGGACTCCTTATGCAAACGATCATCATCATAGCACTCAGTGTCTTGCAAACTGGCAGGATCAGTACGAGCTTTCGCTGTCGTGTTTAGCTCGATGCTTTACATTAAATAAATCAACCACTTGCTCTGGCTTCATGGGCTTTGCAAAGTAATAGCCCTGAATATACTCACAACCACGTTGCTTTAGGTAGTTAAACTGCTCTACTGTTTCCACCCCCTCAGCGACCACTTCCATATCAAGTCCAGACGCTAGGCTTAGTGTAAAATCAATCAGTTGCTCATCACGGTGCTCCCCTACCCCCATGACAAAGCTCCGATCAATTTTTAAATAGTTTAACTGCAAGCGAGAAAGATAAGAGAGGCTAGAATACCCAGTACCAAAATCATCTAACGCAACCTTAACACCTAATAGACGTAATGCTTCAATCTGCGTTATCGCTTCATCATTATCAGAAAACAGGGTGTATTCGGTCATTTCAACCGTTAGATTTTCAGGCTCTAACTCAGCATCTAAACACAACCGCCTAATATGCTCTGCTAACATCTCATCACTAAACTGCCTAGGTGACAAATTGACGGCGACATGTTTAAGAACCACCCCCTGCTTTTTCCATTCGCTAAATTGATGAATAGCTGTTTTTAATACCCACCAGCCTATTTCACTAATTAACATTGACTGCTCTGCAATTGGGATAAACTTTGCGGGAGAAACATGACCTAATGTTGGGTGATGCCAACGAATCAGCGCTTCAACACTCACCATCGTTTGATCACTGGCCCTAAAGATAGGTTGATAGTTCAAGCTGAGCTGCTCTGATTGAACCGCGTCTCGAAGCGCGACTTCCAGCACTTCTCTTTCAATCATATCTTCTTTAAACGCCGGCGAATAAATTGCAATATCGCTTTTTCTTTCTGTTAAAGCACTCAATAACGCAAGTTCTGAAAACTCAACAACCTCATTAGTTGTCGACGCATGCTCTGGAAAGCCACACAATCCAATCGTCACGCCAACTCGCCTTTTCTCGGTTCGATAATCAAACGGGATAAGTAAGCTCTGCTTTATCTCTGTTAATCGGTTCATTGCACTTTCCAGTGAATTAACCTGTAACACAATGAAGAAAGAGCAATCTCCCCAGCGACCAATCACAGTAGACCGACCTTCTTGACCAAGCAGAACTTCACCAATTTGCTTTATTAGCAGATCGCCATTCTCGATGCCGTGCTCTTTATTTTTTACATATACATCAGAAACTTGAAGTACTCCAGCATAAAAAGGAAATGCGCTTTCGCAGCACCTTTCGACTTCCGCAAGCATTGCTCTTCGATTTGGTAAACGTGTTAACTCATCGACTCTCGCTTCTTGGCGAAGTTGATCTTCATTCACCACTGAAGCGGTGATATCTTCGACAAAGCAGAGTAAAGATTGTCGAGATTCTGGAGCAACAACCACACAGTGCCATTTAAAGAATACGGTTCCGTGTAGTCCTTCAAACTTGACAACACTCTGATTGCGATGGCAATTGGCACAGTCATGATCCTCACCATTTTCGAGGCATGAAGATACTTTTCCTACAACGGCACCAAATGCCTTCCCAAAATCCTCAGGCCAATCAGACCAAGGCAGTGGCGCTATTTGGGTTAATTCCCACCCTCCGAGATAAAGCATCATCGCTGAAAACTTATTGTTGTACCGCTTCATAGAAAAGTCACGATTCCACTCAACGATCCCAAAAGGTGCACTTTCAAATAGTAATTCACTCTGCTGAATCGCTGAAATATGCTCTTCGTTACGAGTTAATAAAGCAACATCATCCTTCTTATAATTCAGGGCGATACCACTTAATTCTTTGTTAACAATATTCACCCTTGGCATCTGCTTTACGACTTTACGTTGCGCTAACCGTCGTAACGGCTCCAAAACACTTCCTCTAAAAACAACTAAAAGCGCAATGAGAAACATAGCTACCGCTGCAAAATTAATTGCAAGCTGCTCAAACGTACTGGTTCTAGCAGAGGTAAATACACTATCAGTAGGCAAACCGACAAATATTTCAGGTGAATTATCATACTGCTCAGGAAAGAGATCTTGCCTTACAAATAAACGATTAATACCCCGCTCATCACTGAGGAAGAATGACCCAGCTTCAAACTCATCGACACCTATTCCAAGATTATTTATCACATCGGAAACATGCAGTGTTGTATCACCAACAACAGCGATAACTTGATGGTATTCATCTGCCACAATAGACAGTGAATTCGCTGGAATTTGAAGTTCTTTTAGTATCTGCTGCCACCAGTCCAATGAAATAGAGCCGAAAATAACACCGACTAATTTCTGCTGTTGGTATACTGGGTACCCCATTGAAAAGGCTGACTGTTGGCTTTGGTGGTCATAAATATATGGACCGATAGAAAACACCCCTTTCATCATCACCTGTTTGAAAAAAGAGGTATTAGCAATATTGGTCTTAGAATGGGCATTTTGCGATGAATACTGGCCATCACACAGCACATCTCCCTGTGTATCTGCGACACCAAGGTTTAGATAGTTATCGTGAATGCCATGAATATCCACCAAAAAGTGGTCACATTCAATGGTGCTGAGATTTTGTATCGCAATGGTCTCGGCCAAACCACTGAGAATGGCATGCGTTTGATAGATATACTGTCTCTGCTGAAAGCTCAGCTGTTTCGCGACATCAACAGCCTCTGCGTGCAGCAACTCTAACCGCGATTCATATTGCGCATGTAAATTCAGGCCTGTCGCTAATAGGAGAGGCAACAGCGCCAAAAAAACAAAGAGAACGAAGCGTTTAAGCATAGATCGTCCTACAAATTGTTAACCATGGAAGCATAATAATATAGGCACAGCGGCGCATATGTCTCCCTAGATTTAATCATAATAGATAAGTGCATAGCCAATACCACTACGTGATAAACCACACCTAACGGCCCCTTTTAAACCCCATACGCAATATCACGCATATAGAATAATAAGCATAGTAGAGAACAACACCTCTATACAATTGAATTGTATGGAAATCACTCAACCAAGATCACTTAACTTTACTAAGGATGATCTTCTGATCTCACTAATCTTCCCTAGTTTCAGTTATTCACCGAATCTGTGGATAATATCAATAACTTCTTTATAAACATGAAGATAAACTAGTCAATAGAATATTTAAGATTAATGGCAACTGCCTGATAAACCCACTTTTTGTAGTTAAAAATACCATTTTACGCAAGTAGTTTAATAACTCTAAATTATGCATTACTACATAGAATCAGTGGCTTAACGACAATTTAGATCATGTTGTGTAGCGTGCCGGGTGGAATGAAAAAATAAATCGGGAGAAATGAAAAAATCCTTGGGGTGGGATTTTTCATTTCTCGTGGTGTGGGTTTGGTGGTGGTGTTTAAAAGGTTTGGGGGGTTGTGGGGGTTAAACGGTAGTTAAATGACTGTTTATCGGCTCTTATTGTTTTTAGGGTGATGGTGATTGACGTTGTTTCGGGGGGGAGTTCGGTGAGGGTATAGGTGTTGAGGTTGGGGTGCTCCTCTACTATTACTTCTCCTTTTTGATCTTCGATGAGGAGGTGGGTTTGGGTGTTTGGCTCTGGGGTGCCTGCGCCGTTGTACCAGCTGGTTAATTGCTCTGGGTGCCCTACTTGCGTAAATCGGTTACGGTGTAACCACTCTATCGTTAAAGGTAGTGTGACCTCTTGTGGATCGTAGGCTCCGTTTAAACGGACGTTGCAGACGGGTAAGGGTTTGAATGCTCTCGCTTGAACTTCTAGCTCGGTGATTGGGGCTTGGGTTTCGTCTAGGGTGCCTCTTGGGGTGACGGTTAATGCGCGGGCTTTTACCTGCTCGCCTTGGATGAATTCGTTGTCGAGGGCTTCGGCGGATAAGGGGGCTAGCCAGCTCATGGTAGGGTGATGTTG
>JBHOGO010000111.1:0-12207 GCA_043421945.1 bacterium sp. HQB-150 | reverse complement strand
GGGAGTATAAGATCACAAGTAAAACTGATCGTCAAACTGATCATTTTGCTCGAAAAACGTTCATGATCTTGCCCTGGCATGAAGGTGACAGAAGTAGACAAGGAATTATTTAAAGCCGAAATGGGACCTGCCTACGATGCGATTGGTAAATATGTAGGGGTAGACAATCTCGAATACTTCCTCAAAATGTTGTAACACTAATAGCTCTAGCCGAAAGGCTAGAGCTATTTATTATGAGTGGCTAATTATGACCGGAATTTTTGTATTTACAGGGTTGATATTATTAATCCTGATCGGAGCCCCAATTGCTATCTCTTTGGGTAGTGTTTCTATTCTTGCAATGACTGATTATTCCCACGCGTTGACGATGTTAGGACAAAGGATGTATTCGTCGACTACTGGGTTCACTTTACTCGCGATCCCTTTCTTTATTTTTGCTGGTAACCTCATGAATACCGGTGGAATCACTGACCGTATTTTTAGGTTTGCACGAAACTGCGTTGGGCATTATTGGGGAGGACTAGGGCAAGTTAATGTTTTATCGAGTGTTATTTTTTCTGGGATGTCAGGTGCTGCGGTAGCAGATGCGGCAGGTCTTGGAAAAATAGAGATAAAAGCAATGGTCGATAATGGTTACGACAGCCGTTTTTCAGCTGCAATTACTGCGGCTTCATCAACCATTGGCCCTGTTATCCCCCCCAGTATTCCATTTGTGATATATGGTTCTTTAACGGGTGTGTCTGTAGGAAAATTGTTTTTAGCAGGGATGATACCTGGCGCCTTAATGGCATTAGCCATGATTATCTCTGTTTATTTCATCTCTAAAAAAAGGAATTACAAGAAACAGCCTAAGGTTTCATCGAGAGAACTTTTTGATAGCTTCAAGCAAGCTATATTACCGCTATTGACTCCCGTTATTATAGTTGGTGGTATTTTGGCTGGGGTTTTTACACCGACTGAGGCTGCTGTTGTTGCCTGTGTATACGCAATGTTCTTAAGTGGTGTTGTTTATGCAGAGCTAAGCTTTAATGCGTTGAAAGAGATAATCAGAGACACCTTACTGCATACCGTTAAGGTCATGTTTATCATGTCTGTTGCCGGATTTTTTAGTTGGGTAATGATCTTCCTGAAGATCCCACAGTTAGTGATAGATTCTTTGTTGAGCGTGTTTGATTCTCCAGTGGTTCTTCTTCTTATCATGATTGGAATATTATTGGTTCTAGGCATGTTTTTGGAAGGAATTGCCGTTATCTTAATCTGTGTTCCCATTTTTATGCCATTAGTTAATTATATAGGAATGGACCCGATACAATTTGGGGTGATCATGATATTGGCTTCAATGATTGGTCTTTTAAGCCCGCCTGTTGGTATGTGCCTCTATGCGGTAGCCAGTGTCAGTGAAGTGAAAGTGAGTGAACTGAGTCGAGAAGTTTTACCGTATATCATTGGTATTCTTATCGTATTGGGCGCAGTATCATTCATTCCACAGCTGTCTCTAATAGCGCCTTCTTTGTTAGGCTAGGGGGATATATGATTCTTTTAAAGAAAATGGATGATGTTGTTGAGAAGATACTTTATGTTATTTCTGCTGTCTGTCTAGTGAGCTTATTTGCATTACTTGTCTTGAATGTCTTTTTTCGCTTTTTCCCTATCTATACAATTGGTTGGTTCGATGAAATTGTAGAGCTGCTGTTTGCATGGATGGTGTTTTGCCAGGCAGCAGTGTTATGGAAGCATAACGAGCACCCTTACATTGATATTATCGAAAGTAAAATAAAGTCAAAGCACATTAAGTTAATTCATTCATTATTGATAAATATAGTTAATGTGTTCTTTCTTATATTGTTCACTTACTATAGTTATCAATTGATTATTAAATCTACGGCTTGGTCTCCAATATTTCAAATACCTAGGAGTATGTATTACCTATGCATGTTTGTTTCAGGGGCTTATATGTCATTGCATTCGGTAAAGAATATTGTTGTAAACGTCAGAGAATTGTTGATTAACAATAAATTGAAGGCACAAGGAGCTATTTAACGTGAAAAAAATATTGATTACTGGTGCAAGTACTGGCATTGGGGCAGAAACTGCTCGTTCCATGGCAAAGGGAAATGAGCTATTCCTCACTTATAATCGTTCAGTGGAAGCAGCAGAAGCTTTGGCCGTTGAATTGAAAAATCTTGGGGCAGAGGTTCATTTACTCAAAGCGGATATTACTTCAGAACAAGCCTGCATCGCGCTTTTTGAAGATATAAAAGCTTATACCGAGTACCTTGATGTATTGGTGAACAATGCTGGCGGGTTAGTACAAAGACAAGCCGCTGACTCTCTACAATGGGACTTGATGCAAGATATTTTTGCATTGAACACTTTTAGTCTATTCAAGATTACATCTCTTGCTATCCCATTATTACGAAAGGGAAATAGTCCGTCGATAACAAATATTACATCGGTTGTTGTACGTCATGGTGGACCGACAGCAACATTGTATGCGGCATCGAAGGGAGCTGTAGATACCTTTACACGTGGTTTAGCGACAGAGTTGGCACCTGTTATTAGAGTTAACTCCGTGTCTCCTGGTGTTATTGATACACCTTTCCATCATAAGGTTTCTACACCAGAACAGATGGTTAATTGGGCAGAGAATAACCCATTGAAACGTAATGGTACTCCTGAGAATATTGCCAGTACGGTAGCGTTCTGTATTAACAACGACTTCGTTAATGGGGAAAGTATAGACATTAACGGCGGCCTTACCATGCGCTAGGAGAATATAATGACAATTGATAGAATTACATTTTACCGCAATATAGATAAGATTATGGCTAACGCGCAAGCACTAAAGAAGCAAGACTCAATCACTTTTTTAGAACTTGTTGATGACTCCTTTCTAAAGCGGAATTCGACTTATCCATCAATGAAGTCGCTATTTACTTCGCTTGGACAGAGCGATGTATCACAGCACGCATTTGAAAATATCTTGGAATCACAGTGGCAGTCATTTATTTCTGAGCAAACGGGGTTTGAATCTTGGGATGATTTTATCTTTGCCGCAAAGCAAGATTACGCCAGAAAACACATCTTAAGTGGTGTCGCCTCCTGAGGTATGGTTTTATGCGGGCGTGTATCAATGTTGACGAGAAAGTGCTATTGAAAGCACTTTCTTGTCAACGTCGTGTATTCATTACTGTATTGAAGCAGTAAAGCAATCATGCCGGAAGGTAGGGTGATGATCGCTGTTGTGATAGGTCTCTATTCCTTCTTCCCCATTTTGTAATACGTTTTCAAAGAATGTTTACCAGGTGGGAGTTTGGTGAGAAGAAAAGGCACGACACTGCGAGGAAAAGATACATCAGTGTGCACTCTAGTGCTCAAGTGAGCTGATTTTGCGTGATGATCTAGGCTTTTAATTGTTGTGTAGCCATTACTTCCCTCAACAGTGAGTAACGCGCCTGTTATCGCTCCTTGCACACCTCTGGCTTCGTGAAGTTTTTCTTCCGCATACCATTTCCCCACTGCAAATCCAGTTTCAGAGATCCACACTTCTCGATTAAATTCAAAGCTATGGCTGCGAGTGAATCCACCTTCCTCATCAATGGTAATTTCGGTAAGGACGTTAACCTCCCCAGACTGCCAATGAATCGATAATTCGCCTGCAGTCTGCGTCACCTTTAGGTTCTTCTGACGCATCTGCCAGTTTGCCCCTTGGTCAAAACTTAACGCTAAGATGTTATCACCGAAGCTTAAATTTTCACTGTAAAGCAAGGCATTAATATCCATACCTCCAAAGGTTGAATAGGCAAACTTATTGTATTTATCAAGCTGAAATAGCGGGTGAATATTTGCCCCATAATGAACAATACTGTTGCCGTCGACTCTCTGTACTATTGTTTTGTTGGCCGGTATAGACATGACACTTTGGGCGTAAATGAGTTTTTCCTCTTCACAAGTCCAAAAATCTGCATCATCCGCAAGCATCAAAGGGAAAAACGCTTTCATCGCCCAATAAGGTGATGTAGGTGAGTTGTATACTTCACACATGTGCAAATTAGGGTAGTCGTACCCCCGACTGAGTCGACCGTCGTGAGTGAAAATTGGTTTGTGTTTCCAACTACGCAGATGTCGAGCCCATAGCCCTTTGATTTCACCAGGTGTGAACGTAGAATTTTTGAGCGTAGAATATGCAGCCCAAAAGCCTCCACAAGCAAAGCGATAAGTCAGAGAGCGCCCTTGCGCTAAGGTATCTCCATTGTCTGCAAACCAGTAACTAAAGGGGCCAGCAAACGCATTCGCTCGCTCGGTAAATAGCTCAGCATAAACGGGGTCATTATGTTCGAATAGGGTCGCATAGATAATACCGTAAAAATGCATGGCAAAGCCGCCGTAATGATCAATGGTCTCAATATCACCATCGCCGTACCAGCCATCACCCAGATACCAATTCTTGATCTTCTCAAGATATTGCTGCTCTAATTCACGATTAACTAAATCAGCACGATTAACCTTACGCAGCCCTTGTTGGACAAAAATGGTGAAAAACAGCCAATTATTATGCGAGGTTGGTTTATCCTGAATACTCGCCAGCCATAACGCCAGATTATTTTGTTGCGGCTCTGTGAGTGGCTCCCACCCTTGCTCTGGCAGTACGGCAAGTAATAGACCAATTGCAGCCATCTCAACACTGCGTTGGTCTACATCTCCCAACGCTCCCCAAAAGGTATCAGATTGAGGGTCAGTGCCTTGAATTAGCAGTTCCCTAATCATCGGCCAGTGTTCAAATGTTCCACCTCCCAATGTGAGTGGTATGATCCCCCATAAGGGTCTTGCAACACCTTCAAGTGAACTCGCTACCATATCAAAGCAAGCTGCGCCCTCGTCAAAGTCGATCCTCGGTCCCTGCTCGCGATAAAAGGGGAGCAGGGGTTCAAATAAATCTCTGACTAGCTGCTGAAAGTCAGCTTTGGTTTGCATAGCATTGTGAGAAAAAATGGTATGTTTCATATCATCGCTACCTAGTTAATTAAGCCGAAGAATTTAGGGAGACCAAGACTCAACATTGGCACATACGTCACCAGCAATAGACCGATGAATTGTACAAAGAAGATAGGTAATAACGGTTTAATCACGTTCGTTATCTTCTCGCCACTTACCCCGCAGGAGACAAATAACACGGTGCCAACGGGTGGTGTGACAATCCCCATTGAAAGGTTGTAGATCATGATGATGCCGAAATGGACCGGGTCAACTCCCAAGCTCGTCACCACCGGGTACAATATTGGAGTGAAAATTAGCTGGGCGGGCGCCATATCCATAAATACCCCCACCATCAGTAACGTTAGGTTTATCAGGAGCAAAATGATGTATTTGTTTTCACTTACAGAAACCAGCATTTCTCCAACCGTATCGGGAATGCTGGCGAAAGTCATCGACCAGCTCATTAACCCAGAGCAGGCGATCAGAAACAGAATGACTGCGGTGCTTAACGCAGAATCATACAAGGTCTTCATCAAGCTCTGGACAGTTAACGTTCGATAGCAAAATGAAAGGATCAGGCTATAAATAACCGCAATACCAGAGGCCTCGATGGCAGTGAACATCCCGCCGATAATCCCGCCGATCACAACAACAATCAGAAACATGCTTGGCAAAGCTCGCCAAGCGATATCAGCAACTTCCCGTATTGAATAGTGAGTAGAATCGACAGGGTAGTTATTCTTGCGTGCAAACCGGTATGCGACCAGCATGACACTTAAACCAAGAATGATACCGGGTACATAGCCACCAAGAAATAAAGCGGCAATAGATGCGTTACCACCAGTGATCATGGAATAAACAATGAACGCACCAGCAGGGGGGATCAGCATGCCTGAAATGGACGATGAGGCATTAACAGCCGTCGAAAATGGCATATCATAATTTTTCTCTTTTGCCATTGGCGTCACGATTCCACCAATCGCGGTAGATGAAGCAATTGCTGAGCCAGATAGAGAGCCGAACATCATATTGGCGACAATATTCGTTTGCCATAAACTACCGGGGATGCGTTTACCGATTAACATGGCAAAGACAATCAACCGTTTGGCAATGCCGCCTTGGTTCATGATGTTGCCTGCCAAAATAAAGAATGGGAGAGCAAGAAAGCCAAAACTGTCGAGTCCACTGAATAACTTCTCACTGGTTGTGCCCATCAAGTTAATAAAATCAATCTGTAATGACAGAGTGAAAATGCCTGAAAACGCTAGCCCAACAGCAATTGAAGTCCCTATTAATAGGAAAAATAGAAAAGAGATAAACAAAGTGAAAAAAGAGATCATCTCAATATGGCTATATAAATAGTCATCGAAGGCCTCTAATTGCTTAAGCTGGGTGTAGCCAACTATCAGTATTCCGGCTCCTATTACATAGCTAAGTAGTACTAATCCTTGATATGGTCTGCGTTTGATCTCTTGGATGATATTTTGCACCTGACTTATCATGATGAGTAAGCCACTTATCGCTAATACGCTTTGTACCGCCCCTAAGGGAATCTGAAGCGTTGGCGTTGATAGGCTCATGTTTTTGACAGCAGCCACATACCCACCCCAGCTCATTACTCCTCCCAACAGCACATACATAAAGCGACTGAAGAGTTCCATTTTCTGGCGTACAGGGGGGGGAACATAATCCAATAACAACGGTAAATTGAGGTGGGTGGATTTGATAAAACACAAAGCCGCACCAAGAATACCTAGCCAAATTAATGAAAAACGTAATAATTCTTCAGATATTGCGCTGGGAGAGTTAAATATATACCGAGCGACAACTTGATAAATGATTAAGACACTCATTGTCGCTAAAAGGAACATTAAAATAACTTTGAGGATTTTCTCCATCATCTCGATAAAGCGCCACGGCTGATGCTCAATCAATTCAGTGCCTTCAACATTTAACTGGTTCATATCCGATCCCGAGTAGTTATTGGAGTTTTCTATGATTAATTGCAGTGAAGCAGGCTGCTGAAGCGCTAGCAGCCTGCTTATTGCATCAACGCTCTTGAATGGTAAAGATCGTTTCTAAAAGATCACTCTTGACGGGGTCAGCTAATGCATCATCGTACATTGGCTGCATACGAGCAATGAGGGGCTCTTTATCAATAAGGGTGTATTGAACGCCTAGCTCAGAGGCAGCGAGAGCTTCTGACTTTTCGATTTGCTCAGCGACAGCAGCGAAAGATTCTTTGGTTGTCTTCAAAAACTCTTCTTCTACAATCACTTTGTCCTCATCACTGAGTGATTTTAGAAAACGCTCACTTGATACGACAAAATCAGTGAGTCGAGTATGCTCGGTACGTAAGGCGTACTTAGACACTTCGCCAAATTTCACTTCCCATAATCCAGCAAGACCGCCTTCTGCACCATCGATAATACCTTGTTGCAGGGCAGGGTAGACTTCGCCAAAGTCCATCGGTGTAGGTACACCACCGATCGCTCGAATTAAGTTCATGTAGGTATCACTTGGAGACGTTCGAAGTTTCAAGCCTTCCAACTCTTCAAGGGTTGTCACTGGGCGAGTCGTATAGACACTTCGGAAGCCATTGCTAAGAAAACCGAGTGGATAAACATGCTTTGACGCTACAGAGTCATAGATTTTTTGGTTAACCTCAGGGTTGAGCATCGTATTTTCATACTCTTCTAAATCCCTAAAAATATATGGCAGATTAATTGGGGTAATTTCAGGGGCTAGGTTTTCGAGTGTGGCACTGTTGACCAGCCCCATGTCAATGACACCGCTTTGGATTTGTTGCAGGTATTGCGCCTGTCCGCCTAAGGTACCATTCCAAAAGAAGCGAATATTCACTCGGCCATCGGTGCGATCTTTAATATTCTGCCCCATTTCTGTCAGTAGGGTTCCCGCGGCATCTTCACTAGGAATGTTGGCTGCAAATTTGTAGGTTTTGGCGTGGATATTAGCGGATACTAATACTAAGGCACCAAGAAGTAGAGCTTTTGTTTTTATTCCGTTCATCTTTTTATCCTTATCGTTCAACGTTATTGTCTTACCACTACCAGAACAGTTTGCTATGGCCGAGTGAGCGTAATACCGCCTCAAAATAGTAATAATCACCGTATGGCAGCATGCCATTGGCCAAATGGTCTAGATCGCGTTCCATTGCATGAGGTACCGATGAAGCAGCATCAGAAAGTAAGCCTTGTGCCCCTTCTGTATGGGTTAAGTCATAGTGCTCACGTAAAGCGAATAGCATCTTCATTGCTACATCATGGTATTTAGCTGCTTGCTCATGATCACCATGACGTTTGAGCACTTGAGCCAAAATGAATAACCCTGCCGATGTGATCGAACCCGCTGAGGTATCTTTATATTGAATCTCATCGTCTGGCAGTAAGTAATCCCAAACCGGAACCATGTCGTCAGTGATCTTTTCAAGCATATAGTCAGTGAGATTGGCGCTGAGCTCTGCATAGCGCATATCGCCAGTCAACAACGCCATTTGGGCAAAGCCGTGAATTGCCCATGCCTGACCGCGACTCCAACACGATTCATCGGCATACCCTTGGTGGGTGCAGCCTCGTAGAGGCTTATTGGTCGAGGTATCAAAATCAAAGGTATGATAGGTACTGTAATCTTCACGCACGATGTATTTGAGGGTCGTTTCGGCCTGTCCAATGGCGACCTGCTTAAAGGATTCCACATTGGTTTCCTCATAGGCCCACCAAAGTAATGATAGGTTTTGCATACAGTCGATAATCATCTTGCCCTGTACACTTTCGGCATGCGCTTTGTCTTCAGCACCAGCCGTCCAAGCCACAATATACTGACCATTCCAGTTGTAGCGACTACGCAAAGCTTCTGCAGCGCGAAGTCCTAGCTCACGTGCTTTAGGATCGCCTGTCAATTTATAGTCAGCGACGACAGACAGGCTAAATTCAAAGCCCAAGTCGTGGTTAAGCCAGAGTGGCTTGTCGAGGATCTTAGCCATATGAGCATTGCGCATTCGCGCCATATTCTTGAACTCTTGCTTCCCAGTCAGCATGTAGGTCAGCCACAGCTGTCCCGTCCAGAATGAGTCAGTCCAAAAATACTCATCCGGATAGAGCCAAGTAAAATCTTTGGCACCTGCGCCGACCATTGGATTTCTGATGCCAATAATCGGTGCGTTGCGCTCAATGGTCGAGATAATGTCGTGTTTGATTTGTTCCAACTTTTGCGTCATTTCCAAAGCCTCAGCGTAAAGATAAAGATGAGAATTCCATTAAAATGAAACGTTTCATAAAATGAAAATTAGTGCGAAACTGTGTTGGTGATATGCTATTGGTTTATTATTACTCTACCTTAGTGGCAGTAACTATCTGTGATAATTGCCACAAAATGAAATAGACCATTAAAATGAAACGTTTCATGATTTTCAGGGGAAGTACTTGTATTGTTGCTGTCGTTGATTTACAACTATTGCTAGGCGAGTGCCGATTTATCCGGTGAAAGTAGTGATAACGTTGATACAGCTAACTCCATGGAGCGATCTTGAAAATACAAACGAACCCGCATAAAAAGCCGACCGTCGAACAAATCGCGGCCATTGCCGGCGTATCGAAGGCAACGGTTTCACGTGTCCTTAATGGAAGCTCTCAGGTCAAAGAAGAGGTCATTAAGCGGGTTGAGGCTGTTATTAAGGAAACGGGGTATGTGAAAAAAAGAAGTGCTCTGGAAATACCACTAATTATCGATAGGCTCACGGTTTTTTGTGATGATTCAGCAGTGGCCTCTCATACATTTTATGGCAGCCTGCTTAGCGAGCTTAAAATCGAAGCGAGTAAACTGAATGTGCAATTAGAGATGTCGATGTTCAATCAATTGACATCGCATGAACAATTAAATACTCGCCTCGATCAAGCACAAGC
Source organism: bacterium sp. HQB-150 (assembly GCA_043421945.1). GTDB lineage: Bacteria > Pseudomonadota > Gammaproteobacteria > Enterobacterales > Vibrionaceae > Thaumasiovibrio. The sequence goes on along the minus strand of JBHOGO010000111.1, from coordinate 2,308 downwards.
CTTGTTAATTCTTGGGACTCCAAATCAAGATGTGATCCGGTATGGCCAAAAAACGAAGTTGCCTATAGTGATCATCAATGGTGTTGATGCTTATATGCAATACCAAAGCATCTCTCCTGATTATGAATTCGGTGGCTTTTTGGCAACCGATTATTTGATTCGTCGAGGTCACTCAAAAATAAAAATCCTGACGGCGAATGACCGACATTCAACCTTTCAAAGAACGGATGGCTTTTTAAGAGCACTGACCTTAGCGGGTATTGAGTTTGATAGAAACCAAGTTGTTGTCGATTTTGTTGACTATGCCGATAAAGTGGAATCAACTCGTGGGCTTAGTGGAAATGCATTAATCACTAACCCCTCCGGTGATTTTGGTGCGAGGGAAATACTACCTCTACTATTGGAAGAAGGGGTATTTAATGATTGTACCGCGGTTTTTTGTATCTGCGATATGATGGCTTTATCCCTTATTGAAGCCCTTTCTAGTGTAGGGATAAGAGTGCCAGAAGATATTTCAGTGATCGGATTTGATAACCTTGGCGTGGGAGCGATTTCCACTCCTCCACTCACCACCATCAGCGTGGATTACAATAAAATAGCCCAAGCAGCTGTACACAAATTAATTACGGTTATGAGTTCTCCTACAAAGGTTGCCACACGTTCGAGTATGGCGGTGGAGCTAATTGAGAGGGCTTCAGTTAAGTCCTGTTAAGTGAATTAAGTCAGGCGCTTTCACGTTCACATAGAGTGAATACACCGATAGCATTTAAATGCACTATTTTTAATCGCCCTTTTTGTTTGGAGGTGAATCAGCTATGTATTATTTAACAAGGTCGTTATAAAGAATGAGAAACAAGGATACAGAGCCACTAAGAACACAAAGTAGCTCAAATATCAATCAAGAGCGGTCTAGAGTGCGTAAAATGGTGTGCCTGGAGGGTTGTTGTAAAGTAGCTTAAGGACAGCCATTGAAGTGGTGTTCCATTTTCCAAAATAGTCAAAATGATGGAATAACCCTAGAGCGTGGGCCATTTCGTGTAAAACAATTCCACGATCCCAGTTGCACTGCCCATTCCCAAGGTTAACCCACATCAGTGTATTGGTATCGAAGGTATGGTTGTTGTTATTTACGTCAATAGATACGCCACCGTCATAAGGTGCCGTACTTGCGCTAGCACACATGCTGCCAGGATCAAATGAGTACTCGTGAGAATAGAATGAGGTATCGAGAGCAAAAATGATCCCACCTTGAATACCATGTTTCCCGCGAAAATTATGAGAATTAAAGGAATAATTACTGCGGTTTTGAGTGGGGTAACGCATATCACGGTATTGGGTTAAATTTTCATTTAATACCTCTATTTTAGAAAAGCGTATTCCAAGCTGATTTGACATTATTTCAATCGATTCAGAAATGACAGACGGGACTGAATTAACGTTATTTCCTACGTAGTAGACGGGAATGCTGGAGGTGGTATCAAAACGAACGGTTCCATGTTGACTTAGCCCAACAAGATTAGGATGGCCATTCACTGAGCGGTTTGATGAGCTAAGATACTGAACCAGAGTTTCTTTATCGACCAGTCCGTCAGTTTCTTTCGTAATGCCAAGGCAGCCAGCAACTAAGCTAGTGGTAATTAGTATCAAAGATAATTTTAAAGGCGATATCATAATAGAGTAGCTTAGAAGTAGTAATTTGCTTTCAGCGTTAATGATTCAATATCAGATATGCCGATATTGTAGAAGTTATACTCTGCACTAATCGTTAATGCACGATTAATCATTTGTTCACCACCTACCCCATAAACCAGGTGTGATTCAATATCATTTTCACCTGAATATAAATGCACCCCTAAATTAGCGTAAAATTTTATCGGGCCATAAAGGTGATTAGGTTGAAGAATAAATGAGACTGAGTCATAACTATTTTTATACCCTGAGCTAATATCATCTCCCAACCTTTTATAACCAAATTCAGTATCGAGATAGTGAGTAAGGGGGGTGCCTGCATGAATACCATATCCATGGCTTGCCACGCCATTAATATCTGTCATGTTAGCACTAATACCAACATGATACAATGCACTAACATGGCTACTGAATAATAGCAATAGTACAGTGATAATTCCCTTTTTCATTATTTAACATCCGTTCCAAAAAACGGGATAATATATTTATTATTTTGTATTGTCTATAAATAAGAATCTTATATTCATCCCTATGGGCAGGGTAAGATCATGAACGTTTTTCAGACGATTTGAACGCAAATTTGATCTACTAAGCTGAGTGTGATCTTATGCTTCTCTTT
>JBHOGO010000110.1:0-12494 GCA_043421945.1 bacterium sp. HQB-150 | reverse complement strand
TAGAGTCATTTTCATGGCTGATAGCATGATCTTCTCGTCGCAAAAAATCAAGCCCCTTCAATGATCACAGGTATATATGTATTTCATCGTTACCCCCTCGATTGGTGATGATTTTGGGAGAGGGTCGTTTTTATCTAAATGGTAATGCCAACTTATATCGAGGCAGTTATCATTTTTATTTTTCGATTGCGGTGAGTTTCGATGTTAGTGTGAGGAGCGCTCAGATAGCGTCCCTGATCAAGTCGCCAAAATGTTCCAACCACTGACACGAGGCGATGACGCTCGTGGTAAAGCGAGTGAAGGCACAGGACTCGCTTTAGCCATCGTGAAGCGCATTATCGACCAGCACGAAGGCAAAATAGATGTTAGCAATCGTGATTCGGGTGGTCTGCGAGTGCAGATTAGCTTGCCGATGAAGAAGCGCGGTTAGAAGAGCAGCTTGAAGCATGATTGATTATCGGTGAGGTTGCGAAGAGATAGTGCTTACACTGATTGGCCTTATTGTTGTTTCTGCATATTAAAAAGCCCCTTCCCTCGATGAGGGAAGGGGCTTTCTCATTTAGCGGTACTAAAGAGTTTTATGGCTGGTTTGTGTATGCACAACCTTCGTAAAGCGCTTCAATCGTTGCTTCAGGGCTGAATGCAGGGTTAGCAAACCAAGTGGTGTCATCTTCTACGTTTACAGCTAGGTGAATAGAACTGCGAGCGTCAGCAGCATCACGTAAAACACAGATTTCTTTATTCTGTAGTTTTTCCCAAAGCTCAGCGCCTTCTCCGCGGTTACGGGTTTGAAGCATTTCACCTGGTTTAGTGATCGTACCGAACGGTGATACTTCGCCGTACTGTTTGATATACCAGTTGCTGCTCTCAAACTCATCACGGTTTAGCGTGCCGTGCTCTTCAACGTAAGCGGTTAGCATATCGCGCACTGCGTATACGGTTTCGTTGGTTGATTGCCATAGGTTATCGTCAGCGGTGATCCAGCCTTTTGCTAGCATGGTTTCACCGTAACGGTAATCATTGACTGCTAGTACATACGTCGCTTCTAGGTCGAAGTCAGTACCTGCAATCTCAGTGATGGTGATACGCTTACCGTCAATGATTTTGTTACCCTCAGAGTCTTCCTCACGAGCTTGTTGGCTAAGGTCTGCAACGTATTTGATGCTACCGCCAAAGATATCGTAGTTGAACGATGGGACATCAGGGTTGAATGATACCGTAATATCACCTTCTTGATACTGATTGAAGTAACTGTATGACCACTCCATGTAGTCCAGAAGGTTCTTACCCGTGATTTCCACCGCGACAAGTTCATTGTCGTACATGTAAAGGTTAGCACTGTCTTTCTTACGGTAGTCTTGACCATCAAATAGGTTTGAAGCGTCAGAGAACAGAGCCGCAGCAGAGACGTCAACAGTTAGAGGTTGACCATTTTCATCTTCTGCTTTTGCTTCAATATTCATAATTTGGATATCGTTGATAAGCGACGTGAGTGGCATATCAGCTAGCTTAGCGTTATGAATGGTTGTGTAAAGACGAAGACCATCAGTATTAAGTACGCGTTCTTCTGACGTTGCCTCATCGGCACCACCGTTTGTCGCGTTAGTGAAGTTACCTGTGACTTCACCGATGAGTTCGTTCGCATCGGCAACAGATTCTTCGTGAACCCAACGCATTTCGTCTTGAAGTAATACTTCCTCTTCAACATCAGCAACGGTAATGTTAGACATTGTGGTATCAACGATATTCCAACGACCGTTTTTGCCTCTTTCTAGTTCAATTTCTGCCTTCGCTAATGCCCAACCCCAGTTACCTGGTTCGATAACTTTTACTTTTGTTTGGCGGTTAGTGTGATTGTAGACACCCGATAGAGCTTTATCTTCTTCTTGTGCTTCACCATCAACAGAAATTTCTAACATCTCAGCCGTGTAGTCGCTGCCTTTCTCTACTTGTTCGATAAAGCGCGCGTGTTCGTGACCCATGAAGATAACATCGAACTTATCAGCAAGCTTAGAGGCAATCTCGTGAACGCCACGACCATTCTCTTTACGACCGTAGTGCAGAGCACCGATAACCACATCTGGTTGGTATTGAGCGATTGCGTCATCGACTGCGTTGCTCACTGACTCAAGCTCATCGTTAAAGTCGAGGTTACGGAAGTTATCTGGAGAAGCGGCTTGCCAGTTCTTAACGGCTTCCGGTGTTACACCAATAACAGCAACTTTTGCGCCATTGTAGTCATACATCTGGAAAGCCGGTAGGAATGGGATTTCGGTATCTCTGACACGACAATCAACAGCTTCACGATCCCAAACGATGTTTGAAGAGATGATCGAACCGTTAAAGCCTTTTAGGCTGCGGTCTAAGAAATCTCGCTCGAAATCAAATTCATGGTTGCCTGGAACCCACAGGTCATAGCCCATGAAGTTCATTGTCTCTACAACAGGGTGAATCGGTTCGTTGTTGAATAGCTCCGCAGAGTTACCCTGAACGGTATCACCAAGGTCGATAAGTAGTAGATTATCAGCAGCATCACGCTCTTGGTTAATCAGCGTATTAATTTTCGTAAAGCCAGCATTCACATCTACGCCGTCAAGCGCATAGTCATACGCATAGATACGGCCGTGCATATCACCCGTCGCACCGATAGTGATGGTTTGACGTTGTAGATCTGGGTTATCACCCTTAATGATCATCTCTGGTGTTGAGTGGTATGTTTTACATTCAACCACAGAAGGGTTTTCTGACGGTGGTGGTGTGGTAGTGACATTATCATCGCTACTGTTACAACCTGCTAACACAACAGCAGATGTCATCATTGATAACGCAATTTTGTTCAGTTTCATGGGTATGACCAAAAGGGGATAAAAAAGTTGGCGCTGAATATACCGAACAAAAAAAGCGAGAAAACCAATAGATCTATATCTATGTAATGAAATGTGTAATGTGTAACCACTGACACATTTGGGCTGGTGGTAACCGATTACATGTGAGTGTGGTACAACATCCTTAACAGTAAGATAACGGGTAACCGTTTGCGCAAACGATTAAATGTCGCTGATTTATGTGACCTATATCACTTTTATAGATTATGATTTTCATCGCATTTCTTTTTAGTGTGCTATAACGCAGTGGTAACATTTGGCAATGTTATGCTGGGTGTTTGATCGCTTTGGTTAGTTTTTAATGAGTGTTATGCTGGGATAGTAGGCTGTGATGTTCCTTTAGTTGGTTAACGAGATTGCGGTAAAGGTTCACGTCTTTTCTAATTTCAATTCGTTGGACTGAGTTTTGTGAAATCAGGAATAAATGCCCTGTAGTACTTATGTCTGAGAAAAAATGATAGATGTGGGTATCTCTATATGAAAAGCTTTTGACTGGGCTTGAGATCCCCAAAGAAGTTTGCTGCTCTTCTGCAAGGGCAATTAACCAGCTAGGAAGTGCTTGCATGGTATCTGGTTCAAAGAGTGAACGAAAAAATAGGGAGTTGATACCTGTAAGGTTAATAGACGGCCCAAATACACGTTCTGGGTCTATATGCTCATGCATTATAAGCCCACTGTCATAACGAATCAGTAATGTATCTTGAGTATGAACAAGTGTATTTGGCTGTGAGAGCATCAGTGTTATCTCTTGTGTTAGCTTTAATTCCATTTTGGCTAAGGATGGAAAACTGACGAGCAAGATAAATAGCAGAGTAAAGGTATGACGCATGCTTGTGTTTCCTAATTAACATCGATGCAATCACGGTAAGCGAATAGATTTGTAATAGGTGAACGCTAAGCACTTTCATTGAAAATATCACACAACTTATTTTCTACGTTTTGAGTATTTCATTTTGGCGTTGGAGTGAAATCACATGCTTGAGGGGGGCTCAGAATAGGGTGCTTTATATTGGGCATTGAAGGAGGCGACGGTTGTAGCCAAGGCTCGTTGAGTGAGGCTCTTCGTCACAGAACGTCGCATGATTGGCGATGGTTCATCGCCAAAGCATGAGGTTTGCTTTTTGCCGCGTACTCGAGACTAGGTTTTCGAAACCATACATTGGAAACAACGTATTTGAGGCTATGCATTCGAGAAGTTTTCTCGGTTTCCTAGCCAGCGTCGAATGATGGCTTCACCGTTAGGGCGGTGTTGCTGCCAAATATGATGAGCGAGGTTCTGTACCTGAGGAATCATATGCTGGTCACGGACTAAGTCCGCCACTTTAAAGTCAGCAAGCCCAGTTTGCTTAGTACCGAGTAACTCGCCGGGGCCACGGATCTCAAGGTCGCGCTGAGCAATCACAAAGCCATCATTACTTTCACGCAGCACACCGAGTCGTTTCTGGGCGGTTTTAGATAGTGGTGCCTTAAAGAGGAGCACACAGTGGCTTGCTACTGAGCCTCGTCCAACACGCCCTCGCAGTTGATGAAGTTGCGCGAGGCCAAGACGCTCTGGATTGTCGATAATCATTAGGCTCGCATTTGGTACATCCACACCGACTTCAATGACGGTTGTCGCCACTAAAAGATGCAGCTCACCGGCCTTAAATTGCGCCATGATGTCTTGTTTTTCTGCTGCCTTCATACGTCCATGGACTAAACCAATCTTCAATTCAGGTAACAAAGCCGCGAGTTCATCAGCAGTATCGGAGGCGGCTTGCGCTTCTAATACTTCTGATTCGTCAATCAATGTACATACCCAATAAGCTTGGCGCTTTTCATCCAAACATGCCGCTCGCACTCTATCAACAATATCGCGGCGGCGGCTATCAGGGACTGCCACGGTTTGAATCGGTGTTCGGCCGGGTGGAAGCTCGTCTATGACCGAGGTTTCTAAGTCGGCATAAGCAGTCATGGCTAATGTACGTGGAATGGGGGTGGCGGTCATGATCAGTTGATGGGGGTACTGTTCGTTTGCTGCCCCTTTCTTGCGTAATTCGAGGCGTTGACCCACACCAAAACGGTGTTGTTCATCAATAATGACAAGGCTGAGGTTGTCGAATTCGACTTGCCCTTGGAATAACGCATGTGTACCCACAACCATTTTGACATCGCCAGTGCGAATTTTTTCCAGCTCCTTCTCTCGGGCTTTGCCTTTGAGTTTCCCAGCCATCCAACCGACATTAATGCCTAGAGGGTTGAGCCACTCAGCAAAGTTGAGGGCATGCTGCTCAGCCAGTAGCTCTGTTGGTGCCATGAGCGCCACTTGGTAGCCTTGCTCAATTGCTGCCAGTGCCGCTAAGGCAGCAACGAGGGTCTTCCCTGAACCTACATCGCCTTGCACTAATCGCATCATTGGGTGCGGTTTTGCCATATCAACTTCAACATCGCCCACAACGCGGCTTTGCGCACCTGTTGGTGTGAAAGGCAGCGCTGCTAGCAGCTGTGGTTTTAGGGTTTTGGAAGGTGGCAATGCGATGGCTTTATCTTGTTGTCCTTTGCTACGCACTGCAAGCATAGAGAGATTTTGCGCTAGCAGCTCTTCCATGATGAGTCGTTGCTGTGCAGGGTGCCTACCGCTATCAAGGTCTTCGAGTGCAATATCGGGGGTTGGGCGGTGCAGTGTGTGCAGTGCTTGATTGAGTGTGACCTGACGATTATAGAGCCCTTCGGGTAATAGCTCTTGCACCGCGCTTTTATCCATCAGTGATAGTGCTTGATCGGTGAGGCTTCGTAAGGTCTGTTGACGAAGCCCGTCGGTCGTTGGGTAAACGGGAGTGAGTGTCTCTTCAAGCTGAAGTTCGGTAGGCTCAGAAAAAATACGGTATTCAGGGTGCATGATCTCTACACCAAATTTGCCGCGCTTAATCTCGCCGTAGGCTTTCACTTGTTTGCCATTTGCAAAGCTGTTTTTCATGGCGGCAGTAAAGTTGAAGAAGCGTAAGGTTAATGAACCATTGCCATCGCTGAGACGCACAGTCAGCATTCGGCGACGACCCATACTCACTTGGCTATCCATTATCTCGCCACTGACCGTGATATGTTGTCCTGGCATGGCGGAGGCGATGGGATAGACGCGAGTTCGATCTTCATAGCGAAGGGGAAGATGAAAGAGCAGATCTTGAACCGTCATGATGCCAATGCGGTGAAGTTTCTCAGCAACCTTGGCGCCAACGCCACTGAGGCTAGTCAGCGCTACGCTATTGAGCATTGAGCCAGTGATAAACTTCTCGTCTTGGTTTTGCATGCTCGCTCCTTACGATTTGCCTCCCAGATATACACCCCTTCAATATACTGTATAGCCGTACAGTTCGCAAAGGTTTGGTTTTTTGCGTCATTAAGCTTTTCTACTGCCTGATAGCATTTGCTATGCTTGTTTCCCAGACTTCAGACTTCAGACTCGCCAGCTTGCATCGCTGCCCACCAGCTATCCTCTGCGATAACTTGACCTTGTTCATCAATCAGTGGGTAAGGAAGCGCTTTACGTCGACACACTTTTGCCAGCACAGGATGCCCACGTTCGAACAATGTCCGGTTTATCTCTTCCGTCGGAATGGTGCTGGTGGCTCTGTTATACATGCCGGCCATATCACGCTGGCGCTGTGCTTCATAGAGAATCAGCGCACTTGCCACAGAGACATTGAGTGACTGCACCATGCCGACCATTGGAATGATAATGTCTTGGTCTGCTAGGGAGAGAGCTTGTTGAGAGATCCCTGTTTTCTCACTGCCTAAAATAATCGCTGTCGGCTTGGTGTAGTCGATCTCACGGAAGTCGACTGCGCTGTCAGAGAGGTGGGTAGCCAGTATCTGCATGCCTTGCCCTTTTAGTTCTGAGACGGCATCGGTGACAGAGGTATGTGTTTTGACATCAACCCAGTTACGCGCCCCTGCGGAGGTGTGACTCAGGGTTTGCATCTCTCGGCTAGGCCAAACGGCATGCACACGGTGAAGGCCCGTTGCATCTGCGCTGCGAATGATAGCGGAAACATTGTTAGGTTTATGGACCTGTTCTAAGCAGAGAGTAAGGTCGGTTTGGCGGGCTTTTAATACCGCTTGTATGCGGGCAAATCTTTCTGGGCTCATGATAGTTCTCAAACAAAACGCCCCGCAGTGTGCAAGCACAATGGATGGGGCGTTTGGGGTCTGCTAGTGGCCGCTTTCGCGGTCATTTTCGCTGATCGTAGTTAGTTTTTCTGCCGAGAAACTTTAACAACATTAGGCATGACACGAATACGTCGCATTATGTCTGCTAGCTGAATACGATCTTTAGTCGTCAATTTCACCGTTACCGTATACAAGCGACCGTCTTTTTCTTCAGTGGTTAAACCTTGAATATTCGATCCTGTCGCAGCAATGGTGTTGGTCAGGTCTGCTAATGCACCTTGGTGGTTGTGAACGTCGATACGCAAGCTAGTGATAAAGTCTTGCTCAGCATCATCACTCCATTCAACCGCCATGTACTTATCAGATTCTCGCTGATAACCACGAATGTTCGCACACTCTTCACGGTGAATAACCAAGCCACGTCCTGGACTGATATGCCCGACGATAGGGTCACCTTTTATAGGGTGACAGCAGTTAGCGTAAGTCAACAAAATACCATCGGCACCACGAATAGGCAGACGGTTTTCTTGATCGTTGGTTAGCTCTTCTGCATTGCCTAACAGACGACGTGCAATCACGATACTCATTGATTCACCGAGGCCGATGGAGGTCAGTAGATCGTCCAAATTGTCGAGTTTCAAGTCGCTAAGCACGATGTTTAGATTCTCTGGGCTCACTTCATCAATTTTCATTTCACCCAACGCGTGGTTGAGGAGACGACGACCTAAATGGATAGACTCTTCACGACGCATGGTTTTTAGCACCTGACGTATCTTGGTGCGCGCACGTGAAGTGACCACATAGTTTAACCATGCCGCGTTAGGGCGAGCCCCTGGCGCGATGATGATATCAATGGTTTGACCATTCTTGAGCGGCTTACTCAATGGGTAAGGGTGGCGATCAACACGACAACCGACGCAGGCATTACCGACATCAGTATGAACCGCATAAGCGAAATCTACAGCTGTTGCGCCAACAGGAAGCTCGACAATACGACCTTTCGGGGTAAAGACAAACAGCTCGTCAGGGAACAGATCGGATTTTACACTTTCGATAAATTCAAAAGAGTTACCCGCACTTTGTTGTAGCTCAAGAAGGCTTTGCATCCAACGTTGTGCTTTCACTTGTGCAGTACTGCCGCTATTACTGCGTTCACCGTCGGCTTTATAAGCCCAGTGAGCAGCAACCCCTCGGTCCGCCATTTGATCCATCTCTTCTGTTCGGATTTGGATCTCAACGGGAGCACCGTGTGGGCCTACCATCGAAGTATGCAGTGATTGATAGCCGTTCGCTTTTGGTACGGCGATGTAATCTTTCATGCGGCCTGGGCGGGGCTTAAATAAGTTATGCACTTGCCCAAGAACGCGGTAGCAGGTGTCAACATCTTTAACAATGGCGCGGAACGCGTAGATATCCATGATGGTATGGAAACGCTGCTCTTTGCTCTTCATCTTGTTATAGATGGAGTAGAGGTTCTTCTCTCGGCCAAACACGCGGCCTTCTATACCCGCATCATTGAGGCGACCTTCAATTTCCGAATGGATTTTGTTGATCATCTCTTTGCGGTTGCCACGGGCGGCAGCGACGACGTCTTTGAGTACCTTAAAACGGTTAGGATAAAGTGCTTCAAAGCCTAACTCTTCGAGTTCTACTTTGATGTTGTGGATACCCAGACGGTGCGCTAGAGGAGAGAATATTTCTAAAGTTTCCCGAGCAATACGACGTTTTTTGTCCGGACGCAACGCACCAAGGGTACGCATGTTATGAGTCCGGTCGGCCAGTTTGATGAGGATTACGCGAATATCCTGCACCATGGCCATGATCATCTTGCGGAAGTTTTCTGCTTGCGCCTCTTTACGGTCACGGAACTTCAGTTTATCCAATTTAGACACGCCGTCGACAAGTTCGGCAACGGTAGGGCCAAAACGGCCAGCAAGGTCTTCTTTGGTAACTTCGGTATCTTCAATGACATCGTGGAGGAGGGCGGCCATGAGGGTTTCATGGTCGAGGTGCATTTCGGCAAGAATACGTGCGACTGCAACGGGGTGAATGATATAGGGCTCGCCACTCGATCTAAATTGACCTTCGTGCGCATCCCGCGCAACGAGATATGCCTGCCTAAGAGCCTCTATGTGAGGCTCTGGCAGGTACTCTATTGCGACTTCTTTCAGGCTTTCAAACAGATACAAGCTGCCTGCGTCCTGAATTAACGATCGCCAGCAATCGAGCTAACCGCAGCGAGTTCTGCTGCTTCTTGCTCTTGTTGCTCTTGACGCTCGCGTGCGTCCAGCACTTCTTTATTGATAAGACCTTCTTCGATTTCACGAAGGCTGATTACAGTGGTCTTGTCGTTTTCTTCTGGTACCAGTGGATCCTTGCCACCAGTCTGCATTTGACGTGCGCGACGCGCTGCAACCAATACTAGGTCAAAGCGGTTACCAATTTTTTCAACAGCATCTTGAACAGTTACGCGTGCCATCGAGGACTCCAGTGGTTATTTATCGAATAAGGGGAAAATTGTACAAAATTGTTTAATCTTCTGCTAGTAGCCCGTTGAGCATAACAGCATGCTTTTCAGTTTGCTTGTCTTGTCTTAGGCGTTCAGCGCGAAGAATTGCTTTCATATCCATGACAGCAGCATCAAAATCATCATTTACAACAACATAATCATATTCATTGTAATGTGAAATTTCAGAACGTGCTTCAGACATGCGCTTAGCAATCACTTCTTCACTGTCTTGACCACGAGCATTTAAGCGGCGTTCTAACTCTATGCGCGATGGCGGTAGAATAAAAATGCTGCGTGCTTGTGGCATTTGCTCTCGAATTTGACGGGCACCTTGCCAGTCGATATCCAAGAACACATCAATACCTTTATCTAGGTTATCTTCAATCCAAGGACGAGAAGTACCATAAAAGTTGCCAAATACCTCAGCGTACTCTAAGAAGGCATCTTCTTCGATAAGTGCTTTGAATTGATCTTTCGACACAAAGTTGTAGTGCACGCCATTCTCTTCACCAGGACGTGAATCACGTGTGGTGTGCGAAACTGACACCTTCATCGCATAAGTTGGGTTTTTTTCCAATAATGCGGAAATGAGGCTCGATTTTCCCGCACCGCTAGGCGCAGAAACGATATAGAGAGTGCCTTTACTCATTGTGTTGTTCACCAAGTAATAGAAGGTCGCGCAGGGTATCATGAACAGTATAAAAAATGAATCAGATGATTGATGATTTTTTCGGCTTTATGTGTGCGATTTTAATTTTAGCTATCTGTAGCGCGACCTTTAGCATCTATTAGCAGCGCGTGTTGGGCGGCTGAATAGTCCGTTTGTCATAAACTTGTCATCGATAGTTTTTAGCCTTTCTAAAAAATGTGGAAGGGACGTAAGTGAAAGAGTTAATCACTATCAAGGTAGAAAGCGCTCTAATAGGGCTGGGTTTATGTGTTTTATTTGCTTGGTTATCTTCGCAGGAAGTGGCTGGTGATATCGATCTTCAGCAAGAGGTTACCTATCATTGTGACGTTAAACACCCCTTAGGAGAGCGTTCTTTCAATATTTACATCCCTATTGGCATGAACAATAAAGCGTTTAATCAGAAACTCTGCGATGAATTTTTGGTTGGTAGCGAGTACGCACGAGTCAATACGTATTTGATCCCTCGCTCGGAGCTTGATGCTCGACGTTTATCGGAAGACCCTTTTGAGCTTATTTTCTCTCGAGACTATTTGCTGCAAAGTGTACTAATTGGGTACTCGAATTTCTATTTCGAGCTGGTTCAGTTACCGACTTATGAAATCTGGTGGATGAGCCGTACCCCTTTGGAGCCTACTTTTTCTCTTCAACCTAAAATAGGGCTTCTCAGCGATAAAAGAAGTCAGTCAGGCTATATGGAGCCTTTGAAGTTTCTTAATAATCAGTATGGAAGCAGTTCTGATTATGACGTTGAATTTTACGATAATAGAGAGTCTCTTGAACGAGCACTTTTATCTGGACAAGTTGATATTATTCCTGCAACAGCTTTAGAGTTAGCAAACTTGAGTCAATCTGGTTTTTATACTGCCATCCTCAATGAGCATTTAGGACTCGGGACCTGGTATATGCATTACTCAGTTTCTCAGGGGGTTGCTAATAAGGTTGAAATATTTATAGAAGAGATGAATCATGAATTTAGGAGATCAAAGTGAATAATTTTTTGGTTCGTCTTCGTGCAATCGTAAGCGTTCTCATCGTGGGAGGAGGAATTGTCTTTGGGACGCTAATCAGTGCAAAGTCATCCATTGAGAGTCAGATAAAAAGCCGATTCATTGATGTTGCATCTACCTATATTCACTACGTTGCTAAGGTCCATACCCGTCATGCTGAAGTTCTTGATTATCTTCGCGACAACGTTAGTGGTCAGTTATTACTCTCAGAGCATTCTTCCCCTTTTTTACCATTAATCACTCAGACTCAAGTTGAACTTACCTCGTTTTATTTTGGCTCAACAGAAGATGAGACGAGTTCTTTTATCGTCCCTTTTGATAATCAATTTGTTGGTGTCGATTTTCGCTTTCATCACGCGTTTAATTATAGAAATGTTGGTCTATATGCGGTGATTGGGATGCTCTCTTTTGCTTTACTTAATTACCTTCAACATTTTATTAAAGCGCTTTATCTTTCTCGTAAAGATGAAGAGTCGTTACCTCTCTTAGCGGCAAACTTCTCTTATCAGCGAGAAGCACGCCTCCTATGTCAGTTTTCATTATTGTATTCAGAGGTTGAAAAAATTGATTGTTGGGAGGCACTGAGCCAGCTCGATGAGCGGCAAATTCAGTGGTTTTCTTGGGCATATCAGAAATTCGGCAGTCAGCGTCGTGCATTGGAGGTGGCGCAGCAACCGGACACTTTGGTGTTTAATTTAAGTGAAAAATCACTTTGTATTCGTGGTGTGGAGATTCATTTACCGAAGACGCCACTGTTTTATTACTATTGGTATGCGCAGCGCTGCGCCAGAGAGTTACCCGCATACACTAACCCAGCAGCAGATAAACCTGATCGTGTTTGTGGGCAGGAGTTAGCCAATATTATGGCCGCGAACAATGGCGTCGATCGCACCATTACAGAGTTACGATTGGTTGGACTACGCTCAAAAAACCTAGACCTTAACCGCAATAAAATTAAAGAAAAGCTCCAGGGTGAATTAGGTGATCTTGCCCAATATTATCTTTTTGAAACGCAGAGGGATGTGAGAACAGCAAGGTATCAGTATCGACTCACGCTGAATGCCGATGCTGTTGTGGTATAGCGCGAGACGTATATTGATGAAGGGATTCTGTAGCCCCATTTAGCTTTTTTTTGCTTTTGAGACGTTTGGGAGATATTTCTGATTGGAATTGAGATAACTATTTAACCTGAGATCGGTTTAAGCCATCGCCATCAATCCTGATTTTTCTGTGTTTGTGATGTTAAGTGATGGCTT
>JBHOGO010000010.1:0-87425 GCA_043421945.1 bacterium sp. HQB-150 | reverse complement strand
TTCAGATGGACTTGCATGTTTTCAAGGGGTCAAAAATGCAGACATTTTTCATTTACCAATAGTGACTGGCGGTGGTGCTGATTGCGTAGAGTTACCTTACTTTCAATGGGTTAATACGATGATTAGTAATGTAAAGAATGCAATGCATGGTACTTACCATGCTATCAACAAAAAGCACTTACCGAGATATCTTGGTGAGTTTTGTTTCAAGTTTAACCGCAGGTTTAACCTAGAAAAGATGCTCGACCAATTGCTGTATTCAAGCATTCAAACAGCTCCAATGCCAGAAAGGCTGCTTAAGCTAGCTGAGGCTCGGTGGTAATCAGGAAACGCTATAACAAATAGTCATAGACTCAAAATAAAGAGGTTCCACATGCTCGGCAGTAAAAAGTGAGAAGAGAAGGAGAGAGGAAGTGCCATCGCCCAACGTTACATTACTCCAAAGTCATATTCGACTTTGGAGTAATGAAATTAGCAGGTATTTTCTGTCATAAAGGGTCTAAGATTCATTAAGGTAGATTACTCACAGGCTGGTCGAGTATGAGTTGTTTCCTCGCTATCTAATGACACTCGTCGCGCAATAAACAGTAACCCTAACGCGAGGATTATCCCAGAGAAACTCACGTAAAATGCACTGTAATAACTATAAAACTCACCGACAAAACCAATCGTTACACTAGAGACAAGTACTGCCGCCTGCATCACATTTGAAAATAGCGTTGAGGCAACGCCTAACTGGTCACTCATCATATCTTGTAAAACAACCATACCTAAAGTAGCTGCAACACCAATGAAGACACCATTAAAAATCTGAATTGACAGTAAATGCCATACCGAACTCGAATTTATTACACCAAGGTAGAATATAGCCCCAAAAGCAAGCCCTACAGCTAATACACGGTGTGGACCATAGCGTAATGACAGCCAACCAGCGCCCAACATGATGGGAATTTCACACAATGCAGCTGTTCCAAAAATCATCCCGACCCAGCTGGCTTTTACAATAAGCTCTTGAGATAAGTAGAGCGGCATCACCGTGACATACAAATTATTAGCAGCAAAAGTCATCAACATCGATAAGCAGAAGAGTACAATAGGTAAGCGCTTATACCACGGCACAGGCGAAGTGATAGAGCTGAGACTACCTCTAGCACGCTGTTTTAATTCTATGTGACGAGCGACAGTCGGTGCATGCCGTTCATTTAAGCTATCATCTTCTAATTCAATGTGGTTTTCTGTCCCCTTTTTTTGTTCAGGTAACCAAAAGTAGACCACAACAATGGTCACTGCCGTGATAGCACCTGCTGTTAAAAAAGCATAACTAAAGCCGTAAGCACCTTTCAGTATAAACGCGCCGGGTGGACCAAACACCCACGCAACGGCCATTCCAGCTCGCATTGTCGACAAGAAAGTAGCGCTATTTTCTTTTAATTCAGCATCAGCATACTCTCTCCCCATAGCAAAAACTTGCCCAAAAACAGCACCGCTAATACTACCGAACAACACGGCAATACAAATCGCAACATAGTAATTACGGATAAAGGCGAAACTCACCACTGTGACTAAATAACAAGTAAAAGACAGCAAAATTATACGTTTACGTCGCCACCCTTTATCGGAGTAGTAAGCAATAAATTGAGAAACGACAATAGAACTCACTACAGCCAAAAGCATATAGGCACTCAACATCGCGGGGGATGCCCCTAGGGCCTCAACGATAAAAACACTTGATAGCGGATAAAAGAAAGACCCGCACAGCCCCGTTGCGAATGTTGTCAATATAAACAATATCGCAGTCCTATCTTTAAACATTACCCTCTCCTTGCAATAAGGTAAATTAACGCAAATTTAAATTTAGAGTGGCCACCCTGATGTCATCAGTGTAATCAAAACACACACCCAGTAATGATAATAATCCGTCGCATAGTGGTTAAATTCAGTCAAAATACGGCAAATCATTGACAGAAAAGTACGCGATAAAATAATCTTCTCGTATGCTAGAGATTGCTTAAGGAAAGCGATAATGCGCCCCCACATAGAAAATATCACTCATGAGCGGAACTTTAATTGGCGAGTTAGGGAGTTTGCTTGCCTTATCCCCAAAGATGAATATATGTGCGCTTGGCACTATCACTCTGAGTTTGAGCTCGTGCTTTATCGGGACCAAAATAATATTTTTGATGGCAATTACTTCGCAGGTGACTACGTAGGATCAGTACTTCACAATACAATGCTACTCTATGGACCAGGCCTCCCCCATATGTTCACAGGTAAAATTGCCCGCTCGGAAGAAAAGCACCATCAATCTATTATTCTTTGGTTTACTCGCGACTGGATTGAACAACTTCAGAAAACAACACCAGAGTTAAAAATACTTAGTACGCTACTTCGTCGATCATCAAAAGGCCTGCTTTTTAGCTCACAATGTGCTGAAAAAGTGTTTCAATTGCTAAGCAATTCAGACCGTTTACCGGCACACCATCAATTACTCAGAGTCTTAGAGGTTCTTACTCTTTTAGCCGATGACGCTCTGGCTGAAGAGCTATCTTCAAGTAGCTATGCTTTCAATCAAAGTGCCGACGAAGATGAACAGCATAAACGTGTCGAGGCGGCTCGGCGTTATATTGAATCGAACTATCAAAACCAGATTAAAATTTGTGATCTATGTAAAACGCTACACATGAGTGAAAGCTCTGCCTATCGTTTATTTGAAAAACATTTTTGTGAAAGCTTTTCCGAACACTTGAAAAGTTATCGAATAGGGAAAGCATGTGAACTGCTCGTTAACACACAAATACCCGTCGCATTAGTAGCAGAACAAGCCGGTTTTAATAATTTATCTAACTTTAATCGGCAATTTCGAACCCTGAAAGGGATAACACCGTCCGTTTTCAGATCTCAGTTTAACCGATAGTTAACCAATAATAGATAACTCATCGATGAGTGAATAACCGATAGTAAAATGTAGACATACAAAAAACCGCGCTATAAAAACAGCGCGGCTTTTCTCTCTTTATTTTTCGAAACTCAACTTACAACAGTGTTACCAGCCTGTGATCTCACGAAGCCCTTTGCCGATATCAGCTAAGCTTTTCACTGTTTTTACACCAGCAGCTTCTAGTGCCGCAAATTTATCTTCAGCTGTTCCTTTACCACCAGAGATGATCGCGCCAGCATGGCCCATACGCTTACCAGGAGGAGCGGTGACACCAGCAATATAAGAAACTACAGGCTTAGTCACATTATCTTTAATGTAAGATGCCGCTTCTTCTTCCGCAGTACCACCAATTTCACCGATCATAACAATCGCTTCTGTTTCAGGATCGTCTTGGAACAGTTTCAGGATATCGATAAAGTTAGAGCCCGGAATAGGGTCACCACCGATACCAACACAAGTCGACTGGCCAAAGCCTTCATCTGTCGTTTGCTTAACAGCTTCGTAAGTCAATGTACCAGAGCGTGAGACAATCCCAACTTTGCCTTTTTTGTGAATATGGCCAGGCATGATACCAATTTTGCATTCGTCTGGCGTAATAACACCCGGACAGTTAGGGCCGATCATTCGAACACCCGCCTCATCTAAACGAACTTTCACATCGAGCATATCGAGTGTCGCAATTCCCTCAGTGATGGTCACTATCAGTTTAATACCTGCATCGATAGCTTCCAAAATCGCATCTTTACAGAATGGTGCTGGTACATAAATAACGGAAGCCGTTGCACCTGTCGCCTCTACAGCATCACGCACCGTATTAAAGACAGGTAAGCCTAAGTGCTCTGAGCCACCTTTGCCTGGTGATACGCCACCAACCATTTGTGTACCATATGCTATCGCTTGCTCTGAGTGGAACGTACCTTGTCCACCAGTAAACCCTTGGCAAATGACTTTAGTATCTTTATTAATTAAGACTGACATTATTTGCCCTCCGCAGCAGCAACAACTTTCTCAGCAGCTTCAGACAACGATGTGGCCGCTATAATATTTAACCCACTTTCCGCCAACTTCTTAGCACCAAGCTCGGCATTATTACCTTCTAAGCGAACGACTACAGGAACCTCTACGCCCACTTCTGCAATTGCACCGATAATACCGTCCGCAATAAGATCACAACGGACAATCCCGCCAAATATGTTGACAAGCACAGCTGCAACATTGCTGTCGGACAGAATAATCTTAAAGGCTTCTGTCACACGCTCTTTCGTTGCGCCACCGCCTACATCAAGGAAGTTCGCTGGGCTACCACCATGTAGGTTAACGATATCCATTGTTCCCATGGCAAGGCCTGCACCGTTAACCATACAGCCGATGTTTCCATCTAGCGCCACATAGTTGAGTTCCCAGTGTGCGGCATGAGCCTCACGCTCATCTTCTTGCGACGGGTCATGCATTTCACGTAACTTAGGTTGGCGGTACATCGCATTCGAATCGATGTTTATCTTGCCGTCTAGACACAATAAGTTGTCGTCACCAGTAATCACCAGAGGGTTAATCTCAAGCAACGCTAAATCGTATTGCGCAAACATGTTACCAAGACCTAAGAAAATCTTCGTAAACTGCTTAATTTGATCGCCTTTTAGCCCCAGCTTAAAAGCAAGCTCGCGTCCTTGGTATGATTGAGGACCAACCAATGGATCAATAGCGGCTTTATGAATGAGTTCAGGTGTCTCTTCAGCCACCTTCTCGATTTCCACACCACCTTCAGTCGATGCCATGAAAACAACTCGGCGAGTCGCACGATCGACCACCGCACCTAAATAAAGCTCATTCGCAATATTTGATGCTTCTTCAACAAGGATTTTGCTGACTGGCTGACCATTCGCATCTGTTTGATAAGTTACAAGGTTTTTACCGAGCCATTTTTGGGCAAACTCACGAATGCCATCTTTATTGTCATGCAGCTCGACACCACCCGCTTTACCACGTCCACCTGCGTGAACCTGACATTTTACGACCCATTTGCTTCCTCCAATCTTTCCAGCGGCTTCGGCAGCTTCTTGAGGAGTTTCACAAGCATATCCTTCTGGTACTGGCAGGCCAAATTCAGTAAATAATTGTTTGGCCTGATATTCATGTAAATTCATGATGTTCTATCCATTTTATAACCCAGTACAGGGTTTGTTCCATTAAGGGCATCACTGCCCTCTCATCCCTCTAAACTAAGAAGCGATTCCATGGTTGAGCTGCACTTCTATCGCTTCTTATTGATGTTATAGAGGACTATACATCAAGGAGTAAGCGGGTTGGATCTTCCAGCAACTCTTTGATAGTTACCAAGTAGCCTACCGACTCTTTACCATCAATCAAACGGTGATCGTAAGAAAGGGCTAAGTACATCATCGGTAATATTTCAACTTGACCATTGACAGCCATTGGACGATCTTGGATTTTATGCATACCCAGTATCGCGGCTTGAGGTGGGTTGATAATCGGTGTGGACATTAGTGATCCAAATACCCCACCATTAGTAATGGTAAAATTACCGCCGGTCAGTTCGTCTACCGTTAACTTTCCATCGCGACCTTTAATAGCAAGCTCACGAATCCCCTTCTCTATTTCCGAAAGACTCAGTTTATCGCAATCACGTAATACTGGTGTCACCAAACCACGTGGTGTCGATACCGCAATGCTGACATCGAAATAGTTGTGGTAAACGATTTCATCGCCATCGATAGAGGCGTTAACTTCTGGGAAACGTTTAAGCGCTTCAACAACGGCTTTCACGTAAAAAGACATAAAACCTAGACGAATACCATGGCGCTCTTCAAAGATATCTTTATATTGCTTACGCAAGTCCATGATAGGTTTCATGTTGACTTCATTGAACGTCGTCAACATTGCTGTGCTGTTTTTCGCTTCCAATAAACGCTCTGCCACACGCTTACGTAAACGCGTCATAGGAACACGTTTTTCACTACGGTGAGCAAGTGGCGCATCAGATTGTACTGGCGCCTCTACTGCAGCCGCAGGCTTACTCTTCACATAAGCTTCGACATCTTCGCGCGTAATACGGCCACCAACACCCGTCCCTTTTACAGCACTAGCAGCGATATCGTTTTCAGCCAACAAACGGCGTACCGCAGGGCTCAATGCCTCATTATTTTCTTCAGTCAGCACGGCTTTATGGCGCTTATCCGGAGAGGCTTCAGCCTCAGACGGAACATCTTTCGTCGGCTCACCAGCGGCAACACCCGCTTTCAATTTACCAATCAGTTGCTTCCCTAATACTGTCGTCCCTTCCGTCTCAACAATCGCTTCAAGAACGCCCGCTTCTGGTGCTGGTACTTCCAGTACAACTTTATCAGTTTCAATATCGACCAAAACCTCATCACGCTCAACACTGTCGCCAGGTTGTTTGTGCCAAGTGGCGACGGTTGCATCGGCTACAGACTCAGGTAAATCAGGAACCAGAATTTCAATTGTCATTGTTCGCTATCCTTATTTTTCCAGCTCTTTATTCGGGGTAAGGGCATCGGCAACCAGTGCCTTTTGTTGTTTTAAATGCACAGACATATAACCAACTGCAGGTGAAGCAGAGGCAGGTCGACCGGCGTAATTCAATTTCGCACCTTGAGGGATGACTGCGCGGAAATTGTGCTGACTAGAATACCAAGCGCCTTGGTTTTGCGGCTCTTCCTGACACCATGCGTAGTCATCAACGTGAGGATACTCACTTAAAATCGCTTTCATATCTTCATATGGGAACGGGTAGAGCTGCTCAATACGCACGATAGCGACCTTGTCATTTTCGTCTTTACGTCGCTGCTCTAGAAGGTCGTAATAAACCTTTCCTGAACAGAAAACGACGCGTTCAACAGCTGCAGGGTCAATGTCATCCACTTCTGCGATAGCCGGTAAAAATGAACCATAGGCTAGTTCATCCATCGTTGATGTACATAATGGATGACGCAACAGTGACTTAGGAGACATAACAATCAATGGACGTCTCATTGGACGAACCACTTGACGTCGCAGCATGTGATAGACCTGAGCGGGCGTCGACGGGACAATCACTTGCATGTTTTGTTCAGCACACAGCTGTAGATAGCGCTCAAGACGAGCTGAGGAGTGCTCAGGGCCTTGACCTTCATATCCATGAGGTAAAAGCATCGTGAGCCCACACATACGGCCCCACTTTTGCTCCCCTGAACTGATGAACTGATCAATAACAACTTGTGCACCATTGGCAAAATCACCAAATTGCGCTTCCCACACTGTTAGACCACTTGGCTCTGCAGTAGCGTAACCATATTCGAATGCCAATACCGCTTCTTCTGAAAGAACGGAATCAAAGACCTGGAAAGGACCTTGTTTATCATGAACGTTTGCCAGTGGAATGTACGTCGAGGCATCCCCTTGATTATGCAAAACCGCATGACGGTGGAAGAACGTACCACGACCAGAATCTTGGCCAGTAATTCGAATACGCTTACCTTCATCGACCAGAGTCGCATAAGCAAGGGATTCTGCCATGCCCCAGTCTACCGCTTTCTCTTCAGCGATCATCGATAAACGATCCTGATAAAGTTTGTTGACTCGGCTTTGCAACTTATGGCTATCTGGATACTGACAGATTCGGCCAGCTAACTCTTTAAGCCTGCCTAACTCAACTTCATTATCCCATTCAATATCCCATTCGTGACCAATATATGGAGACCAATCAACGCTATGCATTGCCATTGGACGCCACTCTTTAACCACGCATTCACCACGGTCTAAGTGGTCTCGATACTCGTTGACAAAGGAAGTTGCCTCTTCAAGACCGATCGTTTCTTCATCCGTCAGCTTGTCAGCATAAATCTTACGTGGTGTCGGATGTTTTTTGATCTTCTGATACATCAAAGGCTGTGTCGCATTAGGCTCATCGGCCTCATTGTGACCATGACGACGATAACAGACTAAATCAATAACCACGTCGCGACGAAACTCGTTGCGATAATCAAGTGCAAGACGAGACACATAAGCAACCGCTTCTGGATCATCGGCATTAACATGGAATATCGGTGCCTGAACCATCTTGGCAATATCAGTACAGTACTGCGTAGAGCGGGTATCTTTTGGATTTGATGTGGTAAAACCAATTTGGTTATTCACCACAATCCGGACGGTACCACCAACTCTGTATCCACGCGACTGAGACATATTGAATGTTTCAGCAACAACCCCTTGACCGGCAATCGCGGAGTCACCGTGAATAGTGATAGGTAATACTTTCGAGCCATCTTTATCACCTAAGCGATCTTGACGAGCTCGAACTGAACCGATAACCACAGGGTTAACGATTTCAAGGTGAGAGGGGTTAAACGCGAGAACGAGGTGTACATTACCACCCGGCGTAGAAAAGTCCGCAGAGAAGCCTTGGTGATACTTCACATCACCGGTTCCCCACGTATCATCATGCTTACCCGCAAATTCATCAAATAAATCCTGTGGCTTCTTACCTAGAACGTTGACCAATACGTTCAAACGACCACGGTGAGCCATGCCAACGACAAGCTCTTGGATACCTTCTGAACCACTATGACGAATAAGCTCCTTCATCATCGGAATCAGGGCATCGCCACCTTCCAAAGAGAAGCGCTTTGCGCCGGGAAATTTTGCGCCCAAATAACGCTCTAGCCCTTCCGCGGCCGTCAGTTCATCTAAATAGGTGAGCTTTTCGTCTCGCGAAAAAGAAGGTTGCCCTACCACAGACTCCAAGCGCTGCTGGATCCAACGCTTTTCTTCTGTGTTAGTAATGTGCATATACTCTGCACCAACAGAGCCACAATAGGTTTTCTTAAGCGCCGCATACAAATCTGCGAGTCGCATGCTATCTTTACCAATTGCAAACGAACCAACATTGAACTCAGTGTCCATGTCGTCACTATCGAGGGAATGGAAAGCAGGATCGAGTTCTGCAACTCTATCTTGCTGCCAAAGCCCTAATGGGTCTAAGTTTGCATGCTGATGGCCGCGAAAACGGTACGCATTAATTAATTGTAAGACTTTTACTTGTTTTGCATCGACCTCAGGGTCAGTGACTGGTGCACTTAGGTAGGTTGTTTCTTTTGCCAATCGTCGGAAATAGTCACGGACACGAGAGTGTGGTTGCTCGGGAGCATCCTCTTTAACGATGGGGAGATCGTCAAACACACTACGCCATTCTTCATTCACCGAGTCAGGGTCACTAAGATACAGCTCGTAGAGATCTTCTACGTAAGTCGCATTGGCGCCAGCCAAATGTGAAGACTCAAGCCATGCCTTCATAACGCCATTCTGCATTGTTTTCCCTTAACTACTAGAGTTATCGCCAATTAGTACACTCAAAGGTGTACTTTCCGGCCGCCTTTCACTGGCGGCATATCGATATTTTGTTTTAAACAGACGATCTAAACTGCTTTTTTAAGCAACATCGTCTTTATATGCCCTATCGCTTTTGTTGGATTTAATCCCTTAGGACAAACATTTACACAATTCATGATGCCATGGCAACGAAAAACGCTAAACGCATCGTCCAAATCGGACAAACGTTCATCTGTTGCACTATCTCGGCTATCAATCAACCAACGGTATGCAGCGAGAAGTCCAGCAGGGCCGACAAATTTATCTGGGTTCCACCAGAAAGATGGACATGAAGTAGAGCAACAAGCGCACATAATGCATTCATAAAGACCATCAAGGTGAGCTCGATCTTCTGGCGATTGTAAATTTTCTCGTGCTGGCGGCAGTTCACCATCACTGATAAGGAATGGTTTAACCTTGGCATAGTTCGTGTAGAACTGTTCCATGTCAATGATCAGATCACGAACAACAGGCAAGCCAGGCAAAGGGCGAATAACAATCGTTGTTTGATTCATCAACTGAGATAGCGGTGTAATACACGCTAAACCATTTTGACCGTTCATATTGATACCGTCTGAACCACAAACTCCTTCACGGCAGGAACGACGGAACGCTAGTGAAGGGTCACTTTCCTTTAATAAGATTAATGCATCAAGCACCATCATGTCGGAACCTTCTGGAACGTCCAACTGATAGTCTTTCATGTACGGTGCACTATCTTCATCTGGGTTATAGCGGTATACGGAAAAATTAAGATTCATCTTCACGTTCCCCTTAGTAAGTTCGAGCTTTAGGTGGGAAAGCTTCCCGAGTGACTGGAGTCATGTTGACATCACGCTTGTTCATCTGCTCCGTAATTGGGTTATAGATAGAGTGAACTAGCCAATTCTCATCATCACGCTCAGGATAATCGAAACGAGAGTGCGCACCGCGACTCTCTGTACGGAAATTCGCTGCCACAGCCGTGGCATACGCCGTTTCCATTAAGTTATCCAGTTCCAGACATTCAATACGCTGAGTATTAAACTCACTTGACGTATCATCTAAACGCGCTTCTTTTAAGCGCTCACGAATTACTTTAAGTTCATCAAGACCCTTAGCCATCGCATCACCTTCTCGGAATACGGAGAAGTTATTTTGCATACAGCTCTGTAGGTCTTTACGAATCGCTACTGGGTCTTCACCTTTCTGGGTTGAATTCCAACGATTCAATCTTGAAAGCGACGCTTCCAGATCAGATTCTGAGGCATCTCGAGCTTCAACTTGCGCAGTTAATGTTTCACCTAAGTGTAAGCCGGTCGCACGACCAAAGACGACAAGGTCAAGAAGAGAGTTCCCTCCGAGACGGTTTGCTCCATGAACGGAAACACTGGCGATTTCGCCACAAGCAAACAAGCCTTGGACATCATAATCTTGGCCATCACTGTTTTGCGCAATAGCTTGACCAGAAACCTGAGTTGGGACACCACCCATCATGTAGTGACAAGTAGGTATCACTGGAATTGGCTCTTTAACAGGGTCAACGTGAGCAAATGTTCTCGAAAGCTCACAGATTCCTGGTAGTCGCGACTCTAGTACCTCTTTGCCTAGATGGTCCATTTTCAGTTTAAGGTGAGGTCCCCATGGGCCATCACAACCTCGACCTTCACGAATCTCTACCATCATCGAACGTGCAACAACATCTCGACCTGCTAAATCTTTCGCATTAGGCGCATAACGCTCCATAAAGCGCTCGCCGCTATTGTTTAATAAATAACCACCCTCCCCCCGACACCCTTCCGTCACAAGAACACCTGCACCAGCAATGCCGGTTGGGTGGAATTGCCACATTTCCATATCTTGCATCGGTACACCAGCACGAAGTGCCATCCCAACGCCATCTCCGGTATTAATGTGTGCATTTGTAGTCGATGCGTAAATACGCCCAGCACCACCTGTAGCAAGGATTGTCGCTTTAGATTTAAAGTAACAAACCTCCCCGGTTTCCATGCAAATCGCTGTTGTACCAACAACTGCACCATCTTGGTTTTTCACCAAATCCAGCGCATACCATTCAGAAAAGATGGTCGTTTTGTGCTTAATATTTTGTTGATACAAAGTATGAAGCAAGGCATGGCCAGTACGATCAGCAGCAGCAGCCGTTCTCGCCGCTTGCTCTCCACCGAATGCTTTTGATTGACCGCCAAATGGACGTTGGTAAATAGAACCATCTTCAAATCGAGAAAATGGCAATCCCATACGCTCAAGTTCAATAACTGACTGAGGACCATTCTTACACATGTACTCAATGGCGTTTTGGTCTCCGATATAATCAGAACCTTTAACAGTATCGTACATATGCCATTCCCAATTATCTTGATGAGAATTACCCAAGGCGACGGTGATGCCACCTTGTGCAGACACGGTATGAGAACGTGTTGGGAAGACTTTTGACAACAAAGCACAAGTTAGGCCTTGCTCTGAAATTTGTAGTGCTGCACGCATACCAGCGCCACCAGCACCGATGACGACAGCGTCAAACTCACGAACTGGAATACTCACTACACACCCCACACAATAAAGAAACCGGAGAAAAGATAGATAAATAATATCGCTACGACAGCGAATTGAATGCCAGCCCGCAGGCCTGCCGGTTTAATGTAATCCGTTAACACCTGCCAAATACCGATCCACGCATGAATCAATATTGAAAAAAGCGCTAGCATAGTGAAAACTTTCGTACTGGTTTGTGCAAAAAAACCAGCCCAGACTTCATAATTTAATGAAGGTCCGAACAGGAAGAATCCCAGCATATAAAGGGTATATAACGTTAAAACAACCGCTGTTGCGCGTATTAATACGAAATCATGGACGCCATTTCGGCCCACCGAAGAAACTGGGGTTACCATACAATCACTCCTGAAATCAGAACGAGAACCGCGGTGATGATGAAACTAACTTTGGCGCTTTTATTACCCGACTCTAATTCCTCAAAGTAACCCATATCCATCAATAAATGACGAATTCCGATAACAATGTGGTAAAGAAGAGCGGCCAAAATGCCCCAGACGATTAATTTCACGAAGAAACTATTCAAAATAGCAGCGGCTTGTTGGTAGCCTTCAGGAGATGATAACGATGTACTCAATAGCCATAATAAAATAGCAACAGAAACAAACGTAATAATCCCTGAGACTCGGTGAAGAATTGACGCAATCGCTGTAATAGGAAAGCGAATCGTTTGTAGATCTAGATTTACTGGTCGAGACTTATTTACTTTCACGGTATTTGCCCACTCAGCTCCATTGAGCATGTTTTTTTATACCACTCCCGAATGATTTAAGCAGGCCAAGTTCAAGACACATATTTGTAACATTCCTAACAAAATATAATTAAGCGCTTCTTGAGTTATTTGTTAAGAACATCGTTGTTTTTATCAATGTGTTCAAGTTCTTGAAGTGGCGCTATCCCAACCATTTCGGGACCTTTGGCAACTATACGCCCAGCAACATTTAAAAACAATTCAAGTAACAAAAGTTCCAACATGAGCCACAGTTTTCATTGGTTTTTATTCATATTTATTAACAAGCGCACAGTCGCGAGTACAAAAATTGACTTTACATCACCTCAAGGGTACAACTTGTTAGCACCCAATTATGGGATAGGACTATAAAAGCAAAGGAGATTGTTATGTCGGACAAGAAAGCGACTCTTCATATAGAAGGGAAAGCTCCAATCGAATTGCCGATTATCGATGGAACTGCAGGCCCTGAAGTCGTTGACGTTAGAGCCCTCGGTGCTAACGGCTATTTCACTTTCGATCCAGGTTTTCTTGCCACTGCATCATGTGAATCTCAAATTACCTATATAGATGGTGATAAAGGTATTTTGCTGCATCGTGGTTTCCCAATCGATCAGCTCGCTAATAAAGCCGATTATCTCGAAGTTTGTTACATCCTGCTTTATGGTGAAGTACCCACTCGCGAGCAATTTGAGCAGTTCCGAACAACTGTCACTCGCCATACTATGGTACATGAGCAAATTGCTAGCTTCTTCCACGGCTTCCGTCGTGATGCACACCCAATGGCAATTATGGTTGGTGTTGTTGGTGCACTAGCGGCGTTCTATCACGATTCACTTGATATTGATAACGATACGCACCGAGAAATAGCAGCGTACCGATTATTATCAAAGATGCCAACGCTGGCTGCAATGTGTTACAAATACTCTATCGGACAACCTTTCATCTATCCTCGTAATGACTTGGATTATGCAGAAAATTTCCTTCACATGATGTTTGCGACCCCATGTGAAGAATATGAAGTGAGTCCGGTTATCGCTCGTGCAATGGATAAAATATTCACCTTGCATGCTGATCATGAACAGAATGCCTCAACTTCAACTGTACGTTTAGCGGGCTCATCTGGTGCTAACCCATTTGCTTGTATCGCGGCAGGTATAGCTTCGCTGTGGGGACCAGCGCATGGTGGTGCTAACGAAGCATGTCTGAAGATGCTGGAAGAGATAGCAAGTGTTGACAAGATTCCTGAGTTTGTCGCACGCGCTAAAGATAAAGATGATCCATTCCGACTAATGGGCTTCGGACACCGTGTGTATAAAAACTACGACCCACGAGCAACCGTCATGCGTGAAGCATGCCACGATGTACTGAATGAGCTTAATATCCAAGACCCACTATTGGATGTTGCGATGGAACTTGAGCGTATCGCGCTTTCAGATGAATATTTCGTAGAGAAGAAACTTTACCCTAACGTAGACTTCTACTCTGGTATCATTCTTAAGGCTATCGGTATTCCAGTATCGATGTTCACGGTTATTTTTGCGATGTCTAGGACTATCGGTTGGATAGCTCATTGGAATGAAATGCATAGCGACCCAGCTGCGCGAATTGGTCGTCCTCGTCAACTATACACTGGTGCTGAACTTCGTGATTTCGAACCAATGCACGAACGTGAATAATTAAGTAACCGTTTCGGTTCTTATTATCTCACACTAATCATTTAAGCGTTCTTACCATAAAAACCGACAGCATTTGCTGTCGGTTTTTTGCTTACGGTACGCCCAATAGTGACTTCTCATCTCTTCATAACATATCAATTGTCTACCTTTCGCTACGCCATATCAGCCTATGATAAAGTACATTGACCTGAGACAGGCATAAAAAAAGGGTTGCCAATGGCAACCCTTTTTATTGTTTAATACAAAGTTAGATAAACTTAACTTTTGTAACTTCTTTAATCGCTGATAGTGCGAATGTAGGTACTGCTGAACCTAGAGCTAGCATCATTAGGTGAGAAAGCTCAAGTGACTCTGTACCGAATACTAGTTGACCAAAGCCAGTGTAAACAACACCTAGTGACATCACAGTTGACGCTGCCACTGCACATAACAAGTATTTGTTAGTGAACGGGTTCTTACGGAATAGCGTCGTGAATGTACGGCAATCAAATAGGTGCCAAAGCTGTGAGAAGATCAAAGTCACAAATGCCATAGTCTGTGCATAGTTAGCAGAGTAACCATTGCTTAGTGCCCAATCGAATGCGACATAACTTAGTGCACCTAGTGCCAAGCCACGAGTAATGATACGTGCACCTAGACCGTCTGAGAAGAAACCTTCGTTGCGTTTACGTGGTGAACGCTCCATTAGGTCGCATTCTTCTGGCTCTACACCTAGTGCTAGTGCTGGTAGACCATCTGATACTAGGTTAACCCAAAGAATCATTAGCGGCGTTAATGGCAGAATTGCTTCAGGACCCATTAGTAGGAATGCAAATAGGATAACCGAGATTTCACCAACGTTTGCTGTTAGTTCCTGACGGATAAACTTACGCAAATTATCAAAGATTTGACGACCTTGACGAACCGCTTTAACGATTGTGCTGAAGTTATCATCCAATAGGATTAGGTCACCAGAGTCTTTCGCTACTGAAGTACCAGTAATACCCATAGCAACACCGATGTCAGCACGACGAAGTGCTGGAGCATCGTTCACGCCATCACCAGTCATTGCAGCAACTTCGTTGTTAACTTGTTGTGCTTTAACGATGCGAAGTTTGTGCTCAGGCGATACACGGGCGAATACAGCAACGTCAGGACAGATGTTTTGTAGTTGCACGTCATCCATGTTGTCTAGTTCAGCCCCCGTTACAACACGGTCTTTATCGCTACGGATAATACCGATTTCACGAGCAATCGCAGCAGCAGTTACGGCGTGGTCACCTGTAATCATTACTGTACGAACACCAGCATTGTAACACTGTTCTACAGCTAGCTTAACTTCTGGACGCGGTGGATCCATGATGCCGTAAACACCAAGAATAGTAACGTCTTTCTCTAGTTCTTCAGGCTCTTTGTTAAGGTCAGCTTCTGTTAGCTCACGAATACCTACAGCAAGTGTACGAAGTGCATCTTTACCAAAGTTTTCGATTGCAGCTTCGAAGCCAGCAACGTAATCAGTTGAAACATCAACAGCTAAGTTACCGTCAGTTTGGGCTTGAGCAGTTGCTACATGACCACCGTCAACCATAAAGCCAGTAGAGCGACCTAGAACAACATCTGGCGCACCTTTCAATGCTAAGAAGTGCTTACCATCTGGACCTTTAACGATAACCGAAGCCATCTTACGTGTAGAGTCAAACGGGAATTTCTCAACGATTGAGTAGCCACCACTTGAAAGCATCTCTGTTTGGTTTAGGCCTGCCTTTGCAGCCGCAACAATTAGAGCACCTTCAGTTGGGTTACCACGAACAGAGTATTTACCATTGTCTTGGATGTATTCAGCGTCATTACATAGTGTTGCAACAACTAGACCTTGCATCATTGCAGGGCTGTCTGTAGCCGCTACGTTATGGTTGATAGGGTTGAATGTACCCTTAGGATCAAAACCTTTACCCGATACTTCCCAGTAACGACCTTCCGCATCATATGCTTTCATTACTTGCATTTGGTTTTGCGTAAGAGTACCAGTTTTATCAGAACAAATAACAGTTGTTGAACCTAATGTCTCAATCGCTGCTAGTTGCTTAGCCAATGCGTTGCTCTTAACCATCTTGGTTGAGCCCATTGTCAATACGATTGTAACAACAGTAGGAAGACCTTCAGGAATCGCAGCAACAGATAAAGAGATACCTGTAGTTAGGATATCCAACCAAGGCATACCGTGGTAAAGACCGATAGCACATACTACAGCAACAACAGAAAGACCTGCGATTAGTAGCATTTTAGCGATGGTATCCATACGCTCTTGCATCGGTGTTTTCGTTTCTTCAGTATTAGCCATCATGTCAGCGATGTGGCCGACTTCCGTCTTCATACCAGTACCAGTAACAACACCAAGGCCGGTGCCTGTTGTTACGATAGTAGTCATGAAGCCCATGTTTTTCTGATCGCCAAGACCCACTGATTCGTCAGCAATAGCGGCAGTCATTTTATCAACTGGCTCTGATTCACCCGTCAGCGCAGCTTCATCAATACCTAGACGGTTTGCTTCGATGATTCTCACGTCCGCAGGTAGGATGTCACCTGTACTGATTTTAATGATATCACCAGGTACCAAGTCACGTGCGGCAACATTTAACCAGTCGCCATCACGCAATACTTGTGCGGTCGGTGCTGCCATTTCTTTCAGTGCTTCCATCCCTTTCTGCGCTTTGTATTCTTGCCAGAAAGCGATGATTGCGTTGATGAAGATGATTGCTGTAATCGCAACAGCATCCACAGTGTGACCTGTGAAGAATGAAACCAGTGCACCAACCCCTAGAATGAAAATAAGTGGGTTCTGAAATTGATGTAAGAACAATTTCCAAGCTGGGGTGCTATCTTCAGCTTGAAGTTCATTAAATCCATATTGCTCAAGACGGCTCTTTGCTTCTTGAGCAGTAAGGCCCGCCTCAGTTGTCGTGTTGTGTTGTTGCAGTGCTTCTTCAGAAGAAGTCACAAACCATTTTTTAGACATTATTATCTCCGGCAAATATCGCGGCGCAGGAACAACCAATATGGCTTCCCTTAAAATTGCATTTGAGGACATTGATCAACGAATCTTGTTGATAACACCTGCCACGCCTTTCGCATAAAAACTCAAAATAAGTTTATTTGGTTAGAAATAATCTACCTGACAGAAGGGGTAATTCGGTAATTTTTCTACACCCACAAAGCGCATTCAGGAGCATTTATTGATTAAAATCAATTAAAATACCGATAGCAAGGATGAAAACAGACTAAAAATGTAAGGGAATATTTTTAACACTGCGATTTTTCAGAGTTATTTGCTCTGAAATACTGAATTATGTAATTTTAAAACAAAAAAAGGCTCGCGCTAGCGAGCCCATTTTATGCAATATGTATTCACTATGCTGGGTTGCTAATATCAACAAATTCGACATTAAGGTTAAGCGCTATCGCTAAATGTTCACCTAATGCTTCTACGCCATAACGCTCTGTCGCATGATGGCCAGCGGCAAAATAATCAATCCCTAACTCTCGAGCCAAGTGCGTTGTTCGCTCAGAGATTTCCCCAGAAATAAAAGCGTCTAAACCAGCTTCTGCTGCAGATTCAATAAAGTCTTGTCCCCCACCGGTACACCAACCAACGTTAGAGATGAGACTGCCAGATGCTAATCCTTCAATTCTTAGAGGCTCTCTATCTAGTCGATTTGACAACAATTCGGCCAATGCTTCACCAGTGATTGGCCTTTCGAAATTCCCCGTTGCAACCAATGAGCAAGGATTACTAGGTTCCAACGTCTTAATATTCTTCAGACCGAGCTTTTGCCCAAGCAGCGCGTTATTGCCAAGATCTGTATGCGCATCTAACGGTAGGTGATAAGCATATAAATTGATTCCATGATCCATTAACGCTTTAATACGGCGGTACTTTATTCCACGAATAGGAGCTGGTTCTCCCTTCCAAAAGAAACCATGGTGAACAACTAATGCATCAACCCCTTGCTCTACAGCTGCATCAATTAACGCCTGACTTGCCGTTACCCCTGTCATGATACGCTGTACATCATCTTTACCCTCGACTTGTAAGCCATTTGGGCAATAATCTTTGAAAGCCTGAACTGATAGCAATTCGTTCATGTATTTTTCGAGTTCTAGGTTATGCATCTAATCATCCATTTAATCTATTTCGGTGTTTGATTTAGGGTACTGGCAGTACCTAAACCAGACGCCAGATGTATATTTACCCTTATGATAGCGCAGACGAACAGCATTTCTTACTTCGTTATCAATATCTTTATCCAGACGTTATATCGATGCCGTCTGCTCTTTTAAAAAGCACAAAAAAATGGCAGCTATCAAGAGCTGCCATTAGTTATTGTATTGCTAGTAAAGTGAAGGCTAAAAGAATTCTCGCCCACTCTTTTCAGTTTGCTTTAGCCATACTGGCTTGGTGCTAGTCTTATGCCACATACGGTGTAAAAAACTGTAGAAACAAGAACGCTTACCGATAATGGCGACGACTGGAAATGATACAATTCCAGCACAAATAACAAAGCTGCGACGCATAATGATGCTATGTAATGGGTATACTTGATACATAATTCCCCCCAAAGAATTTGCTCAATTTGCTTTACCTTAAATCAAACCGTGTAAATTTACTACACAAACAAGGTTAAATTGCATAAAAAAACACCAGCACTTCCTATAGGGCCTACTAATCATGAAAAAACACAACTTTTCAACAATTGCAGATCATAAATGCAACAGGGCGAGTATGGCTGATATTCCCTTTCTGTTGATAGACGATAGTGATCATGGCTTTCGGCAGACTCTACTGCAGCTTTTCAAAATCAGCGACTCATTACCGCCATACCACCAGCTAGATCGTCTTGGGTTTTATTATCAATGGTTAATTAGTGAATCAATTCGCCAAAGTACCTCACACGATATCATCGCAGAAGAAGTACAGCTGATTGAGAATAAACGGACAGTGGGTGCTATCGATTTCCTTGTGCGGAATAAATCTCAACAGCAAATAGAGCATTGGGAGGTTGCCATTAAATTTTACCTGCATCATGAAGGTAGTTGGCTAGGGCCTAATGCCAAAGATTCATTAATAAAAAAAGTTACTAGGATGAAATCTCATCAACTTAAATTATGCGAGACAACTGCCTATAAAAATCAACATGCAGGCCAATGGGGGTTTCCAGTACAGACTCGAGCAATCATCCAAGGGTTTCTCTTTCATCATATTAATGAACCTATGCCAGCGTTACCTGCTGGGTGTGATAAGGCGTCACTAAGTGGGCTATGGGCCTTTGCGCATGAGATAGACCGCTCGCAATGGCGTATTATCCATAAAACGCAATGGCTCTCTTTACCTGAATTTAATGATGCTGAATTGATTCCAACTCAGATTGAACGTCCTTATCAATGTATCAATAAACAAAAGCAGAGACTCTTCCTCGTTCCAGATCAATGGCCTAGCCAATAAAGAAATATCTTTCCATACATCTTGTTAAAGTATCAGCCGCTCAAAGTAGATCATTCATGATTATCACGTATAGAAAACGATCATATAAAAACAAAAAAAGCCGCTAAATCAGCGGCTTCATAATTCATCAACTCTTCACCTGGCGTATTATAACCCTGCGTTAGCGAACACTTGATTAACGATATCTTGTGCTTCTTGCTCAAGCTGTTTTAAATGCTCTTCGCCTTTAAAGCTTTCACAGTAGATCTTATAGATATCTTCAGTGCCTGATGGGCGCGCAGCAAACCAGCCAGCATCTGTGGTGACTTTCAAACCACCGATAGCCTCACCATTACCTGGTGCATGCGTCAAACGGGCAGTAATGGCATCGCCGGCTAAAGTATCAGCGGTTACCATATCTGCAGACATCTTCTTCAAGACTGTTTTTTGTTCAACGTTTGCAACGGCTTGTAGGCGATTATATTGAGACTCACCATGCTGCTCAGCTAATTTCTCGTAATACTGCTGAGGGTTAAGCCCCGTCACTGCAGTAATTTCAGCCGCTAGCAAACAAAGAAGGATACCATCTTTATCTGTTGCCCAAGGTGTGCCATCTTTACGTAAGAACGACGCTCCAGCACTCTCTTCACCGCCAAAACCGAACTCGCCTTTATATAGGCCATCCACAAACCACTTAAAGCCCACAGGAACTTCTTTCAAAGTACGGCCTAAATCAGCAACGACGCGATCAATAAGCGCACTTGAAACCAATGTTTTGCCAACGGCAACATCACGGCTCCACTCTGGACGATGGCGGAAAAGGTAATCAATACAAACAGCAAGGTAGTGGTTTGGATTCATTAAGCCTGAAGGGGTAACAATACCATGGCGATCATAGTCAGGGTCATTACCAAAAGCGAGATCGTAATCATCTTTATAAGCGAGTAAACCAGCCATTGCATAAGGTGATGAGCAATCCATACGAATGACACCATCTTTATCGAGAGACATAAATCGGAATGAAGGATCAATGCTTTCGTTGACTAATGTGATATCAAGATCATAAAACGCACCGATCTGGCGCCAATAGTCGATCCCCGATCCACCCAACGGATCAACACCAATTTTCAAGCCTGCAGCTTGAATCGCTTCCATATCAATAACATTCGTCAGATCGCGAACGTAGGGAGCGACGAGATCACTTTCAGTAATTAAACCACTCGCTCGTGCTTCACTGATAGGAAGGCGTTTAACCGTCGCTAATCTATCAGCAATAATCTCGTTGGCACGCGCCTCGATAGCATCGGTCAATGCTGCTTCAGCTGGGCCACCGTGTGGTGGATTATATTTAATACCACCATCTTGAGGAGGGTTATGTGAAGGGGTGATAACAATACCATCAGAAAGCTGGGTATTATTTTTGTTATGGCAAAGAATGGCATGAGAAATGCCTGGGGTTGGTGTAAACCCGTTATCTTCTTGAATAACAACTTCGACACCGTTAGCAGTTAGCACCTCGAGTGTCGATAGGAACGCGGGTTCAGAAAGCGCATGGGTATCTTTACCGAGAAAAAGTGGCCCGGTAATGTTATGCGTATGACGAACTTCAGCAACCGCCTGCGCTATTGCCCAGATATGGTGTTGATTGAAGGTCCCTTTATCAGACGTCCCGCGATGTCCTGATGTGCCAAACTGAACACGATGAGACGAGTTACCGCTATCGGGCTCAATTAAATAATAATTTGAAACTAATGCGGGAATATTATGCATATCTTCTTGCTGGGCAAGTTGCCCCGCGCGAGGATGAATAGCCATAGAACAGATCCTTGTAAATAAAGCAAAAAGCCAACAAAGTTAAATGGCGCCGCAAACTTTCTCGATGATGTCTCCGTCGAAGCTCATTCGCTCCATTAACTGTTCCACCATCTGGCGTTTACGGCCAGTATTAGTATTAGTAATCACCCAAAATGGCGTATTTGGAATGACTTTTGGTTTTGTTGTTTTACCACTAGCTAGTAACGTTTCTTCATCTGATGCAAAGTAAACGCGTGTACGACCTTTGATTGCAGCTGCTTCAGAGAAACCTTGAGGATCAATACGATACAAAGAGTTCAGCACTAACATAAAACGGCCGATTGCTTTGTCTTCTTTCGCTAATTCATCGGAGATCAGCAGAGATCGCATTTCTTTAGTGCGATCAACATCTGCCGATTTTCCCGCATCCTTACTCACAACAATGCCTTGCGTGACAGGCTGAGCGACAGGAGCTGCTACTGGCTCAGGCTGCGCTGGTGCAGGCTGCATGAGAAGTCGACGTAAAATATCGGAAGCACTTTCTCCAATATGTTTCGTTTGACCCGCGATATAACGGTATAACTCTTCGTCTACCTCAATAGTTTTCATCTTGTTATTCATTGTCGTTCCATTCAACTAACTGGGCGGGATTATAACGCGTAACGCAGTTATACTCTACGCAAAACCGAAAAACTACTTGAGAAAAATCCATGCAACTGCATTACAAAATAGAAGGAAGCGGGCAACCGATCTTATTGATCCACGGGTTATTCGGCAGCTTGTCCAATCTAGGCCTTCTTGCCCGCCCATTAAGTGAAAATCACGAAGTGATCTCAGTTGATCTTCGCAACCACGGTATGTCACCCAAAAGTGATCGCCATGACTATGAAATGATGGCAGAAGACCTTGCTACTCTCGTTGAACATCTGTGTCTAGACGAATTTGATGTGATAGGTCACTCCATGGGGGGGAAAGTAGCCATGAAACTTGCTGAGCGACTCCCTGAAAAGGTAAAAAGGCTCATCGTGCTCGACATGGCGCCAGTCAGCTACTCTAAAGGCCGCCACGATAACGTCTTTGCTGGTCTCAATGAAGTGTCTGCTTATCTGAATACCATCACTAAGCGATCCGAAGCAGAAAGCTATTTGTCTATGCACATCAAAGACCCTGGCGTTCGCCAGTTTCTACTAAAATCGCTAAAAAAAGAGAACGATCGCTTTAAATGGCAGTTCAATGTTCAGAGCCTGTGGAACAACTACGATAAGATTATGAGCTGGAAAGCCATCGAACCCTTCAATGGCCCAACATTATTTATCAAAGGTGAACAATCAGAGTATATTTTAGCGGAATACCGTCAAGCTACCGTTCGCCAGTTCCCAAATGCAAAGGCGCATATGGTGGCAAATACAGGGCACTGGCTCCACGCTGAAAAGCCAGACACCATACACCGAATCATTGCACGATTTCTTAATGAGAATTAACAGCGTTTACCTAGCGTGATAATATAGCACTCTCAAAGGATGGAGGAGTACTCGATGTTTTACGACCACATGGCATTGTTTGAATCACTGGGTTTAGATCTTCTTTTTGCTGCAATCTTCTTTTTTATCGGTATGGCAATCAAAGACGTACTCAATCAAGCGAATGTACCGCCTTTTGGACGTAAAATTGTCTGGTTGGTTCTATTCTTAGGATGCGCGGGCTTTATCGCGAAAGGTCTGATTCAGTTTTTTTGGGAAGGTGTCGGTCTCTGACACGATTAGGGATTCTAATACGATGGATAATCGTTGATCAATTCAGCACTTTCACAGCGCATACTAACGACTTTTCGTGAATTTCAGGTTTTCACTTTGAAACACGAATGACCACTAGGTTACAATAGATGTATTGTGACGTATCCTTCTCTCATAAATTCGTAGGATTCGGTAATAGCGTAACCTTAACTGGTTAATACAACGGGTAATAAATATGGCGAGTGTAGGACTCTTTTTTGGCAGTGATACCGGCAATACAGAAGCCGTAGCCAAGATGATTCAAAAACAATTGGGCAAAAGCCTTGTTGAAGTAAAAGATATTGCAAAAAGCACCAAAGAAGAGATCGACAATTTCGATCTTCTACTACTTGGTATCCCAACATGGTACTACGGTGAAGCACAATGTGACTGGGATGACTTCTTCCCAGAATTAGAAGCTATCGATTTCTCAACGAAGCTTGTCGCAATTTTTGGTTGTGGTGACCAAGAAGATTATGCAGAGTATTTCTGCGATGCGATGGGTACTGTTCGTGACATCGCTGAAGCAAAAGGCGCAACACTTGTAGGCTTCACATCAACAGAAGGCTACGAATTCGAAGCATCTAAAGCACTTGTTGACGAAACACAATTTGTTGGCCTATGTGTGGATGAAGACCGCCAACCAGAGCTAACGGAAGAACGTGTAAACGCTTGGTGTAAACAAATTCATGAAGAGATGTGCCTCGCTGAATTAGCTGACTAATCGCTAGTCCAGCTAGAAAGATATTGAATGAATAACGCCGCTACCCTGACTTTAGCGGCGTTTTTATATCTTTATATTTTATTAACGTATTGCTGTGCCCTCTCCTCACATCTAAACTTGAACCCGCCTCCCTTTCAATGCACCATCAATTAGTTACAATCTGTTCTTGCCTGAATATTTTGTTGTTTATAAAAATTAGTCACACGGTAGTTTTAACAAAAAACGCGAATAATCCTACAGAATCAAGGTTTATTGTTGGCATCAGCTCACTTATAATGGCTGCTATACTAAAGACTACTGCGAACAATTCGTAGCTAGCCAACAGGAAAGTCAAATGTCAGATAATAACCAAGCACTTAAGCAAGCAGGCCTGAAAGTTACCTTGCCTCGCTTGAAGATATTGGAAGTGCTCCAAGAACCAGATTGCCAGCATATCAGTGCAGAAGATCTGTATAAAAAGCTGATTGATATTGGCGAAGAAATTGGACTGGCCACTGTATATCGAGTGCTAAACCAGTTTGATGACGCAGGAATCGTCACACGTCACCACTTTGAAGGTGGTAAGTCAGTATTTGAGCTAGCGACACAGCATCACCATGATCACTTAGTTTGTTTAGACTGTGGGAAAGTGATTGAGTTCTCAGATGAAATCATTGAGACACGCCAGCGTGAAATCGCAGAATCATTTAACGTTCGTCTCACTAACCATAGCCTTTACCTTTATGGACATTGCTTGGAAGGTAATTGCAACGAAGACGGAACACTTCATGACGTTAAATAATGCATAACGTTTAGATGTAAAAAAACCAGCCTATTGGCTGGTTTTTGTCTTTTGGCATAAGCAAAAGTTTTTAGTCGCCAATCTTCGCCCATGTATCACGAAGACCAACGGTACGGTTAAAGACGAGTGCATCAGCAGAAGAATCTTTATTATCCGCACAGAAATAACCAGTACGCTCAAATTGATAAGCTGCTTCTGGTTGTGCTTCAGCCAATGATGGCTCAACGACACCTTGCTTAACCGTTAAAGACTCTGGGTTAATCACAGAAACGAAGTCCTCTTCCGCTGCAGGATTAGGCACCGTAAACAGGCGATCGTATAAACGAATCTCTGCAGGAAGGCCTTCAGTCGCAGAAACCCAGTGAATCACACCTTTGACTTTACGGCCATCCGCAGGGTTTTGACCCAACGTGTCAGCATCGTAAGTACAGAAGATAGTCGTGATATTTCCGGCTTCATCTTTTTCGATACGCTCAGCTTTCACCACGTAAGCGCCACGTAAACGCACTTCCTTACCCAGCACCAAACGCTTGTACTTTTTGTTTGCTTCTTCACGGAAGTCATCACGCTCGATATAAACTTCGCGCGTAAACGGTACTTCACGAGTGCCCATTTCTGGCTTATTCGGATGGTTAGCAACCGTCAGTGTTTCAGCATCACCGTCGAAGTTTTCAATCACTAATTTAATAGGATCAAGCACAGCCATCGCACGCGGAGCATTCTCGTTCAGATCATCACGAACACACGACTCAAGAGAGCTCATCTCAATCATGTTATCTTGCTTTGTGACACCAATGCGCTTACAAAACTCACGAATAGAAGCTGATGTGAAACCACGACGACGAAGACCAGAGATAGTCAACATACGTGGATCATCCCAACCGTTTACTAGGTTATCAGTAACCAGTTGATTCAGCTTACGCTTTGACATCACTGTATATTCTAAGTTCAGGCGGCTAAATTCATATTGACGAGGTTGGCAGTCAATAGAAATGTTATCCAGTACCCAATCATATAAACGGCGATTATCTTGGAATTCCAATGTGCACAATGAGTGTGTAATGCCTTCGAGCGCATCAGAAATACAGTGCGTAAAGTCGTACATTGGATAGATACACCACTTATCACCCGTTTGATGGTGATGAGCAAAACGCACACGATACAGAACTGGATCACGCATAACCATGAATGAAGAGGCCATGTCGATCTTCGCACGCAGGCAAACACTACCTTCTTCAAATTCGCCAGCACGCATTTTTTCAAACAACGCTAGGTTGTCTTCAACGCTACGATCTCGGTAAGGGCTATGTTTACCTGGCTGCGTTAATGTACCACGGTACTCACGCATTTCTTCAGGGCTAAGCTCTTCAACATACGCAAGGCCTTTTTCAATCAGCTCGACGGCATAACCATAAAGCGCATCGAAATAGTTCGATGAGTAGCAGA
This sequence comes from bacterium sp. HQB-150, assembly GCA_043421945.1. Classification (GTDB taxonomy): domain Bacteria; phylum Pseudomonadota; class Gammaproteobacteria; order Enterobacterales; family Vibrionaceae; genus Thaumasiovibrio. The sequence continues at coordinate 61,169 of JBHOGO010000010.1, read as the reverse complement.
TATCGCCATCCCACTGAAAACCTAACCATTGCACATCATTCTTGATGGAATCAACGTACTCAATGTCTTCTTTCTCTGGGTTCGTATCGTCAAACCGCAGATTGCACTGCCCTTGGTAATCCTGAGCAATCCCAAAGTTCAAGCAAATGGATTTAGCGTGCCCGATATGAAGATAGCCATTTGGCTCTGGCGGGAAACGAGTATGAACGCTGTTATGTTTGCCACTGCCTAAATCCGCATCAATGATGTTGCGAATAAAGTTGGTTGGACGAGCTTCAGAATCACTCATCAAGTACACCTCACGTGTGTTCAGTCTAAAAATCGAATAATCCCTCTATGATCCACAATATCGGCGGTAGACTCAACTATTACCTACCCTTTCAGTGCCAGATGAGCAAAAAAAACCCGCCTTAGGCGGGTAGAAAGAAATCGAGGCAATCACAATGAAAGCCAAAAACACAACATTCACTCAGGAATAGACGATTTATCAGTAACCCTTATCGAAATAAGTGCACTAATACAAAGTTGTCTCTACTTTGTTGAAACCTTCTCTTGTCGTTAAACAATACGAAGCGCTTCTTTATAAACAGTACAGTAAGCAACCACTCACTGCTTACACTATTTATAAAGAAGCGGCCTCTCACGAGGCCGCTTGATAAGCCGATAACTACTATGGAAGTTGAACGGCTGTTAAGTCTTCACCCGCAGGGATGCTTTTCATTTCACCCGCGATGATTTCAGCTAAAGGACCAAGGATAACTTGCAGGTTATTAGGACCTAGTTTAACCACACCCATCGCACCTAGTGCTTTAAGTGTTTTCTCATCGATCACGCTCTGATCTTTAAGTGTCAAACGAAGACGTGTGATACATGCGTCAATGTTAGTTAGGTTATCGTGACCACCCAATGCTTTAAGATATTGCTTAGCCAGCTCACCCGTTTCAGCGCTTGCTGAACCAGCACCTTCAGATGCTTCATCATCTTCACGACCAGGTGTTTTCAGGTTGAACTTCTGGATTACAGCACGGAAAACAGCGTAATAAAGACCGAAGAATACAAAGCCTTGAGCAACCAACATGTACCAATTAATGGCTAGTGGGTTACGCGTTGATAGGAACAAGTCAACGAAGCCAGCAGAGAAACCAAAACCTGCCACCCACTGCATAGAAGCTGCAATGTATACAGAAATACCGGTTAATACAGCGTGCAATACATACAAAGCAGGTGCTAGGAACATGAAAGAGAATTCTAGTGGCTCAGTAACACCAGTAAAGAATGATGCAAAACCTGCAGCAATCATAATCGAAGCAACGCGATCTTTGTTCTCTGACTTAGAAGTATGGTACATAGCCAAAGCAGCACCTGGTAGGCCAAACATCATGATTGGGAAGAAACCAGCCTGGTACATACCAGTAACGCCAATTGTTGCAACACCTTCTTCAATAGACTTTGCACCACCCAAGAAGTTAGGGATATCGTTAATGCCCGCGACGTCAAACCAGAAAACTGAGTTTAATGCATGGTGCAGACCAACAGGAATGAGCAAACGGTTGAAGAATGCATAGATACCAGCACCCAACTCACCCATGCTTTGGATACCTTCACCAAAGTTTACTAGACCACCGTAAACTGCTGGCCAGATGTAAAGCAGAACAAAAGACAGTGCAATACCAGCAATCGAAGATAGAATAGGAACTAAACGCTTACCTGAGAAGAAAGCGAGTGCTTTATGCAGTTCCACACTAGAAAAACGGTTGTACAATTCCGCAGAAATAATACCAACCAGAATACCAACGAACTGGTTTTGGATACGGCCAAACGCCGCAGGAACTTCACCTGGATCAATACCCTGAATTTGTGCTACTGCTCCTGGTGAAAGCAGTTTAGTCACAACGTACATCATAACAAGACCAGCCAGTGCAGCTGCACCGTCTTTGTCTTTAGACATCCCGTAAGCAACACCCACGGCAAATAGCCATGACATGTTATCAATAATTGCTGCACCCGCTTGAATGAGGAATGCTGCAAGTTTGCTGTCGCCACCCCATGAAACCGGATCAATCCAGTAACCGATACCCATTAAGATTGCTGCAGCAGGCAGCGTGGCAACTGGTACCATCAACGCTTTACCGACTTTTTGAAAATATCCAAGAATATTCACTATGTTTCCCCCTGTGTTCTCTCAGAATCGATGGATAACTTATTTTTGTTATCCGATTAAGTTATTTGCAGTGTATTCTTTTAATTTCGCCCCGCAAATTAAAAGGTTTTCATTTGTGATCTTTATCACCAGTGAGCAGCAAAATGAGACGATTTTGCTAGCCAGATCATAAAACTTATTTTATGATTCGAATTAATCAAGTATCAGAGCTACAATCAATCCAAAATTTGTTCATTGAGAGGTATCACCGTGAGACTTATTCCGTTATCTAAAGCCGAGTACGTTGGTCTATGGTCAGCACGTTACATTGCAGACAGAATCAATGCTTTCCAGCCAACAGCGGAGCGTCCATTCGTTTTGGGGCTGCCAACAGGTGGTACACCAACCGCTACTTATAAGCGTCTTATTGAACTTTATAACCAGGGCGAAGTAAGCTTCAAAAACGTGGTTACTTTCAATATGGATGAGTACATTGGTATTCCCCCAGAGCATCCAGAATCTTATCATAGCTTTATGTATAAAAATTTCTTCAATCATGTTGATATGCAAGAAGAAAACATCAACTTGCTAAATGGCAACACTGATGACCATGAGGCAGAATGCCAACGCTACGAAGATAAAATTAAATCTTACGGCCGTATCAATTTATTTATGGGTGGCGTGGGTAACGATGGTCACATTGCTTTCAATGAACCAGCATCTTCTCTCGCATCACGAACTCGCATCAAGACACTAACAGCAGACACACGTATTGCTAACTCTCGTTTCTTTGATGGTGATATTGAGCAAGTTCCTAAATATGCGCTTACTATTGGTGTTGGTACACTGTTAGATTCTGAAGAAATCATGATTTTAGTTACTGGCCACAATAAAGCACTTGCGCTAGAAGCAGCTGTTGAAGGCTCAGTGAATCACCTGTGGACAGTATCAGCACTTCAGCTTCACCCTAAGTCGATGATTGTCTGTGACGAGCCATCAACACAAGAGCTAAAAGTGAAAACAGTCAAATACTTCCAAGAATTGGAAGCGGAAAATATTAACCATTTATAAGGATATTCCATGTACGCGCTTACCCATTGTCGTATTTTTACTGGTAGCGATGTGCTGGATAATCACGCCGTCCTTGTGGACGGCGGTCATATCCACTCAGTCGTCAAAGTAACCGATTTACCAGAAGGAATTGAAACCATCGATCTTGATGGCGCAAACCTCAGTCCTGGCTTTATCGATCTACAGCTTAATGGTTGTGGCGGCGTCATGCTCAATGACGAAATCACACCAGAAACAATGCACATTATGCATCGTGCAAATTTACAGTCTGGCTGTACGAGCTTTCTGCCTACGCTAATTACCTCTTCTGACGAAGATATGCGTAATGCTATTGAAGCGGCAAAAGCTTATCACGCACAGTACAAAAATCACTCTCTAGGTCTTCACCTAGAAGGGCCATATTTGAACGTATTAAAGAAAGGCATTCACAGCCCAGACTTTATCCGCCGTTCAGATGACGCAATGATTGAGCTTATTTGCCAAAATGCGGATGTCGTATCGAAGGTCACACTTGCACCAGAACAAACACCGACTGAACATATTGAGAAGTTAACACGAGCTGGCGTCGTAGTTTCGGCAGGTCATACGAATGCGACTTATCAAGAAGCACGTCAAGGCTTTGAAGCGGGGGTGTCTTTTGCTACTCACTTATTCAACGCAATGACCCCAATGATGGGCCGTGAACCAGGTATGGTTGGTGCAATCTACGATACCCCAGAAGTATATGCCGGTGTCATTGCTGATGGATTTCATGTTGATTATGCCAATATCCGACTCGCTCATAAGATCAAAGGAGATAAGCTTGTTTTAGTGACCGATGCCACAGCTCCAGCAGGTGCTGACATGGATCACTTTATTTTTGTCGGGAAGAAAGTATATTACCGAGATGGCAAGTGTATTGATGAAAACGGTACACTTGGTGGTTCTGCACTAACAATGATCGAAGCTGTTCAAAATAGTGTAGAACATGCAGGTATCGCACTGGACGAAGCACTACGAATGGCAACGCTGTACGCAGCACGTGCTATTGGTGCCGACAACAAACTTGGCGCTATCAAAAAAGGGCTTGTTGCTAACTTAGCCATTTTTGATCGTGACTTCAATGTTCTTGCGACAGTCGTCAACGGTGATTACGAGAAAAATTAAATATGACTGACGGACAAATTGGTAACGTAGATTTAGTCAAGCAACTTAACAGCGCTGCGGTGTATAGGCTCATTGATCAACAAGGGCCAATTTCCAGAATTCAAGTTGCCGAAGTCAGTCAACTAGCACCAGCAAGCGTCACCAAAATTACCCGTCAGCTTCTTGAGCGCGGCCTCATCAAAGAGGTCGCTCAACAAGCATCAACAGGTGGTCGGCGTGCCATCTCGCTCACTACAGAATCAACGCCTTTTCACGCTATATGTGTTCGTGTAGGGAGAAACTACATTGACCTCACTTTGTATGATTTGAGTGGTAAGGCACTGAAGAGCACGAATGACAAGTTCAACTACCAAAATAGTGATGAGCTCGTTGCAGGCCTACTCAGTCAAATTGAGACGTTCATTGCCCAAGTGAAAAGTGATATCGTCGAGCTTGTCGCTGTTGGCGTTACATTGCCAGGTCTTATCGACCCAGAAACCGGTATTGTTGAATATATGCCGAATATCAACGTGGATAAACTACCGCTTGGTTCCATGTTGCGTGATAAATTTGGCGTCACCAGCTTTGTTGGCAATGACATACGAGCACTCGCACTGGCAGAGCACTACTTTGGCGCGAGTAAAGACTGTCATGACTCGATCCTTGTTAGCGTCCATAACGGCACAGGCGCAGGTATTATCGTCAATGGCCAAGTTTTCCTAGGCCATAACCGCAACGTCGGTGAGCTTGGGCATATCCAAATAGATCCACTCGGTGATAAATGCCAATGTGGTAATTTTGGCTGCCTTGAAACAGTGGCAGCTAACCCAGCCATTATCGAACAAGTTGAAAAAGCGCTTTCTCAAGGTTTTAACAGTGAACTTCAAACTCATGATAGCATCACTATTGCCGGCATTTGCCGTGCCGCCAATAACGGAGATGAGCTAGCCAAACAGGTTATTGTTAAAGTCGGCAACCATCTCGGTAAAGCGCTTGCTATTACCATCAACCTTTTCAACCCTCAAAAAATCGTTTTGGCGGGTGAAATCACAGATGCGAAAGAGATACTTTTCCCTGCGATAGAACGCTGTATTACAACGCAGTCGTTGAGTAACTTTAATGCGAACTTAGTGCTAGCAACCTCAGACTTATATGGTCAACGAACCATTGGATCGTTTTCGATTGTAAAACGCGCCATGCTTAACGGTTTCCTACTTCAACGAATGTTAGAAGACCACGCATAAGCCTTAATATCGCTTTAAAACAGACGCTTCAAAACAAAGGCAGGTAAAGAAACCTGCCTTTTTTAATGCTATATTCCTGTCGCACGATCACTTTACAATCAATTAATTTACGTGCTGTAACTTCTTAGGACGCTTCAATGGAACTGATATACCTAATCTCTGCATTCATTGCAGGATTTATCGCTTTACGTTGTCATTTACCACCGCTTGTCGGCTTTCTTGTCGCCGGCTTTTCGCTAAAGGTTTATGGCTATGACTCAACCCCACTTCTAAACACTCTCGCTGATCTTGGTGTCACGCTTCTCTTATTCAGCATTGGACTTAAACTCGATATAAAATCCCTACTAAACAGAGATATTTGGGGAGGTGCAACGCTTCACAATCTGATTTCAACGGCTTTTTTTGCAGGTGCTATGTGGTTGCTAAAACTGCTAGGTATCGGACTTGTTGAAAATTTAGAATTTGGCCAACTGCTTTTGCTTGGTTTTGCGCTCTCTTTTTCCAGTACTGTATTTGCCATCAAAGTATTACAAGAAACGGGTGAACTCAACGCCACATACGGTAACTTAGCCATCGGTATTTTGGTTATGCAGGACATCTTTGCCGTCCTTTTCTTAACCATTTCCACTGGAAAAATGCCCGAAATAACGGCGATTGCCCTTTTTGCTCTCCCTCTTTTACGTCCGTTATTTTTCCGATTACTTGACCAGTCTGGCCATGGCGAGATGCTAGTTTTACTCGGGTTTTGTTTTGCTCTTGTTCTCGGCGCTGGGTTATTCAACTATGTTGGACTCAAACCTGATCTTGGTGCCCTGATCATGGGGATGTTACTCGCTGGCCATAAAAAGGCATCTGAGTTATCTAAAGCCCTATTTAATATGAAAGAGCTGTTCCTCGTTTGCTTTTTTCTAAATATAGGACTTGCTGAATCACCAACGCTCGAAGCCTTTGGTTTCGCATTACTGCTTTTACTACTTTTACCAGTCAAAGGTATTTTCTATTTCACCATTTTCCGTCAATGCCGTTACAGACTCCGAACATCGACACTTGGTACCCTGACTCTGTTTAACTTTAGCGAATTTGGTCTTATCGTCGGTGGTTTAGCCTACAAACTCGGTTGGTTACCAGGTGAACTCCTTGCGGCAATTGCAATGGCAGTATCGCTCTCTTTCATTATTGCAGCACCACTCAATAATGCTGGCCACCGCCTCTATGATAAGAGTCGACGGTGGTTAAAAGAGCACGATGCAGACCACCTTAACGAAGCAGATAAACTCATTGATTTTGGGCAAGCTAATGTTCTTATTCTCGGCATGGGCCGTATAGGCACAGGGGCTTATGACGAAATGAATCTATGCTCGAATAAAAATATTATTGGTGTAGATACACGAGAAGAGACTGTCGATCATCATCAACGCCACCAACGAAATGTTATCCATGGGGACGCCAATGACCCCGATTTTTGGGAAAGGGTCATTTCCAAAAAACAAGTGGAGCTCATCTTACTCGCCATGCCCCATAGCCATGCGAACAGCTACGCGCTCGAGCAAATAAAGGCACGCGATTACCAAGGCAAAATTGCCGCTATTGCGCAATACAACGATGAAGTTGACACCTTGTTGGAACAAGGTGTTGATGCTGCCTTTAACGTCTATCGTGAAGCAGGCAGTGGCTTCGCACGTCACGTGACTCAACAGTTAACGGCTAACGAAACAACGCTTTAACCACTATCTCCTAGAAAGCGACAAGCACAAGGCTCAGGAGACAAACCATTATGGCTTTTAGGCATCTGTTACCTTTGTAACAGATGCCGACACTTCTTTCCCTATTTCCTCACATCTGCTCTGCAATAATAGGCAACCTTCCAATTAATGCATGTCAATGCATTCAGCGGCTTACCTCTTACCCGCTGAATTCTTTGGCTTTTCAGTGTTAAGTGCGCCGTGCCCAACATAGGTTATCGCAAAACAATTAACATCCACCTTGCGAGAAAAGCACAAAAAACGACCGCTAGATGGATTTTATTCATCACACAGGGTAATGAGTGAATATTATCTACCATGAGATACTGTTTATTGTTTTTTTCGACAGTCAGGGTTGTGTTTTTTTAATTAGATGGCAAATTAGAACACAGAGATAAATTAACGCATTCACAACATGCTGTGACCAAATTAGATTAAGAGAGAAATTATGTGTTCAATATTCGGTGTCCTTGACATCAAAAGTGATGCAGTAAAACTGCGTGAAACCGCATTGGAAATGTCAAAGAAAATGCGTCACCGTGGCCCTGACTGGTCTGGTATCTATTCGTCTGAAAAAGCAATTCTTGTTCATGAGCGTCTAGCTATCGTTGACTTGAATAGTGGTGAACAACCTCTCTACAATACTGATAAAACACACGCATTAGCTGTTAATGGTGAGATTTACAACCACAAAGAGCTTCGTCAGGAATTAACACCTAATTACCCTTTTCAGACTGAATCAGATTGTGAAATCATTTTGGCTTTGTATGAAGAGAAAGGGCCTGAGCTTCTCGATTATCTAAACGGTATTTTTGCTTTCATTCTTTACGATGCGGATAAAGATGCCTACCTGATTGGGCGTGACCACATTGGTATCATTCCTCTTTACCACGGTTATGATGAGCATGGTAACTACTATGTTTCTTCAGAAATGAAATCACTCGTACCTGTTTGTCGCACAGTGAGTGAATTCCCTCCTGGCAGTTTCGTATGGTCTCAAGCAGGCAAAGAGCCTCAGCGTTACTATAAGCGTGAATGGATGGAGTTTGACGCCGTCAAGGACAGCAAGACTGATAAACAAGCACTAAAAGATGCGCTTGAGAGTGCAGTAAAACGACAGTTAATGACTGACGTGCCTTACGGTGTTCTTCTATCAGGTGGCTTAGACTCTTCTGTTATTTCTGCGATCACGAAAAAATTTGCCGCAAACCGTATTGAAGATGATGAGAAGTCACAAGCATGGTGGCCAACACTCCACTCTTTTGCTATCGGTCTTGAAGGTGCACCTGACCTTATTGCAGCGAAGAAAGTCGCCGATCACCTCGGCACTGTTCACCATGAACTCACCTACACCGTTCAAGAAGGTTTAGACGCCATTCGTGATGTTATTTATCACATAGAAACCTACGATGTGACAACGATTCGTGCATCAACTCCGATGTACTTAATGTCTCGTAAAATTCGCGCTATGGGCATTAAAATGGTGCTATCAGGCGAAGGCGCTGATGAAGTCTTTGGTGGCTACCTCTACTTCCATAAAGCACCAGATGCCAAAGAGTTCCATGAGGAAACTGTACGTAAGTTACTGGCTCTCAACATGTTTGATTGTGCTCGTGCCAATAAATCAATGGCCGCTTGGGGTGTCGAAGCACGTGTACCTTTCCTTGATAAAGAGTTCTTGGAAGTCGCTATGCGTGTTAACCCATCAGATAAGATGTGTGGCAACGGTAAGATGGAGAAACACATTATTCGTGAGTGTTTTGAAGATTACTTGCCAGAAGAAGTCGTTTGGCGTCAAAAAGAGCAGTTCTCAGATGGCGTTGGATATAGCTGGATCGACACACTGAAAGAAGTTGCAGAAGATAAAGTATCGGATCAACAACTAGAAACAGCGGCTTTCCGTTTCCCTTACAACACGCCAACGTCAAAAGAAGGCTATTTGTATCGTGAAATTTTCGAGGAGCTATTCCCACTAGAAGATGCGGCTAAGTGTGTACCAGGTGGTCCATCTGTTGCCTGTTCAAGTGCAAAAGCGATCGAATGGGATGAGTCATTTAAGAACAACGCAGACCCATCAGGTCGTGCTGTTAAAGCAGTACACAACGACGCTTACTAAGGTCATCGCAATACTGCGAATGGTTGTTTCATGATCATTCGCAGAAAACGAATGGCTATAAAACAAAAAAGCTGCCAAATTTGGCAGCTTTTTTGAACGCAGGCTAATAGTAAGCTTAACGCTCCCAGTATGCTTCTTCCAAGCTATCTTCACGCTCAGGTAAGCCACGAGATAAACGTGGAGCATGTTGCATGAGAACTTCGTAGCTCACACGGTTTGAATATTTACACACCTGTGAGAACGACGAGTAAGTTAAAAACTCATAACTATGCTTGCTTGATTTTGGCACATTATCTCGGTGATAACGGTTAGCCGACATATCATGAAGCAGTGCAGAAAGTGCACCATCACCCGCGCCATTCGTGTTTTTAATTTGCTCGGGGCCACCCATGTATGGTGAGATATGCGAGTAAACCTTGATAGGATTATCACAGCTCATCTTCAGCATCGGACGGCTAAACTCAAAGCGGTTAAACTCAGGAATTTCACCCGGCAACAATGGTAGCGATGTTTCGCGCTTCACTGTTTCATCAGTATAACCAGCCATGAACAAACCAACTGGCCCCGCAGTACAAAGTACTAAATCAACCCAATCTAGTGCTTTAGAAGCCGCTAGCAATGGATCTTTTTCACCCGTAAGCGCTTCACCTTCCTCTTCATTCATCGCAACAACCGTTACGTGCTCTTTGAGGAAATCTCGCCACCAGCTAACGTTACCTTCAATCACGAATTTTGTACCTAGTGTTAGCACAACAGGTACGTTATTCTTTTTCGCGTATTCGATAGCCTGCATCGTCGCATCCAACATCGGCTCATCTTCTTGGCAACGCACTAAGTAAGCTGAAATCACCAATGCAGAAGATTTTTCGAATATCTTTTCAGACACAGAGTCAGGGTGTAGTTGGTTTATCTGACCACCGTTAATTGCAAACGAGCGCTCACCACCATCAGAGATCAGTGTAAAACAACGACCAATCGGGCCATCTACTGGTTGAAGGTGATCCAGATCAACACGACTAGATGTGTTACATAGATAACGATATGCATAGCTACCGATAGCAATCTCTTGGCTCATTACTCCAAGAAGAATAGATTTATCGTCTGCAAGCACCGAGTAGTTGTGCAAAGTATTGCCAATCGTACCACCGGCAAATTCATTATTGATTAGATCGTTATCTTTCAGTTCTTTATAGAGATTTTCCGCTTTCTCGTCATCAATGACCAACGAATGCCCTTTACTCAGGCCATATCGCTCAATGAAGGCGTCATCCACACGCGCTTCAATATCAACAAGCGTCTGATCAATACCAATAATATGCGGGCGCGTCAGTTTCTTTTGAGGCTTCGTTTGGCTCAAAAGTGGGTCGCGGGCATGAACAGGGAAATAGTGTTTAGATTTACGTTGACCAGGAAATTTCATTGTTTTAGACGTTAGTGGCAAAAAACGGCTAAATATTTTACCACACAATATCGTACAGCCAACCATTCCCTGGGCAAATTATTTCGAATTTAAGAAAGAACAGTGACAAATCGAATGCACGCAAAAGTGAACAGCGCTTAGTTAACCTAATATATTTATTTAAAATCAATCACATAAATAGAAGGCTAACGCATCACCTAGACGAACTCTGATCAACTCGCTTCAATCACTTTTCTGACCAACCGGCAATGCCACGCTCAACCAGCTCACGTAACAGAATAATATGCGCCTCATCATCATTCAAACAAGGGATAAGTCTCAACCGCTCCCCACCCGCTTCAATGAAGGCTTCCTGACATTGCTCGGCAATTTCTTCAAGGGTTTCAAGGCAATCAGCAGAAAAAGCTGGGGTAATCACATCAAGCGTTTTCACCCCTTGTGCCGCTAGTGCCTTGATCGTCGGTTCAGTATAAGGCTTGAGCCACTCTTCCCGGCCAAATATAGATTGATAGCTCATACCAAAACTCGACTCCGGCAGGTTAAGTTTCTCATTAAGTAAAGCCGTGGTTCTCTCACAATGCACAGGGTATGGGTCACCGTTATCGGCGTAACGCTGTGGAATACCGTGGTAGGAACAAAGTAAATATTCACTTTGACCATTTTGCTGCCAGAAACGTCGAACAGAACCTTCTAGTGCACTGATGTAGCTCGGGTGCTGATAATAATGATTCACTGTACGAACTTCAGGAATTGCCGAACGTTGGCGTAGCACCCTCGCAAACTTATCAAATGCTGCCGCTGTTGTCGTTGCTGAATATTGCGGATAAAGGGGCAACACGAGTACTTTGCTACATCCCTGCTCTTCAAGCGCTTGTAATCCACTCTCTATTGAAGGCTGCCCGTATGTCATCCCTAATGCAACAGGCGCAGAGATAGCCTCAGACAGTAGCTGCTGCTGCCGCTTAGCATAAACAAGCAATGGCGAACCTTCAGGCATCCAAACAGACTGGTATAGCTTTGCCACTTTAGGAGAGCGGACTGGCAGAATAATGCCATGCAAAATAGGACACCAAAGCCAACGCGTCAGATCCACGACTCGCTGATCATGAAGAAACTCAGCCAAAAAGGCTTTAACGGCCTTTGCCGTTGGTGCCTGAGGTGTTCCAAGATTAACAAGCAATACGCCTACTTTGTCCGTCATATTTCATCCTATATCCGTATTAAGGGGCACAAAAAAGGCCAATCTAAGATTGGCCTTTTAGTTTCAATCGATTAGCACTAATTATGCAAGTGCTTTTTCAATTTCTGCGCTAACGTCAGCAACTTGTTTAGTACCGTCAAACTTCAGGTACTGTGTGCGACCAGCTTCAGCTTCTTTGTTGTAGTATGCAATCAATGGTGCAGTTTGCTCATGGTATACACCTAGGCGAGCAAGTACTGTCTCTTCTTTGTCGTCATCACGAACAACAAGATCTTCACCAGTAATGTCATCTTTATCTTCAACCTTCGGCGGGTTGTAAACAACGTGGTAAGTACGACCTGATGCTAGGTGAGCACGACGACCAGCCATACGCTCAACGATAACGCTGTCTGCAACATCGAACTCTAGTACGTAATCAATCTCAACACCGACTTCTTTCAGGCCGTCTGCTTGAGGAATTGTGCGTGGGAAACCATCTAGTAGGAAACCTTTTTCACAATCATCTTGTGCAATACGCTCTTTAACAAGACCTAGGATAATGTCATCAGACACTAATTGACCAGCATCGATAACCGCTTTCGCTTTTTTACCTAGCTCTGTACCTGCTTTAATTGCAGCACGAAGCATATCGCCAGTAGAAATTTGTGGAATGCCAAACTTCTCCATGATGAATTGTGCCTGAGTACCTTTACCTGCACCTGGAGCGCCCAGAAGGATGATGCGCATTGTAATCCCCTTTATAGAAATTGGTGTTTCTCAAAAAACGTGCAAAATACACTGATTAAGCAACGCTATCAAGCCCAGCAGCCCTGCAAGACCTTTGTGATGCCCCAATCCTAGCAGATTGAGGCACCCTGTCGATTATACCTTAGTCAACAATTTGTTGATGGCAGCCAAGAACTCGCTTGGGTCTTCCATCGCTCCACGCTCTGCTAACATCGCTTGGCCAATCAACCACTCAGCCCAACGCCCGAAGTGCTCTTCATCCGCTTCATTTGCCATTGCAGTAACGAGCGCATGTTCTGGGTTAACCTCAAGAATATACTGAACTTCTGGCGCATCCTGACCTGCAGCTGCCAGCAGCTTAGCCATTTGGGTACCCATCCCATACTCTTCGGTCACAACAACCGCTGGTGTCTCGCTGAGCTTGAAGGTTGTGCGGACTTCTTTAACACGATCGCCAAAGTAAGTTTTTAGTCGCTCAACAACAGAAACAAACTCTTCTTCTTTCTGTTTCTGCTCTTCTTTTTCTTTTTCGTCTTCAAACTGGCTAAGGTCTAGATTCGCCTTGGTAATTGACTGGAATGATTTACCATCAAACTCACTGAGGTAGTTCATTAACCACTCATCGACGCGGTCATACATTAAGACAACCTCAATCCCTTTAGCACGGAATTGCTCAAGGTGAGGGCTCTTCTTAGCCGCTTGGTAGCTATCAGCTGTCAGATAATAAATCTTATCTTGGCCTTCTTTCATTCGCTCAATATAGGCAGATAAAGAGACCGTCTGCTCACTGCTATCACTCTCTGTTGAAGAGAAACGCAACAACTTCGCAATTTTTTCACGATTTGGCATATCTTCAGCAGGGCCTTCTTTTAAGACCTGACCAAACTCATTCCAAAACGTTTGATATTTTTCAGCATCGTTATTGCCAAGGCGCTCAAGCATTGTCAACGCACGTTTAGTCAGTGCATTACGCAGCGATTGTGTCACTTTAGTATCTTGAAGGATCTCACGAGACACGTTTAGCGGCAGATCATTTGAATCAATCAAACCACGCATAAAGCGTAGGTAGCCCGGCATGAACTGATCAGCGTCATCCATAATGAAGACACGCTGAACATAAAGTTTTAGACCGTGTTTTTGATCGCGGTTATACATATCCCAAGGGGCTTTGGTTGGGACATAAAGCAGGCTAGTATAGTCTTGCTTACCTTCTACACGGTTGTGGCTCCATAGCAGTGGATCGCTGTAATCATGAGCGATGTGCTTATAGAACTCTTGATACTCTTCTTCTGATATTTCTGACTTACTGCGAGTCCATAGTGCTTGAGCTTTGTTAATTTGCTCCCACTTGCTCTCACCAGCATTGCCTTCTTCATCATACTCAGTCGTATAAATAGAAACTGGGATACCGATATGATCAGAGTACTTACCGATGACTTCACGTAGACGGTAGTCATTCAGAAACTCTTCTTCCTCTTCACGAAGGTGAAGGATAATGTCTGTACCGCGTGTTGCTTTCTCAATATCTTCGACAGTGTAGTCACCTTCACCTTGAGATTGCCACTGCACCGCTTCGTCAGCAGATACCCCTGCCGCTCTTGTACGTACTGTCACGCTATCCGCAACAATGAATGCTGAATAGAAGCCAACACCAAATTGACCAATCAATTGAGAGTCTTTGGTTTGATCATCAGATAACTTGCTAAAGAAATCAGCGGTTCCCGATTTCGCAATCGTACCCAAGTGCTCAACAACATCATCACGGGTCATACCAATACCATTATCACTAATGGTTAATGTTTTCGCTTCTTTGTCGAATGACAGCTTCACGCCAAGTTCGGCATCATCTCCGTACAAAGCGGTATCAGAAAGGGCTTTGAAGCGAAGTTTATCTGCGGCATCTGATGCATTAGAAATCAACTCTCGTAAGAAAATTTCTTTATTAGAATAGAGAGAATGAATCATCAAATGGAGAAGCTGCTTCACTTCCGATTGAAAGCCACGGGTTTCTTTGTTTCCATTCACCACTGTTTTCTCACTCATTTGGACCTCTAATTCGAGTTTATTTTTGGTTTCGTTGAATTACATATGGTCAAAACTATCATTTTCAACCTAAAATGTGCGTCTTTGTTTAATTCAATTTTTTTTTGACGACATAAGTAGCATTTTTTGCATTGTTTTAGAGCCAAAATCGCAAGCCACGTTTCGACACCGGGATCGCTACTGTTTATCTTTTTACTTTTTACACTTTGAGAACTCATGACACCGAAAGTTGAAAAATTACTTATAGGGAAGCGCTTTCTATTCGACCCTGCTGACAATAGTCTCGTCGATCAATGGGAAGATAACGAGCTGACCCGTTTAGGTACCAATGAAAGTCGAGCACTACAGCTTCTCGCTGAAGAACCTGGTGCAGTTATTACACGTCAGCACTTACACAATTACGTGTGGCGGCAGCAAGGCTTCGAAGTGGATGACTCCAGTATCACACAGGCTATTTCTACGTTAAGGAAGGCCCTAAAAGATTCAACAAAATCACCCGAGTTTATTAAAACCGTCCCCAAGCGGGGGTATCAAATCATTGCTGGAATAGAGCTATATCGAGAAGCAGTGATCGATATCGCAACGCCTTCTGAAGAAGTGTTAACACCAGCAACGGGGCCGATTTCACCGAGTGAGCTAAGCGAAGAGCAGCATGAAGAAATCACAACGCCCAAAAATAAATCTGAGCATAAGAAGACTTGGTTAACCTTCGTCGCTATCGTTCTGAGTATATTGATTCCGATTATTGCAATTAAAGCCTCACCAACGGTATCTTCAAGCTTTACAGTCATGTTTGAACTTGATGGTACACAGGTCGTTCGTCCTGCTAATCACCCTGATTTAGAACAGTGGACATACTTGATATCTCAATGCGTTTCTAACTACGTTTCACATCATCCTGATGAGCTAAGACCTCATAAAGTCATCGCAACAGATGGAAGAAAAAAACAAATTTTTCTAAATTACATCCACCAGCCAAATGTTAATGGTGAAAACATGACCATTCGTTTACTCCCTCAGCAAAAAGATAACTCGGAGCTGTGTCAATGAGTTCTTTAACACCTAAACGAGTTATCCAAACTTGGTGGCCTCTCCTATTATTGCTTTCTTCTCTTGCTGCAAGCAGCTGGTATTACATCGCGAGCGATTTAAAAATTGAACGCATGCTAAGTAGCCATAAGTGGCAGAGTATCGGTGCTAGCGAAATTGAGATCAATGCGAAAGAACAGCTTACCACCCTCCATGGATTAAAGTATTACGAGAGCACGAGCCAAGTCATCTTTCTCCCCAATAAAACCTTTTCTCGCTTTACTCATTTGGTTCTTGAAAGCAACACAAGCACGACACCTCTGCAGATACATATCTCTGAAACAGGAACATGGCAAGTGAGTGGTAAATACTTACAAACGGAGATTGTCGACATTTCAGATGTGATCAGTGGCAATAACGAACTCTTTACTGAAGAAGAGCTCGAATATCTTCGCCACTATTACATCATTGATAGCAAACAAAGTCGTAAATTGGACGTCATTGATTCAAAGAGTATTCTATTGACGAGCTTAAACAACGGCTCGAGTATCATTGTTGCCCAATAGTGGTTAAGAGTTAGAGTTGGTCGCGTTAAAGCAATAGATAATAAAAAACCGCCGAGTGGCGGTTTTTTTACAGCTTGTGTCGCCCGGCTAACGAATGAGAGAGTGTCGTTCCATCAACAAGCTCTAACTCACCGCCCATAGGGACGCCGTGTGCAATACGGCTAGCGTTAACAGAATAGTGCTCACAAAGCTCACCGATATACTGAGCTGTTGCCTCACCTTCAACTGTCGGATTGGTAGCAAGGATAACCTCACTCAAAGACTCTGACTCCAATCGACGCTGAAGTACATCCAAGCCGATGTCAGAAGGCCCAATCCCATCAAGTGGGGAAAGATGCCCCATCAATACAAAATACCGACCAGAGTATTGACCTGTCGCTTCAATTGCAACGATATCCGCAGGGCTTTCTACCACGCACAACTGACCATTTTCATGGCGTCGTTGATTCGTGCATATCGCGCAGACTTCCTGCTCTGTGAATGTGCGACAATCACTACAATGCCCGATATCAGTCATAGCTTGCTGCAAGGTATCAGCAAGCACAGCACCTCCACGACGATTACGCTGAAGAAGGTGAAATGCCATACGTTGAGCTGATTTAGGACCTACGCCAGGCAAGCAGCGTAGGGATTCCATCAATTGCTCGAGTAACGGGCTGGTTTGCATAATTAAAACGGCATCTTCATGCCCGCTGGAAGGTTCATTCCACCGGTAACAGTTGCCATTTTCTCTTTTTGTGTTTCTTCAACTCGACGCGCCGCATCGTTGAATGCTGCAGCAATCAAATCTTCTAGCATATCTTTGTCGTCTTCCATCAAGCTATCGTCAATATCAACACGACGAACACTGTGGCTGCCCGTAATCGTAATTTTAACAAGGCCAGCACCCGATTCACCGGTTACTTCCATGTTGGCAATCTCTTCTTGCATCTTCTGCATGCGCTCTTGCATCATTTGCGCTTGCTTCATCATGTTGCCCATTCCACCTTTACCAAACATAGCTACTCTCTCTTTGTTTCAATCTATTATCTATTAAATCGGGCGCACACTGTCTTCATCGAGCGTTGCCGCGAAACGGTGTTGTAAAAACTGTACATTAGCATCGTTACGTAAGCTACTTTTCGCTTGACCTAACTTGCCTAAATAAATCTCTTCCCGCAACTCTAGCGGCGTCGTTCCAGCTTCACTAATCTCCACTTGAAGAGAAATATCTCCCCAAACGTCACATAGTGCCTGTCGCAACTGAGTGCAAGCTTTTTCGGTATTCAAATGCGTTTGTGCGGCACGTAAACACAAAGTCACTTGTTGTCCATTTTTAACCAATGCAGCATTTAATGCCAACTGTTGAACAAGTCGCGAGACATCCAGTGACTGAGCGACCCTACTCCATTCATCTTTACTACTGGCTTCTTCTACCAGTTGATCAAGCATTTCAGGTGTTTTTTCATGCTCAAGTGCTTGCTTCACCAGCTTAGGCGTCACATCAGCTTCTTCTTGCTGAGCTTCAACCTGCGTTGGTTGCCAGCGATAAGCATCATCTACGGGTTGATTTGGTGTCGCATCTGGCTGACCAGGCAATACGGATTCAGGCGTTGCTGCCGGTACTTGATGGCGACGAGCCAGGCGACTAACTGCACTCTCAGACTGACGTACTGACGGTTTTGCTCCTGCTACAGAAGAAGTAGCAGGCTCACTCTTTTTTCCTGTATCTTGCCCTTTACGGCTGCGAAGTTGATTACGAGCCGCCAATAAATGACTCGCCGTCGAGCTTTGCTGTGGCTGCTGTGGCCGCTGTGGCTGCTGTGGCTGCTGTGGCTGCTGTGGCTGCTGTGGCTGAGCGTACATTGACGCGTCAGTCGAATCAACAGGCGCTTGCTCACCTTGATACCCTTGGTAATCTGTGAATGCTGCTGGCATCGGTTGATTGGAGTAATTTTCGCCGGCAGGCAACGGCGGTGGCGTGTAACTATCTTGTGGTACTGTTCGATTCTCTACAGGATGTTGAGCAGCACCTTCAGATGGTCTGCTCACGTCAGTAGCGCGTCTTTCTGCCAGCTGCTGTTTAATTTGTTGAAGTCCATCACGCGCATTAGGCATTACCGCTGCTTGGGGCGTCATTGAAGCTGGCGCTATCACACTCGAAGCTGCCGATGTCGGTAACGAAGACGGCGATGGAATAGCAGGAGCGGCAACTGGCGCAGAAGCGGGTTGCTGAGATGGCACGGAAATAGTTTGAGCAGTGACGGCTGCAGTTTGTAGAGGTCTAAATGCAAGCATGCGTAGCATGACCATCTCTACCGCAATTCGGCCCTGAGGCGCAAAAGCTAAATCTCGTCGACCTTGCAACACCATTTGATAGTAAAGCTGCACATCTTGAGGCGCAAATTGGGTGCTTAATGCGACTAAGCGCCCTTTGTCAGGATCACTTTCGTCAACGGACTCCGCCACCAACTGAACCATCGCTATCTTATGCAATGTTTCCGATAGTTGGACAAACAGAGAATCCCACTCAACCCCAGCACTTGCCAATTGAGCAATATATTGAAGAAGCGCTGTCGCATCTTGACCAGCAAAGGATTCAAGCAGCGACACGGCATGATCGCCTTCTAGTGTACCGAGCATATGACTCACTTGCTCAGCGACAACTTGCCCACTGCCCATCGCTATCGATTGATCCGTTAAGCTCAGAGCATCACGCATACTCCCTTCAGCGGCGCGAGCAATCAGCTGCAAAGCGCGAGGCTCGAAAGTAAACTGCTCTTGTTCTAAGATGTGCGCGAGCTGATTCTGGATTAATTCGCCATCGAGATGCTTTAAATGAAATTGCAGGCAGCGCGATAAGATCGTAACCGGTAATTTTTGTGGATCGGTGGTCGCCAATAAGAACTTCACATACTCAGGTGGCTCTTCCAATGTTTTAAGCAAAGCGTTAAAACTGTGGCGCGAGAGCATATGAACTTCATCAATCAAGTAAACTTTATAACGCCCACGAGCTGGCTTATATTGCACATTATCAAGTAGTTCACGCGTATCTTCGACTTTTGTACGCGATGCCGCATCAATCTCAAGAAGATCAACAAAGCGACCCTCATCAATCTCTTTACAAGAAGTACACTGACCACAAGGTGTTGCAGTAACCCCTTCTTCGCAGTTTAATCCTTTTGCGAAAATACGTGCGATCGTCGTCTTTCCGACGCCTCGAGTACCACTAAAAAGATAGGCATGGTGAAGGCGGCCTTGCGCCAAACCATTTGAAATTGCGGTCAACACATGAGCTTGCCCTACAACATCTTCAAAACGATGTGGGCGCCATTTGCGTGCCAGAACCTGATAACTCATGAATCTAAGCCTAAGAGAATATGTTAGAGGGTAGCATGCTACCACAAGGTAGAATGGGGTGCGAGAAGGCCAATGCCGTAGTACTTCCCGCTAGAAGTCATCGCGCCCTCTCAGTATTGGAGGGGCGAAAGCAACTGCATGCGTATCAGTGACCAGGGAAATCACAGATTGAGAAAACATTCAACGAGAGTGCTTTCAATCGCTCTTCACCACCAATATCTGGCAAGTTAATCACGAATGCCGCGTCCGTCACTTCACCGCCAAGCTGACGAACAAGTTTGACAGTCGCTTCAATGGTTCCACCCGTCGCAAGCAGATCATCAACCAATAACACTTTATCTTGATCGGTAATCGCATCAACATGAAGCTCTAATGTATCCGTACCATACTCTAATTCATAAGACTGAGAGATGACTTCACGAGGTAGTTTCCCAGGTTTACGTACTGGAACGAAACCAACACCTAATGCTAATGCTAGTGGTGCGCCGAACAGAAAACCTCGAGCCTCTGTGCCTACAATTTTTGTAATACCCTGACCTTGATACTTTTCAACAAGAATAGCGATGGTTGCCTGATAAGCTTCAGGATCTTCCATTAAGCTGGTCACATCACGAAAAAGAATACCCGGCTTTGGGTAATCAGGAATAGATTTAATACTTTTGGCAATGAGAGACTGCTGATCTTGGTTCATGTTTTCTACCTGGTTGTTACGAGTGGACAAAATATCCAAAAAAGAACAAGAGATAGCATCGCGCTGCCTCTAAATTCGATAAAAACGCTATATTTTACCATTTTCCCGGTTTGGAGCAATCAGCTCTCGCTCAGGTAATTGATATATCCAGTAGAAAAGTATAGCGCCGATCACGCTAACGACACCTTTCACCATATCGATAGGGATCACATAAAAGCTAAATGCAAAGCTCACCACAATCATCAGCAAGGCTCTCCGCTTTACTCGTGGAGACAATGCACGGTGCGCCTGCCAATTGAGAATAATAGGTCCAAAGAAACGATGCTCGATAAGCCATCGGTGAAGCCTTAAAGAACCTCGAGAAAAACAAGCGGCTGAAAGTAATACAAAAGGTGTTGTAGGAAGCAAAGGGACAACAACCCCTATCCCCCCTAATGTTAAAAACAAGATACCGAAGAAGCACCACAATGGTTTTGGCAATTTAATATCCTATCAAAGATGGCTTCAGATACAGATGGCTTCGCATCAATATGGTAGCCACTGGCAAACGGTTAGAAGAATAAGACTATCGATTATTAATGATGCCACAAGCATTACTGACTGTGATGTATATTATTCCAAGACCTTCTTTGTAAGAAGAGCTCGATTTCTTAGATCAAAAAGCCAACATTGATGAAAAGACTTCCTGCTAAACGTCTCCATAACCGCTATAAAACCAATTATATGGCCAATCATTGATACAAATCAGATTGATGTCTTAACAACACTCTAGACTAAAATAAAGACAGTTCACATGAAGGTTGCCATGAAGACACTTGTTGCCAAGTACGATCAATTGTTACGAAAAATTCACTCTGAACTTCAAAAGTATCAGCGCCAATTAATGCATGTACTTGCTAATGAATCAGACCTAAGCTTAAAGGATCTTCAAAGCATCGAGATGCAGCAACTCATTGAGATGGGAGCAGGTAGCTTACATCAAACGACTCGCGATTTAGCTGAAAGATTAGAGCGATTAGATGCTGCAATATGTGCGGATGGCATCGGAATGTACGGAACATGTACAGACTGTGAAGAAGCGATTGCTCTCTACGACTTAGAAGTTGATCCTGCGGAACCGCGTTGCTTCGATTGCAGACAAAAGCACTGCTAAATCAGGTCTTCAAGCAATCAACTCGTTGTTGCCGCAGGTGTCTGCGGCAACGATTATTGCTGTGCTAACCAAACTTTGAATTCCACCTTTTCAGCCTCGGTTGCTTTCGTATACCAGAGTTTAAGTTGTGCAACCGCATCACCACTGACCACAATATCACCATTGTGATCTACGCTCACCACATCCTCTTTTAAGTCAAGTACTTTACTATCGTCAATGATAATTCCGTTTTCCTGGTTGTAGGTTGCGACTAACGCGGCAGCATCATTCAGTCCTCCGAAGCCATCACCATTTAACTGCGTCATCGCTAAAATTTCAGATGAACCATCGCTATAGGTTACAACCCAACTCGGATTGCGGAAAAATGACTTCGCTTGTGACATGCTGCGTATTGTTTTAGGCGTCGTGATTGTCGCGTCTCGTCCATTCAGGTCTAGGCTAAACAGATATGGCTTAGAGGTGTAAATAGAATCGCGGCTGCCATTCTTTACCTCACCATCAAAACGAATAACAATCTGGTTCTCTCCCTCTGCCAAATCCTGCTGTTCGTATCGCTGTAAAAAGCTACTTTTGCGATCTTCACCATTAACAACAAGAAACTTGATGTTTTCATCCAAACTCAATACTAAAGACTGGGCGGCACTAGCGAAGAAACAAATAAAACTAAGAAAAAAAACGTTAAAGGCCGTCAGACAATTTTTCATGATGACTCCAAATAATTAAACAATCGCGCGATCAAAAAAGCCGCCAACAGGCGGCTTTTTTAGAAGAAGCTCAATTAAAACGAAACTTCCATACCAACAACGTAAGCAACGTCATCTACTGTATCTTGGTCTGCATCTAGGAATGCAAGTTCACCGTACGCTTTCACATTGCTGTGAAGTTTTTGCGTCACGTTGAAGAAGATAGAGCTTGTATCTGAATTGCTTGTGCTTGGAGAAGCAAGGGTATAACCACCAGCAAATGTTGTCATGTTCATTGTGTAGTCAGCTGAAACAGAGATAACATCAACATCATCTTTACCACCGCCGACAAATTCATTTTCTACATTACCGTAAGAACCAGCGACACTCCAATCACCGAATACATAATCAACTTCTAGGTTATAACCAGTTTGGTCATGTACAGCACCATCACTATTGACCAAGTCGCTACCACTAAATAGGTAAACGCGTGCATCTAGGTCACCAAAACGCGCACCTAAACGACCATCAACTACCTGTGTTTCATCCGTTACACCAGTAGCTGTTTGATCGTCATCTTCTTTGATAGAAGCTGAAGCAGCTGCATAGAATTGACCATTGTCAAACACATACTTAAGTGCTTGAGAGCTTTGTGATACTCCAAAACCTAGTGTATCACCACCAAATTCGATGTCTTTCGTGTTACCCAAATCATCATTAATAAGAAGCTGACGACCAAAGGTAAATGTACCCCAATCACCCGCAAAACCAACGTAAAGCTCGTCATTTAAAACAGATGTTTCGTCGTTGTAAGTATCTTCAAATGCAAATCCGATACCCGCAACAGCCGATAGGCTGTCAGACACTTCTACGTTGATATCAAACGCTAAATCACCATCGTCGAGACGAATTTGATCTTCAGAGTCTTTTTCTCCGGCTTTGTAATATTGAACTTCTGCTGCACCTGATACATCTACCGTTACACCGTTATCAGCATAAAGGTTAACGCCTGCAAACGCTGAGCCTGCAGCCAATAGTGATGGCACAGCCATAGCTAGGATAGTTTTTTTCATGATAGTCCACTGCCTTTTCTTATTTGGTTGAATCCTTCCGGATTTCCTTATCATTCTTCCTGAGCCTCTTTTCGGTGAAGAGGTCATCAAAAAGCTTCTTAAATTGCGAGAGTCATCGTGCAAGAGATCCTAAAACGTGTCAAATCGGCAAAATAAATCCAAAAACTATGATTTTTAGGCTTTATAAACAATTACTTAAATGTAAATTAAAGTGAAATAAGAATGTAATATGTGTTCCCATCCTAATAATTAGCCGGCCGATATCAACACCGCAAAACGAAACATAAAACCAACAAGCGTTCATTAAATGGACTCTTGTAGCGTTTATGTTTACAAATCATCATATATTTAGATGATGATGCATGCATCAATAACCCCACCAACAGGCGAGTGCAAGGTTCAATCTTTTTTTGTGACTCCTGTCACACAATGATAACAAAAGATCGCAAAATTTGACTCGGCGTCACATGTGAGGGTTCTATCACTCCAGTCAGGTATGTGTGATATACTCCCGTCTCCTCCCAAAAATTCTGTTTTTTATGCTTAGTAAACCAGTCCAAGACAGCATTAGACGCTGCTACCAAAACCTGACAGCCCAGCTCGACAACTTCACCCCTAGGCGTGCACAAAACTACCTAGTTGCCGAGATAGCAAAAACACTCAGCGGGAGTTACGACAAAACACGTCGCATTTTAGTCGCCGAAGCAGGGACAGGGATTGGCAAATCTTTAGCCTACTTGATTGGTGCGATTCCGCTCGCCATCGCTAATAATCGAAAGGTTGTCATATCAACGGCAACAGTTGCATTGCAGGAACAATTACTCCACAAAGATCTCCCGCTATTTCAACGAATTTTTGAAAAGGAAGTGAATGTTCAACTGGCAAAGGGGCGCCAACGGTATTGCTGTACCCACAAACTCGCGCTAGCAGCAGAACCTGATGACACACAACAACAAGCATTATGGGAAGAAAAACCTAAAAAATCGGATTTAGAACTGATTGGGCGGTTATTTTCTGCACTAAAAAAACAAAAATGGGATGGCGACAGAGACAATTGGCCTACACCGATTCCAAACAGAGTCTGGCAGCAAATTGCCTCAGATAAACACAGCTGTCATGCCGGATTACCTTTACATAGAGATTGCCCATTTGCTAAGGCTAGAGAAGGGTTAAACACTGCTGATGTCATCATTGCCAATCACGCATTGCTGATGGCTGACATCGAATTAGGGGGAGGGATTATTTTACCCGAGCCTGAACAAAGCTATTATTTGATCGATGAAGCCCATCACTTACCGCATGTTGCTCGCGACTTTTCTGCCGGATCTGCAAGCTTAATTGGCGCCGCGAATTGGTTGGAAACACTCAACCAACAAGCCAGTAAATTGGCCAATATGGCTGATATCAAGCAGAGTGGACGCTTCTTAAACCAACTCCAAGAGCAGTGCCAACACTTAATTCCTGAACTACGCCAAATGGCAAAACAGATCGACCCAGCACTCTTCAATGAAGATGGTGTTTATCGATTCGAACATGGTGAACTTCCTGAATGGCTTGCTGAACTTTCTAAATCGACTTTTGAAAGCTGCAAAAAAGCACGCCAAGGGTTAGGAAAGATTCACGACCTTATTGCTGAGCGTATAAAAACCAATGAAATTTCCGCGCGACTCGGTGAGCCTGGCTTGACTGAATGTGGCTTTTTTCTACAACGATTAGAGAATTTAGAAAAAGTTTGGTCGCAAATGGCACAGCCAACAAAAGAAAAAGGGGCCCCCTTGGCTCGCTGGATGTCGAAAAATCCAGAGCGCCCTGACGATTATATTATTGAAGTCTCTCCCTTAGAAGTTGGATTCCGTTTAGATAACATGTTGTGGTGCCGAGCGGGTGGTGTCGTACTCGCTTCTGCAACCCTTAGAGCGCTGAACCAATTTAGCTATTTTTGTCGCCAAGCGGGTTTAGATGAAAATGATGGCTCACGCTACCTCGCCCTCTCGTCACCCTTCGACTACGCAGAACAAGGTCGACTCGTCGTTCCCAGTATGCAAAATGACCCGCAGTCGAAAGGCTTTAATGATGAACTTAAAGAGAAGCTAAACCAATACTTGGAAGGTGAAACAGCAAGCCTTGTGCTGTTCGCTTCCTATTGGCAGATGAATAAAATGGCAGAATCGCTAGCAAAACGCTTTAAGAAAAATGGCTGGCAGCTTTTGGTACAGGGCGAAGAATCACGCCAACAAATTCTCGAGAAGCATCGAGAGGCAATAAAGAAAGGTAAAGTCAGTATTCTCTTTGGTACCGGTAGTTTCTCTGAAGGCCTTGACCTACCCGGGGACTTATTAACCAATGTCATCATTACAAAGATTCCTTTTGCTGTACCTACCTCTCCCATTGAAGCTGCACATGCCGAATACATTGAAAGTAAAGGTGGGAACCCCTTTATGCAAATTACTGTACCAGAAGCCAGTAAGAAGCTGATTCAATCAGCAGGTAGGTTACTGCGTAAGGAAAGAGATTCTGGTAGAGTGGTCATCCTTGATCGTCGCATCATTACAAAAAGGTATGGCAAAGCACTATTGGATGCCCTACCTCCGTTTTCTCGGGTAATCGAATCTGACCATTAATTGACGTTATTACTGAATGTAGAAGAAGACATGATTGATATTTTAGACCCTGGCGTTATTGCGATCTTAGCGTCAGTGGCTTTCATCGCCGGTTTCATTGATGCAGTTGCTGGCGGCGGTGGCATGCTGACTATCCCAGCTCTGTTATGGATAGGGCTTCCCCCGCATATTGCACTAGGTACGAACAAGCTTGCTGCTAGTTTTGCCTCTAGCACCGCCGCAATGACTTACTATAAGAAGAAACTCTTCACCCCACGCTTTTGGCTATGGTCATTCGGCGCAACACTATTTGGTGCCATTATGGGCACAATGATCGTCGACACTTTGAGTACAGAATGGCTAGAAAAAGCCTTGCCATTGATCATACTCGCTGTTGCCGTCTATACCTTATGGGCTCCCCAACCGAAAGCAGATAGTCATCAATTACCGAAAGTTTGCCCAAAACTGAAGAAAAAGCAGGTTGCGCAAGGGGTCACTCTCGGTTTTTACGATGGTGTGGCAGGACCAGGCACTGGCGCATTTTGGACGGTATCCTCCATGGCGATCTATCGTATGGATATACTGCGCTCTTCTGGTTTAGCTAAAGCGATGAACTTTACGAGCAACATTACGTCCTTTTTCACTTTTGCATTACTGGGTCATATTAATTGGGCTATTGGACTAACGATGGGCGTATGCCTAATGGCAGGAGCTTGGATCGGTGCACATTCTGCGATCAAGTTTGGTGCAAAGTTCATTCGACCAGTGTTTGTTACCATGGTCATTACCCTAGCGATTAAGCTTGCTATCGAAGCGTGGTTATAACAATGAATATCGACCGATTTGAACAGCACCTCGCACAGCTACGCCAACAAGCAAACGATCTCGACAAACGTCGAGGTGATGCCGACAAACCACTCTTTGATGAGCATCTCTTCAGTGGCTACCCGAAGCGGGTCAGTCCATGTGTTGAACAAGCCCAGCAGCAATTACTCTTAATTGAAAAATGTTTAGCTGCTCCAACCCCAAACCCCGAGCGACTCGGCTATCTTTGTGATCACCTTGCCCTGCAGATCCATGCACTCCAACGTGAACTCGTCACTGTTTCTATAAGAGCCAATGAACCGAAAGCAGCTAAGCGCTTTTACAAATCGATTTCAACACTTTACCAAGAGCTATCCCAACATATCGAATGGGAAAGACGGCTGCTGCAAATGTGCCATGAGAAAACGCAAGAAATTGAGCGTACCTCTGTTCATAACACGACGTTTTTACAACGCGAGCAAGTCGCCCTTGAAGCTCGATTAGAGCGTTGTCGAACAGCCAAAGTAAAGATAGAAAAACAAATTCAATATCAGGAACGCTATGAGTAGTTCGATCCCTGTTATCTACCACCCTATCTATTCAGACCTCACGCTTCCCGATAAACATCGATACCCCATTCAAAAGTACCGCTTACTCCATGACGCACTTTTGATCGATCCTTCACTCAATGCGGACTTTCATGTTATCGCCCCTCAGGCTTTATCAATAAGTGAAGTATTGGAGGTTCATGATCAACAATATATTGAAGCACTATTCACCGGCCAGCTTCCTGCTGCAAAAATGCGTCGAATCGGCTTTCCTTGGAGTGAAGCGCTCATCACACGTACGCTGACTTCTGCTGGTGGCACGTGGGAAACCGTTCAGCAAGCGATGAAGAATGGCATCGCGATTCACTTTAGCGGCGGATATCACCATGCTCATCGTGACTTTGGCAGTGGGTTTTGCTTAATTAATGATCTTGCCATTGCAGCTTCATTGGCGCTGCAATTGCCTAAAGTCGATAACGTTATGATTATTGATCTTGATGTACATCATGGGGATGGAACAGCAACAATAACCTCTGACAAACCCAATATCATTACTGTTTCAGCACATTGCGACAGCAACTTCCCGTCAAGAAAACCGCAATCTAGCTACGATTTACCCTTTGAAAAACAGTGTGAAGACCAACAATATTTAGCCACGCTTAAGCAGTTTATTCCGATTTGGTTAATGCAACATCAACCTGATATCGTTATTTATGATGCGGGAGTCGATGTACATATTGATGATGAACTGGGGTATTTACACTTATCAGAAAGTGGAATATATCATCGAGATAAAATGGTTCTTGAATACTGCCAATCTAATGAAATTCCGGTTGCTGCCGTGATTGGTGGAGGCTACCATACCAACCAAGAGCGGCTCATACCGCTACACCTCCAGCTACTAAATGCAGCACAAGCACTAAATGCAGAAAAAGCACTAAAGCAAAGAATTAAGTCTTAAATAACAAGAAGATAAGCATAGAATATGCTTATCAAATTAAAAGACGAACAATCAATACGTAAAAGAAAGAGCCAAAATGAATAATCAAACCTTAGAAAATGCTCCTGATGAAATCAAACTCGCTGTCGATCTTATATACCTATTTGAATCCAATGAAGTGAATCCTGAAGTCGCTCTCAAAGCACTAGAAATAGTCAAACATGACTTAGAGCAGAAGGTTCATTCAAATACCTAGCCCAAGGAGGTAACTCGGTACACCGCTCAACTGTTTTCATAAAAGTGAAATCAAGTAAAAACGAAATAGCACCATACTTGAGTTGAAGATACGACCTTTTGGCGTCTATCGAATAACAAGTGCACCTGTAAACATAATCGCGGTTAACACCATCAACGCGTTGTAATATCTCATTCTAAATCCCCGTCTGCATAAACTTTGCGCGCAATACTAAAGGAACAAACGTTGTTGCGCTAGCGGCAATACGCCAAGATACGATGAAGAAATGATTACAGCGTGTAATCGATTACTTTTCACAAAGAAAATGTGACATACGGACAAAAATAAACTTTAAAAAATAACAACTTAACCAACAACCCATTAACCTTTAAGTGGATTTAAAGACCTCGTTAACGACTTCATCCAGAATGAACCCACAGTGTCGTTAGCCCCTCAGCAACCTTTACCACCAAAGTAACAGCTCGTCATCATTCTGTTCTTTTTTATTGTCAACGTATAGCAACGATCACTACTGAATGTACGTCCATTGCAAAACAGTTTTACACTGTGCCATGAGAAAGATCTAAGGTCTTTGCTAAACTTGTCATAGACAGACGAACATTGATATTCAGTCAACGTAACAACAGCCAGCGCAGCTTGTCATCTGAGGAAAAGAACAAAGACCTCCTTATTGATAAAAAAGTAAGTCATTGCAAAAAAACTGTGACGTAATAGGAATAACCTACTCACATCACGCCGACCTTAGTGCAAAACTAGGCCGAGGGTTTGGGTCCACAGCCCTGTGAGCATCGTGACATTGCTATAGAAAAAGTAAAGGAGATACTGTGAGCCTTCAATTATTACAAGCACCACGTACCGTTGTGATGGTTCGTCCCCACTGCTTTCAATCTAACCCCGAAACCTTGAGTGACAATGCTTATCAAAAACTCAACACCGATATAGATGCACAACGGATTGCTCACATGGCGAAAGAGGAGTTTGATCGTGCAGCTGCACGGCTCAGAGCAGTTGGCATTACTGTTCACCTGTTTGACGATTATGGTGAGCACAACACCCCTGACTCCGTATTTCCTAATAACTGGTTCTCTACGCATCACGGCGGTAGAGTCGCTATTTACCCTATGTTTTCACCCAACCGACGCAGAGAGCGTCGAGGTGATATCATCGCCATGCTAAAAGAGCACTATCGAGTTCAGGAAGTCATTGATTACTCGGGCCTTGAAGTTGATCAGTTATTTTTAGAGGGAACTGGCGCTATGGTGATGGATCATAGCGAAAGGGTTGCCTATGTGGCTCGCTCAAATCGCGCCGACCCACTGATACTTGAACGATTTTGTACCACCTTCGGCTATGAACCGATGGCCTTTGATGCCATTGACCACTCAGGCAGCGCGATATACCACACCAATGTCATGATGGGCATTGGTACACATTTCGCCTTGTTGTGCGCTGAAATGATCATCGATAAAGAAAGAAGAGAAGAGATCATCTTACGGTTAACCGAAAGTGGTAAAACGGTCATTACTATTAGCCAGCAGCAAGTACAATCTTTTGCTGGTAACATCATCGAACTCACGGGCGATGATGGTACGTATTTAGTGCTATCCAAAACGGCTTTCGACAGTTTATCTCTTTTGCAAAAAGAAGCGATCACCGCTCACAGTCAGCTACTCCCACTTGATGTTCCAACGATTGAACTTGCGGGAGGCTCTGTTCGCTGCATGATTGCAGGCATCCATTTAAAAGCGCGTTAAGGTAAGGGGGCAAGAACTAATTGCTTCTCATCGTCTAGGTGATACTGATGGAATTGATTTCTTCCTGCCGACTTTGCTTTGTAAAGGCTGCTATCAGCATGTGCAATCAAGATATCAATCAATGTGTCTGTATCAGTGTCGAGGTGTTTAGTAAACATAAAGTGACAGATACCCATGCTGACAGTGATCGCTTCGCCAACAGTATCAATGTCAGCAATCTCCGTCATCACTCTGGAACAGACGCTTTCAACTTCCTCTGTGGTGGTTTCCGATAACCAAACAAGAAACTCTTCGCCACCATAACGTGCAACAAAATCATAGTCTCTCAGAGAGCCTTTAATTTTTTGAGCTACCTCCTGAAGCACACGATCACCGACCTGATGTCCATATGAGTCATTAAACTTTTTGAAGTGATCGATATCAATCAGTACTAGCGATCCCTGTTGGCTATTTCGATTGATACGATTGACCTCTTTTCGGAGGTGTTTAAACATCGCACGGCGGTTAGACAATCCGGTCAAGCTATCTGTAGAGGCTTGCTCAATCAGTTTATGATTCAAAATTTGTAATCTTGTTTCCTGCTCCATACGAATCAGTTCGACGCCAATCCATGATGCCATCAAGTTTAATGAATCAATATCAATCTCATGAAAACGGCGCTCGTAAGGCTTAGCACTAGAAAAATTGAGCGTGCCATAAAGCTGACCACGGCAACGGACAGGAATACCAATATATGACTCCAAACCAAACGCCTTATACGCTGGATGCGTCCCTAGCTCATCACTGACTCCCACGTGCTCAATTGCAACAGGCGCATCAGCGGCGCAGGTAACAGCACAATATGTCTGACCAATTTCAAATGTATCACCCGGCTTCAAACTCACTTCCGGTGGCGTGACGCAGTGCTCAACGACATACTGACCATTATCAATACGTGACAGAATCGCGATATCGAGATTAAATCGCTCCAGTCCCATCATAAGTAGAGAATGAATCTGGGACGGAAACCCATTTTCATACGCATTGGTTATCTCATAAAGGCGGCGAATAACTCTTTCACTTTCGGTATACTGCAGACCCATCATTCCCTCGAATCGCTAATTTTGACAACAAAAATGTCTAAATAATGATATCTAGATACTTTCAAAGTAGTCCTCTAGCAGTTAACCGTCAATTCAATCTCAGGTCTAAGTCTTATAGAGAACCAAAGCTCGCTGACTCAGAACAGCAATGCTTAAACTTCATCATGACGCTTTGCAACGAACACTGTCGAGGTGAGTAGGTAAAACACTCTTAACCATACCTAAAGAAGTGAGATCACGATCTTGTCTCTTGCAATATAGCCGCTAGCAAATGTTGGAGCACTCTGCCAAACTGTTCTTTTTCTCATCAATTAGGGATGAATGATGAAAGACGAAACGCTAGCAATCCATTTTGGGTATGAGACGGATCCAACAACCAAATCGGTTGCAACACCAATATATCAAACGGTTGCCTATGAGTTTGACAATGCCCAGCACGGTGCAGATCTCTTTAACCTTGAAGTGCCCGGAAATATCTATACCCGTATAATGAATCCGACCAACGATGTACTGGAAAAACGGATGGCAGCACTTGAAGGTGGCATTGCCGGTCTTGCTGTCAGCTCTGGCAGCTCAGCGATCCACTATGCCATCCTTACCCTTGCAGAAGCGGGTGACAATATTGTTTCGACACCGCAGCTTTATGGTGGAACGTACACACTTTTTGCTCACATGCTACCGAAGCTGGGTATAACGGTAAAATTCGCTGCTGATGATAAGCCTGAATCTTTAGCCGCTCTGATTGATGAAAAAACCAAAGCCGTTTACTGTGAAAGTATTGGCAACCCCGCTGGGAACATCATTGACCTAGAAAACGTGGCTGATCTCGCCCACGCTCAAGGTGTCCCTGTCATCGTCGATAATACTGTCGCCACTCCAGCACTCTGTAAGCCTATTGAGTTTGGTGCTGATATCGTCGTGCACTCACTGACAAAATATGTCGGTGGTCATGGCACAACGCTTGGCGGTATGATTGTTGATGGCGGCAAATTCCCATGGCAGAAGCATGCATCACGCTTTCCGGTACTGAACCAACCAGAACCTGCTTATCATGGCGTCGTTTATACTGAAGCATTTGGTGAAGCCGCGTTTATCGGTCGGGCTCGTACGGTTCCTCTTAGAAATACAGGCAGTGCGCTTTCACCGATGAATGCCTTTATGCTAATGCAAGGGCTAGAAACATTATCGCTTCGCATGGAAAGGCATACAGAGAATGCGCTGAAGGTCGCTGAGTTCTTAAGCCAACACGACCAAGTCAGCTGGGTTAGTTATGCCGGTCTCAGCGATAGCGAACATCACGCTTTAGCTGAAAAATACATGTCAGGTAAACCTTCTGCCATTCTTTCATTTGGTCTTAAAGAGGGTTATGAAGCTGGCGTGCGCTTCTATGATGCCCTGCAGGTATTTAAACGGCTCGTCAACATTGGCGATGCAAAGTCACTCGCTTGTCACCCAGCCTCAACAACGCATCGACAACTGAGTGAAGCAGAGCAAGCTCAAGCAGGTGTGTCACCTGAAATGATTCGCCTATCGGTGGGGATAGAGCATATTGACGATATTTTGGCTGATTTAGAACAAGCACTAAACCAATAACTCAAGTGCCTGGCCATTCGACATAGAGAGCCACCAGCATAAGCTATTCCTCCATAAACAAGCCCCTTCACATGATGCAGTACTCACTGTCATCATATAAAGGGGCTTGATTCAATTGGCTCTTTTTGATTAGCCTTTTTTCCATGCCAACCAATATGACGTTACACGATAAACTTACTCAAAATCGTATCTTGCTGCTCCACTCTACCTACTTGGCTATGCATCTGTGTTGAAGCTTCTTGCGCACGATCTGAGACCTGTTGAGAGAGGTCTTTAATATTAAAGGTATTGGTATTTATCTCTTCTGCGACTTTACTTTGTTCTTCAGCGGCGGCCGCAATCTGTAAATTCATATCCGATATTTGCGCTATCGCTTCCTTGATTTCATTTAGGGCTGAATTCGCCTCATTTGCCGTTTCTACGGTCCCTGTCGCCAGCTGCTGACTCTCATTCATCACCGCCGTCGCTGATTGAGACCCAGCTTGAAGTTGCTCGATCATACTCCGTATTTCCGTGGTTGATTGTTGTGTACGCTGAGCTAAAGTTCGTACTTCATCAGCAACCACCGCAAAACCACGGCCAGACTCTCCGGCTCGTGCGGCCTCTATCGCGGCATTCAATGCCAGCAAATTCGTCTGCTCAGCAATACCATTAATCACCACGAGTATTGACTCAATATTGTTGGTGGCACCTTGCAGTTCACCGACAACTTGTACGGCTTGCTCTATCTGTTCACGTAAAGTGGCAATGGCTGATGTCGTTCCTGAAACAATGCTGGCACCATGCACGACAGCATTATCTGCTTGCTGAGCAGCCGAAGCCGCATTCTGTGCATTACCTGCGACTTCCATTGAAGAAGACGCCATTTCATTCATTGCTGTTGCAAGCTGCTCGACTTCAGCAAGCTGTTGATTCATATCTTTCGACGATTCCTCTGTACCTGCCGATGTAATGATCGTGCTGGTCTTTATCTCATCGCTCAGCCCTTTTGTCTCTAATATCAAATCTTGTAGCTTGGAAACAAACCCATTGAAGTTACTTGCTAGTTCTGAAAATTCAGTATCTGTATTGGTATCTAAGCGGCGTGTTAAATCCCCTTGCCCTGACGCTGCATCTTTCATGGCATCATTCAATAAACCAAGAGGCTTCATCAATAATTGAAGTACAAAGGCAAGCGCTAGCACCGTGAAGACAACGCAGAGTACAGTTAATACGATGGCTGAATTTCTGAGTTCATAAACGGATTGATGCGCCTTCTCATAGTCCAATAGCACGCCCACATACCAATCTTGATTAACAATTTTGGTAAATGCTAAATAGGTCGGGCGTCCCTTATAGTCAATCAATACCGGCGATGAATTAATCTGTTCACTCCCTAAAAATGACGACATGCTTTCGCCGTTAAGCCCTGCATCGGGATGTGAGATGACAGTGCTGGCACTATCCACCATAAAGACATATCCAGCATCAAACAAAGAAACATTATTAATTTTGCTTGCCATCTCAGCGAGGCTGACATCAAAGAAAATAGCCCCTAAAAACTGCCCTTGACTGGATATAGGAGCAGCAACAGAGACGAGAATTTCTTGCGTACCGGAATCGGCATAAGGTGCAGTGATAATGGTTTTACCTGCTTGCTTCGCATCCTTGTACCAAGGGCGGGCACGAGGATCCCAACCACTCGGTGGCACCCAAGAAGGATCATTGCCTTGAAACGATCCATCACTCTCAAAGCCAAGACCAACAAGAAGGAAGTTTGATTTCATGATCGGTTTTTCAATGACATCAGCGATCTCTTGCGAAGAGGAGTTAGCATGAATCAAACCTGTTGCATAAGTCGCTAAATCTGTTTTCGCTTTTAACTCTTCATCAACGGTATTTTTCACCCCACTGACGATCTCTTCAACACTGTGTTTAACCAGTTTTTCAATTTCACTCTGAACTTGAAAGTATTGCCAAGCAGACATCACAGACAACGAAATGAAGACGATAACTGACGAGGTGGCAACCACCTTATGCGCGAACTTCATACACCCCCCTTAACAACATCGATTATACATTTAGATTATTCAAGCAATGCACTGCATATGAGCCAAGCTCGACCTGTTAACAATAGAACAACAATAAACATAAAGACATAGCAATATCACAACGAGCGATCTCGCCCATATATTCAGTCAGCTTTAACAAATAAACGGGGCATGACAAAGATCATAAACATACTCATCTGATCAGTTAATATAAGTTTATTGTCGTTATAACTCTCATAGTCACGATTCTTGAAACTGAAAAGGTACAACGCTTGAACAGCATCGCTATTTATCAAAAAACACAACAACTGGCTGCAAAACTGGCGCACGCAGAGGGTATCAGCATACCTGCAGAGCAGTTTTCTCATCTAAGTAGCAATGAGTCACAGCTTCGCTATTTTGATATGGCAGCCATTGCGCAAGAAACGTTACTAGGGGTCAATATGCAAGATGTGTTTTCCTCTTTTGAAACAGCACAAGAGAGCAAAACAGAGGTCGTGGTCGTCGATCAAATCAAAGCACTCATTGAATCTATCAACAACTATCGTCATGGGCAGGACTCACTGTCTAAAATTAGAGTGCAGTCGTCAAACATTTTACACTCAATCAGCGACTTAGAAACAAGCGGCGTATAACCCATAATCTGACCGTTAACGACAAAAGATCTCTTCAAATAACCATCAATATCCGCAAATAAAAAGAGGCAGCGAAAACGCTACCTCTTCTTTTGTAATGGCTAGGTTGAATAACAAACAAAGTATTTAGTCGCTATGGCTCAACCTCTGGCAATATGCCTTTGGAGCTAGGCATGCAAATATCATCCCCGGTCTAAAGTACCTTCCGGCGGTATATTTCATCCCTGTTTCTTGTAATGCTCGATGAAGAACCTGTGCTTCTGACAAAACAAGTTCGATTCCCTTACCTCGTAGCTTCTCAGCAAAGTCTTCCCATACCGTTGGTAATGCAGAAGAAACTCTTCCATCATCGAGTAGCCAAAGCTCCTTTACTGCTTCCTTTATCAGCTCACTATCAGTAAGCACTAAAGATCTAGGTACCAAATGGTCAATTTGAGAAAGATCATATTGCTCGGAGCAATTCAGCCCCTCAGGTGCTGCAAAAGGTATTTTCGCATCATGGTAAAGCGACCGATAAACTGTCTCAAACAAATGTTCTGCCTGTTGACGTTTACCTGCGTGCTGCAATGCAGCTATCACACTAAACTGCACACCCGTCCACACATCTTGTGCCTGAAACTCAGCATGTCTCTCGCCCTGCGATAACGTCATATTCGCAACACCAAGCAGCGGGCTATTCTTCAGAAAGTTAATTTCATAGACATAATCGAGTGTTTTATTCACTTGCTCATCGCTGAATAATCCCTTAAGCCCCATAAGCTTTAAATAGGTGTCAGCGAGCAGTGCATCGCCAAAACTATTACTAGAGTCTACGTCCAAGATTTGCTCATACTCGGCACTCAACAGTGCTGGCACAAGTTGCTGTAGCTTAGCCTTTCTCTCAAACCTTACCTGCAACCTAGTCTTTTCAATGCCTGACTCTATTGCTGCACATAGGTAGTCGTTAAGAGTTGCGACATCATGAGCAACATCACCTGTTAACGTGATACCTAATGGCTGTAATGCGAGGTTGATATCGGCAAGCTCTGGCTGTTCACTCGCATAAACATCGCTATTAAGGTGGCGTTGCTCAATCGGTGTAGCAAAGAAATGAAAATAGCCTGACTTCTCATCCCAAAGATGATCAGTCACTGATTGTTGAGCACGCTGAGCCAAACCACGGTAACACTCACCGCGTGATAAGGCTTTTTCGGTCGCGATATAATCAGCCATCTCAGCCGCTATCTCTAACCCAGCCGCCCATAAACTTGCGCAGTAAATACTCACCCCTTGCGAAGAGAGATTATCAAAGGTGTCGTCCGTTCCCCGAGTCAACGGTACAGTATCACCCGGCCCCATCATCTCGATAAGATAATCAAGTGATTCGGTAACTGCTGGCCAGCACTGATACCAAAGCGATTTATTGCCCGTGAAGACACCATGGCGATAAACCATCATGACAAACTTAGGCGCTAAATCTTTCCAACTCTTAACGTTATGCCAATCATAGGCATCAGGATAACAGTCAAATGGGCTACCAAGATCATGAATAACCGCACCCGTTACCCCGCGAGGCCCCTCTAGCTTTGCTTCAGGTAAATCAGCATGATCATGACCAACAAACTCCCAATGACGACGTTTGTTAGGATCTGCTGCTAATACTGCATCGGCAAAAGCATTCATCACACAACCATCTAAACTCGGAAGCAGATACAGCAATGAGAAAGAGCCATAAAAATAGACATCCAGCGAGTTAAAGAAGGGGTAATCCGCACACTCTTTAACTAGCACACTATCGTGAATATCCCATACCGTTGATTCAGCTAAGAAAGAGAGCGTATTGCAGGCCATCGTCGCGAACGATTCTGCGGTTTCCTCACCCATTTTCTCTTTCGCATCAACGAACAACTGAACCTGCTGCTTAGCGATTTGAGCTTCATAGCTTTCAATGTTTAGCATGGTGTGTTCCACCAGCTCTTCAGTCCGTCGCTCACTGTGGAAGTAGTGACGATATTTTTTCTCAGAGACCAAGCCATCAAAACGTATATAAGGTAAGTCCAGTACCAAAGCAAAAGTCACGTCACTCACTTCACCCGGCTGTAGGGTGATAGACGCACAACTCACACTGCTAATGGGCTCACGCTTCGAATAAATCCCTTTATCAAAGACATTATTGACCCGTCCCGTATGAAGCGCATTCGCCAGTGCCCGTAATTCTGCAGAACCATAGACCATTGGCTTGTTAGTAACCTGCCAGTCACTTGATTCATCGAGCATGACACCAAATACGATTTCACCTTCAATATCACATTGCCTTTCGCTCTCCTGCTTCATCGACACCCCTTTAAAGTGACGACTCTGACGCGAAGCAAGATTTAACTCATTATTGGTTAAACCGATAGGGTTCGTTGACAGATAACATGCCGAGTCTTGTACACCCGGGCGTGATTTAATCGCATTCGCGCCCAGTAAATTACTCAACACTTGGGCGACGGTAATGACCAATGGCTGATCACTGTTATTCCCAAACTTAAATCGCTGCCACGACACTGGAAGAGAACAAGCAACAGGGTCATCTTTAACGATAGGAGACCACACCTCTCGCGTTACACTAACTCGGTCGTCAATCTGATACTGATATTCAGCCACAGGATACAGCGCACGGTAAGCGATTTGGTCGGCAGTAACGGCGGGGATCTGTGCCGCATTCGTTTGGCAAACCGAAGCCGCATCATGTGCTCTCACCGCTAAATCATGGGCACTGACTGCTTTTCGACGTACCACACCATCAAAGATATCCAGCAGTAATAAACGGGTCGCATGTGCTGAATCGGGGGCGCGTTCAATTTCGGCAAGCGTATTGACCGTTAGTGTTGCCTTCCAACGCACAATCGCATCAGCGTTACGTTGGTAAAAAAGCCCTTCTTTGAGTTCAATCTCTAGGCGTTTTTCCCAGCTTGCAGTGCTTTCATCCTCCAATGGCGCTGACCACTGATAAGGGTAGAAACGCAAGAGCTGCGCCATTTCGGCGCTGCTTGTGACGGTTAACTCAGACTCTTCCTCGGCAATCGAGATACCGAAGTGACTAAGGTTAAGCTCCGAGTCACGATTTTCAGTAAAGAGCCCAGGAATAAAATTGAAACACGGCGTTGTCCCTAACGGGGTCAGCGTGAAAGTGTTACCAATGCCCCCCACTGCCATCCCTGTATTCTCAGGAGTGGTTGAAATAGGCACATACCAAGGCTGAATAAACTCAGTAGCACGCCCTTTACTACACAGTTCTGCGGCTGAGCCGTGGTAGGACGAATAAGGTATTGCTGTCATAATAACTCCTCAATCAAGGGTCTAATCACTAGACCGCCTCACCCATCACAACGTCAATATGGAACTCACCTTCGCCTAAAACAGGAATCGCATTGCCTTCATGTTTTACGCCATCAATAACCATTGAGCTCACCCCTTTTTGTACACCGTCTGGGTTACGAACCGTAATATGGTACGTACCCTGCCTAAATTGACGCGTCACCTTAAACTCAGGCCAATCAGCAGGAATACATGGGTCCACAGTCAGTGCATTAATGTCTGGACGAATACCAAGAATCCACTGTGTTCCTGCGATATAAGTCCATGACGATGTGCCAGATAGCCAAGCATTTCGGCCTAGACCAAACTGAGAGTGCTCATCACCTAATATGTTTTGTGGGTAACAATAAGGTTCGGATTCAAAGGTCGCGATATCATCATTCTTACTCGCGGGGTTAATTTGCTGATAGTACTCATAGGCACGATTACCATTGCCATTGATCGTTTCCGCAATCATCACCCATGGGTTTGCATGTAAGAAAATACCACCATTCTCTTTCGCTCCTGGCGGGTAGGTAGAGACACCGCCTAATTGCGGATCAAAGCCGTTATACCCTGGCGTCGAGAGTTTAATGCCATTCGCGGTATTCAGGTGTTTATTCACCGATTCAAGCGCTTGCTTTGCACGCTCTGGTGTTGCGAAGCCAGAGATAGACGGCCAGCTTTGTGCATTAGTGAAGATTTTTCCTGCACTGTTTTGCTCAGAGCCAATCGGTGAACCGGTTTCATCGAAGTAGCGAATAAACCATTCACCGTCCCAACCGTATTCATTGACGATCATCTGCATTTCGTTATACAGCGCCTCGAATCGCTCTGTCGATGCTTGACGTGCATTTGCAAGCGATTTCATATCAAGCAACGCTTTGCCATACATGTTAGCAATCATCAGTGACTCTGCACCTGTCGGCAAGTTAACCGTATCATTCCAGTCAGCGAAACCTAGTAATGGTAAGCCGTGGCTACCACGATTCGTTGCCGTGAAGTTGATAGAGCGGTTTAAGTGCTCCCATACTGAGCCGGACTCGACAGGCTGACCGTGTTCGTCTTTGTCGTAGAACGGTAAAACTTTATCTAAGAAAGCGGTATCACCCGTCTCTTTAACGTATTGCGTGACGGCATAAATAATCCAAAGATGATCATCACCATAGTAATCTGGACGATCTTCTTCTTCTCGAGAGTCGCCACCATTGGCTTCCATTGTTGATGGGAAGAACTGGTGCATTGCAGAGCCATCGCGGTTTTGTACCGTTAATAAGCGCTCAATCAATTCACGAGCTTCACCTGGCATATTAGCAATAACACCAAGGGTGTCTTGCGAAGAGTCTCTGAAACCGATACCACGAGCACCATAGCCCAGCTGATAAAGTGACAAGTAACGTGACCAGTTCTTGGTCGTGTGACATTGGCGTGGGTTATGCACGTTAAGCATTGAGTTCATGGCAGGATCAGGAGTCTCGACCTGCATCACGTTGAGATAGTTATCCCACTGAACTTTGAGTGCAGAAAAAGCAGCATCAACATTGTCATGGTCGCGATACTTTTCAAGTAATGGTAAAGCTGCTGCAACACTCTCTTGTTGTGTCAATTGCACAATCGTACGCTCAGTCTCACTTGGGTCAATCCAACCAAGGCGAAGGTTAAGCGCGCCGATATTATCACCGCGATCACACTCTGAGTTCGTCAGCTCATCTGCAAGTAACGCAGCAGGTTGCTGCCAGCTACCGTAATCGTAATTGCCTAAGAAGGCACTACGGTCACCATCAAATGAGCTCGGTAGTCGGTCTGCACTCATCAAGTTGACGGCACTGTCTCGCTTCATGAACGCATATTGCTCTAACACCATGTAAGCGCTTTCAAATTCATGCGCTTTTAAGGTCATGGTTTGTGGAACCCAATCCGCATTCACGAGCTGTTTTAGCGCATCGAAATGGCTGAATTCAAACACTGGGACAACATCAATATGAAGCTTTTCTTCACTGATATTGGTCACTTTAATGTCTTGCAGCAAAATCTCTTCTTGGTGTGGTACGAAGAATGTCGACTCGCAGCGCACACCATACTTTTCAGCGACAAAATGGCTGTAAGAAAGACCAGTATGGTTTTCAAACTTATCCAGCGGCACCAAGGTCGGGGTATAAAACGGTGAGAATATTTTTACCTCACCAGCCTGATTCGTCACTTTGACGTAAAGCGTTGAGCCATTAAATGCAGAGTTTGGCAATTGTGCAATATACTTAGTAATTCGGTTAAGTGCCGGATCACCTTTGCACAGTAAAACACCACCGTTGCTATCAACCAAGCCACCAAAGTTCAGTGTACCCACATAGTTACACCACTTAATTGGCGTAATGGGCGTGGTTGCAACGTACTCTTTTTGCTCATCAGCAAAAATACCTATGTTCATTGTCTTTCTCCCTAATTCTCTACTGTTCTGCGTTAATTAACGCAGCGCCTTCCCGTGCTCATTTTCAAACAAGTGCATGGCATTTAAATCGATATAAAGTGTGAGTGTTTTTGCATCTAGCTCAGCAACGGGGGCTTCTACCAGCAAAGCTTGTCCGCCCACTTCTGTTTTTAGCAGCATATTTGCGCCGAGTAGCTCACGCTCATGTAAAGAAACTTCAATAGAGGCAACGTTATCGTGTGCAATCAACTCACGACGTAAATGGATATCAGTAGGACGAACACCTAACGTCACTTCTTGATTTTCAAACGACGTATTCTTCAAGGTTAATGCCGCTTCACCAAGCTGAACTCGACAACCGTTCGCGTCATTCACAATCGCAGCTTGAAGCATATTCATTGAAGGGTTACCGATGAACTGCGCGACAAACTTATTCACTGGGCGATGGAAGACTTCTTCTGGCGTGCCCACTTGCTCAATGTAGCCATCTTTCAAAATGACAACACGATCCGCCAACGTCATCGCTTCGATCTGATCATGGGTTACATAGATCGTGGTCGTTTTTAATTTGCGGTGAAGCTGCTTAATCTCGTCTCTCATCGTGCCACGAAGCTTGGCATCGAGGTTTGATAACGGCTCATCAAATAAGAAAACCTTTGGTGTACGCACCATCGCACGCCCCATTGCAACACGCTGGCGTTGACCACCAGAGAGCTCTTTTGGCTTACGGCTCAACAGTGCACCAAGCTCCAGCATATCTGCTGCATGCCTTACTTTTTCGTCGATGTCCGCTTTATTCATGCCCTTCAGCTTTAGTGCAAAGGCAATGTTTTCATAAACCGTCATATGGGGGTAAAGCGCGTAGCTTTGGAATACCATCGCAAGGTCGCGATCTTTCGCATCGACATTATTAACGCGCTTTTCACCGACAAAGACATCACCAGAGGTGATCGTTTCAAGCCCTGCAAGCATACGTAGTGTGGTTGATTTACCACATCCAGATGGCCCTAATAGGACAACAAATTCACCGTCTTCAACGGATAAATCAAAATGCTTAACAACATGAACGTCATCGAATGACTTCTTAATATTTTTAAATTCAACTTTAGCCATAATAAAATCCTTTATCTCCGGTTAGCCTTTCACAGCACCTGAAGTCAATCCGCTCATCATCTGTCTTGATGCAAATAAGTAAAAAGTCACGATAGGTAATATGGAAATCGTGGTCCCGAGCATCACTGCTCCCCAAGGGGTATTCGGTAAGTTCTGTACACTTCGCAGGGCAAGCGTCACGACATAGTTATCAGTCGAGTTCAATACAATCAGTGGGTTCAGGAAGCTATTCCAGAAGAAAACAAACTGTACTA
This sequence comes from bacterium sp. HQB-150, assembly GCA_043421945.1. GTDB lineage: Bacteria > Pseudomonadota > Gammaproteobacteria > Enterobacterales > Vibrionaceae > Thaumasiovibrio. Next base: position 18,452 of record JBHOGO010000010.1, on the reverse strand, counting down.
TCGCCAATGTTGCGAGCGCCGGTTTCAAGAGCGGTAATACCACACTCCAATAGGTACGGAACTCTCCAGCACCATCAAGCTTTGCAGCTTCTAATAACTCTCTCGGCACGGAAGCAATCACATGCTGGCGCATCAAGAAGATACCAAATGGCGTGGCCGTAAACGGAAGCCAAACCGCAATATGGTTATCCAATAATCCAAGGAACTGCACGGTGAGGTAGTACGGAATTAGACTCAATACTGGCGGAATCATCATCGACCCAACCAAAAGAGTGAACAGTAAGTTTTTACCTCTGAAACGATAAACAGCAAAGGCATACCCACCCATACTACAAAACAGTAGTGAGATAGTTGTCCCAAGGAAAGAGACTTTAAAGCTGTTAAACATCGCCTGCCAAAACGGCATAATTTCCAAGAGCTTTTCGTAGTTAAAGGCTAAGCTATCACCGATCGCGAAACTGATCGTCGTACTGAATATTTCCGTGCGGTCACGTGTCGACAACAAGGCTGACCAAAAGAATGGGAAGACTGTCATCAACGCTGAGATAATCAGCATCAGTCCTAGCACGACCAGTACTATTTTAGTCACAACATCTTGCCAGCGAGTGGGGTTATTCATCGTTGCGTCATTCATATTAATGCTCCTCTAACCCTTTCTTGCCGAAGAAGAAAAACTGTATTGCGGTTAATAAGCCAATCAAGAAGAAGAGTAACCAAGAGATTGCCGAAGCGGTCCCCATTTCAAGCCATTCCCAACCCACTTTATAGAGGTACATCGAGATTGTTAGTCCTGCTTGGCCAACCCCCCCCGTACCGCGCGTTAATACAAATGGTTCTTCAAAGAGCTGTAAGTTACCAATAATAGTCAGTGTTACCGCAAAGAAGATGAATGGACGAATCATCGGCAGTGAGATATGCCAAAAACGTCGGAAGGCATTTGCACCATCGATACGTGCTGCTTCTAATAAATCTTTAGGGATGGTTAATAGACCCGTTGTATAAAGAACAATATTGAAACCTGTATATTTCCAGAACACGACAAACGCAACAGAAGGCTTAATTAATGTTGCATCATCTAACCAACGAATGGGTTGATACTGCCCTACCCAACTAAACGCCCAGCCCAATAAACTTGAATCTGCTAATGCATTCAATCCCTGATTAATCACACCAGAGTTTGGCGAATACATGTTAAAGAAGATTAACGAGACGGCAACTGTTGAGGTAATGTAAGGGAGGAAGTAGGCAGAGGTAAGCCAATGGCGAAAGCGGTCACTCATTGATACCAATACATAAGCCACTGGGATAGCCACTAAGTGCTGAGCAAGCCCAGACGTTATCGCTAGCCAAAAAGTATTGCGAAGTGAACGCCACAGCCAAGGGTCTGTTAGGGCTATGTGATAGTTCTCTAAGCCAACGAACTCCATGGCACCCAATCCTTCAACGGGGTTCCATAGGTGGAAAGATAAGTACACTGAAAACAGTAATGGGAATAAACCAAATACTGAAAACAGAACAATAAATGGTAGCAGAAAGCCATATGGTGCAGCTTTTGAAAAAGAGAACAACCGAACCTTTTGATCGTCTTTTTCACTTCCACTAGCCGAGTGAGTCATATCCGTCATATTCACTCTCTATTAAGTCACTAGGATATTTAAAATGATTAACTTTCAAAATTGGGGTGCAAAATTCCACACCCCATTATTTGGAGTTAATCAACCATGATAATGATTTACTCTTTAGCGATTAATACTGTGCTTTTAATACTGAGAAAATTCACACTCGGTAATAATTTCGTAGTCATCGCTTCTTGTTATTTTAATTACAGGTTACGCGTACGACGCTGAATTAGACGCTCTGCATCTGCAAGGGCTTTCTTAATATCTTTACCTTCATCCAGCACTTCCATTAGCGCATTTTCTAAGATGATAGCGCGAGCAACATGGTCGCCTTTACCTGGTATAATCGGCGTCACATTTTTCGCCACTTCAGCGAACAGTTGTCTTGCCTGCTGACCACCAAGGAATTCGACTTCTTCATTAAAGATATCACTGTCATAAGTGGTTACGTTCGAAGGAAACGCTGTGATTGTTTCAAAAGAAGTCAGCTGTACATCACGGTTTGTCGTCATGTACTCAATCAATTTCCATGCTGCATCTGGGTGTTCACTTTGTGTTGGGATAGAAAGGAAAGAGCCACCCCAGCTACCGAAGATACCATCAGGAAGGTTAGATACACCCCATTTGCCACCTGTCTCTGGAGCAATCCAGTTTTGTAAGTGACCTAACAGCCATGCACCTGAAAGTTGTGTTGCGAACGTACCGTTACGGAAGCCTTCATACCACTCATTTGACCATGCAGTAATACGTGCATCTAACTCGTTATCACGAATCTCTTTTGCAACTTCGAACGCTTTTACAAAACGATCGCTAGTGACGAGTGACTTGCCATCTTTATCAAAATAAAGACCTTCACCCTCTTTTACCGTCGTGTAAATAATTGTTTGAGCCACATCAGCTGCCGAGGCAATCAAATAGATATCATCTTCTTTTAGCTTCTTACCAAAATCAACGTAAGAGTCCCAGCTATCAATCACCATCTTAACGTCGCTGCCTTCAGCATCAAGGATATCACTACGGTAGTACATGACTCCAGGACCTAGATCGACAGGTAAACCATAAACACCACCATCAGCGCCTAAGCCTTGCGCCCATGCATAAGGGGCAAATAGCTCTTGATACTTACCAGCACCGTACTTTTCAGACAAGTTAACAAGACCACCAGACGCCACAAAAGGACCAATCTTCTCAACATCAATGACCAACACGTCACCCGCACCTGAACCTGTCGCTAAGTTAGTCGTTAACTTAGTGTGGTGGTCACCGTGGTTATTCATTAAGTAGTCAACTTTAATACCTGTCTCTTTTTCAAAGTCAGGCAGCAATACTTTTAAGCTACTATCAAAATCTGGAAAGCCATCAAAACGTATTTGTTCTTCTGCGTTCACACCAGTAACAGCGAGAGCAATTGCAGCAGGTAAGATCAGTTTTTTTAGATTGATGTTCATGATTCACTCCTTGTGAATGTCTATGTTATGTAAGGATCGACCGATTCTCGAACGACGATTTTCGGTGTCAGCCTGTATTGCACTTCAGGTAATTTTTTGCCTAGTTGCTTTAACACTAAGTGAACAGCCTGTTCACTCATTTTTTCGACCGGGAAGTTGACGGTTGTCAGTCCTGGCGTGGTGTAGCGAGAAAAACCGATATTATCGAAACCCGCAACAGACATATCATTTGGTAAGTTATAGCCTTGTGCTCGTAGTACACCAGCAGCACCAAAGGCCATGTGGTCGTTACAACAGAAAACCGCACTAAATTCTATGTTTCTGGCTAGGAGCTTTTTCATTGCCAAACAGCCAGACTCTTCCGTAAATAACCCCTCAACGACGAGGCTCTCATCAAAAGAGAGGCCGACCTCTTCGAGTCCTGAGCGATACCCTTGTAGCCTCGATCTCGCATCTGTTTTATGCATAGGGCCGGATATACAGGCGATTCTTGAATGGCCCATTTCATGAAGGTGGCGAGTCATTAATAGCCCGCCAAGCTCATTGTCGAGGTAGACACAGTTTTCTGGTATTTCTGGTACAAAACGGTTCATGGTAGATAACACGACACCCTCTTGTACTAAATCTATTAAGTTGTCATCGGTTAGGGATTGCGTATGCAGAATCAACCCATCAACACGTCGAGAAAGTAAAAAATCAATCGCCTCTCGTTGCGATTTCGCCGTTAATCCACCGGCGGTAATAATCAAGTGATAGCCGTGCTTTCTCACTTCTGCTTCTACGTTATGCATCATGCCGCTATAGAAGGGTCCTGCTAATTCTGGAACAACCAAACCAATACTGCCGGTACGATTAGAAGCTAGCGCCTTAGCAATTGAGTTAGGGCGGTAACCCAATGTTTTCATTGCTTCTTCAACACGTACACGCTTGTCGTAACTTACGCCACTGTAGCCATTTACGACACGAGAAACGGTTGCTTGAGAAACCTTTGCTAGTTCAGAAACTTCCTTTATTGTCGCCATTGTTTTTTGCCCTTGAAAGCGGTTTCAAATTCTTTAAAAGCATACTACTTGCTATTCGTACATTAACGCTAAAGATAATGTACAAAAATAAAGGCTACATCACTAAAAAAAGGGGAGCCTAGTGACCCCCCGTAACATGGCAAGGCTTCACCATGAAGGAGTTCGTTCAGACAAAATAGGAACAACATGCAAACGCTGGACATTTAGGCCAATTAAATACCAGCGTAAATTTAAAGGCAGTAAAACTAGGCGCACGCAAGGGTGCGCCGTTTTAGGTATTGCTTACCACCAAGACTCGAACATCGCGCCGATAGTAGTCGTACTCTGAGATTGGTCTTGATATTCGACTTCACCTGTCGTCACGTAGAAGCGCAACATTGGACGTCCCCATGGCACACTGCTAATCGCGATATTTTGTGAAAGTGTCGCTTTCCAAGCGGTGCTCTCATCACCATTGTCAAAGTCAACCATGTCGTAGCCAAGCTCAACCCAAGTAGAATGAGTGTCATCCCAAGCTTTTTGAGGACGAACAACAATTTGGTGCCAATCACGATCTCGATTCGCATCATGATCGACTCCATTTGCATTCTCATGCGTTTCAAAACTGTATAAATAATCAATATTCACACTATCAGAAACGTTGTATCCGCCTTCCCAGTGGAAGCCAGCCATTGAGGAATCTTCATCTTGCCCCCAAATAAGACCATTCTTGGCATTGCTTGAATACTTAACAATAAACTTGTTGAAACCACTGCTGTAACCAGTACTTAACTGAGCAAGTAATTGATAGCCATCAGTATCCTTCTGACCCTCTTGATTTTTATCACTGAAACCGTAGTTTGCGTGCAATTCTAAATCGGTATTTTCACCAAATGATATACCGTGTAAGCGGTTAACAAACGCGTAATTACCGTTATCATTCACGCCGTTAGTGCCGCCAACAAAACCCATATCTAGGCGAGCAAAACCAACATCAAGATTTTTAACACCACCACCTTGACCATCATTCATCAGGACAAACTGGTCATTCAAACCAAGTTGTAAACGACCGTGAAAATCTCGACCGGCCCATACAACAGCATCAGGCTGTGAGGCAAAAATATTTGTGCCTGTTGCATAGAACTTCTTCAAACCAACATCGTCACCCCAGTGCTCAAGCATCACACCGACAGACCATTTACTTCCATTATCACCAGTGAAGCCTTGGGTGAATTGAAACTCACCACCGTTACCTTCGTTACCTAGACGTCCCGTATTTTGAGTTGCGCCAACAGCTTTTATATATTTTGCATCCCAGCTATCAAAATCATCGTTACCGGTCAGATTACCATTATCATCACGCTCATCTTTACGAACATTGATCTTAGATTCTGAGTTACTAAAAGCAGAACCATAACGCGCATAACCAGAAAAGCTAAAACCGTCTTGAGCGACTGCCACTGTAGAGAAGTTCATCGCTGCTGCTGCGACTGCGATTGTAAGCGCTTTCATCTTCATGATTTTTAATTCCCCGCTTTAATTAATTGTTGTGTTTTTTAATTCATCCTTGTGCAGTAGGAATATTAAGGAATGAAAGCGATGAAAGACGGGAAAACGGTCACGAAGAACAAGCAGAAAGAATTGAGATACCGGTCACAGACAAAAGAATTCCATTGAACTTTAGAAAAATCAAATGCTCAAAACCGCGTTATTTCGGCACTTTATTGCTGTATCTCAGGTGAACCCGCGATGAATCACCTCGAGAAAAGTCCTAAAACTCATCGAAATTCTCTCCATATATTTGAACTCGGTTTCATTTTCTATTACCGAACAGCATCGATAATCACAAAATGAACCTTTCATTATGTAATCAATCATTAGTAATCTTTCAAATCTTTCAAGAACCTGAAAGATTTTCAGTCTAAATCAGTAAGAAAGGGGCTTGAAGCCCGTAAAAACGTGGGTAGTAGGAAGTTGAAACCAAAAAAAGCGCTTTCAGATGAAAGCGCCTTCATTAAAATCAATAGTTAAGGCAAAAACATTTGCCTTAACTATTAACTCTCAGCTTAGCTCTTGTGACTGATACACATCAACCCGTACTGCTTTGCATCCACACAGCGTGCCTTTTCCATTTTGTCTCCCGACGAAATAGAACAAGACTGAGTCACTTGTTTAAGCTTACAGGCATCCTGCATTTTAAAAAGTGTTTCCATCTGCGTGTCTGCTGCAACAGCAGAACCTGAAAATAACAGACCAACTAATATCACCTTAAATATTCGCATACTGCACCTCTGTAATAAATAAGCACTACGTGATTGAGCTTTCACCCAGTTAAACACTAGACTATGGTGGCGTTTCGTCAAGAGGGCTTACGGTGGGAGTGATGCTGCAAAGGACTTGCTCGAACAGCACTGCTTCAAACGGCACAGGTTATAACTGCATGGCTTCAAAGAAGAGTCAACGTAGTAAACAAAGGTCAACGGAAAGGGTGGGTCAAATATCTCACCCAGTATTTGAATTAATCAATCAACGGATAGACACCCTTCGAGTCATGGACTTCGGCGCCAGTGATGGGTGGATTAAATACGCAAGCCATTGTCATTTCTTTACCTGCGTAGGCACGCAAATAGTGCTCATCATTTTTATCCAATATATAAAGTGTTCCGGGCTTTATAGGATACGTTTCTCCGTTAACGACTTCTATTTCGCCTTCTCCCGACATGCAAAAAACCGATTCCAGGTGATTCTGATAATGAATATGTGTCTCGGTACTCTCGTAAATGGTCGTGATATGGAATGAGAACCCCATATTGTCATCCTTCAACAGCATCCGTACACTTTCCCAATTGTCCGATACGACTCTACGTTCGCTATCGCGGCACTCATCCAGAGTTCTAACTATCATCTTATTATCCTTTCAAAGGTTGCTTTCTTATGATGCTTTCTTATGATGCTTTCTTAAAGTATTTCACAGCAACGGCTTCAACGGCATTTTCAAAAATACTTAACCCTTGATCCAATTCAGTGTTAGTAATCGTCAATGGGCAGAAGAATTTCACCACTTCATCAGAAGGGCCAGCCGTCTCGATAATCATCCCGTTTTCAAAACACATTTTGGCGATTTCACTCGCGTAATTGCCATTGTGACATTCAATACCGATCATCATCCCCCGGCCTTTTTGCTGCACAAAAAGTGCAGGATGACGCTTAACATTGCGTTCAATAACCGTAGATATTTTCGCTGAGCAGTGTCCTATATGTGCTTCAAATTGGCTATCAGACCAATACAGTTCAATCGCCTTAGCTGCCGTCACGAACGCATGGTTGTTACCACGGAAAGTTCCGTTATGCTCCCCAGGCTTCCAAATATCGAGCTCTGGTTTGAGTAAGACAACGGCCATCGGTAACCCATAACCTCCTATCGATTTCGATAGTGTTACAATATCGGGAGTGATACCTGAAGATTCAAAACTAAAGAATGTACCTGTACGTCCGCACCCTGCCTGAATATCATCCATAATTAATAAGATATCGTTCTCACGGCAAATACGGCTAAGTCGCTGCAGCCACGTATTTGAAGCTACATTTAAGCCCCCTTCACCCTGCACGGTTTCTAACAACACTGCTGCTGGTTTATCGATACCTGCAGAATTATCTGACAACATGGTTTCAAACAACTTAAGTCCGTCGATATCCGCATAGCCTTCAAAGGGTATTCGGGTCACGTTATTCAGGCTAAATCCAGCACCTTGCCGATGATGTTGATTTCCGGTCGCCGCAAGAGCACCCGCTGTACATCCGTGAAAGCCATTAGTAAATGCCACAATAGAACTACGCCCCGTCACTTTACGTGCTAATTTCAGCGCTGCTTCGACCGCATTGGTGCCTGTAGGGCCCGTAAACTGCACTTTATAATCAAGAGCTCTAGGTTCAAAAATATAACGCTGTAATGCCGTTAAGAACCTTGCTTTCGCACTTGAGTGCATATCTAAGCTGTGCGTAATGCCGTCTTTCTCTATATATTCAATCAATGCCTGCTTCAACACTGGGTTGTTATGCCCGTAATTCAACGAACCGGCACCTGCAAGGAAATCGAGATAGCGCTCCCCCTCTTCAGTTTCAATCCAGCACCCCACAGCTTTCGTAAACAGCACTGGAAAATTGTTTGAATAAGAGCGAACTTTCGATTCTTGCTTGTTAAAAATATCCATGATGAGACCGTTTTAAAACTCCGATTAATTGTGACGATGTAGAGGAACGTGATAGAGATATTCCGTATCATGCTTCCCTTTAAAATGAGTTTCTATATCAAGAAAAGTCATCACTTTTCCTCTCTTTCCATTGTTCGCATCAAGCTTTTTAAACAGCCCCCAAGACGCTTCATTGCTCTTGGTAATCGTCGTTTCGACGGCTTTGACACTTTCCATAACGTCACGCTGCAACAATTCAATGAGCATTTGATAGGCAAGACCTTTACCACGATAATTTGGACCTACCGCAACTTGCCAAATAAATAACGTATTTGGATCATCTGGCTTTTTATAAGCAGAAATAAACCCTGCTAAATCCTCCTTCTTCTCTGCAACGATACAGGTACGGCTGAAATGCGACGACTGAAGGAAATTACAATAAGAAGAGTTGACGTCGAGTGGGGGGCAACGAGAAATCAAGCGATATACATCATCACCATCGGTAATATCTGGCTCACGAAACGCCCAATGCTGAGCATGAATATCACTTTGTTTTGAAAGTGCCCGTACTGGGCTTACCGTCATCATTTGTCGACCCAAATCCTTTGAAGTCTAAGTAATTTATTTTTCTATTATCAGCATGGACGTGACCAACAAAGCAAATAAATCGTATGAAATTTGCAATTTTAGCGATCCAACTCACATAAACTGGCTACTTTATTACGTACTGTAATCATTAGATCACTAAGCCAAAAAGGATGCCTATTATTTCTTGAGATCCTTGAAGAAGCGGCAACTTGCCATAAATGCAAAAATCATTCTTTGAGGAAATCGCCATAACAAGGCGCAATAACACAAAAAACAATGCATTAGCGCTTAACAGACTAAATTTAATATTTGCAAAAACGGATATTTTTACGCTATCGACAAACAAAACCTCACTTCAATACCGAAAAACGCATTAAAGAATGCCATGAGAAGCAAGATGAAAATTAAAAAACAAAAGCAAATACCAGCAAAATGCAACATAATTAACACCAACCATTAACGATTAGTGATTTAGGGTACTAATCATTTGCTTATTAAACAGATTGCTGGAAGGACTCTCATATGGATCCCATACTGGAAGTAAAGGGACTATACAAAGTGTTTGGAGAAGACACTGAACGCGCATTTTCAATGGTTGAACACGGTGCTGATAAAGACACAGTATTTGAAGCAACAGGCCTAACGATTGGCGTCAATAATGTCTCTCTTTCGATTAACGAAGGTGAGATATTTGTCATTATGGGGCTATCTGGATCTGGAAAATCGACGCTGGTTCGCCTGCTCAACCGACTCATTGAGCCGACAAAAGGGCATGTACTCTTACACGGTGAAGATATCGCGAATATCTCTGAAGAAGCGCTTCGCAAAGTACGCCGAAACCATATTTCAATGGTATTTCAAAATTTTGCCCTCATGCCGCATATGACAGTGTTCGAAAATGCCGCATTTGGTTTAGAACTTGCGGGCATTAATACCGATAGTCGAAGAAAAAGCGCATTAGATGCTCTTGAAAGAGTTGGACTCGATAGCTACGCAGACTCCTACCCTGATGAGCTGTCTGGCGGGATGAAGCAACGAGTTGGTCTCGCCCGAGCATTAGCTTGTGATCCTGATATTCTCCTTATGGATGAGGCTTTTTCTGCCCTTGATCCATTAATTCGAACGGAGATGCAAGATGAGTTGATCCGTTTACAAAATGACGACCAACGCACCATCGTTTTTATTTCTCACGATCTCGATGAAGCGATGCGTATCGGGGATCGTATTGCCATCATGCAAAGTGGTGAGGTTGTTCAAGTCGGCACTCCCGATGATATTTTGAACAACCCTGCTAATGATTACGTTGAGGCATTTTTCCGAGGTGTTAATGTCGCCAGTGTCCTCACGGCAAAAGATATTGCACGTAAAAAACCCGCTGCCGTTTTTAAAAAATCCGAACATGATGGCCCCGCCTCTGCTTACCAAATCTTAATGGATAACGACAGAGAGTTTGGCATTGTCATCGATAAATCAAGCCGATACTCAGGCATTGTCTCTTTAGAATCTTTACGCCATGCACACAAAGAAAACCGCTCTTTAGCCAGCGCCGAACTAGCGAATGGGCTGACGTTACAACCAGAACAATCGATTAATGACATCCTTGGGCTGGTTGCCAATGTGCCTTATGCCGTGCCCGTTGTAGATAATAACGGCAATTACTTTGGTGTCGTCACTAAGTCACGATTACTTCAAGCTCTGGATAAAGGTTAACGTATGTCTTCAGATCAAACGAACAACGATCCATGGTCTTCATCTTCAAGCCCTGAAGCTTCAAATGCTCAAACTGATCCTTGGAGTCAAGCCAGTAACGAACCTAGCAGCTCAGATTGGTTAAATACCGCTCCAGCCGAAGAAGCCATATTCGATCCACTCAACCCCTTTGCTGAAGCCATACTTCCACTCGATACTTGGGTTGAATCAGGGCTAAATTGGCTAGTCGAAAACGGGCGTCCTTTATTTCAGGCGATCAGGGTGCCAATCGACCTTATTTTAACGACGTTTGAAACCGCACTCGTGTCGACACCAGCGCCTTTTATGCTCGTTATCCTCTTTCTATTTGCATGGCAGTTCTCTAGCCTGAAGCTCGGCTTTACCACTGTTGTCTCTCTCACTTTTGTTGGTCTGATCGGAGCATGGTCAGAAGCGATGACCACACTCTCCTTAGTCCTAACATCGGTATTCTTTTGCCTATTAATTGGGCTCCCGATGGGCGTATGGCTATCGAGAAGTCACACTGCGGCGAAATTGATACGGCCCATTCTCGATGCGATGCAAACAACCCCCGCCTTTGTCTATTTAGTGCCTATTGTCATGCTATTCGGTATCGGTAACGTGCCAGGAGTGGTTGTTACGATAATCTTTGCGCTGCCACCGGTTGTGCGTCTGACGATTTTGGGTATTCAACAAGTTCCCGAAGAGCTCATCGAAGCAGGGCACTCTTTTGGCGCTAGCAAGAAACAGATGCTTTACCGTATTCAGCTACCTTTAGCGCTTCCGACCATTATGGCCGGCGTCAACCAAACACTCATGCTGTCACTATCGATGGTTGTCATTGCATCGATGATTGCCGTTGGTGGTTTAGGGCAAATGGTATTAAGAGGGATCGGTCGTTTAGATATGGGGTTAGCCTCTGTGGGTGGACTCGGTATCGTTATTCTTGCCATCTTACTTGACCGCATAACACAAGAGCTCGGCACCAATGCGGGCAATACAAAAGTTCGTTGGTATCAAGTTGGGCCCGTCTCTATCTTGTGCAACGCTCTTAAACAAAAGAAGCAACCTCAATTAGCCTTAAAGGAGAAGTCAAAATGAATCGCTCATGGAAGAAAACGCTCACGGTATCTGCCATCTCCGCATTGATGATGTCTAGTCATGCTTGGGCAGAAACACTCCCAGGAGAAGGAGTTTCTGTTCAACCGCTTCAGTCATCCGTTGCCGAAGAGACATTCCAAACGTTGATTGTTAATCGTGCTTTAGAAGCGCTAGGTTATGACGTACAACCCACAAAGGAGGTGGATTACAACGTTGGCTATACCTCAATAGCACAAGGGGATGCGACATTCTTGGCCGTAGGTTGGTTCCCACTTCATGCCGATAAATACACCATGGCGGGTGGGGATGACAAATTCTTCCTTAAGGGGCATTTTATCAGTGGTGCCGCACAGGGCTACCTCATGGATAAAAAAACAGCTGAGCAATACGGTATTACCAATATTAGCCAACTGAAAGACCCCAGAATTGCTCAATTATTTGATGCCGATGGCGATGGTAAAGCTGACTTGACTGGTTGCAACCCTGGCTGGGGCTGTGAAATGGTGATTGAGGAGCAGCTCTCTGCCTATGGCCTACGCGATACTGTCGAGCATAACCAAGGTAACTATGCTGCGATCATCGCAGACACCATCTCTCGCTATAAGAAAGGAGAACCGATCGTTTACTATACATGGACGCCTTATTGGGTCAGTGGTGTTCTCGTACCAAATAAAGATGTCGTCTGGTTAGAGGTTCCATTCTCTGCCCTGCCCGGAGAGCGAAAAAATGTCGACACGACACTCTCTAACGGAAAAAACTATGGCTTTGAAATGAATTCGATGCGCATCGTCGCTAACAAGGCGTTCGCAGAAGCCAATCCAGCAGCGGCAAAACTCTTCGAGATCATCAAAGTGAGCATTAACGATGTCAGTGCTCAGAACATGATGATGAGCCAAGGTAAGAACAGTACTGCCAATATCGAATCACATGTCAATGGATGGATTAACGCTAACCAAGCACTGTTTGATTCATGGATTACAGAAGCGAAAAAAGCTGCCCTCTAAATCATCCAATACTTGAACAATGATGATAATGTTGATTGATTAAATTCGAGCCAGCTCTCTTAAGCAGCTGGCTCGCTTGATAGATTAATACCATCATCAAATAAAAGATTCAGCTGGCGCAATGTCTTGATAAGACAGCCTTCTCATTCCTCATGAACAAAACCTTTTCAGTATTCGTGGAACAGATCAAACTAATATCCTCCCTCTGTTTTTCACTTCACAGAACAATACCCTCACCTATTGCATACTTGATCAACCTCATCGAAGTAAATCAGGAGTGCAGCGCGTGTACAGCCAATTGACCGAAGATAAGCGTTTACAGATATGGGCATTACGTAAAGAAGGGAAATCTCAGTCCACCATTGCGCAAATGCTTAACGTACATCGTTCAACGATCAGTAGAGAACTTAATCGTAATTCAGGTCCTTATGGCTACGAGCCACAACTTGCACAACGTATGGCTATCTATCGAAAGCGCTTTCATCAACAAATTGTTGAGCGACAATACGAAGACCTTTTAAAGGAACTCTTACATTTAGGTTGGAAGCGAGAACAATGCCATGAGTTTATTTTGCACCACAACCCCGAACTTTCCATCAAACAGCTAGATACTCTTATCGACGCCTTCTTAACCTCAAATAATGTTCCACAATGAGACGATGATCACGTGTTGCACTTGCTCTCAGAATCAAATATCCCTCCTCACTATAAGTGTGTTGCACTTGCTGAATAGAATTCGTCATACACGCGCAAATTGTATTTCACGGTGTTGCACTTGCTCTTTTCAGCCTTATCAACGCCATTGTTGCACTTGCTTTACCCTGGATAAATAAACTTTACTTTTCAATAGCTTATATCAAGCACGCTGTTGTGACCGCCTTCTCTTTTTTACGCTTAAAAGCCCTTTATATTGAGTTTTGTCTACCGCAGAACCCCATTAAGGAGCCAAAGATGAAGAAGTTTAACCACGTCGGTATACCAACCACCGTCGAACATGCTGATGAAACCTTTAATTCTGAAATAGGCCTGTATACCACGGACTTTGCGCAGAGTGAGAACAAAATCGAATGGCTACGTTTTCTTGAAGATAGTCCGATGCCTGAAGAGCTAAAAAACACTGCTCACGTCGCGTATGAAGTTGATGACCTCGCAGCCGCAATGGAAGGAAAAAGAGTACTACTTGAACCGTTTAATGTCGGGGATTCATTAAAAGTCGCCTTCGTGATGGAAGACGAAGCACCTGTCGAGTTAATGCAATACATCTAATAATATCTTTGAATATTCAGATAAATAAACCAAAGAAGCCCAAAAACAATACGTGAAATTAGAGGCCCTACAATGAAAAAATTTATTAATAACAGCGAAAATATCACCGTTGAACTTCTGCAAGGTTTAGCCATGTCTTTTCCTCAGAAAGTGAAAATCCTCTCTGAAAAAATTGTCGCGCGCGTCACACCCAAAGACCCGAATAAAGTCGCCATTGTGACCTTGGGTGGCGCTGGGCACGAGCCAGCAATTAGCGGCTATGTTGGCGAAGGCATGATCGACTATTCCGTTGTCGGTGATGTATTTGCCGCTCCGGGTGCACCCAAAGTATTTAATGCATTGAAAATGGCAGATTGTCCAGCAGGCGTACTTTTAGTCGTACTCAATCATGAAGGCGACGTCATGGCTGCCAACATGGCCATGGAGATGGCAGAACGTGAAGGCATCAACGTAAAAATGCTATTAACCCATGAAGACATTAGTGCGGGAGTACATTCCGAGGCCAAAGACCGCCGCGGTTTAGCGGGGTGTATTCCTGTCTACAAAATAGCCGGTGCAGCCGCAGAGGCGGGACTTCCTCTGGAGGATGTATACCGCATTGCGAATAAATTCAATCAAAACATGGCGACACTTGCCGTGGCGATGAGTAATGCAACACACCCCCAATCAGGTATGGCGATAGGCGATCTCGCTGATGATGAAATGGAAATTGGCATGGGGCAACACGGCGAAGGCGGTGGTGGCCGAATGAAAATTCAAACTGCTGACGACACAGCAAATATCATGTTGTCTCAGCTCTGTGAAGCCTTAGATATGCAAGCTGGCGATGACGTCATGCTGATGATCAATGGCTCTGGTGCAACAACATTAATGGAAATGCTAATCGTTGCTCGTGCCTGTCACCTCAACCTAAAAGAGAAAGAAGTGACAATCGCACGCTCAAAAGTAGAAGAGATCCTCACGGTTCAAGAGATGGCAGGTTTCCAAATGTGCATCGGTAAATTTGATGCAGAAACACTAGAGTACTGGGATAAAGCCTGTAGCACCCCATACTGGACACAGCAGTAAAACTTTGGATCTTGCTGGGCACCCACCAGCAAGATCCACTACCCAGAATAAACAAGCTGAAGGTTGCCCTCGATATTGTCGTGGGCTCATGGCTTCACTTTGCCGACATTTAGGAGATAAATAATGCCCCTATTTAATCAATCCCTGTTATTTGGCATGTTTAGCCATGCTGCCAATAACATTCTAGAACAAGTCCCCTACTTGAATGAACTTGATGGTTATACCGGTGATGGTGACCACGGTACAACCATGTTGCGTGTTTGCCGTTGTATTGAAAGATCAATGGCGCTCGATAAGAAAGAGTGGCAAACCCACACTGATGAGCTTGGCTGGGCGATTATGGGTGAGGACGGAGGCTCTGCTGGCATGCTGATTGGCAATCTATTCATTGGCATTGCAGCAGGGCTCACCGAGCCAACCTTAGCTCCCTCTCAAGTCGCCAATGCATTTCGCTGTGGATTAGATCGTATGGCGAAGTTCAGTGGGGCACATCAAGGCGATAAAACCATGCTTGATGCACTGATTCCAGCCATCCAATCCCTTGAATTGCAGGCGATAGAAGGCGCATCAATTCCCGTTATGTTTGAGCTGGCAGCCATTGCAGCGTGTGAAGGGAGAGATGCAACAAAATCCATGGTGCCTACACGAGGAAGGGCAAAAAACATGGGAGAAAGTGCCGTTGGCTTTATCGATCCCGGTGCAGCCAGCATGTCACTATTATTCACGTCCTTCGCAGAATATTTAAAACAACACCAAGACTAGGAGGTTACTATGGCTGATAAAGATGGAATGATATTCGCTAAAAATTATGGTTTAGACACACCCCAAACCAATCAGGCATTTCATGTGAAAGGCATGGATCATATTGATTGGGGGATGAAAGATCGCTTAAGCCGAATATTTAGGCCTGCCACAGGAAAAACAGTCATGCTCGCCTTTGACCATGGCTACATCATGGGGGCAACAGCCGGACTCGAGAGATTGGATTTAGCCATTGAACCACTGGCCCCCTATGCTGATGCCTTAATGGCAACGCGCGGTGCACTGAGAAGTTGTATCCAACCCTCACATAACAAGCCCGTTATCTTGCGTGCCAGTGCGGGTAGCACCGTATTAAAAGATGATATGAGCCATGAAGTCATCGGTGTTGATATGGACGATGCAGTCCGAATCAATGCATCATGCCTCGCGATTCAAGTCTTTATCGGCGCAAATGGCGAATGCTCAAGCCTACAGAACATGGTCAATACCGTTGATGCAGGGACGCGGTTAGGAATCCCTACACTCGGTGTCACTGCGGTAGGTAAAGAGATGGAGCGCACAACGCGATACTTCATGTTAGCGACACGTGTTATTGCAGAACTTGGCGCCCACATAGTGAAAACCTATTACTGCGATGATTTTGAAAAAGTGGTTGCTGCTTGCCCTGTGCCGATTGTTGTTGCTGGTGGCAAAAAGCTCCCCGAACTCGATGCTTTAGAACTGACATACAAAGCAATACAATCTGGCGCTGCTGGTGTTGATATGGGCCGAAATGTCTTCCAGTCAGACAGCCCTGTCGGCATGCTGAAAGCCATTAGTGGCATCGTGCATGACAACCTGACTCCACAGCAAGCCTTTGATTATTATGAAACCGAAAAGTGCTCACGAACTTAAGGAATAGAATAATGAAATTTAATCAATTTATTGTCATACCTGTGATTGTTGCTTTTTTAGCTTTTACAATCCAAATATTAGATCAAGTCGTTAGCGGCTTTATGCCTATTGCCAACAATGTAGGATTTGGCTGGATCGCATTTATTGCATGGGCCATGTACTTCATGGCAGGGTGTAACCCAGAAGGAGCGAAGAAAACACTCTGCGGCTATATAGCAGGGATTGTCGCCTCTGTTGCGATTATGGAGCTAGGTGGCGCATTCATGAATCTGGTTTTTTTTGCTGTCCCTATTGCGATTTTTGTCGTCGTCATACCGTGTATTTGTCTAGAGCGCGTCCCCCCATTTGATTTTGTTCCCGCTCTATTTGTCGGTGCAGGCACATTTTTTGGTGTAATGTCTTATGTCTCTGGGGCAACTTATGTGACAGCAACCGTCACGGAGCTGATCTATTGTGCGATAGGCCTAGGCTATGGTTGGATCACCGTGACGTTAAGAGGTCGATATGAAGCTTACGTTGAGCAGCAAGCACAATATCACGACGGAAAACACGCACATCACTAATTGGCATCATAGGTTAGTGACTCAAGGCTAAGCAAAGCCTTACTTCATTAATGAGACTAAAAACAGCGGCATATGGTCGCTGTTTTTATTCATCCTTACAGGCATACCTATTTCCATTTTTATGACTTTCGGTAAATCGACAATGAATTAAAATACGGCTTGTATACAGCGTATTTTGAGCCCTTTTAAAGCTTAATAAGTACATTAAAAAGAAAGCACATTTAGTCCATTAGCCGTTAATTTTACTCCTGAGACAATTAGAAACGGAAACCAAGGCTTGCTGTATAACCATAGCCTCTAGTATCACAAGGTGTTGTTAAGCCATCCGTCATAAAGGACTTATAACCGAGTTGTAAGGAAAGCGCACGACCAAGGGCAAAACGTACACCTGTACCAAATGTCGCCGTTGAATCATGTAATTTTCCTTCACTATCACTGGTAGTATATGAGTAGGAGTAATGCAACACACCTGCTGTTGCATAGATAGACATATTTGGCGCAAGATAAAATTCAGGACCCACGCTGAAAGAGTATCCGCCACCATCAGCACTAATGTCTGAGCTATTCCAATAACCGCGGTCACGAATATCAAAAATGGATAATTCAGACGTAAAGCCGATGCTACGCCCTAATTGACTCCCTAAGCCAAAAACGACACCCTCGGCATCAATACTATTGCCAAGATCAAGTGATGTCCCCCCCATTGAGAAGTAATTATTACCCATTCCAACGAAACCTCGTTTCGGGCCTAAGCCGCGACGTGGTGCAGCATAAGCCGAAGAGCAGATAATGAAAGACAAGCTAATACAGACAACTTTTTTCACTTAACAGGACCTACAGTTTTAGACGAAATTGTGCGCATGATACCACTAGAGATATCACCAATAGCTATTTATCTGTTAATTTACATATCTTTGCACAATACTTCCTCACTAAAAAACACTATTCTATTTTTTCAATGAGTTAGCTATTACTGCTCGCAATGACTGCTTTTAGTCGCTGAGCCCGTATTACAGTAGGCTTAGTCAGCGCAGCAATGCATTAATGATGGCTTTTGCCTATTCTGAATGAAGGCTTGGAACAAGAAATGACTACAATATACCTGTGATCATTGAAGGGGCTTGATTTTTTGCGACGAGAAGATCATGCTATCAGCCATGAAAATGACTCTAACCAACCAGCAAAAGCAGGAACTAAAAGTCTTACACGGCGCTACTCGTGACGGACGGGTTCGTGAT
>JBHOGO010000109.1:0-12518 GCA_043421945.1 bacterium sp. HQB-150 | reverse complement strand
TTGAATACACTCGGATTTTGACATCTTGGTAGGATCGTTCAACTGATCACTTTATTCTTAACTGATCGGCATTACGCCCATTCGGCGGCCTTTTCTTTCGCCGCTTTCATTTCAACGAATTAATTCAACAAATTAATTGAAAAACTTCTTCTCTAGCTTCTCTATCATCAAGACTTAAAAATACAGTCAATTTTGTATACACAGTAAACACTTTATGCGTTAGAAGCCTTAATAATTTGCAAGTGAAGCATTCCGACAATAAGCCCTAACACAGTGGCACTAATGCCTAAAAAGCTCACGCCTGATAAGGTAATTAAAAACGTAAGCAACGCTGAATCTCGGCTTTTTGCATCTTGAAATGCACTGTGTAAGCACATCACGAGCGTCCCTAACAGCGCAAACCCCGCCAATACTTTTGTAATATCTGAAGGAAAAGATAAAAAAAGTGTCACGACCGTAGTCGCAAACAGTCCCGCGAAAAGATAGAAAACACCAGCCCAAACAGCCGCTCGATAGCGTTGTGTTTTATCCTCATCCACTTCTGGTGTCATGCATATTGCTGCTGAAATAGCAGCAAGGTTAACGCTAAACCCACCGAAAGGTGCGAACAGCATATTCGTTACCCCCGTACCTATCAGGAGTGGCTTAATTGATGGCTGATATTGATAGCTTTTCATCATTGCTATACCCGGCAAATTTTGAGATAGCATCGTAATCACGTAAAGAGGAGCGGATAGGTTCAATATCGCGCTAACATCAAGTTCAGGGTAAACCCATGCAGGCTGAGCCAGCGACAACTCGATAGCCTGTCGATCAGCTTCACCGACCAATAACGAACACAACACACCGGCGATGAGCAGCACCAGCATGGCGTATTTAGGCACGACATGCTTTGCGACTAAATACGTCACAAACATGACAAAAAAAACAACAGGGGAAGTCATTACTGTCTCGAACCCTTGCAAGCAAAACGGCAGCAAAATAGCACCAAGCATTGCTGTTCCCAGCGGAGGAGGAACTCGCTCCAACGCCCGACTGATTGGCGTGATAAGCCCCGTCACAAAGATGAAAAAACCGGAAACGACAAACGCGCCAATCACCACGGTTAAATCATAATGCTGAACAGCAACCACTAACATTGCAGCCCCTGGGGTTGACCACGCCGTTAAAACAGGGATCTTATAAAACCATGAGAAGCCTATCGAGGTTAATCCCATCGCGAGCCCCAAAGCCATCAACCAACTTTCGATTTGCAAAGGTGTTGCACCCGCTGCTGTAGCCGCTTGGATAATAATAACCACTGAACTGGTGTAACCCACCAAAACTGCGGTGAAACCCGCCGACACATGACTGAGATTAAAATACTTCTTCATCTTGAGATCTTCCTAAAGAGTGGGTTCTTCCTGAATATATGATAAAGTCAGTGTGCGCTATAACGCACAACACAACGATAGCACTGTGCGCTATAGCGCACAAGAAAAGTGACAAGGAAAGCGATATAAATACCCTACAGAAAAAGGCACAGCTCAAGCGAGCAAGCAGAACAACCAGAACAACCAGAACAACGAAGAATATGAAAAGGGCAGAGAAAAGCATGAACGATTCAGTGTTTAAATCTGAGATAGCCAGTTATTTAAAAACACTACGTAAAGCGAAGGGGTTGAGCTTGGATGCCACATCAAAATTGACGGGGGTGTCAAAAGCGATGTTAGGACAAATAGAGAGAGAAGAATCTAGCCCGACCATTTCCACCCTTTGGAAAATCGCCAGCGGTTTAGAGTCATCGTTCTCGGCTTTTTTTTCCAATGACCCGAGCTTACTCTCTAGTGCTCGTGCATTTCCCGACGATGAAAAGATGAAGGTCAGTACACTCTTCCCCTACCAAGCTGACTCAGGCATGGAGATGTTTGAAATTACCCTGACAGCATACCATCAACAATTATCTTTACCCCATGGTGTTGGTGTCATCGAACATATTCATGTTCTTAAAGGTGAGTTAAGTGTCTATTTCAATAGTGAGTGGCACTCGCTAAAGTCTGGAGAAAGTATACGCTTTTTCAGTGACCAACCGCATGGTTATAAAGCCATTACGGAATCCGTGACATTTCAAAATATAATCTGCTATCCACGGCAGCACTAACAAAAAGACAAAGGGCAGTAGCACCTGCCCGTTCGCCACCCCGATTAATCAAAAATATCGAGGTTTTCATCAATTGCGGATTTAAGATCATCATGGCTAAGAATCCGCTTACCTAGCTTTTGCTTCACTTCTTTACCTAGAACAGTCAGTTTACTTCTGTTCTCTTCGGTTTGTCTCAAACCAGCAGCTCTCAACCGACCATTAAGTTCATGCGGTTCACTAAAGTTAACCAAATCTCTATCTGTCGCCATGCTAACGCCCCTCCAATTGAGCAAATTACCACCAATAAGTGTGACGTAAATTGCTCGTTATTCAAGCAGTCGGCATGACAGTTAGGTGATGATTTCATGACAATTACGCAATATAACAGGTCACTCATGGAATGGCTCAAGGGAATATCTAGAGCGTTTCAACACATGAAATTTCTCAGGAGGAGATTCTCAGTAAGGGCGACAACCCCGCACCTACCCTGTTCTAAAAAATTCTATGACCTATATCAAGAAGATTTTTTCATTGTTAATAACAGAGACATGCTTCAAAGAAATGACTTAAATTATACGGCTAACTTTTACTTCCAAACTTCTTTTGTATTACAATACCACCATTATCGTTATCGATACCCCTTTACTCATTATTGAAATAAGCGAGTTAGCATGAGCAACCAAAAATCTCTTGACGCTATCAGGAAGATGAAGCTGGAGAATGATACTTCAGCCGGTAACCTTGTAGACCTACTGCCTATCGAAGTACAAAAACGTGATTTCGATTTGTCTTTCCTTGATACGCTAAGTGAAGAGCGTCCGCGCCTTCTTGTACAAGGTAAAGATCTAGAAGCGTTCCGCGCTAACGTTCAAGCAGATGAATCTCACTGCATGTTTGACGATTTCTTCAATAACTCTACCGTTAAGTTCCTAGAAACTGCGCCGTATGAAGAACCACAAGCATACCCTGAAGAGACTGTTGGTAAAGCATCTCTTTGGCGTCCTTACTGGCGTCAAATGTACGTTGACTGCCAAATGGCACTTAACGCTACACGTAACCTAGCCATCGCTGGTGTTGTGAAAAAAGATGAAGAAATCATTGCGAAAGCGAAAGCTTGGACACTGAAGCTAGCAACTTACGACCCAGAAGGCGTAACATCTCGTGGCTATAACGATGAAGCTGCGTTCCGTGTTATCGCGGCAATGGCTTGGGGTTACGACTGGTTACACGCTTACTTCACTGATGAAGAGCGCCAGCTAGTTCAAAATGCCTTGATTGAGCGTCTTGACGAAATCATGCACCACCTACGTGTGACAGTTGATCTACTGAACAACCCACTGAACAGCCACGGTGTTCGTTCAATCTCTTCTGCTATCATTCCAACGTGTATCGCGCTTTATCACGATCACCCGAAAGCAGGCGAGTACATCGCTTACGCACTTGAGTACTACGCAGTACATTACCCACCATGGGGCGGCGTAGACGGCGGTTGGGCTGAAGGCCCTGATTACTGGAATACACAAACTGCATTCCTAGGCGAAGCTTTTGACCTTCTAAAAGCTTACGCTGGTGTAGACATGTTCAACAAAACATTCTACGAAAACACAGGTGACTTCCCACTTTACTGTATGCCTGTACACTCTAAGCGTGCGAGCTTCTGTGACCAATCATCTATCGGTGATTACCCTGGTCTAAAACTGGCTTACAACATCAAGCACTACGCGGGTGTTAACCAGAAGCCAGAGTATGTTTGGTACTACAACCAACTTAAAGGTCGTGATACTGAAGCGCACACTAAATTCTACAACTTCGGTTGGTGGGACTTCGGCTACGACGATCTTCGCTTCAACATCCTTTGGGATGCACCTGAAGAGAAAGCACCGTCAAACGATCCATTGTTGAAAGTATTCCCAATCACTGGTTGGGCTGCATTCCACAACAAGATGACTGAGCGTGATAACCACATTCACATGGTCTTCAAGTGTTCTCCGTTTGGCTCAATCAGCCACTCACACGCTGACCAAAATGCGTTCACACTGCACGCATTCGGTGAAACGCTAGCATCTATCACTGGTTACTACGGTGGTTTCGGTGTAGACATGCACACTAAGTGGCGTCGTCACACTTTCGCTAAAAACCTACCACTATTTGGTGGTAAAGGTCAGTATGGCGAAAACAAGAACACGAAGTTCGAAGGTCACCAAGATCGCTACTGTATCGAAGCAGGCGGTAACATCTCAGACTACGACACAGAATCTCCTGTGAAGATGGTTGAAGGTGATGCGACTGAATCATACAAGTTCTTCGTTCCTGAGCTTGAGTCTTACAAGCGTAAGATCTGGTTCGTTGAAGGTAAAGTATTCGTGATGCAAGACAAAGCTACTCTTTCTGAAGAGAAAGACATGACTTGGTTAATGCACACAACTTTCGCTAACGAAGTTGCTGAGAAATCATTCGCTATCCGTGGTGAGATTGCTCACCTAGACGTAAACTTCATCAACGAAGCTTCTGACAACATTCTTTCTGTTAAGAACGTTGAAGGCTTCGGTGAAGTTGATGAGTACGAGTTCAAAGACCTAGAAATCCACCGTCACGTTGAAGTGGAATTCAAAGCAGCGAAAGAGCACAACATCTTGACACTTCTTGTTCCTAATAAGAACAGCGGTGAGCAAGTTGAAGTTTCTCACAAGCTAGTGGGTAACACGCTTGAGCTAACTATCGATGGCGAAGTAACAACAATCGAGCTTTAATCACTAAGCACGATTTCGTTTACGAATAGTCCAGATTAAAAGGCTCCTAACTTCGGTTAGGGGCCTTTTTACTTAATTGTCCCCTCCTGAAATGCGCTTCCCTGTTTCGGGATCTAAGTGGCCACTAGCCACTAAACTCTCAATTGCATATTCCACCCTGTGTCTCAAGGTTTCATAGTATGATGCTGTTTTGGATAGAGCGAATGTCTGGTTAATCGTTCGAAACGGTTTGTAGTAAACCCCCTCCTCACCATCAAGAAACACATCCATTTTTTGTTTATTGGAATACAGAAATTTAGCTCTTCCTTGAAGTAGCATTTTTGACGCAGCCTCAATCGATGGCGCAGGGAATATCTCCAGTATTTTCTCTTTTTCGGCCTCCCAAACTCCCGGAAGCGCTGATAGACTCCAACCTAAGACGCAGATAATACTTTCACCGTAATAGCCTTCTAATTGAGTAGGGATTTGAGCTTGAGGTAGCGTGGAATATACGCCCATACTGGTGGGTATACGAAAGCGAGTAAGATAAATGCTGTCTTTGAGTGTCTCTATCTGTTCCGCGCTATCAATCACGCTACCGAAATGAATAGTGCCGTGTAGTAACTGTTTTTCCACACGTTTCTTCGGCAAGGAGCGATAGATGCAATTTAAATTTGCCTCTTCACAAATCGCTTGAAATGATTCAACCATCTCCCCTTGAAAACGTTGCGACGCTTGATCAAAATAATAGACAGGAAAGCCATCACTGACCCCGACGATCACGTCGAGCCGGTCATTAGATGCATTAACTCCGAGAGACAAAAAATAGTATAAAAAGACCCAAAACTTCATACCTGCATATCTGCCTGAAATACATAAACTAATAGTATAGTGCCTGTATAGTTAAATACTCACTGATTCTAGGAAAGAAGAAATCAAGGTCGTATATTTAATAAGGCATTTGTGATGCTGAACATAAACATGTTCAAATTATTGTGAATAACGCTCCACCAGCCTATTAATCCAACCATCTTCGTACATTGACAGTAGTGCTTTTTCTATCTGTTTTTGATAGGTGCCATCCATCTTCTCATTGCAAGCCATCGCTCTAATTGAGCTAAAGAACTCTAAACGTTTTTCAATCTCTATATTAGCCGATTCATGTTTAGGATATACGTTGCTGTCGCAACTTCCGATGCCCATAGCTGCACCCTGCCTCGCATTAATACTCTAAACCCATTTTGAGCACTATTTGTCTCCATTTGATCAAATTGCCAACTCGCTAGATATTCATTAATTCCCGAACCTGCAACTGAAGAAACGTTCTCTCCTTTGGCATCTGCCAGAGTGACAAGAGGGGGATAATCCTTGTGAGAATAAAAGGCATATTTGGATAATAGTATCGGGCTAAACCACGTGTAATGAGCCTCTCTCTCTTGCAGCCTTTCGATGGGGACAACACAGCTATACGGCTCAAGCCTCACCACCCGCATCGCGCGTTTGATCGGCATGACCGTTAGGGTGTATTCAAGTTGGGTACGGGAAAACAACTCGGCGAGTATATCGGGGATTAAACCTTCCTTTTCACCGTTAACGTCATAGAGGAAAGGTCGGCCTTCAAACGACAGCACTTCAATGAGCTGGGTTTGCGCCGAAGCCGACACCGATACAAATACCGAGAGTGTTAGGATTAATAATCCACTGCAACAATTTCGCATCGTTGTCATTCCATGGCATTCCAATATTGGATAGCCTCTTCGTATGGCAATGTTTGCCCTTTAGGTGTTAATACATTTACAGGCTTAGGTGCACCGGGTTGGCCCAGCCAATACTGCTCTGAATTCATTTGATTAAGGATAGGGCTACACAATAGTTCTTCTTTTTGTTCAAGTTCATCAAAATGCGCATCAAATGAAAAAGCAAGGTTATCGAGTGCAGTTTGGCTAGAAATTGCCCCTTCAACAGCCATTGATAGGTGCTTCCACCAATAACCAGATAGTCCCGCATAATCAGGGACATTAGTGCCTGTCGGTGTCCAAAAATGGCGGGCATTACTTTGATAAAACTCAACAAACCCACCCAGCTCCTCACTGTGATCACTAAACGTTTGCGACGCAATATCAGATGCGCGTATCGGGGTTAATCCAACTAAGGTTTTTTTTAAGGACACGGTTTTTGACACTAAAAACTGGGCGTACAGCCAGACGGCTTTCTGGCGTTCTAACGGCGCGCTCTTTAAGATCGTCCATGATCCTGCATCCTGATAGCCTGACTTCATGCCGATTTGCCAATACTTCCCCACGGGAGAAGGGACAATTCGCCACTTCGCATTGCCTTCGCTATCCATTAATGGTGAATTAGGCAGAGAGAAAATGGGCGCTAATGCTGTGTAAAAGTGTAGCATCTGAGCGACCTGTCCAGACGCCTGTACTTCAAGCGCTTGGAACATGTCGAGTTCGCGAATATTTTCAGGGCCAAACTGAAGAAGATCAATAAAGGTATCCAGCGCATACACTGCCGCGGGGCCATTAATCGCCCCACCCCGCTTTACACTAGCCCCAACAACATGACACCCTTCAACTCTGATCCCCCACTCATCAACAGGTATGCCGTTTGGTAACCCCTTATCCCCCATACCTGCCAATGAAAACCAGCCATCTGACATGCGCCACCCAAAAGAAGGTTCTCGCTTCGCCCAGTCAATATGACCATATACCCTCTGCCCATCAAGCGTCTCGATGTGATGAGAAAAGAACTCGGCAATATCTCGATAAGCTTGCCAGTTCAACGGTACATCAAGCGGATAGCCATAAATCGAAAAAAACTTTTCCCTTAGGTCTGGTCGAGAAAACCAATCATGTCGATACCAATACAAGCTCGCAAATTGAACATCTGGTAGCTGGTAGCTGGTAGCTGGTAGCTGGTAGCTGGTAGAGGTTGCCATCGGTGCCCGAAGTAAACACGAGACCGATAAAATCCTCAACGTCTAAGGTTGGGAGTGTCACCGCTTTCCCTTCATTCTCCATAAATTTGTTAAGGGCGACTGTTTTTCCTGCTCGTGAATGTAAGCCAATAAAGTCACTATCATTGATATAAGCATCATAGAAGTTGGCTTTCGTAAACATTTCTGCTGAGAGCTTATTGACGACATCCGCTTCTCCCGTCACTTCGTGAATGACATGAATGCCAGTAAGCTCATAAAATGCTTTTGCTAACACTTCAGATTCATAAACATGGGTTGGCATGAACTCAGAGGCCACTTTTAGCTTCATCCCTTGGTAGGGCCTTGCTGCCTCTATAAACCAGTGAAGTTCATCCGTTTGTTCTTGGGGCGTTAACGTTGAGGGCGAAAACTCGGAGAGCCAGCGCTGTATGATACGTTGCTGCTCACTATTAATATTGTCACGCTCCTCAGCGGCCTTTAACGGTACAAGAAGCAGTATAACGAGTGCGCTCCCCCCTACGGAACCACGAATAGCGCCGAACAGCGCACCACCACTCATGCAATGAAACATAAACCTCCTCGTTTTCCAGCAATCGCTCATCTGGATGTAATAAGAATAAAGTGTAGCTGCTCTTTAGCAATCGAGTACTCAATAACATACACGCGAACAGAAACCGCCCTAGTATTGAAATGCAGGTATAAGAATTAAGAAAACAAGACATTAAGAGGGTAAATAGGGCAAACATGACCGTATAAATGTGCTTTTTCTCCCATCAATTATGCAACTAAACGCGCCTTACGCTACAGTTTGTTTACAGTGAGAAATACCAAGCGAGAACTCGACCATTTTTGTCACTCAATGAGGCTCTGAAGTAATGCTGGATGCCAGTTTTTTATCGTTAATCCTTAATACCATGCTGGACCATATAACGGTACTGGATGCTCACGGGACGATCATTTATACCAATCAGGCTTGGGTTAATTTCGGTCAATGCAACGACTGTGATAAGACAACAAACAAAGATTGGGTTGGCACTAACTACTTAACCGAATGCAAAAATGCAAAAGCGCGTGGCGATACGTTATCGGCATCAGTTCTTGATGGTTTAGAGCGTTGCTACAAAGAGAAAAAGGCAATATTTACTATCGAATACCCATGCCATAGCCCGACAGAGCAGCGTTGGTTTATCCTTCGGGCCTCCCGAATGACCTATGACAATGAGATCTTTTTAGTGATTTCACATCAAGATATCTCACGACGCAAACTTTCAGAGTTAAAAATAGAGGAGCTATCCAGAACCGATCCACTCACTGGCCTTGCGAATCGGCGTTCTTTCTCTGAGCTAATGGCTGCCGAGTGGAGCCGATGTAAACGCTTCTCACAGCCTTTTTCGATGATAATGATCGACCTTGATTACTTTAAAAAGGTCAATGATAAACTTGGCCATCTAGAAGGGGATGAATGCCTGAAGCAATTTTCAAAGGTATTAACGCTTTACACCAAGCGTGCTAATGACATCTCTGCACGATATGGAGGGGAAGAGTTCGCTCTTGCTTATGGAGGGTTAGATCAGTTTTCAGCCCTCTTAATTGCAGACAAAATTCAACGCCATATCTCAGCACTGGCGCTACCCAACCCTGGTTCACCGTTACAAGACACCCTGACTTTTAGTGCGGGTGTTGCCACCATGACCCCTCGACCTGGCGATAACGAAACAGACATTATTGCAATAGCCGATCAGTGCTTATATGCAGCGAAACAAGCTGGTCGTAACTGCATTGCCTATGTAGATAATGGCAAAATTACTATTAAAAATAACCTCACTGGTAGCTGCAACGTATCCTCTATTCATACAGGCTAAATCGATATACTTTAAAAGAACAACTATAACAATATCACTCACCAAGAAGCGCGAAGATAACGTGCCACTAACATCTACTGTGACCCATATTCCACTTACTTACCTTGATGTCTTTTACGCATGTGGCGTTCAAAAGGAATCCATTAAACTAGCGATCTTATTGTTCGTCCTGAGATGTATCATGCTAAAGAAAACCCTCCTTTCTATTGCACTGGCAGCGATTGCGCCGCTATCTATCGCGGCTGAAAAAGTCGATGTTATTATTAATAATGCCACTGTCCTAACGATGGATAATGACAAAGCGATTTATGAAAACGGCACTGTCGTGATTAAAGACGATGTTATTGTTGCTGTTGGTGATAGCGTACTGCTAGAGCAATATGAAGCTGAAACCATACTTGATGTCGATGGCGATATTGTTATGCCGGGTCTTATCAACACCCATACTCACGCCTCAATGACGGTTTTCCGCTCACTGGGAGATGATGTGCCAGATCGTTTACATCGCTATATTTTCCCACTAGAAGCAAAACTGGTTGCTCGTGATATGGTTCGTATTGGTGCACAGCTTGGCAACGTTGAAATGGTGAAAGGTGGTGTCACCACTTACGCTGACATGTATTACTTCGAAGATGAAGTGGCAAAAACCGTTGATGAAATCGGCATGCGTGCCGTCCTTGGTCAAACAGTGATCCAATTCCCTGTAGCCGATGCAAAAAATGCGCAAGCCGGTATTCAGTATGCACTTAACTTTATTAAAGATTACAAAGATCACCCACGCATTACACCGGCATTTGCACCGCATGCACCGTATACAAACAGCACTGAGACACTTCAACAAATCAGTGCGCTGTCTTTAGAGCATGACGTTCCTGTTCTTATTCACCTTGCAGAGTCTGACCGTGAAATCGAAGTTATCGGTGAGCGAAGTGGTGGTTTAAGCCCCGTCGCTTACATGGCTGAGATCGGTGCATTGAATCATAAAGTCGTCGCGGCACATGCCATTGAAGTGAGTGATGAAGACATCGCACTACTGAAAAAACATGATGTTGGTGTCGCACACAACATGAGTGCGAATATTAAATCAGCAAAAGGTGTCGCCCCTGCTTTAAAAATGTTTGAAGAGGGTCTTCGTATTGGTCTAGGTACCGATGGTCCAATGTCTGGTAACACGTTGAGCACTATTGATGAATTCAACCAAGTGGCAAAAGTCCACAAATTAGTGAATGAAGATCGCGCAGCAATGCCACCAATTAACGTTATTGAAATGGCTACCATTGGCGCTGCACGAGCACTGCACATGGAAGATAAAGTTGGCTCACTAGAGGTGGGTAAACAGGCTGATATTATCGTTGTCGACGTTAAGGCGCCAAATATGGTACCGGTTTATAACCCCTATTCAGCACTCGTTTACTCGGCGAATTCTGCTAACGTTCGTCACAGCATGGTAGCGGGTGAACTCATCATGAAAGATCGTGAAATGGTCACGGTTGACGAAGATACCATTCGTAAAGAACTCCTCGAGTACACAAAGATTGTTCGCCAATCTGTGCTTGATAGCGGCGAAGAGATTCGTTAATTCAACGCATCACCTTTGAGGGCAGCATCTGCTGCCCTTTTTTGCATCTGAGCAAAATTTTCATTGACCTGTCTATTACTTCACACTTTATATTAATGGCATTGCAGCAATACATATCCTTTGCTGAATGAACGCATCAAACAATGATATTTAAAGGTGTAGAGTGATGAAACACACGACAAGTAACCCGTGCCAATACACAGACATTATTGCGCTATTTCAACAAACCTTTACGGACTCCGAAGGCATCGATGGAGGTAAAACGATAGGACAATTAGCGAGTGATATCCTCGCTCAAGCATCAGATATGCACGTCTGCATCACGATGGAACGCGATACTATTGTGGCTGCGATTATCCTATCCAAGCTTGAAGTCAATTCATCACATACTGTCTACTTACTCTCACCTGTTGCAGTACAAACGGATAAGCAAGGTAAAGGGATAGGACAAAATCTGATTCGATTTGGCTTTGAAACCGTCAAGGCGTTGGGTGCAGATGTTGTGGTCACCTATGGGGATCCTAACTTTTATGGCAAACTTGGCTTTGAAGCTATCACAGAAGCACAGATAAAAGCGCCACAGCCATTAAGCTTCCCACACGGTTGGATTGCCACCCATCTAGCCGGCGGCTCTTTAGATTTGGGGATTACGCAGTCTCATTGCATTGCCGCGCTGAACGATCCTAAATATTGGTAGGAGCAATCACCTTAACCCGTAGTGAATACTCATAGTGAGCGTAGATTAAGACAATAGCTTGGCCTTAACATCTTGTCCTTTTCAAATGTTCTCTGCTCTAATACTCAGATACCCCCTATTACCCATAGAGTCATTGCACCGTTTTTATTACTCAGTCGAACTGCACTACCATTGATGGCTTTACCTATCACAGTAATGTACTAAAGCGATTATCTTCCTTTATCCCTACTCTTTATTATCTCTCTATCGTCATTTATGTGCAGTTTTGCGATAGGAGAAAGGGTATGTGGGAAGAAAAAAAGAATACAAAGGCATTAGTTGTTGAAGGGGGAGGAATGCGCGGCGTATTTTCCAGCGGTGTGCTTGATACGTTTATCGAAGCACAATACCAACCCTTTGATGTAACGATTGGTGTATCAGCCGGTGTGTGTAATTTGATAGGCTACCTGTCTAAAGACAAAGGAAGAAGTATCAACGTCATCACCGAACTCGCTACTCAGCGCCGCTTCTATACCTGTGATCATTGAAGGGGCTTGATTTTTTGCGACGAGAAGATCATGCTATCAGCCATGAAAATGACTCTAA
>JBHOGO010000108.1:0-12539 GCA_043421945.1 bacterium sp. HQB-150 | reverse complement strand
GGTGAAAAAAAGGCCTAACCGCTATGCGGTTAGGCCTTCTCGGAAGCGATAAGTCAGCTTAACTGACAAGCATTACGCCGAATGGGCGACCTTTTGGGGTATTGAATTGCCCATTGAAGGGCAATGTCATCTCGCGAATGTTTAAGGCTTAATATGGCTCAAAAAGTATGAGCGTTAAGCACGCTATTTATAGGCTATCGCGGTCATAAACCGTTTTCAGGTCGTACAGTTCGCCATGTTCAACGTCGATTAAGAAGTTGTCTGAAGCTTGGCCTGTCGCGAAGCGGTCAATAATGTAGAACAGGGTACCAAAGCGTGTTTTGAACACATCGCCCACGGTAGTATCGCCAGCGTCTGCGCTTTCAATTGATACTTCAATTTCAATCTCAGACAGTGTTTCACTCAATAGCTTGTATTGAACGAGGCGATCTGAGTCGATATCACGGAAAGCCAGTTCATCAGCATTGCGTAGACGATAAAAGTCTTCTGCCAGATCTTGGCCACTCCACAAAGCGAAGTGTGCTAGCGTTAGACCTTCACTACGTGCTAGCTCACGCGCTTTAACCTTAGCGGTAGCCCAGTCCAGCAAAAACTGCTTAAGAGTCTCGTCTTCACTTGTTGCTTCGCTACATGGCTCTACATCCGATACTTTGCTCAATGCATAACGTAGCTGACAAACAGTGATGTCTGTTTCAAGCTGAGACAAGGTTAGCATTTGATCACCATCCATATTAAATATCATGGTTTTGATGTCTTCTGGCCAGTCTCTTGGAAGGAAACGTAAGCGAGTTAGTTCACGAATATGCCAGTCAGTTAACTCGTAGTAATTTTCAGCCGTTAGAATATCTGCATCCCAGCGATCTTCTTTGTCGATCGCTTGTAGGTGTGCTTGCTCTTCAGCATAGTGCTCGAACAGTTCGTCAAAACGTGGCACATCTTCAATGATAGCAGTTTCAACTTCTACTTGGTTATTTGCTTTAATTTCTAAGATCTTATACGCAGGGATATAACCAGCGAGTGAAGGCGCCTGGATATTAAAGAGGGTGTATGTTTCACCATCAATCTCATACTGTTTCATACCAGTATCGTTGAAGTGCATGTGGCCACCCACATGAATGCTTAGCCCCGTTTGAGCCAGCGCTTTACTGGTATCATCTTCAGGCTCACGGCGTAATTCATTAGAACCGAAGATATCTTCAATCTCTTCAGAAGCTTGGTTGTAGAAGTCAGTCATTGGGAAGTGGCTGAACGAGAATAGAACCTTATTCTGCTCTTTGG
This sequence comes from bacterium sp. HQB-150, assembly GCA_043421945.1. GTDB lineage: Bacteria > Pseudomonadota > Gammaproteobacteria > Enterobacterales > Vibrionaceae > Thaumasiovibrio. The sequence continues at coordinate 11,261 of JBHOGO010000108.1, read as the reverse complement.
CCGCTTTTACAGTATCTTCGATCCACTCGATAACATGTTCTTTGTGCGTCAACATCATGTTGTAACCCGCATTAGAACTACCATCGAAATCGTCGCCGTCGGTTGAATTGTCACCCCTGCCTTCTTTTGGTTTATACACGTTGGCGTCGATTGCCATTAGCCATAGACCTTCTACAGGCTCAACGAGGTAAGTAGAATCAGGAATCCAAGAACAATCGGTGTAATGGTCTTCTTTGTAGTCACCGCCAGTACCTTGGTGACAAATTTCAAAGTGACGCTTCTTAAAGGCTGCTTCTTCTTGCGCTAACTCAAACGAGTAGTTCACACGAGCTTCGTCTGAGCTAAATGGGGTTTCGTAGTAAATATACTCAGGCTGAGGGAAGAAGCCGTGATGACCTAAGATATCCATAATCTCAGAGTAGCCCCACTCAACGATTTCATCGGTACAAATGGTTGTCATTTCACTGTTATCAGCATTTTCGTCAGTACAAACTTTATGTCCTGTCGAGAAAATACGGATTTCTTCACCGCCTTCACCGAGGAAACCACCGTCACCACCACTAGTGGGACCACCTTTACCGGCATCGATAGTGAAAGGGCGAGCCGGATCGTGGTTACCTGGCGCAGCAAAGAACTCAAGGCCATGCTGTTCACGATATTGATCAAAGATGCTAACCAAGCCGCGCATATGAATCGGCTGGCCATCATCACTAAAATCACCTGGCAGTGCTACGTATTTAATTCCGCGAGCGACTACATCATCGAGTGCAGCAATGATAGCGAAATAGTTTTCGTTAAATAAACGAGTCGAATTCATTTGTGCTTGCATGGTACGAATAGTTGCATTCTTACCAGAGATGCTATTTGGCAAACCATCAAATGAACCATCTTCAAAAACACCATAAACATCATGGAAGTGGATGTCAGGCATGAAGGCAACTTTAAGCCCTTCTAATGTTTCAGGACCGATATCTCCAGGGTTATCTGAACTTGAGCTATTACAACCAGCAAGCGTCATGACGCCTGCAACTAAGAGTGATACTTTGGAGAACTTCATCTATTGGGACCTTATAAAAAAACTGCCGGTAAGTTAGAAGTTTAAGGTGACAAAAACATGACGGAAATAATGACTTATTATGACAACTGGCATTAGGGAGGGTTTATTATGCTATTAGATTTAATGTCGTACGTTAGATTAACGTTCACCACTATTCATACTGGAAATAATAGTTGAGTGGAGGTTAATAAGTTGGCGTGCTGTACTGCTTGTTAGTTATTGAAGCATGTTATAGATATATCAAGCCATAGCGGGAAAATACTAGCCATACTACTCTGGTGTATTCTTTATATTTGTATTTATGTGAATTTATCTAGCGAGAACATATTCCAGAGGCAAGAGGCAAGAGGCAAGAGGCAAGAGGCAAGAGGTGTAGGTTGTATTGATGCTCGCCTTTTCTAAGTTTAATTAATATTGCTTTTAATGAAAAACATTGCCGAGTATAACGTGGCACTCAGCAATGTTTTACTTAAATGTATTTTTTACATAGGGACAACAGTCCACTTCATTAACATTGCTTCGGCTTCGTCACACTGAGCCAATTCAAGAGGCCGTTTTACCCATGGTCCTGCTAGTTGTGTTTCTGAAGTGACAGCTAAGCAATAGGTCATATCGGCTTTCAGTCTAATGGTTTGATCTTGCTCTTGATAAATAAACCCTTGGTGTTTTGCATCACTACAATCGAGTAACGCCAGCTCAGTTTTCCCCTCTGCTAAGAGACCTTGCATACACAGTCCCTCAAACGCATAAGATTCAATCTTGTTTGTTTTTGGATCGTACTCAAACCGAACATCATGCCCAGAGTAGTTTCGAGGAGAGCCTTCAGGCGCTTTCGGTTTACAAGTATGGGTCTGCATTAATTCGGATTGGCCAGGTCCATATGTGTCAATACAAAACCCGTAGCCGTTTGGTTCATCTAAATTGTCACTTAGGACAATATAGGGTGGTTCTGTTGGTACATTTGGCTCTGCCGCAAAGAGGAATGAAGGAGCCAAAATAAAGGTAGAAGCTACGATTAGCTTGCTCATGGTCTGTCGTTTCATATTTTTCTCATCCTTGTCGTAAAGCATTTTGTTGGCACGAAAGTTTCACCGCGGTCGCATTGAGTATGGTGGTGTGCGTATATGATCTTAGTTTATGCTCAGCAAAAGTCGTCATTTGGGTGGAATTAGGTTGGCTTTTCGAAGAGATACCACGAGAAGATGTGAAGTGAGGCATTAGAAAGTAGTCGCTATACCTGTGGTCAATAGCGATTAACCACAGGTAACATTCTTCGTGCCCTTTTATGGGTCGGCATATGTACAACGCAATGCCATAGCAAGGGCAAGTTCTAATAGTTAAGAATGGATTTGTTTACCTTGAATTTACTTCGACGATGAATCTTCGAACTCAATATCAACGGTTTCTAACGTCATAGGGTTGAAGCCATTTTTTGCAAATAGATACCATGCAGCTACAGACGTAAACCCTCGATCAGGTTCAACCCAGTCATAGCCATTATCTTTATTTACGGTATAAGGTATTCCACGAGTGTGGACGCCGTTAATATCGCGGTCAATCATCAGTTTATCCAACTGGTTGGCATAAAAGTAACCACGTTGTTTATCACCATACATTAGATAAGCACACGCTGTATGCCCCGTACCATCAAGCCAAATGTTTGTAGCATCAGAGTCTGCGCCATGATAAAAGCCGCTGACTTTTTTGCCTTCATGGATCAATGTTTTTCGGTACCTTAAGTCATGTTCAGGGATATCCAGTAGATTTGCTGAACTTTGGCCATAGGCTAATACGCGCCAGGTATAGAGATCTAACGGCTGATTGTTTCCTTTAATCGCTTCATCTAGCCAGCGCTTGATGTTCTCTGCATACTCATCTTCTCCGAGCAATTTCATGACCGCATAAGCATCAATGTTACCTTCAGGGTGACCACTATCTTCATGAAGCTTCGCATCCCCTCTTCGCCAGCCATGTTGAATATAGCCACCGCCAGAGCTTTCATCATCAATATACCAGCTGATTAGCAGCGTTTTTAAAAGACCTGTGATTTCATCATATTTGTCCGAACCATACACTTTTTGATGGTGTAGGTAGGCCATTAATAACCAGCTCATATCTCCCATCCAACGATCAGACTGAGCGGTAGTGTATGGCTCAACGCCATCATGCTCGCGAATATTCACGGATTGATAAAAACCACGGGCTTCACCGTTTAAAAAGAAGTTTTGTCGTCTTGGGTCAGTGTTATCTTTGTCAGTGGCTTCAGCAAAAAAGTCTAAGATGCGTTCGGCTCTTTCTTGCTCCCCCTCAACAATAAAGGCCATCGCTGCCAAGGCATTATTGAAGGTATGAAACTCATTACCTAGGCCTTCTTGTGAGACGAGTAATTGTTGTTCTTGAGAGTATTCATCTTGAACTTGCTTTAAATATTCAAGTACAAGAGGGTCTTTTGGGCGCATTTTTTCAGCGCGTCGTTGTTCAAAGCCTACGCCTTCAAGATGGCGATTTGGGTCGAGTTGAGGCCCAGCGGAAGGGAAGGTAGCTGTAAGGTTATCACTTCCAATATGTAGTTGAGATAGCATAACGGTCCCTGAATCATGTCGCCCAGAGATTGCCAGTTCAATCATGGCAATATTGTCTAATTTGTCATCTTTACCACCCCACCCATACAATAAGCTATCTTCGTATATCACTAGGTTAGTCCATTCTTGATACTGCTGATCAAGAGGTAGCCATTTAATGAATACGCTACCATCGCTATCGATGAATTTTATCTCTAATGTGCTGGCGGAATCCGCTTTCAGATCCATAACCAAGGGGCGGGACAGATCAAGTGGTTGCTCAAAGCGCGTGTAAATACTCACCCAACCAGGGTTTCGTACTGACAACATTTCATAATCAAGCTTGAGACCTTGCCCATGACTGCTGAGTAACGGTTCCACTTGCAATAGATTGTTACCATCTGTTTCTACATGCCAGTCATGTAGTGCATCAGTGTGCTCGCTGCTCAACATGACTGCTGTATCTGAAGTTGTGGGATTCGCTTGAGGATTAGTTGCTGCCTGACTACTCGTGGTTGCTACAAACAGTGATATGAAAAAAAGGCGGCTAGGCCATTTAGCATTGATACGAGTATTAACCATTCTGTTCACTGACTTATTTCCTCATGATGAAAGTGGATTGTTCGATGATGTGTTCACTACTTCTGTATGGACGTTTGCGATATGGCAAACGCCCACGTTATTGTTTGAAGCTATAAAGTATGTCGATCAAACTGAGTGTCTATTAATGAGTGATGAACTTAGTTTAAACGTTTCTATGAAATTTGAGGTTTTTGCTAAATCTAGTCAAGATACGAAGATGATTATCGTGATCCAGTCATCGCTAAATTATAAATTGGATGGTAAATATAAGACGGAGTTCGATAAAACAATGCTTTGTTGTGAGCTTTGTAATGATGGCAAGTAACGATTTTTCAATTCTTCAACTTTTCTTTATAAGAAACGTTTCTATTTATTGGGAGGCGGTGAAAATCCGCCTTCTAAGAAGACGGATTGAATTATGTGGAGGTTGTTGCTTAACGATTAGACATCATACGTCGTCGATGCTGTGTCACCGCCTGTTCCCGTCCAGTTTGTGTGGAAGAATTCACCACGTGGACGGTCAGTACGCTCGTACGTGTGAGCACCGAAGTAGTCACGCTGAGCTTGTAGAAGGTTCGCTGGAAGACGCGCTGTTGTGTAGCCGTCTAGGAACGTGAGTGCAGACGTCATACATGGCATTGGGATGCCTGATTCCATCGACTTAGCGGCGACTTTACGCCACGCGCTCATGCAGTTATCTAGGATACCTTTGAAGTATGCATCTGAACCTAGGAATGCGATGTCTGGGTTCGCTTCATAAGCATCGCGAATGTTGCCTAGGAATGCAGAACGGATGATACAACCGCCACGCCACATCAATGCAACGTTACCGTAGTTGAGATCCCAGCCGTTTTCGTTCGACGCTTCACGCATTAGCATGAAACCTTGAGCGTAAGAGATGATCTTAGAAGCCAGTAGTGCCTGACGAATGGCATCTACCCACTCTTGTTTGTCGCCTTCAACAGGAGTCACTGTTTTGCCAAACAATTGCTCAGCTTCAACACGTTGATCTTTTAGTGCAGACAGGCAGCGAGAGAATACAGATTCAGTGATGAGCGTGAGAGGGATACCCATGTCTAGTGCGTTGATGCCTGTCCATTTCCCCGTTCCTTTTTGACCAGCAGTGTCGAGAATTTTCTCAACAAGTGCTTCACCGTCTTCATCTTTGTAGCCGAGGATGTCAGCCGTGATTTCGACGAGGTAGCTGTCTAGCTCCGTTTTGTTCCAGTCAGCAAATACAGCCTGCATTTCGTCGTGATTCATACCGAGGCCATCTTTCATGAACTGGTAGGCTTCAGTGATGAGCTGCATATCTCCGTATTCGATGCCATTGTGAACCATCTTAACGAAGTGACCCGCACCGTCGTTACCCACCCAGTCACAACAAGGCTCGCCAGCGTCAGTTTTCGCAGAGATACCTTGGAAGATAGGCTTAACCGCTTCCCAAGCTTCAGGAGAACCCCCTGGCATGATAGAAGGGCCGAAACGCGCGCCTTCTTCACCACCGGAAACACCCGTACCTATGAAGTGAATGCCTTTATCACGAAGCGCAGTAACACGACGGTTTGTGTCTGGGAAGTTAGTGTTACCCCCATCAATGATGATGTCGCCTTTGTCTAGAAGGGGAACTAATGCCTCGATGAATTTATCGACGACATCACCCGCACGTACCATTAGCATCACTTTACGTGGTGATTCGAGCTTCTCAACAAGCTCTTCGAGAGAGTAAGCACCAACAATGTTAGTCCCTTTCGCTGGACCTTCTAGGAATCCGTCTACTTTAGCTGCAGTACGGTTGTGAGCCACCACGTTGAAGCCGTGGTCATTCATGTTTAGGATAAGGTTCTGCCCCATGACTGCTAGGCCAATTACACCGATATCACCTTTCATTATTTTTCTCCTTGGCACTTTGCGACTATAAGATCGCGCTTGCTGCATTTGAATCTAGGAACCACTCTGTTTCACCTGCTTTAGACAGGATTTTTGCTGCAGGGTAGGGCAGATCAGAAGCAGGAGTGGTATGAATTTCTTTCACGATTTCAACTTTGCCTGCGCCAAGCACTAAGTAGCTGATTCGTTTTGCAGCCTCTAACACTTTGGCGGTTTTGGATACTCTAATTTGTCCGGACTCAGGGTGAGAAGCCAACACTGACAGATTCTCATCTTGATAATTAGTCACACCAGGAAAGAGGGAGGCGGTATGACCATCAGCACCCACACCGAGTAGGATCCAATCGAATACTGGTGTGCCGTTTTCTGTTGGAATCACTTCTGCCATCTCTTTCGCGAAACGTTGAGCTTCAGCTTGTGGCTCATCTTCGCCACGAATTCGGTGGATGTTTTCAGCCGGTAAATTGACTTGGCTAAAGAGAAGCGCATTGGCTTCACCGAAGTTGCTTTCAGCATCATCGGGTGCCACACAGCGTTCGTCGCCCCACCAAAAGTGTAGGTTATTCCATTGAATGTTTTCCGCATAAGGCGTTTGTGCTAAGCGCTTAAAAAGCATCTTTGGTGTGCTGCCGCCAGACAATGAAATGTGAACAGACTTACCTTGTTCGCTGTATGTCTTCATTTCATTGGCAAGGTTTTCAACGACCAATTCAGGCGTTGCAAAAATCTTGTGATTGATCATAGTTCGCAGTAATCCGTGTCAGTTAAGTTTTTACAAGGGAAACGCCATGCTCGGTTGTCCCTTTGTAGCAGTTCATAAGCTTCTTGAGGTCCCCATGTACCACAGGCATAGCCAAACAGTGCTTGAGGATCTTGTTTGAAATCGAGTATGGGCTGGACATACTTCCAACACGCTTCAACGGCATCAGTTCGCGCAAACAACGTAGCATCGCCATTTAAAGCATCAAGTAACAAACGCTCGTAGGCCGTGAGCATGTTGGTTTCTTGTAGATCTGAGTAAGAGAAGTTCATTTTCACTTCTTTTGCTTTAAAACCAGCGCCTGGCTCTTTCAAACCAAAGCTCACCTGAATACCTTCATCCGGTTGAATTCGAATAATCAGTTTATTTTCTGGCGCATTTTGACCAAAAACAGGGTGTGGTGTGTTTTTAAAGTGAATGACTATTTCGGTTACACGTGTTGGTAATCGCTTTCCTGTGCGTATGTAGAAAGGCACGCCATTCCAACGCCAGTTGTTGATGTGAGCTTTTAGGCCAATATAGGTTTCAGTGCGAGAATCGTCTGCAACGCCATTTTCTTCACGGTAACCTGGTAGATGTTGGCCTCGTACATCAGAAGCGGTGTATTGCCCCAGTACCAAATCTTTGTGTAGGTCCTCTTCTTCGAGTGGCTTTAAGCTTTGCAATACTTTTACCACTTCATCGCGAATAGCGTCTGCGTTGATTTGTGCTGGTGGCTCCATCCCGACCATCGCTAAGACTTGCAGTAGGTGGTTTTGGAACATATCTCGGACAGCGCCAGAGCCATCGTAATAGCCGCCACGCTCTTCGACACCAAGGAATTCCGCGCCTGTGATTTCAACGTACTCAATGAAGTTACGGTTCCACAAGGGTTCAAACATGACATTTGAGAATCGAAGCACGAGAAGGTTTTGTACGGTTTCCTTCCCTAAATAGTGGTCGATACGATAAATTTGATGCTCTTGGAAATGGTGGTGAATCTCGGCATCTAGCTTTTGTGCAGAGTCGAGGTCATAACCAAAAGGCTTCTCAATGATTAATCGACGCCAGCCATTTGCCTCTTTATTTAGACCATGTGCCGCTAGGTGGGCAGGGATAACGCCATAAAGACTTGGTGGCGTTGCAAGATAAAACAGGGTGTTGTGATTCTCTAGCTGATAATCGTGTTCAATCTGCGTGAGGCGCGTAGCTAAACGTGCGTAATCATCGACATCAGAGGTATTAATAGGCTGATAATGCAGATGTTCAAGAAAAGCATCCAAGACTTCAGGTTCGGTTTTTTCTAATTCCTGAAGTGACAGCTTTAACTTATCGCGGTAGGAGTCATCACTATACTCCGTTCTGCTTACACCAAGGATCGCAAATGACTTTGGAAGCTGATTATCCGCATAAAGGTGGTAGAGAGCAGGGATCAACTTACGGTATGTAAGGTCGCCCGAAGCACCAAAAATTACGATACTGCTATTTTCTGGTATTACCATCATCATTTCCTATGAAAACGAGGGTTTTTCGTATGGGTTAACAATAGTCTAGTCTGCCTAACGTTGATATTAGGATGTACCTATTTAAGCAATAGAGAAAACCATGGGGCTGCCTAAACAGGAGGAAAGTGAGTGATGTCGATCGGTTTATTGCTTTCTTTGATGTCATATCACTAATTCTCTGCCAAAATGTTGCGGTTGATCACTTAATACGCTTTGCTACAATAGAGTCCTAATAATCACTTTCGTTAATTCATGCAATCATTAGCTATCTCTTCAACAATGTGTGCGGCACCATTTATTCGCTATGTTGAGGAGTATGGTCACGATAGCCGTAAGTTGTTATGGCAGTATGGTGTTGATTACAACACATTGCTACAGCTCTCTCCTCATATTCCATCGCATTCGCTAGGACTTATCATCGACTCTGTAGAGCACTGTATCGGGAGTGACAGTATCGTGGATATTTCGAGTCGCTATAGTAACCAGATAGACATGCACCCACTCGTGAGGGAGCTATTGTTAAAAAGTCAGGGAATTGTAAGTTTTTTAACTGATGTCGTTAGCGTAAGTCAGCATCAAGGTAGCCATTTTCAAGTTTGGGCTGGTTATGAACATGATGAAATGAGAATTTATTTCAGTCATGGCGTTGCAGAGTCAAACCGAGGTTTTTCGTTAATTCAACAGTTTACAGCATTGCGTTTAATTACTCTGGTCCAGCACTTTATGGGGTCAAGCTGGAAACCGGAATATTTGGCTTTTTCTTCAGAAACGATACCTTCACATCACGTTTATTCTCAGACTCAAACAGGTCAGGTACTACGTGGCGTCTCATTTAGTTTTTTACCTGTGAAGATTGGGCAGCCAGAGTATGAACTACCCCTAAACGCTTTAGATTCAAATCAATCAGATTTTGAACGAGTAAAATCCGTTGCGCAAAGCTTTTGGCGTCATGAAGACTTTAGTGTTGGATTCTTAGCAAGGCTGTTCGGGATTTCTGAACGTACCGTTCAGCGTATCTTTGCTTCGCAAGGGTTGCGTTTTAGAGACTTTCATAATCAGCTTAAATACAACTTTACTTTGTCGCAGCTAAAACGCGGTACAACTGTAACCGATATAGCCAGTTCGTTGGGTTATGATAACCCGAGTAACTTAACTCGCTTGATGAGAAATCTTGGTAGCTAGTGACGAAGTGCCTTTCTTCAAAGTTTACCGGTATATTGTGGAGGATGTTGTCATCTTAGTATGATAAACGCTAGTTGTGCTATGTCGTTTCTAGCTTGTCGCAAAATGACATGCTACTCAATAAAGTCTCTTGATACCTTTACCGTTAATTTAAAAATAATCTTTGATGGTACCTAAATAATGATGAAACGTAGTCTTCTTCTTGCCTCAATTTTAGCCTGCACCGGTGCGACAGCTATGACCACTGAAACGCGTCAAGCTTACCTAGATGATTTCAATCTAATGAGCTTTATGATCCCTGGCGAGCAGTCGTCATGGTATTGGCAAAATATGGGTGAGGTGCTACCAGCCTCACGCATCAAACGCGGTGACGATCACTATATACCTTTAGAGCGTGATCTTATGGACGCATCTGAAGTTTACAACACTGAGTGGAACGATATAAAGCTAGGATCATTGCTACAAGGCGAGAACCCATCAATTAACTCTATGATTATTACCCAGAATGGTAAAGTTGTATTTGAGCATTTTAATATGCCGTACAACCAGCAGCATTTGTGGATGAGTAATGCTAAGACAATTGCTGGTCTGTTGGTGGCTATGCTGGAAGAAGAAGGTAAGATTGATGTCTCTGAGCCACTGATCACATACTTGCCAGAGTTGGAAAAATCAGACTGGCGTAACGTCAAAGTGATTGACGTGCTCAATATGCAAAGTGGGATGGACGCTCGTGAGAACGCTGCTTCTCGTCAAGATCCTAATTCACCTATTGCGCAGCTAATGCTTGCTGAAACTGGACAGACATCTGGCTACTACCAGACTTTGTTGGGTGCTAAGACACTCTCTGAAGGCGGTAAAGCGTTTGAATATAGCTCATTCAACACTCAGATCTTAGGACTTTTGATTGCGCGTATGGAAGGTAAAACGCTTTCTCAGGTCATCGAGGAGCGTATTTGGTCGAAAGCAGGAATGAACGCTGATGCTTTGTTAACTTTGACACCCGATGGCTATGAAATTGTACATGGCGTTTTCTCAAGTTCTACTGAAGATATGGCTCGTTATACCCTGTTGTATACTGATGCTTGGTCTGCAACAGCGAAAGAGCGTGTGATTTCTGAAGATGTTGTTAACACTATACGCACATCGTATACCGAGAATACGTATACTGGAAATGCTGAGATGTCGGCACACTTTATTAAAATGATCGGCGAAGAGCCTGTAGGTGCAAGTTACCAGTTTGATGCTATATGGGCTGATGGTGATATGTTCAAGTCAGGTCTTCAAGGGCAAGGTATCTACATCTCTCCAGATAAGAATATGACTGCAGTTTGGTTTAGTAACCGTGGCTCAGAACAGAATCCTGCGGCATATGTTCGTGAGTTTATGAATAATCAGAAGTAATAATATTTAGTCCCTACTAGGACTAGGCTATCACTTCGAATTAAAAAAGGAGAGTTATCTGTTTTGATAAAATGTTCTGATTCTTTAATCAGAGCATAAACAGGTAACTCTTTTTGTTTTATGTAAGCTGCCTGTTTGTAATACCAGAAGCTATCAGAATAAATCAGAACATTTGATGAGCAACCATTCGGGAACGTCAATTGTCGCGTTAAAGCAGGGCTTCTATCTTCTTCTTTTAATCTTCAATCTTAAATGATTTTACCAAACTTTTCCTGATTACCACCGAGCCTCAGCTAGCTTAAGCAGCCTTTCTGGCATTGGAGCTGTTTGAATGCTTGAATACA
>JBHOGO010000107.1:0-12904 GCA_043421945.1 bacterium sp. HQB-150 | reverse complement strand
TCGCTGGCTCACTGGCGTCTCGAATAAATGATAATTTTCAGGTGCTCAAACACGCATCTTCAAGTTAATTGGGTATAAATGGCAAGCACTTGGTCTGCGTAAGCATTCGCAATCGTCGTGTTTGACCACGTGTTGTACCTGCCTATTGCTACGCGAAGGTCATAGTTGCTAGCGATGAGGTTTTGAGACAGAACTTTTGCGCCGGTGTCGATGTTTTTTTGTGCACCCAGCAACTCGACAGGGTCATTAAAGTGATCTTTTTGCCAGTAGGTATTGATTTGCATGATACCAATATCAATCCCTTGTGACGTTGTAACTATTCTCAAATGGTGATCTCTGCTTCTGCGCTATTCTCGGGATAAAACGGTTTGTCTGAGCGGATAGCCAGCGGGTAAGGTTTGACGGTTGCAGTATCCTCCACTCTAACAGCAGACTCTGCCAGTGCGATGGCGTAAAGCAGAGAAGGGTCGATGTTGTATTCATGACCACTTTTTTCAAACAGTGTTCCGTTTAAGTTGAGGGCGTGGGCATTGAGTGATAATGCAGCCGTTATTGTCGCAATTAGAGTTAATTTCATACGCGCTTCACCTGTTCGAACATGTTGGCTGCTTTATCTGCACAGGGTTATGGGATCCCATGCGGAATTTATTGTTGGAGGAAGATCTAATTTTTTATTAGAAAGCTTTTATAAATTTAGCGTTTTTGGCCCCTAATTTTTAGTTTGGAATGATGTTTGTCACTTGTATGCTTTCTTGGGTATGGCGAAATTAATGATTTTTAGAGAGTTGTTGAATTAAGGTTATGTTTTTTAAGTGTTAAAATCATTGCGGCTCCAGGGCGATTGTTGCATGAGATTATTTGCGATGCCTGCATTTTGTGTAACAGTTATTCGAACACCCCATGTTTTTTTGGGAGTAACTGAGATGAGATATGTAATTTTCTCTCTCGTGCTGATAACAACGCTCCCATTTCGATGTGTTGTAGCGCAAACGCAAACACCGTCATTAGGCATCTTGCTTGGTGTGAGCTCAGTACCAGAGACCCGTTTTATTAACGGCTTCAAAAATTTGATGTCTGATGCGCATACTCAGGGCAGTATTCACATTGGCCAAACCCACGGTTTGTCCAAGCGTGCAACGGGTGCCATTGACAAGCTGAACAAAGAAGGGGCTCTCAGCTTGATCACCATCATGGATACAAATGCCGTTCTATTAGGCGCTATTTAGTCGTGATACGCCGTACTTGGCAAGAACAGTAACGCCAGAACTGTTGCATCGTGTACACGGCTACTCGGCCATCAATAATGAGCAATCAGTCCTCAAAGAGTTCGTTTCTATCCTTAGCGAGGCTGACCATCACGTCATCAACATTGTTTATGATATTGAGCACAAGCCTTTGGCCTCGGATTTACAAGATGCGTTACTGGAAAGCGGCTTGCAAAACGTATCATTGCACCTTTTTCGACGTGGGGCGAAGGTCAAGCAAGCACTCGACCCAGCGGCAGGTGTGGTGACGTTGCTGAGTCACCGTAACCAACTATTTGCCTATCACACTCAGGGTGGAATTATTGATCAACCGCTCTATGTTTTTGATCCCGTCGTAACACTTTCTTCTGACGATGTTTCAACACTGGCCTTTGATTCTTTACCTTCGGATTTGATACCCAGTCAGGATTGCCGCTTACTCGCCAAAGCATCACCTTCTGAATATGAGTTGTTGAAAATCTCTGTTGAAATACTGACCGAACAACAGCTCTCAGGCGTTCACACGCGCTTGAGTCAGATTGATTCGATGTCATTCTCGAAGCGGGGGTTTGCTAAGAGGCCGTTAGTGTGGAATACAGCAGGAGATAAAGATGGTTAAGTCGGTACCACAAAGAAGCTTGTTGTTAGCCTGTGGCGGTGTGTGTTTTCTCATTGTCTTCATTACTGCCTTCTTTATTAGGCGCCAAGCGCAATGGGTAGAGTCTGCGTTAATTTTCCACCTTGAAACCATTTTGGATACCGATATGCTTTGGGAGTCGGTTTTGTATCAGGATGCGGTTGGTTTGAAAAACGCGCTTGAGCCCCTTGTCCACGGGGTTAAGCTGGTGGCGGTCTGCTTGGATATTAACGTAGGTGAAGTGGCCAAGGTCCTGTGCAATGATGTCGGCAATGGTGAGTATTTGCGCATGTCATCAAATTTCAAAGGCGTGATAGATCTGAACATGGGCTATCAGCACTTTGGTACCATCGCTTACACCGTCGCGGATTTAAGCAGCACATTGTTTTGGATGGCTGTTTCGCTTCCTCTGTCCGTACTTTTTTTTACTTTAGCGTGGTGGAGTCTATCTCGGTATCTGAAAAACACCCATCAGGCCTGCCAGCAATGTGACCTTCGCCTTCCTCCCGTAGCCTCGCCAGAAAAGGAAAGATTGCAAAATCTGATAGGTTTCATCGAGGGAAATAAAAGCAAATTTGGCATTTTTGGTAATGGTGAATTGGTGTATATCACCACAAAAAAAATGGGTGTGAGTTTTATTTTTCAAATGGATCCCGATTCATGCTCTATCGCACCTCGTTAACCAAACTATTGAATAGCTACTGGCCTAACCTGCAACGCGCGAATAAAACAACCGTGGTCAATATGGATGTGATTGATCGTCATGCATTCATCAACCGTGGTAAAAATTATTATGAGTTCTCGACGAAGTTACCGCAGCAAAAAGAGGTGAATATCGAGCTACGCTACCCAGAGAACTTTCATTTGCAAGAAGATATGGGGTCGATGACCAGTTAACAAGTCATGAAATTTGCAATTAGTCCAGAAAAACTATGTTACAGTGTGATTAATAAAGCACCACATCGGAGGCGCTATGCGAGATATTTCCCCACTAACTCATCGTCAAACCGTCGAGCTCGGCATACGAAAAGTTGGCCGTTTACTGCTCAAAGTATTTGGCACTGTGCTGTTATTGCTTGTGACAAACTTCTTTTACTCTTGCTTGTATTTTTTAGGGTGGGTGGAAGGGCTGGCTGAACCGTCAACGGCGTTCATTACCATGACCGTTTTCAGTCCCGTTATCTTGTTTTATTGGTACTGCTGCAAAAAGGTGTTCGCACACCCCCTCGTTGGAGTGGTCTTGATGGGACTGGTATATAGCGTGATTGGTTGGCAGGCACTTTGGCTTCTTTTATTGGTACCGTTTTTTGGGTTGGTTCTTCACGCGCATCGTCAGCCGCTCACGCCAATTTATACGCCTTGTCACCAACCAGAATTCGATGCAGGCGAGGATTTAGATTTTCAGATGCGGCAAAATGATGCGGTGAATGGAGCTGGATTCCACTCTATTGGAGCAGGGTATGGTAGTGTCCCTAGGTATTTTGATTGTCATAAAAATGAATTTTAAGTTATTGCTACGCAGTGGATTTTTAGTCACCCAAACCCTTGTAGAGATTTCTACAAGGTTTTTTTTTGCCTTACCTGTTCACTTTTTCCACCCCTTCATAGCGTTAGGCCCAAATACCAACCCTAACTTCGCCTATTCGCTGTACAAATCCTGTCTGACTGCGTTTAGGCGACCCACATCACTCAAGTAGGCACTGGCATGCTCGCCAGCACCAGCCATCGCTTGCAGGCGTGGTGCCACGGCGTCATACTCACGTTGAGCATTGTCGGATAATTGGACATTACCGTTGTTATCCACGAAGCTATCTTCATCATTGATGGCCAGCTCTTGTTTGTAGGTTTCAAGCGCGTTATTCATGCGCTCTTCTCCGCCCGCTACAGAAGCACCGACCACGCCAGCCTGACCAGGAGTAAGCCCTTTTTCTTGCGCTAATCCGGTCACGGCAGCCACCATTTTATCGCCATGATTGGTGAGTACAGCTAAAGCGCCTTCTTTGCCTGCGTTTGCGGAGTGCTGCGCTGCATACTGCCAGAACTGCGATTGTTCAGCAGCCGACAGCTGCCCTAAACCGTTAGGTGTGGCGTCAGATTCTGCGCCGCCGCCGCTAACCCAGCTGACCGCAGCAGCTGCGATTGCCGAGCCTTTATCCCATCCGTTATGACCTGCCGCAGCCACGTAGCCGTAAATATTGGCTTGCCCTTCGTTGGTAAGGGGATTGAGCGAGGTGCTGGCCTCACCATATTGCTCGCGCCACTCCCCCATTTGCGCTTTAAGTTGCTCTGGGGTCATATTGCCCGCCTTATCGACGACTTGTGAGCCGCCTTCCAATGCCCCTTTCGCACCCCCCATGAGAATATTGCCAGGATTCCAGCCACCATTCATGATGTTATCAGCGATAGTAGCAGCAGTATGCCCCTTGCTTGGGGTCACCATCGGCGTATTTTCCATGCCTTGAAGGACTGAATCGACGCGTTCATTGCCATATTGTGCGTTTTTGGCTGCATCTCCAGCCAGATGCAGTTGTTTATTGTTTGAGTGGTCAGTGGTAACAACAGGCTCGGCCGCAACAGGCTCAGGGGTTGTTGGCGCCTCACCTGCTGGTCCATTTTCAGTGACCTTATTATCAACCTCCGAAGTATCGGTTGGCCGCATACCCGCCCCAACAGCTTGTTGCGTACCACCAAACTCTGGACCACCGATACCTTGGTTTTGTCGAGCGTCGCCTGGGGCAGTAATGTGATGGCCAGTCGCGGTACCGATAGCGGCAAGCGCGGCATGCATGCCATCATTGGCATTGCCCTCAGTGTAATTGCTGGTATTAAGCAGCGATTGCGCTTGTGCTAACGCTTTCGCCTGTGGTTCACCTAAACCACTGCTTCGGTGTTGCTGCTGTAACGCATTGGCTCGTTGTCTCATCAAGGGCGTGGCGTGTTGTTGGAATGCGCTGTTTAATTGGCTCATGGACTCTGGACTTCTGGTAAACGCCCCCGCCAGCTCGCGACCTTTAAAGCTGACATTACTGCCAATGTCACTGGCCACTTGGTTGGCCTCTTTGAACTCTTGATTACTGGAAAGCACATCTTGCGAAGCATCTTGGAGTTGCTGTTGATTTTCTTGACCAAAACTGTGCGTCCAACTTTTCCCTCCGGTTTTCACCGCTTCGGCAGCCAAGGCGGTTGTCAGCCCCGTTTTGCTTTCAGAGGAAAGATTGAGCGATTTGGTGAATTTGTCATGGTCTTGACGTAATGGACTCAGTGTTGAAGAATTTGAGTCACTGCTAGACATATTTGCTTGGGCAAGGATGTTCGTTTTACTTGCATCTCCACCCTGTTTACTTCCATCTGGGATAAGATCGAATTTATCAGCCACTTGACTGGCTGTACGAGTGACTGCCGATGAAGATAACTTTGCATCGCGTGGTGTCATCGAAGTTAACGGCGGTAAGTTTGAAAAAACCGTTATAGGTAAGGTTTTCCCTAATCCTTTGGCTAGGTATTGGATCAGCTGTGAGTGACGGTATAACAGGCGTTGAAAGTTTCAAGATACTTTTACTAATCTGAAACTAGTATTCTACAACAACTGCACTAACGCACTTCTGTCCAGAAGTGAGTTACAAAGGGCAGCAATGTGTGTGTGCAATGACAGGGGCATAGCTGGGCGATCTCGGCAAGCTTGCGTTATAAACTTCATTAATGGCTGTAGTGGTTCGACAGTGAGCACCTAGGAAGCTTTGCTCAGAAGTGAGTTGCTAAAGCGAATATTGTGTAGCTTTCTTACAGTGCATAGTCGTCGCTTAATTCAATCTTAATAAAAAGACACTTCTTGGTATTAATTTAGGACACATCTTGGGATTGGATGATTTTAAGCTATTGATAAATAAGATGCTATTGAGACGTTAATTTGACTTATCGATAATCCCTTCAAATAAAATTAACTTTGGTGCCGCATTCTATGGGCGTGGTGTACAAACGACAGAAGCTGAAGCTTATGTAGGGGTGCCTACCGATAAGCGTAATGTGACATTCTCGGTGGATGGGCCTACGCTATCAGCGGTTGATTTAACCAACTGGGCAAACTTTGAAGGCCAGCCAAACTATAACTACATACTCCAAAAAGAGAGTGCATGGACGAAAGGGTGGGACGTGAATGCTGAAGTGCCCTACTTGACGAAAGGCAATTTCTTCCTTAGTTATGATGACGAAGAGTCAATCGGCAAGAAAGCACAGTACATTGTTGATAATGATCTCGGCGGGGTGATTGTGTGGCAAGTACATGGTGATATTCAGTGTGAAGGTACATTTATCAACTATGGTTCAAAACTAACGCAGTGTACAAACCTACGTTCCCCACTGGCTGAAAAAATTGACTCTGTCTTTAGTTCAACATCTACCCCTAATGAAGCTCCAGTTCTTTCAGTGCCTGCTACGCAAAGTGCCGACGCAAATCAAACCATCACATTTTCGGTATCAGCAACAGATGCTGATGGTGATGTATTAAGCTTCACGGCAGCAAATGCAGAAATCACTGATGCAGGTGATGGCAGTGCATTAGTGACTTATACGGCACCGAATACAGGAACTGACCTGATAGAAACGATTATTGTGACGGTTTCGGATGGGCGTAAATCTGTTTCTCAGAACATTCAAGTGAATGTAAAGGGCTCGGGTATTGTCGTCAATACACCGCCGTCATTGACTGCACCAGCGTCTGTTGATGTAGAGAGTGGTCAAGAGGTTGTTATTTCTGTCAGCGGGACGGATGCAGAAGGTGATGCGCTAACGTATACCGCTTCTCAAGGCGTTGTTGTTACAACGGCAACAGGGGCTGATGTGACCGTGTCTGCACCAGCAACTGATGTTGCGACAAGCTTCACTGTGATAGTCACTGTTTCTGATGGTGAGTTTACGACGGATGCGACGGTAACGGTTAACGTTTCTGCTGTCGGTGGTGGTGAATCTACGTGGGATTCAACGGCTGTTTATACCGGTGGTGATTCTGTTGTTCACAATGGGGTGACATACCAAGCGAAGTGGTGGACTCAGGGTGAAGAACCTGGGACTAGTGGTGTTTGGGCTCCGGTAGAAACGGGAGATGGCGGTCCAACAGATTGGAGTGCCAGCAAGACCTATACGGGGGGAGACCAAGTTGAGTACCAAGGCGAAATTTACAAAGCGAAATGGTGGACGAAAGGTGATACCCCTGGAAATTCGAATGGTCCTTGGGAGCTAATTTAAATCGTTCTTAATTTGAAAGACAAAATACAATGATGAATAAAAAGGCTACTGTAAGTAGCCTTTTTGTTTGCTGTTGTTTGATATGACTGATTTTTATCGCTTTAGACTCTAAATTGGCCCAGTAACGTATTAACGTCTCCCCCCAGGCGGCTAAGTGAGCCAGCTTGTTCGGTAGTTTCTTCTGCTTGTACTAAGGTTTTTGCTGCAATGTCAGACATACCATTAACGTTTTGGCTAACTTCATCGGATGCGATGGCTTGTTGAGAGGCTGCAGCAGAGATATGGCTAATCAACGCATTGATTTGAGAGATAAAGCTCGTAATCGAGGTCAGTGCATGTTCTGCGGATTGAACCTGTTGCATGGTTTCATCGGCACTTTGACGGCTTTGTTGCATCGCTTGGCTTGCCGACTCAGAGCGATTTTGCAAACTGGCGATGATAGTTTGAATTTCTTCTGTTGAGTCTTGCGTCCTTGATGCGAGTGATCGTACTTCATCAGCGACCACCGCAAAACCACGCCCTTGATCACCTGCACGAGCAGCTTCAATGGCAGCATTGAGAGCGAGTAAATTTGTCTGTTCTGCAATACTGCGGATCACATCAAGCACGGAACCTATTTGCTCACTGTCGGAGCGAAGCGCTTCCACGGTATCGCTGGCATCAGTGATCTGGCTGGATAGGCTTTCCATAGATTGAGTCGCATTGACGACGGTTTGGCTACCTTGCTCTGCTTCATTAGAGGTATTCTGTGCCAGCTCTGAAGCTTGCTGGGCACTCGAACTCACCTCTTGGACACTTGCTGCCATCTCTGTTACTGCAGCAGCAACAAGTTGTGCTTGTGACTGCTGATCGTTGATATCGGTTTGAGTAGAATTCGCTTTTAGGGAGAGGTCTGATGCCGAAGCAAGGAGACTTCCGCCAGCTTCGTTGAGCTTGACAACTGTGTGCTGAATTTTCTCCGCGAAGGCATTGTAGTTGGTCGCTAGCTGAGCTAACTCGTCTGTACCAGAGGCTGGAATACGCTTAGTGAGATCACCTTCACCTTGTGCAATGTCTTCGAGTACTGAATTCATTTGGTTTAGTTTTCGAGTGATTATCCGCGTAGCAAACGTAGAAAGAAAGAATAATACCGAATAGGATGGCAATCGTTGAACCGATAATCAACGCACTGATGGCACTATTTTTGTGCTCTTCCGCTGCAACAGCAGCAAGCTCCATAGATTGACTAATCGATTGTCGTAAATTGGCAATTTGCTCAGCAATTTGCGGCCCGATGGTATCGAGGGTTTTGATACCTTCGTTACGGTTAAAGATAAATTGACTCGTTTCATTCGATTTATTGATGTAACTCGTAATAATTTCTTTAGCGTCGTTAGTTAATTGACGACGAGTAGAGTTTTGTAATTCACTGAGTAAAAAGTCGATTTTTCCAAGCGAATCTTTCAGCTCTTGATTAAATCTGTCAACTTGAGACTGCTGATTTTCCACTAAAAATTTAGTGACATAAAGGCGTCCTAGTAGTAATGAACGAAGGGACTTACCTGCATGATAAGCTGCCTCGATATCACCATCTTGGCTGGCTGAGTCCATGACTCTGGTTAACAGTTTTTCAATTTGTGGTCCTTCGACATCTAGGAAGCCTTTAACATGGCTATTCCGTTGGTGTTGATTGGTGACGACAACCGCGGCAAACGTCGTAATATATTATTCTCGGAGTGCTTTAATGTTGTCAAGCATTCTCACTCGTTCAGTGTTTTGGATTTCAACATAGGCTCTATTCAGTAGTTGATCAAGATCCGACGATAGGCTATTAAAGTGATCGACGTGCTTGTCTTGCCCTGTCTGAATATAGTTTTTCACCGTTAGCCGAAGTTGATAAACGACATCTGTCACGTTTGCTGCTAACTCAGTGTCTGGTGCTAGATCAAAGGAGATGATACTTAGGTCATTTGACATCGAGTTCATTAGCCGATTGCTGGTAAAAACGATAGCTATAATGATGCTTATTAATACTAAGGGAGCTATAGCGAGTTTTTTGCTATGGAAATATTGTCGAGACTCATAATCCTGCCAGAAAAATTGGTTGTATGTAATAAACTAAACTTAGCATATGATGTGTAAATCGCGAGGAATGGTAACGTGGATATGACCAATTAAATGGCTTTAACTCATGATATTTAAAAGCAATATAGTGTTGCGGTCATAATTGTATAACTTTGTATACATAGAGTTTTTTCATGGGCGCGTTATTCAAATTCACCATACTGAAGAGCATTGGGTTATGCTAATGATAACTTTATTAAAAGTAGATTATGAATTGAATGTGTTTTTCACATTAGTATCAATTTAAAATGCTTCATTGGTAAGTGCAATATTATTAACTCAGAGAGTGATTTTCTGGAGATAAAGATATTGGGTATTAATAGTGACAACAACATTGGCTAAATTCATGTAGAGATACTTCTTCGTGGTCACCCCTTAGCCATTATTCTGCTTTTTAGGTCGCAACAAATGTCGTCAGGTATTTGTACCACGTTGTGTAAGCTAACTCACTGAGATGCACTCCGTCACTAGTCATCTGCTCGCTGAGGCATTCCGATAAATTAAGTTGTTTATTGATATCATGAAAAGGGATTTGGTGATCGATAGCGTAAACCTCTAGGGCCCTATTTAACTGGTTAACTAAGGGATTGAGCTCTGCGTATTGAGAACCCACTAGCAAGGTAGACTGAATTTGGATGACTTCAGCAGGCCATGTGTTAAGCATGTCGGTGTAATGCTTGATAACATCTGTCATAGGAAACCCTTGGAGTATATCGTTGATACCAGCCATGACCCAGACGTGGTTCTGTGAGGCCAGCGGGGTACTTTTCACTAACGGGAGTTCACTACATCGTCTCTTCATGTTTGAAACGGTATCACCAGCAATACCTAAATTGATAATCTTATCGGAAGGAAAGCGTAACTCCCAATGTGCCCATTCAGTCAATGAATCTCCTACAAAAATATGTTGTTTCACTGTATAGCTTCCTTACATCAATGAGATAGCAGCTAGAGTAGCATTTCACGGGTAGAACTGGCTATTTGTTACTCTCTTTAATCAACAATAAACGCAATAATAACGGCGCCAATAGTCCATGCAAAACAGATGACAGTTTTATTGTAACTTTGAAGTTGTTCTCAATCTGTTGCATATCGGTTTCGGTTTTTTTGTATTCTTTGTAAGATACTAGTTGCAACGCAACATTATGGTTATCTGCAAAGTACGGATGACTGAAAGTCAGTAAAAGGTAGATTATGATGAACAATACACCTTTAGATCTACAAGCAATCAGGCAAATTGCTGAGAAACATTGTATTGAACGAGAAGAATTTGCCGCACTAGAATGTGATATCGAATCACTTTTAGCTGTGCAACAAGAAGAAGTTGAAGAGCTGATCGCACTTATACCTCATGAGCAACAAGCAGAGTTTGTGCGTCATTATGAACAGTTTAGCAACACGTGCATGGATAGCGGATCAATATCTGAAACACGTTCTATAAAGCATTTATTTTATCTCTTTGGGCTGCTTGGTACTTCTTTAGCTCTTTATTTACTCTCGCAATAAATCCGTTTAGGTGCTCCCGTCAGTTGCTCATTGTCGGGGGAACCTCAGTGGTACTTTTGCATAACATATCTTATTTTTTAGTCCACACTCATCACACCTATCAAAACCAGAGTTTCTGACCTCACTCTAATCATAACTCCACTATGCTTTTACAAGATAAATGATAACAACCAGTGATTTGTGAACTCAAGTATGGCTGCGACGAAGCGTATGTACTAAGGATATTTGTGTGAAGCGCTCTGCCATGTGAGCCATAACATCACGTGCTGATGATCAGCAACCAGATTGGTTTAGAAAGGGAGAGGTTACCTTAACGATGAGTACGAAAGAAAAGTTTGTTATTTCAGCGATAACCTTGACGGTAGCCTCAGTGGTTGGATGTAGTGACGTAGTCACTCCCACAGGCTCTGATACTATCGAAAGTACTTCGATAGCCACACCACCAAAGGTCAATTTTGTGGTTATCGATACAGGTCAAGAAGCTTGTTTTGATAATGAAGGTGTAGACATTAGCTGTGCCTTAGAAGGGGGGGAGCTAAAAGGTCAAGATGCTGAATATCAGGGCTTGCAAGCATCTTATACGGATAATGGCGACCAAACAGTCACTGATAATAATACGGGGATGATGTGGCAGAAAACGCCCGACTATAAGCATTACCTTCATGGGGAGGCTATCAGTTATTGCGAAAATTTAACGGTGGCTAATTATGATGATTGGCGGCTCCCTACCATTAAAGAGCTCTATTCTCTCGCTGATTTTAGGGGAGAAATTGTTAACCCTCGAGACGTGAGTGCAAATACACCTTATATAGATACTTCCTTTTTTGATTTTCAGTATGACGAAAGAAGACTTTACGCCGGTCAATATTGGTCAAGTACAAAATATACGTTGGGGCCTGTTCACAATACGGAAAATGTTGAAGCAGCTTTTGGATTTAACTTTGCCGATGGTCATATTAAAGCTTACGAAACCGGTTATGAGTTTGGGACTGAATCTCTGACTATTAGAGCACCAGGAAACTATGCTCGGTGTGTCCGCGGTGAAGAAAATGTCTACGGTGTCAATGATTTTGTCTCTAACGGCGATGGTACCGTTACGGACAATGCCACAGGGTTAATGTGGCAAAGTGCAGATGACAGTGTACGTAGGAATTGGCAAGAGAGTCTTGCGTACGCGGAAGATGCTGAAATAGCCGGCTATTCGGATTGGAGAATGCCGAATATTAAGGAATTACACAGTATCGTAAAATATGGTGGTGAGGTTGGTCATTGGCCTGCCATCGATACACAATTCTTTACCATATCTGGTGACAACACTATCGAAGATCCTAGCTGGGTATGGAGTAGTACGACTCAGGGGGATTTTAAATATACCGCAGCATATATCTCATTCAGTAAAGCATTTAGTAAGAAAACGTCGTCAGCCACTGAGTACTTCGATTGGCATGGCGCAGGAGCACAAAGAAGTGACCCCAAATCGGGGGTACCTGCTGACTATGATATGGCTTCTGAGAATGCGAAAGATTTGGTCATGACGAAGAATTACACCTTACTCGTACGTTCTGCGGAATAAGATCGTTACCGCTGTACTTAGTGCTGAACTTATACCGTACTGATTACATGATTAGGATTGATTAACATGTTAAAGCATAAAAAACCGTTAAATGTGATGGTAGTGCTACTTGGTGTTTTGTCAGCTTGTGCCCAAGCGAATGTAGACACTGTGGAAGTTATGCTCATTGATACCTTAGATGATGAGCGTGGGTACTGTTTAGATGTGGCTGGTGGGAAAGGCGCTAATGCACCGGTCGAAAAAGGCCTGCAGGCACATATTTGTTATCATTACACAGGCCAAATTCTCGAAGATCAGGGCTTTGAGCATGCGTTAATTGAGGAAGGTACGTTTATTCTTCCTTTTTTCGATGTTTGTATGACAGCATTAACATTTGATGTTGGTGCACCTTTAGCATTGTCTTCATGTGAAGCGCTCGATACGCAAAAATTTGAACTTCAAGCAAACGGGCAATTAGTCTCTAAGACTGTGCCAAATTTATGCGTCACCGTCAGTAGTACAGAGAAGAGAGAAGGGCGTGGAGGCAGGGCAAGAGCATGAGTGTTTAATTTTTGTTCAAGCCCTTAATTCCAGCTAGTATGACCCGCTCCAGATAGGCGA
>JBHOGO010000106.1:0-12948 GCA_043421945.1 bacterium sp. HQB-150 | reverse complement strand
CCTTCTTGGTTGAAAGATCTGAT
Organism: bacterium sp. HQB-150; assembly: GCA_043421945.1. Classification (GTDB taxonomy): domain Bacteria; phylum Pseudomonadota; class Gammaproteobacteria; order Enterobacterales; family Vibrionaceae; genus Thaumasiovibrio. The sequence goes on along the minus strand of JBHOGO010000106.1, from coordinate 12,925 downwards.
CGCAGAGCCAGCTTTTAGTTCCCTTCTCTTCTTATCCCGAGTTCAGGTTAAGTAGCTTGTTTGGGCAGGGGGCATGCAGTGAGTTCATCGCCCTGCAAAACCTTCAGGGATAAAAAAGCGTACACACTTATATAGTATGTACGCTCTATCTACCGACAAGAAGCATTGTCATCAAAGGGATGTCACTCTCACGCGAAAATGGACATATTTTTACTGTATACCCGTGCTTATCTCACATTCTTTAGGCTCGTGGGAAGGTAGTACCCTTTGAGTTAAAGATTGATGGTACGGTTACAGGTCTTTCTCCCAAATAACACTTTTTTCTTTAGGCCAATTTGCACCGAGTTCATGATATTTCTTTTCCAACTCATGGCGTTTAATTTTTAATGTTGGCGTGAGTATCCCGTTCTCGATGCTCCAAGGCTCTTCAATCATTAAGATACCTTTTATCTGAGCATGTGATTCAAGTTCACTATTGATTTGTTCCAACACACGCAACGCTTTTCTTTCATATCTCGCTGGATCAAAGTTAGGGAACTGATGAGGAATAGCCAAGATAATAGGCGCTGGTAGGCCCGAACCAATCACACAGATAAGCTCGATATTACTCAGTTCAAAGAGGCGTTTCTCAATCGGAACGGGGGCGACAAATTTACCTTTGGCGGTTTTGAATGTGTCTTTTTTACGGCCTTTAATGGTTAAGTAGCCATCTTTGTCTAAATCACCGATGTCGCCAGTATGTAGCCAACCATCAATAATCGTTTCGTTAGTCGCTTCTTCGTTCTTGTAATACCCTGTGAATAAACCTCGGCTCTTTACAAGGATCTCTTCATCAGCAGCGATCTTGATCTCAACGCCTGGGCCACAGTTGCCCACGGTGCCGATTTTGTCACTTCTGAAAGGGTGGTTGAGTGTGCTATAGGCAAATGATTCAGTCATTCCCCACGCTTCGGTAATATTTAACCCAACACTTTCGTACCAGCGTAATAGGGCAGGCGAAACAGGAGCAGAGCCACAACCTAAGACTCTTGCTTGATCAAGTCCAAGTCCTTCCGCCAGTTTCTTTTTAATTAAGCCCGATACGAACGGTATCTTAAGCAAGATATTGAGTCTTTTCTGTGGGAGTTTGTCTTGGATACGCTGTTGAAATAGTGTCCATAGTCGAGGAACGGAAATGAATAGTGTAGGTCGATGCATTTTCACATCATCAATGAAAGTGTCCAACGACTCAGGAAATGCGGTAGTAATACCGGCAAGCATCGAAGAGCCTTGAATGTAGACGCGTTCAGTAATATGAGCCAAAGGTAAGTAAGAAAATAACCGCTCGCCTGGCTGCATTTTAATATGGTCAATCAGTTGTTGTGATGACCACGCATAATCCCCATGAGTTAGCATTGCGCCTTTGGGCAATCCTGATGTACCTGAGGTATAGACGATAGACATAAGATCGTCTGGACGATGATTTGGTCTTTCTTCTGAGGGTTCGTAATGAGCAATGACTTTTTCCCATTCAAAATCAGCTTCAATGGTACCGGGGTAGGGAAGGGAAATAGTTGGCAGTGGTGCTTCAAGTGAATGTGTTAAGCAAGCCTCAATGGCATCGGTGCTATCGAGCTTACCAACGATGACAATTTTACTTTCACTGTGTGTTATACAATGTGCAATCGTATCAGCGCCCGCAGTAGGGAAAATAGGAACACTGATGTAACTGCCAAGCATCAATGCAAGGTCACAGATATACCATTCGGCACAGTTTTTTGACACGAGGGCTACGCGGTCGCCAGGGTGTATGTCCATTGCGCGTAACGCGCTAACTAACCTCAGTGCCTGATCTAAAACCTCACCGTAGGTAAAGTCTTTAAATTTACGATCAATAATTTGCCTGAGAAAAACGTCATCTTTGCGTTCCTCGGCCCACTGTAAGAACTTGTCACATACTAAAGACTGGCTCATCAAATATCCCCATTTAAATTCTTGTTACTGCTTTGTTAAATTATTGTATTTATCTGGTGTGGGTCAAGGAAGAAGAGCAAATAAAGAAAAGTAACTGTATGAAAATAAAACCCGATCACAAAAATAGAGTATTTAAACCAAACAATCGTTTGAATTTCGCATGGATTAAAGCTTAAGGAGGGAGGTGTCGTAGTCTATCTAAGGTTAAGGGGTTAGTGTGGTAAATGAGTAAATGGGTATAAGAGTATAACGAGAGCAAGTAAGTCTGCATACGATGAGCGATGATGAGGTTGGAAAGGTGGACTACTTTTAGGTCGTCATACTTTTACATTGAGAATTCCACCGCGAGTACGTTGTTCGGCTTCGATCACTTTGGTGCCTGCTTTTCCGTAAAGCTCAGCTTGCTGGAGGTCAATCAAAGGGTTCACAACATTTCGGCTATTCGCGTTGTTTTCTGTGTTAGTCGGGTTCGTCGGTTGTAAATTGTTTTGGCCAAGCGTGGGGTTTGAGCTGTTAGTCTCTTCTTGACGGCGGTTTTGAAACCCTTGCTCATTAATATCCCTGGCGCTTTTCTTCACCATTTGATCAGCATTTTGCAGAATGCTGTAACCACCTTGTAGCGGAGAGATACCGTTCATAATTACGCCTACCTATACTTGATAGCTAAAAGTATAGCGTGTATTGATGATTTAATCGCCACAAATATCGACTTTGTTGGCGGTCGTGGTTGGTACAGATACAAAAACGGCACCTCTTGAGGTGCCGTTTGTGATGAATAGGAGAGCAGAGTTACTCTTTAGGTGCTGAACTAGTCAACTAAACCGTATTCATCACGAAGAATATCAATGATTTCTTGTTTTGGATTTTCGCTTAAATGAATAGGTTGGCCGATCACTTTCTCGGCAATGCCGACATAAGTCTTAGAAACAGCCATTAACACTTCTTGAGGTAACTCATTTTCAAGTGCAAGTGCTTCACGTTCAGGCATGCGATCTTTGTTTAATAGAATGTCAGGATCTGGGAAGTGGTTGAGCAAAAGCTGACGAAAACCTTCTTTTGAGTTTTCGATGATGCTACCCTGCAAATACTGCTCAGTATCCCAAATACGTGAAGAGTCGGGCGTACCAACTTCATCCATATAGATCAGTTTTTCATTGCCTGCGGCATCATTAACATAACCAAATTCGAATTTGGTATCGACAAACATCTGATCGATATTTTCTAAGGCGTTACTAATAACACCGAAGCCTTCTTTTAATAGTTTTTCATAAAGATCGATGTCGCTTGAAGAGGCGAAGTTAAACGCCGCGTAGCTGTCTTCAATGTTTTGGCGAGTGATATTGACATCGTCTTGCTCTGGCACGCCCGGGATCCCCGTTAAAATGCCTTTGGTCGATGGCGTTATCAATATCTCTGGTAGTTTTTGATCTTTCTTAAGACCTTCTGGTAACTGAATACCACAGAATTCACGTTCGCCTTTTTCGTAAGCTCGCCACATTGAGCCAGTAATGTACTGTCGACAGATAGCTTCAATTTTAACGGGCTTGGCTTTCTGTACGATCCAAACAAAAGGATGCGGAATATCAAGAATATGGCTGTCTGCTAGGCCTTGTTCTTTGAAAAGCTTAAACCAATGGTTAGAAATGGCATTTAATGCAGCCCCTTTACCAGGAACACCTTTTAAGCCGCCTTCACCACGCCAAATGCAATCAAAGGCAGAAATTCTATCGCTGATGACCATAATAGCGAGTGGTGCGTCTGAAGGAACGTCATAGTTCTTTTCTTTGATGAGTCGACGGCTATCCGCTTCAGTTAACCAGTAAACTGAACGGACTTTACCACTATGAACAGCCTTATCAGTACGGATAGGCAGATCATCGTTAACAGCGAGAACGGAATCGGCAAGACTCATGGTGAAGTTCCTATTTCAATGACAAATGGGTTTAGCGAATATAAGAAAGCTAATCCCTAAAACTGAGCGAATGATACCAGAATTGACCTCAACCGCCAGCAAAAAAGCAAACGTTTGCGCACGCTTGTTAGCCAACTGTATAGATACTACTCATTGACGCAGTGAGATTCCCAGCGTTGTGGTTGTGGGCGCTTTTCCTTAACCGGTTCATCTGTCTGTGCTAATGCATCTTTTGAAGTGTCATTCGCATTGGTTTTTTCGTCATGATTAGGGTTTAGGAACGGGTTAGTAACACGACGAGATAAAGTGATGACGTCTTCAAGAGAGTTACATTTGGATAAGCGGGCTTTTAACGCGAGATGAGATTTATTTTGCATAGAAACTTAGTGTTTGAAGTTCAAAAGTTAGGGGTAAGTAAACCCAAAAGTGTGACGTTCGTCAAGTTACATGCGTTTTATGACAGAATTATTTCCACAGGGAATGAATTCTATCTATTTTGCGATCTTATCAATATTAGATGACTGATTGGTTGAAAATTGAGTGTTTTGTTGGTGTTATTACACTTAATAAGCTTAGATAGCTAGGCCTATTAAGTGTGATTGTTTATTCTTTGCTCGGTTGTTGGGTTATGATTGCTCTAATTTAACCGCAGTGCCATAAGCGAGCATTTCAGATGTACCTACTTGGATCATGCTAGTACTAAATTTGACGTTGATGACCGCATCTGCACCAATTTGCTCGGCCTCATTCAGCATACGATTAAGCGCGATAAGGCGAGCTTCGCTGATCATCTCGGTATAGCCTTTAATTTCCCCCCCGATAATGCTTTTCAGGTTCGCCATGATGTCACGACCCACGTGCTTTGATTGCACTACGTTGCCTGTCACGACACCGAGAACGTTGCCGATTGTTTCCCCTGGGTAATCTGGGGTTGTTGTATATTTCATTTGAAATCCTTACTTAATGATGGCATCGCTTTGAGACAGAGGTACTAAGTTCTAATATGTTCATCACTCATCATCCGTTGATCCTGTGGTTTCTTCTGGCTCTAAACCGAGGAAACCACCCGTTTGATGAGCCCAAAGTTGTGCGTAAATCCCTTTATTTTGGATAAGCTCTTTGTGTGAACCTTGTTCGATGACTTCGCCTTTATCTAACACAATGAGGCGATCCATTGCTGCAATGGTTGATAAGCGGTGTGCAATGGCAATCACCGTTTTACCTTCCATGAGTTCATATAGGCTTTCTTGAATCGCCGCTTCGACTTCAGAATCAAGTGCTGAAGTAGCTTCATCGAGAAGCAAGATGGGTGCATCTTTGAGGAGGACTCGTGAAATGGCGATACGCTGTCGTTGACCACCAGACAGTTTGACACCACGTTCACCGACTTGAGCATCGTAGCCAATATTACCGTGAGGGTCGCTAAGCGTTTCTATGAATTCGTGAGCTTGAGCTTGTGTGGTTGCAGCGAGCAATTGCTCATCTGAAGCATCGGGTTTTCCGTAGAGAATGTTATCTTTAATAGAGCGGTGCAAGAGCGAGGTATCTTGCGTCACCATGCCAATTTGCGCTCGTAAACTCTCTTGAGTCACTGATTTGATGTCTTGTCCATCGATCTCAATAGAACCTTCTTCAACATCATGAAATCGCATTAATAGGTTAACGAGTGTTGATTTACCTGCGCCTGAGCGTCCGACAAGTCCTACTTTTTCTCCAGGCTTAATATCGAGATTGAGTTTTTCCAATACGCCTTTCGCTTCTCCGTAGTGGAAGCTGACATCGTTAAACGTAATAGTGCCCTGAGTCACATTTAGAGGCTTAGCATCCTTTTTATCTTGGATATCAGTGGGTTTACTCAAGGTAGACATGCCATCTGTCACCGTACCTAGATTTTCAAAAAGCGTACTTATTTCCCACATAATCCAGTGCGACATGCCGTTAAGGCGAAGGGCAAGGGCGATAGCAATCGCGATAGCACCAACGCTAATGGCGTTTCCGACCCACAACCCGATAGAGACAGCACCAATGACGAAAACTAATAGATAGTTAATCATCTCTACACTGAGGTTTATCCCTGTGACAAGACGCATTTGGCGATAAACGGTATCTAGGAATTTTGCCATGCCTTCTTTAGCATATTCCTCTTCCATATCAGTGTGAGAGAAGAGCTTGACGGTTGAAATATTGGTATAGCTATCCACAATACGTCCAGTCATTGTAGAACGGGCATCCGCTTGCTCGGTAGAGACCTGTTTTAATTTAGGCACAAAGTAAAATTGAATCGCAATATAGACAATCAACCAGCACAGCATTGGCAACATTAAACGCGTGTCTGCTTGAGCAATCATGATCATCATTGATGTGAAATAGACGCTAACGTAGACCATGACATCAAGAAGCTTCATCACTGTTTCACGGATGGCGAGCGATGTTTGCATGACTTTTGTTGCGATTCTTCCCGCAAAGTCGTCTTGATAGAAAGAGATACTTTGACGCAGCAAATAGCGGTGTGCTAGCCAGCGTATCTTCATTGGGTAGTTGCCTAACAAAATTTGATGAACGACAAGTGAATGCAAAAGCACCAAAGAGGGAATACCAACAAGAACGAGTAACCCCATCTTGATGAGTGTGTGCTTTTCCTCAGCAATGAAGGTTTCAGGTGTATGTTGAATGAGCCAGTCAACAAGCGTTCCCATAAAACCGAATAAAATGACTTCACTGATTGCGATGAGCGTTGTTAGAACGGTCATCGTTAGCAACGGAATCTCATATCCCTTTGTATAGTGGCGACAAAAAGCCCACAAGCCTTTTGGTGGTTGTTCTGGCTCATCATTAGGAAGCGCTTCAGTGAGGCCTTCGAAATACTTTAAGAGGGACATAAAAAAGGTACCTATTTAATCTCTTTATCTAACCAACGGATAGGCGCTTATAGCTTCTCGCTAGTACGAATGGGTATTGCTATAACGTAATTGAACATTAAAACGCACAGTGATGGATAACTGACTACCGATGTGTGCAGTGAAAGGGGCTTATCTTCGTTGACGCTAAATTGGCGTCTACTGGTAAGGCAAGACATTCTGAATCTTTGTGGTTGACAAGTCCATATGTTAAGCAAATGTTTGTGCTGATGCAATTGCTAAATATCTGATTTTGAAATAACACATCGTGGTTGAAAGAACTAAAGTAAGGTGCTGCTTAACATAAAAAAATATTCTATGATTACAGAGTATATTCGAATTTAATCCTCATAAGTGTACGGCCTTATGATGTTGACAGGGAGAGTGATATGCAGGATTCATTGACTATAGAGATTGTGTCTGACGTCTCTTGCCCGTGGTGCATTATTGGGTACTTGTCGCTGCAAAAAGCGTTACGAATCTTAGCTGAAGACATTGATCTAGATGTTCGTTGGCATGCTTTTGAGTTGAACCCTGCGATGGGTAAAGAAGGGCAGAATCTTGTGCAACACGTTGTTGAAAAGTACGGGCTTACTCCTGATGAGAGTGCGACAAATCGAAGGATGATTGTAGAAAAAGGGGCAGAGCTTGATTTTAACTTTAACTTTGGACCGCAAACAAAAATATATAACACGTTTGATGCGCATCGACTCATTCATTGGTCGAAACGAACAGGGCAACAAACAGTACTGAAATTGGCATTGTTTGAAGCTTATTTTTCGAAGGGTCAAGATCCGAGTAATCATCAGGATTTACTTGATGTCGTGGAAGAGGTTGGTCTCGATCGTAACGAAGCCGAGGATATTTTAAAAACAGATCGGTTTAAACAAGAAGTGCGGCAAGAGCAAGAGTTCTATCGACAAATGGGGATTGAAGCGGTACCTACCTTCATCTTTAATAAAAAATATGCAATGACAGGGGGGCAGCCTGTTGAGGCATTTGAAAGAGCCATTGCTGATATCCTAGAGAAGGCGTAGTTATCAGCCGCATGAGGCCCGCATCTTGAGTATTTTCAGGCGAACAAGGTATATGTTTGTGTATTTAATAAACGTTTAAACCGAGAATGGGTCTGATTTTTCTTTGGCCACTGTTGTTACGGTTTGGCTAAGGTACAATGAAGGCAAGTTAGATACGAAAAAGAAGTTATGAATTACAACCGCATTGTTTGCTTTGATTTAGAGATGTGCTGCTGGAACGACGAGCGAGCCAAAAACACGGGCGAAATCATCGAAGTGGGATTAGCTGAAATTGATCTTAAGTCGGGAGAGGTCGTTAAGCGCGCTCAATATTTTGTGAAGCCGGAAGTGGATGAAGTCTCACTGTTTTGTGCCGAACTCACTGGGATTACACCACGCAAGATTGAGAAACAAGGTCGTCCTCTTGCCTCTGTACTTAAGTCTATGGTGAAAAACTTCGGCGGAAACAATAAGATATATGCGGCATGGGGCCATGACGATAGTGTGTTGAGAGCTGAGTGTGAAGCTAAAGGGCTAGATATGCCGTTTAGCGAATACCTGAATATGGCAACTTTGTTTGCTATTCATCAACGAGTCAAGTCACCTCGCTTTGGACATCGTACAGCGATGGATATGCTAGATCTCGAATGGGAAGGCCGACACCATTCAGGGTTTGCCGATGCATACAACCTCGCGCGTTTAGCGCTTAAGATCTTATAGTGACAGATTGGCGTAAAGGTGCTTAACGATGAGCACCTTACCTGTGTATATTCAGCAGCCATTATGCTCTCGCTGGTACAATAAACCTAACCTTTAACCATATAAGCATGTAGGTCGTCGTTGTGTCTGCCGGCTAGATAATCAAAGCAAGGAAGCATCGTTTGCATAAACAAATTAGATACTTAGGGATTTTTGCTGCGGTATTATTCGCGCTGACCATCGTTAATGTGGTGGGAGGTGGCGTGTTAAGTAAATTTGGCGTATTACCCCGTCAAGTCAGTGGGCTTATCGGTATCATTTTCTCGCCAGCAATCCATGGCAGTTGGTCCCACTTTATTAATAATATTCTGGCTTTCAGCATTCTCTCTTTCTTCCTCTTTCAATTTGGAGAGAAGCGCTACTATCGCGTATTGATGGCAAGTTGGTTACTGACTGGCATCGCAGTGTGGTTGTTTGCTCGCTCTTCATATCATATTGGTCTGAGCGGTATTGTTTATGCTTTATGGGGTTACCTCTTGGTCTACGGTGTAATGCGCCGAGCCTTAAAGTCGATGATTATTTCATTTATAGTGCTCGTTTTTTACGGTTCAATGGTCTTCGGCGTGTTCCCGATAAGGCAGTGGATGAGCTTTGAGAGCCACCTGTTTGGTGCCCTCATTGGAAGCTACTTTGGCATTTACTATGCCCGCCGAGACAAGAAGCAAGCGAAAAAGGTTATTGGCTAAACGATGACTGCCGCTTCAAGTCATCACTCTATGCATTCATAGTGATATAAAAGCCTGTAATAGAAAAGCATAGTCAATAGGGGTATTTTGAATTTCAGAAAAGCGGGAACTATCGCGCTTTTTTATTACCTCAATGCTGTTCCCTCAATAAACACAGTTGTCATTGTAACGTCATGAAAATTGCACCAGCTTGACGCAGCAGTGCCACAAATAATTCACCTATCCCTCTCATACTCTAAGACATATTTTTTAAATCTCATTCTTTTTACCTTCGTAAACAGCGCTTTTCTTCTGCAGGGATGAATGAGTTTTTATCGCGATATTGTTCGCTATTGTCTGATAGAAATTGAGGTAAGTAATGGATACTAGCCCTTTTAGGCTTCCTAGAAAAACCCCTTTTGGTGTCGCTGAGCATGTAGCGGAATGGGCAACAGGGCTAAAGCGCCTGAACAAATTTTATCAGCACCGACCTGAGCAAGCGTCATTAGATAGTTTTTTGCGTTATACACTGGAAGTGTTGGGTATAGACTATCAGGTACAAAAAGGAACCTTACATTCAATACCGCCGCAAGGCGCGACAATTATCGTCGCTAACCACCCTTTAGGCGCTGTTGAAGGGGTTATTTTGGCAGAGCTTATTCGCTCAGTGCGTAAGGATGTAAAAGTACTTGCCAATCACTATTTAAAATCCGTACCTGAGCTGAGTGATTTATTTATCGCCGTTGATGTTTTTGAGGGTGAAAATGCGATAAAAGCCAATATTAGAGCACTTCGAGAAGCCAATAAGCATCTCAAAGAAGGTGGGGCTTTACTTGTCTTTCCTGCCGGTGAAGTATCACGTTATGAAAAACAGAGTGGAAAACTCGTTGATAAGGAGTGGAGTCGCTCGGTTGCAAAAATGATTCGTAAAACAAAAGCAACCACTGTTCCTATGTTTATCAATGGCTCAAACAGCAAACCGTTTTATCTTGCAGGTCGTATTCACCCAATGCTTCGTACTTTAATGCTTGGTCGAGAGCTTTTGAATAAACGCGCTACATGCATCGACCTGGCGATAGGTGAGCCTATCCACTATTCAGAGGTTAAAGGCTTAGCTGATGAAACTCGGCTCGTACATTACTTGCGCCTCAATACCTACTTGCTTGGGTCTACCTTTCAAGATACTCGCTCACTCATCCCTGATAACACACAGCCCCAGTCAGAAATCGCTAAACCGGTTGGTACTCATTTGTTAATGCGAGAGTTAGCGCAGCTACCGGATGAAACCATGCTATTGAGCTCAGGTAATTACCAAGTTTATTGTGCTGTTGCTGCCAATATCCCTCTAATACTGCGCGAACTTGGTAGGATTCGGGAAGTGAACTTTAGAGCGGTGGGTGAAGGAACAGGATTCGCGACGGATATTGATGATTTTGATAACTATTATCGTCACCTTTTTGTGTGGGATAAAGAAGCGAATTGTATCGTTGGTGCGTACCGTTTGGGTGTCGTCGAAGAGATTGTCGAGCAGTATGGTATCGAGGGGCTGTATTCGAGAACCTTATTTGATTATGACGAGAGATTTGTTAATCAGCTTGGCGGTGCTATCGAACTGGGACGCTCGGTTGTTGCTGAAAAATATCAAAAGAGCTTGAGTGCATTACTACTGCTTTGGAAAGGTATTGCCACTTTTGCGGCGAAGAATCCAAACATTACTCAATTGTTTGGGCCTGTCAGTATTAGTAATGATTACAGTACACTTGCTCGCCAATTAATAGCAGATACGATGACGGTACACCACTATGACAACGATCAAGCTGCACTTGTGAAAGCAAGCTTTCCTTTACCTAAACATAGTAATACGTTTTGGCAGCATGACATGTTATCAGCCTTACCTGATCTTCAACTGCTCGGAAAAGTGCTGGGGCGGTTAGATAATGGCAAATCCGTTCCAGTATTACTGCGCCAGTATTTAGGGCTACAAGGTAAACTCGTCTGTTTCAATGTCGATCCCGCATTTAACAATGCCCTTGATGGACTGATTGTCGTTGACCTAAAGAAAGTACCTCAAAAGACGCTGTCTAAGTATATGGGAAAAGAGGGGGCAGAAAATTACGTCTCATATCATCAAATTAGCGAGTAATGTTGAAGCTTTATTCATTTTTACATGTTGAGTAGGGTGGCGATAACCTCGGGTTATTGTCGCCTAACTTAACGTGGTGAGTTTGGAAGTAATGAGTGCGAAAGTCGTCGTTAGCGACGAGTGATATGATTGGCAATATAGTCACCGAATAGCGCAATAATGGTCCCGCCAATAACACCAACAGGTAGCATGACTAAAAAACCATTGAAGCGAAATGTTTCTCTGATCGCGAACAGCAAAATAGCCCCACTAACGATGTAATAGATCGTAAAGAATACAAATAACGCAGGAGTTTTGAACTTTTCTTTTTGTAATAGTGCCATTCGCATTATGGGTTTCATTCTTGAAGAGTCGGTTTAAAAGTGTATCGTGCTTCTTTCATCATTTTGATGATTAGAATGTTACTATGTGTAAAAAGCTCATATTATGGTTAATAACATTAAACTAACCCTCCTATAGTGAATTTATTTCATCACGGTGCTTTCTCATTCATGAAGTTGACGTTATCTGTAGAGCTTTTCAGTTGTTCAGGTACAAAAAACAAGAGTTTCATATCGTACCAATTAAGCAAAATGGGTAGAAATATCTGTGTTTCATAAGGTGCTAGTCACCCTGATGAAGTGTCGATAAGTGAAATCGACATAAAAAAGGTGGCAGATTAGAGATGGAGTGCAGGATATCGCGGTGCTGTTTGTCAATTTATGCATCTTAAGCGTTGTATTTTGTTACATTCAGAAGCGTTGTGTTATCTGCTGAGATGGACAGAGGCCGAGAGTAGGTCAAAATAGTACGCGTGGTGAAGTATAACTTTACCATCGCGTACTCTGTCATTCCTATCAATACAATATCTTAGTCATAAGTTTACTTGTGACGGAAAATGAAGTTGTGTTCTTTCCCGGTTAGTAGGATTTCATTATCGCTCTTTATTTGAATATCGACGCCAGTATTGAATGCTGACATTAACTGGTTTTCTATTGTCGCGACTTCGTTTTGAATACACATCATCTTAGTACTTGCTAGTTGTGGTGCAACAAGGTGATTGCCTTCAAGTGCAGCGTCACCGAAGAAGCGGTTACAACCGCCAGTTCCTGTGATTCTACCTTCTGATTCCAATGTAAAGTTCGGAATCTGTATCACGATGTCAGTGTTGATCGCATCAGCATCGATTTGTGCCAACTCCCACTCTTTATCAGCAATAGATGCCTTGATATCAGGACCCGTTGATGATGTCATCGAACACCCCATCAGTAGTAATGTTGCGGCCAAGGCCGATGCCACTAGTTTCATTTATTAATCCTTAATCTAACAGTTTGAGTGATAACGAGTTAGTGATGAAATCGCACTGTGCATTCTGAACAGACCGCTATCGTACAGTCCAACTTTCGTTTGTTAATTTATCTTAACGTAGGACACGGATTATTTCCTTAAATAGCGTTATATAAGCTTTCTGCTATCTATCGATAATGACGACTCTTTAAGAAATGCGGATCTTCTCTAGCCTTATATACCCAATTAACTTGAAGATGCGTGTTTGAGCACCTGAAAATTATCATTTATTCGAGACGCCAGTGAGCCAGCGA
>JBHOGO010000105.1:0-13451 GCA_043421945.1 bacterium sp. HQB-150 | reverse complement strand
GGGAGTATAAGATCACAAGTAAAACTGATCGTCAAACTGATCATTTTGCTCGAAAAACGTTCATGATCTTGCCCTGAATGGATTAACAAGTCAATACCCAGTCACTGTTTCATTCTTTTGTGGTTTGTTGCATGGCATCGGTTTTTCATCTGTTCTATCAGAAATAAACACAGCAGAATTAATTAACCTTTCTAGTCTTTTATTCTTCAACTTAGGTGTGGAAATTGGACAACTGTTCATTGTCTTAACCTGGGTAGTCATTGCAAGCATTGGCAATAAACTATCATTCGATAAAAAAGAAGTTATGAAAATAAGAGTTCTATCTATCCATTTGACGGGTGGTCTCTCTTTATTCTGGGTCTTCGACCGTTTAACTCTTTGGTTGGAATCCAGAGCTATTCACTTATTTGTTTAATACACAGTAGGAAAAAAAATGAAAAAGTCGCTTTTATATAGTGCGATGATCGCCTTACCGCTACTTGCCGGTTGTAATTCTTCATCTAACGATGATTCATCAACGGGCCCTTCAGATGGCGTATACGATCGTGAAGGGGAAATTGTAGAGTTTCTTGCAACACCTTATCTACAGTACCCAACAAATGATGGCATGACCGTTATGTTTGAGCCTTTGCTTGAAGAAGAGCACACTGCTGAATCTACAGTGTACTATCGCCAGCAAGGATCAACAGGCCCCTATACACCAATGCAAACTGTTTCGTCCTCATACGATAGCCTTGAGCTTGTTCAACGTGCTCGTCTTCAGGGCCTTAAAAGCGATACACGCTACGACTACTTTGTCCGAACTCCATCTGGTGACTCTAAGGTCTATAACTTCCGCACGTGGCCAAGTGGTGCAGATTTAGATAATAATGGCGAATACACTTTCGTTGCAATGTCCGACACTCACGCTAGTACACGTGATGCATGGGGCGAAGGCATTTCGGGTTTAATCAATATCTATGAGAAAGGGATTATTCGACACGAATGTCTTGATGATATCGAGAACTGTAACGACCTCGTCTCTGGTATTCTGGTTGCTGGTGATATGGTTTACGCTTCAAGTCCTAGGCAGTCTTACCGTGACTTCTTTAACTCATCGTTAGAGCTCGCCGCTTATGTTCCCATTTTGACGACACCGGGTAACCACGAACATGATGGCGGTAATATCGAATCTTACGATATCTACCTCGACTGGCCTGAGCAGATGGGTTGGGATAAAGCGCGTTACACCTATTCGCTTGATTTCCTCAATCTACGTATGTTCTTTTACGATAGCTTTAACAAGAGCCAAGGTGGCTCTGAGTATCAATACGATTGGACCAAACAAGAAATCGAGAACACTGTTTATGACAACAGCATCGATTATGTACTCGGTGTGACACACGCGCCTTGTCAATCGTCTATGTGGATTTCTGGAGAGTCGGAAAAATCCTGCGAATTCGTAGACTTACTTCATGCATATACTGCGGAGTCAGGTAACCTTTCTGGTCATATCTTTGGTCATACTCACTCCTATACTCGTGGTAACGCGATGGATGTCGCTCACGTTGCACTAAACGTTGCAACTGCTGTTGGTCGCCTAGACCACTTTGCTGAATTTGCACAAAAAGACTACGACACTGTCGCCCTTTCTAATGACGAAGATGGCTATAATGTCTTCACGTTAACGGCAACCGGTGATAAAGAAATTGCCATGATTCGCCGTAATGGTGGTAGTTTCTACCGCGGCTTTGACCACGATTTCCCTATCTATGACACACAAGTGTATACCGTTACCAACGGTCCTTCACAGCCGGCTATCAACACCTTCGAATTTGGTGCTCCAGGTGTCATTCACCTAGACGCAAGTGAATTCCAAGGTTTAGAAGATACTGATCACTACGAGACTCACTGGCAACTCTCTACATCTGCTGATTTCGATGAGGATATTAGTGATATTTGGGGTAATACTACCCGTGCTTATAACTGGTGGTACAACGAAGATGAGTTCTTTGATGACAACGGTAACCGTATCTTTGGTTGGTGTAACCCATATGCTGCAAAAGACGAGGAATGTGATGACGATAAGATCCATACTCGCCCAGTCGATACACAAGCAGGTGTGGATATCACGAAACACGAAGTCGTCGCTCCAACCGCTCCTGGTAACACTATTTATGCTCGAGTTCGTTATCGTGATAATAACCTAAACTGGTCTGAATGGTCTGCATCTGCTGATGTTTACTTCGAAGCAGGTGATTCAACAGAAAACCTTATTCAAAACCCTGGTGGTGAAACAGGTACGACAGAGGGCTGGACACATTGGTCAAAAGCGGAAGGTAATGCTGATGGTAGCGAAAATGCACTGAAGGCGATAGCAAAAGGCTCATGTGGCATTCCTACTGCACATGATGACTATATTTTCCATTTAGGTAATATCGGTAGCGTGGGCGACCCTGCTTGTAATGGGCATGGCTATGGCTTCGGTGGTTTTGCGTACCAAGAAGTTGATGCGACGGAAGCACTTGAAGGGTATGACATGACCCAGCCGCTGTATGTTAATTACTCGGCTTATATGATGAACTGGAGCAGCAGCAATGACGACCCTATCGAGCTATACGTTGAGTTCTTTGACCCTGAAAACAACATGCTAGCACGTACTGGCAAAATTAAAGCGAATTCACCGAAAGAGTTAACAAAGTACAGTGGTGCAACTGCTGCACCAATCGGAACTCAGTTTGTTCGCCTAATTCTTGAATCAACGCATGTTGCTGGAACCGATACAGACTCACAATTTGACGACGTTGAACTCACGCTAACAATGGTAAATTAACGCAAAATTTACCCTTCACGCGAAGATATAGAAATTCAACGAACCGAGCAAAGCCAAGTGCCATTGTGTACTTGGCTTTTATTTTTTTATCGAAGGGAATCGTATACGGGTACCCTTTGCTGTCAGCACTGAAATATCTTTCGGGGCCCCTTGTTCATCTAATCTCAACTCCCCTACAGCACTTTGGTTAACAACCCGTTGGTGGCCTGCTGTATCAGGATCACGCTTAAATATTTTCAACCGCTTTCGCTTCGTAAACCAGTTAAGTGGCGAATTCGGACTATAGAGCACCCGATCACTCGTTTCACAAATAGTGAGAAGAGGTTCAGGGAAGGTATTTCGAAGACCACTACACGTGACTTGATAGATGGTAGGACGAGAACGCCGTGATCTCAGTTTGATATCGTAAGCAAAAGAGTAATGGACATCCCCTGATAAAATCACAAAGTTTTGCGGTGTTTTAGTATGGGTAAAAATACTGATAAGGGTGTTGGCTGCGCCTCTATGGGTCATCCAGTTTTCAGCATCAACCACCAATGGGTATCCACCCCAAGTCATCACACGTTGCAGTGTTTCGATAAATTTCACGCCAAACATTGGAGCGGCAGAGACAATGATGACAGAAGGCTGATTAATGATGGCTTGTTGAAACTCAACTAACGCCTCCCAATCCATTAACCCTGACGGCTTATTGAACCTTGATTCGGAACGCCATCGCCGTGTTCGTGTATCCAGAACAACCAGCCGAGGTGATGTATCAACGGTATATTGCCAACCTTGATACGCTAGCATTTGTTGTAACGCATCCTCATGGTTTACCAACGAGTTTGAAGCCCCCCGGAAGAGATTTGCGACCGTTTCTTTAAAGTTAGCGTCAAATTGTGTGGGATTATTCCCCCACCCTTGAAACAACCAATAACTGATAAGCCCATTACCTATCATCTGTCGGGTCAGTGGATGCCCGTAAACAGCCTCTTCCCAACCCACAGTTAAGTTCCAATCATCCGTGACATCATGATCATCAAACATCATATAGGTAGGAATACGTGCCAAAAGCCACTGCACTCTTTCCATCCCAGCCGCAAAACGCTTTAAGCTCTCCAGCTCTTTCTGCCAAGTGACCTTCAATGAATGATCGTTAACATCGACATTCGCATTGACGCCACTGCGCGCTTTTCTGTGTCGCTGACGCTTATCGTTATTGTGCTGAGTGGAAGAAGCATCGGGGCTCATAACGTCAGCATTCAAAGTATTATCTAAATCCCCAATTTCCTGCCATAGTACAGGGGACCAAGTCAGCAGATACATAGCAATGAACTCATTCAAACTCATCACATGATTATCGCTGTCTACAGAGCTAATAATAGGTTCATGCGTTTTACGTAAGTCAAAAAAACGTGACACTTCATGGTGTGGCCACAACGTATCACGTTGATAAAATGGGATGTCGCTCCCTTGTAATTCATCACTGTGTTCAAATCGACAAGCTGGTAAATGCTCACCTTTTAAACCCAATAATTTAATCACTTTAAAAATGGCAAATAACATCGGGCCAGCAACATGATCAGCATAAATTTGATCACCGCTCATCATCAATAAGGTAGGTCGAGATAATACTGTCTGTTGAGACACCTGATCTGCTGCAGCTACTAATGCGTCTTCACAATTTGAATGAGGGTGTCGGCATGACCCATGAAGTACATAATCAGCGCGCGTCGAACATTGAAATTCAATGCCATTACTCTCTGCGATTTCAGGTTGAATATCACTGAGAGTACCCTCTTGAGTATAAATATCGTACGTCAATACCGTGTTTTGTGGCAATACAGTGGGTATCGACACCATGACAACCCAAGCACGCTCCCCAACTTGTATCTGGTCGGCAAATGACAAATCGAAGTGAGTTATTTCTTCATCGTCTTGCCGTATTTGTACGCTGCCTGCTAACCGCTCTTTACTAACTAACCAAACCGAAAACAGTTCCGGTGTTACTCTACGTAGAATAGGACCGGCAAGAATTAAGGGTAGCGACATAGGTATAGGTATCCTCATAACGACACGCGCAACAGAAATACGACACAAGCTACCTGATACTTTATCGCGCTTCGAACGAACTGTCTTTACGTAATCGAGGGTTTAGCTGCACATTACATCCCCCTAACCAGTCTCACCAACACTCTCACTAAGCCATTCGATAAATCGAGACACTTCATATTGATTATTTCGACTGCGATTAATAATTACATGGTGATGGCTTTGGCTTTTCAGTTGGTTAGGATGGACAATCACTAAGTCCCCGGCTTTTAGCGCATCATCAACCAAAATTGACTTAGCCAAGAGCATACCCAGCCCATGACATGCCGCTTCCATAGAGAGCTGTGTACTATCAAACTCTAGCTCTGGTTTAGTAAAGGGCATACCCGTTGAATGAAGGTTGAACCAGTCTTGCCATCCTTCACTATACCCCATCGTTGCAATTTTAGGGTAGCCAGAAATCGCTTCCACTGACTGTGAAAAGTCATACTGTTTAATAAACGAAGGGCTTGCAACAACGACCCACTGCTCAGATTCCGTTAGCCGCTTCACCTCCCTATTTTGCCAGTTTCCATACCCGTTGATGATCTCAATATCCACATCAAGCCCCGTAGACGGATACAGGTTAACGGTTGAATAAAATTTAATACTAAATTTCGGGTTCTTCCGACGAAAATCAGCCAGTCGGGACAACAACCAAGCATGACAAAAACTTTGTGCAATCCGAATCGTTAGCGTGTGGTTCACCTTAGTATCAAAAATACTTTGTGTCCCCGCTTGAAGGTTATTAAACGTCTCAGTTAACAGCGGTAAATACAGATTTGCTTGGTCTGTCAACGCAAGGTTCGAGCCTTGGCGAACAAACAACGGCTCATTAAAATGCTCTTCAAGTAACTTAACCTGCTGGCTAACTGCACCGCGGCTGACATTCAATTCTTCTGCAGCTCTAGACAGGCTCAAATGCCGTGCCGCCGCTTCAAAAGCTCGAAGTGCATTAAACGGAGGAAGGGTACGATTTATCCGGCTCATATTCATTTACCATGTGTAAACCGAAAGCCTAATGCAAGGCTTTCGGGGTACTCTGTTCTGACAGCAAAAATCGTTCATTATCTGTCGGAAGGAGGACTTAGACTCTGGAAGCGTTATGCTACAAAATCTGCGATATCAATCACTTTGTCGCATACTTGGTCGACAAGATCCCTATCATGGCTAATAAGGAGTAACGCACAATTAATCGCTTGTGTTTGCTCAATAAGGAGCTGCATGGTTGATGCTCCAACAATAGGGTCTAAGCGAGATGTCGGTTCATCGGCAATCAACAATTTCGGCTTCATCAATAGTGCGCGTAAGATAGCAAAGCGCTGAAGCTCCCCACCAGAAACCTGCGAAGGTCGACGTAACAATAAAGCCTTTGATAGCCCCAAACGCGCCATCAATCCTTCAATAAGGTCTCGGTTTAGATGGTGTAATTTGCACAAATCATCAAGGTTCTTAGCCAGTGTCACTGACTGTGGGAACGCAGACGGGGGATCTTGATATAATTTAAGCGCCTTACCGATGGTCAAAGAGTCACAACGAACAATATCACCTTGAAAGGCGGGTGCCAGTCCAAGCAACATATCTGCAAGTGTTGATTTCCCCGTTCCACTGTCACCAACCACCCCAACAATCTCACCTTGAGCAATAGAAAAATTTAATTCACGAAATAGTGTTCTCCCTCCTCGCTTGGCTGTCAGTTGACGAGCACTGACGATTGCACCTTGTTGACGACTAACCTTCTCAGGTATGGTCATCGCCTTTTGTGATGCGATGAGTTGCTCTGCATACACTGTTTTAGGCGCATTTAGGACTCGTTCACAACGACCTCGTTCTAAAATATGTCCCTGCCGCATCACGATGATTTCGCCGCCCAAAGCACGTGCGACATCAATATCATGGGTGATGGTTAATAACGCCCCCTTTACACTGTGCTGCTGAAGCAATTCAATGATTTGCTGTTTTCTACTGGCATCCAACCCTTTTGTTGGCTCATCGGCTATTAGTATCTCTCCACCAGCAGCGGTTGCGCACAAGTAAGCTAAACGCTGTGCCATACCTCCAGAAAGTTGGCTTGGCACTTTTTTACCATCAGAGCCCAACCCAAAACTGGCAAGTTTCTGTGCGACCTTCGATTTTGCTGCTTCTTTTGACTCTTTATTGACTAAAATTTCGACCAAAGATAACTGTCTCTCACCAGCCATAATAGGATCCAAAGATAACCACGGCTCTTGAGGCAACATCCCTATTTTTCGGCCCCACATCGATTCAATCTCTTTGGATGACAAATTAGGTTGTTCAAAAAGTGTCACTTTTCCTTGGTGAGTTAGGCCCGCAGGTAATGCCCCCATAATGGCTTGTGCCAACAAACTTTTTCCTGAGCCCGTTTCGCCAAGAATCGTGATCGGTTGACCTAAGAAAAGCTCAAGAGAAAGATCTTCGACAATACAACCTTCTGATGAATGAATAGACAACTCACTGACGGTAACAACAGGTTTCTGAACCTGAGTAAGCTCCTCAGCTTCAAGTGGAAAACCAGGGTCACATACATATTTAGATTCACATAAGGAACTAGTCATTAGTACCTCCTAACGTTGTCACTTTTGAATCACCAGCACTACCCATGTCCACACCAGCTATAAAATGGAAACTTAACACCAAAACAACCACCGTAAACAATGGCTGCATCAATACCCATGGCGCATCACTGTAGTAAGGAAATAGCTCAACCATCATAAGACCGAGTTCGGCATGAGGTGGCTTGAGTCCAACATACACGAAGCCAATGGAAGCCAATGCCAGTACGGCATTCCCTGCCCCAAAACACGCTAAGGTAAAGACATCTTTTTTAAATGCTGGCCATAAATGCCGTTTAAAGACATGCCATTGACCAAACCCATAAAGCTGTGCGGCTTCTACCTCAGGCAATCCCTTGATGATAATGGTTCTAGAGCGAATCACACGGAAGTACTCAACCCACAGCACTAAAGAGATAGCGACGTAAAGAATGAAGAAAGATCCTGGTAACAGCGCACCAAATAACAGCACTAAAATGAGCCCAGGAAGTGCAAGCAGGACATTAACGACAAATGATAATGAGCGGTCAATCCAGCCGCGATACCAGCCAGCCACAACTCCCAGAAATACACCTAATACAGCAGACGTCAAAACACAAAAAAGTGCCATCATTAGTGAGGTTTCTATCGCGCTTGATAGACGCGCTAAATTACTACGACCGAACTGATCGGTGCCTAATGGCTCCACCATGGAAGGCGATGCAAAAACACGTTCTAAATGCTGTAATGCCGGGTCATTCCCCCAAAACAAATGGTTAACAATAACGAGCCCTATCAGTGACGCCATCAATGCAAAACCGATACGCTGTGTGAATGTCAGTGCCTTCATGCGAATGACTCCTCTCTTTGTCTTGGGTCAAGCCAATAAGCAACGAGATCGACACCTGTATTTATCAACACAAACAATAACCCCATGACAAGCGCTGCCCCTTGTATCATTGGAACATCGCGACCAAAAATAGCATGAGCAAGTGCATGACCAATGCCAGGCCAAGAAAATAGTGATTCAATCATCACAATACCTTCAATTAACCCAACCGCTTGAATACCAACAAAAGCGACCACAGGAAGTGCAATATTGGGTTGTGCGTGGTGGGTAAATGCATCTTGCTCATTCAAGCCTTTAAAACGCGCAAAGCGATAAAAAGGAGAGTGAACAACATCGAAGGTTGAATTCCTGATCATACGATTCGACATTGCTGCCATTACCAAGGCGAGAGAAATGGCGGGAAGAACCAAATATTCGCTGCTGCCAAAGCCTGCTACGGGAAACCAACCTAGGTTTAAAGAGAAAATGAGAACCAGTACAAGACCAACCACGAAAACAGGCTGTGCACGCAAAAAAACCGAGATAAAAAGCGACATTTTATCAGCCAGCTTGCCAGCATGACGACCGGCGTAGAGACCAACTGGTACTGCAATCATCAGTGAAAACAAGCTGGCGAACAGGGCTAATTTTAGCGAATGTCCTAATTGATGATATAGCTCCTGAGTGACTGGATTACCACTCACCAAAGAGTCACCTAAGTTAAACTGCACCAGATTAACCAGCCACTCAAAATACAGCTCAATAGCCGGACGATCTAAACCAAGTTCAGTGGTTACTGCATTTGCCGCTGCTTGGTTAACGTAATCATACCCGTAACGGCCAGCGGCTATGCGATAGGCAAAATCCCCTGGTAACAGGCGCATAAGTACGAACGTAAGTGTGCCAACCGCCCATGCAACAAACGCTGCTTGTGTTAAGCGTCGACCTACAATTTTAATCAGCAAAATACATCTCCGATACACGGTAATTATTTTCAAATGGGTCAAACTGGAAGTTTTTTACTCGCTGATTAATCGCCACCTGCTGGGTATAAAACACAACGGGTATCGTCGGCATTTCATCAGCAAGGATCTGAGCAGCATGTTGAGAAAGGAGATGGTTATCTTCGCCTGTGCCATTTTGCATTTGGAATAAAACATCAGTAAGTAATTCCGAAGACCAATTCATTGCCCCCCAGTCGCTGCCCTTGTGAGTGCGATGGTCATCCAGTAACAGCCCTAGAGGATCAGAAATAGTGCCAAAGTTGCGGGCAATTAAAGCAAGTTCAAGTGTGCCATCATGGTGTCTCGCTGGTATAGCACTCGAGTTGTCGACAGTAATATCAACCTCAATGCCAATTGCCCTTAGTTGCGCTTGCACAGCAGTAGCAATCACGGTGAGCTCTGGTCTATCAGCATAAGTGACCAGGTTTAAACTAAACCGTTCATCATCTCGAACTAACACATCATCCGTGCCAAGTACCCAACCTTGCCCGCGGAGTAATACCATTGCCTTTTCCAGATCCAGGCTATTGGACTCAGCATGAGTGTTTTCAAACTCCGCTAAATGCCATCCCCCTAATGCAGGTGGGAACAACTGGTACGCTTCAGATCCTGGAACCCGAACTATCTGCTCAGCAATACCTTGACGGTCCAATGCATAACTCATCGCTAAACGAACATCTTTATGGTTTAAAAATGGGTGTTCATTGTTTAGCTTAATCATGACAGTTCGCGGAATAGACTGGCTGAATACACTCACATTATCAGAGCGGTTCAGCATATCTAAGCTTGCAGGATCCAGCGTATAGATGAGATCGGCTTGACCACTTTGCGCTTGCAGTGCCCGGCTCTCGGCGCGGTGTCCCGTTAAGTAATGCACCTCGTTAATCGTCGGCTTTTCACCCCAATAATTTGAAAACTGGCTCACGTTAAGTTTGTGTGGCGGGGCAAGAAGAGACACTTCATAAGGGCCAGTACCCTTAAGATCAGTCACAGAGCCATCCGATGAGAATGAGCTTGTTGATAATATGGCAGCTGAAGAGTGACCCAGTAAAGAAAGCAGCGGGCTGTATGGCTGTGTCAACGTTAGAACAACATTCCCCTCTTCGGCATGAAACTCTTTTAATGGTATTTGGTGGAGGACACCAGGTTTATTCAGTGCATTTGAAAGTGAATAAACAACACTATCTGCATCTAACGGCGTGCCATCGTGAAACTTTACGTTAGGTCGAATATGGAACGTCCACGTTAAACGGTCATCACTTACCTGCCAATCCGTTGCTAACTTTGGTGCAATAGTACCATCAGGCTGTACTTCAACTAACGCTTCGGCAACCTGCATGCGGGTATAAATAAAACCATCTTTTGAAAGGTCTTCACTGGTAAACTCGAAAGGACCTCCAATAGTTAATGTCTGATTTTTATCTACCGCTTGGTAACCCAACAAAAGCCACGCCGCCAAACCAAAGATAAGCGCGACAAATATATTCTTAAACATCATAACCCCGAGACGACACTCGCAACGCCTAACGTCATGTAGGCATAACCGCTCAAATTCATAAACTGGTGATACTTTTTGTATTCACTTGGTACCATGCCAAACATCACACCGACGATATGAATGAGCACCGATCCCATGAAGAAACCTTTTCGGAATCCTTCTGGGTTAATGAGCCCTCCAATTTCAATGCCATGAGCATAACCATGAAAGATGCCAAAGAAGAGCACGAACAGGACCATCAATACCAAAGGGGGCTTTGTTTTGACGACCAATAACCCACCGAGCAAAACCAGTGAAACAGCAATAGCAGTCTCGAAATAAGGCACTACAGAGCCGCTTTCTCCCAAGTAAAGCCCCACTAGCATCGCGGCGATAAAGGCAGCAGGTACTTTCCAAACAGTTGCACCACCAAAACGGCTACTAAGAATCCCTACAGCAAGCATCGCTAAGAGATGGTCCCATCCACTCATCGGATGAAGAACACCTTCAAGAAAACCAGCCGTCGACTCTGCTGTATGTGCAAAAGTTAAAAATGGAATAAAGTAAAGAAGTAACGTAATTAATCGCATAAAGACATTCCCAAAATTAGTATGCGAAAGATATAGTAGGTATATGATCATTTCATTTCATTTTTAACTAGAGTTAAAAATTGCACAAGAAGAGAGCACTTCATTCCATAAAACAGAGCATCACATTCAAAAGCACAACATCAAACAAAACAGATATAAGATCAACGAATACAATCTCGCTAAACCTCTCTTAAAAAAGAAAATACAAATAGTATAAAATTCATACAGAGTTATTGCTTTAGTGATTTATAAATTAAAGCCAGTCAAATATGAGACGTCACCCACCCCTTAATTTTGTATTTAACTGACTTTCATATTCGTATCTGGGGTATATTTAATTAACTAGACACATCAGCTTTCTATTTTATCGGCCTTGCCTGCTGGTCCTGCTAGCTTAGATAATAGTTTATCGATTAGCCAAGGGGCTCTACCCTCATCTTCAGCAGCCTCCTTACGACGTACAGCATTTCTAACGGTCATTGCCCCACACCAACGGAAAGGTTCAGGTGGAAAATAACCTCTTGGCCCGCCTACTAGACCACAGCGTGTCCATTCATTGTCTTGTTCGAGTACTAACGATGAGAGTATCTGTCCACCGATATAAGTCTGAGCAACACCATTACCAGAGTAGCCTAAGCCATAAACGATGTTGTCTTGCCCTTCTAAATGACCAAAAAACGGAAGCCCTGTTGTCGAACGGTCAGATCCCCCCGTCCAGTTCGCTGCAAATGACGTAGACGGAAATGAAGGAAACAGCGTCTTAAATGACGACGTCAACAAGTCCACATAGTGGCTTGGGCGATTGAACATCACATCAACCTTATTTCCAAAAGAGAATTGATTCCCCCCCTTCCCTAACATCAATCTTCCATCCCGTGTGTCGCGGTAATAGTGTACAAAAATTCGAGAATCGACAACGGTAACGCCTTGCTCAGGGCCCTTTTCCTTGAGTAACTCTGGGATAGGGTCAGTGATCACCATATCGGAAGAGACAACAACAATACTGTTTTTAAACGACTTAAATTTCTCTGCCATCCATGCGTTCATGGCTAACACGACTTTCTCTGCACGGATATTACCCTGAGTTGTCTTAATGACAGCAGGAGTGCCATAACTGACAGCAAGCATCTCGGTATTTTCGTATACCTTAATCCCGAGAGAGATTGCTACTTTCAATAAACCTCTCACTAATAATGCAGGTTGCACACTGGCAGCTGCTGGTGAGTAGTAGCCTTCAATATGTTTATTAGAGCCTGCTTTGTTCCCAATCGTACCCTTATCCTCTTGCTGCCAGCTATTGACACCAAGCTTTTTCAATTCATCCACAACCGGTGTCATCGTGCCTGCTTGCGCTTCATTGGTTGCTGTGTAGTAAGTGCCATGACGATACAACTCAGCGTCAATATTATGCTCCTGACAAAAAGCGTCGATACGATAAATTGCACTTTCTGATTCTGCGACTAACCGTTTCGCTTCTTGCTCACCGAACAGTTTTTTCATGGTCGGATATTTTGTTGACCACGTTAGCATGCAGCCACCATTTGCGCCTGAGGCGCCACTCCCACACAGCCCTTTATCAATGATTGTAATATCTGATTCTGGGGACTGTTGTTTCAACATAATTGCCGTCCAGAGCCCGGTATACCCACCACCTACGATAGCGATGCCTGTCTCAATATCGTTGTTGAGTGAGGTTATCGATAAAGGGGCTTCATCCGCTAATGCTTGCTTAAGCCAATACGAGTAATTGTTCTCTTCCATCATAATCTTCTTTGTGTGTCTCAGATAATTCAACTGGCGATAGCGTAACGAAATCTTAAGATGTGCCGTAGCAAGTTTTTATCGTGCTCTTCGATAGAAAATCTATCGTATATGTTCATAAAAAAACAATATTCTTAAAAACAAAATAGAAGTGACAAGAGTAAAAATGGATATGTGGAAAAGAGAATGTTAGATCCAAATGTTAGATACAGAAGTCATATAACAAAAAAGCCAGACTATCCATTGATAGTCTGGCTTTCTTAGGAAAGACTTAACGTCAGGGCAAGAGCATGAGTGTTTAATTTTTGTTCAAGCCCTTAATTCCAGCTAGTATGACCCGCTCCAGATAGGCG
>JBHOGO010000104.1:0-14087 GCA_043421945.1 bacterium sp. HQB-150 | reverse complement strand
AATCGCTGGCTCACTGGCGTCTCGAATAAATGATAATTTTCAGGTGCTCAAACACGCATCTTCAAGTTAATTGGGTAGAGATGCAATTTCAATTGAAAGAGCTATCGCTAACGATAGTATTTCACTTTCAGTGAAGGCTTACTTTGTATGATTGAATTTCGCAGCCTCGACTACCGCTAATCGATACCGCTCGGGTGTAATATGTGCGTACTTTTTGAACATAGTTATGAAGGGGCTGGTTTGTTTGTACCCTAGCTCCGCTGCAGCTTCATTAATGGAAGCTCCATTCCCAATTAACTTTACTGCGGTAATATACTTTAGCCGTGTTCGCCACTCTATAAAACTCATTCCTAACTCTCGCTGACAATACCTCGCTAGTGTTCTTTCCGTGGTGTATAGCCGTGCAGCCCACTCTTTCAGTGTTCGTTCATAATTTGGAATTCTTTCAAGCTTACCTAAAATAGGGGCGAGGAGTTTATGATTAGACATCGGTAGGAAGGGGCTGGCTGGTTCTGTTAAACGTATCTGGTCTAATAAAACATTGAAAAGACGCTTATCTTCATTAGAGGAGGCTAGTGTAATGGCTCTCTCTTGAAAGTTTTGAACGATAGCACTTAATATAGGGGATACAGGGATCTGACAGGCGTGTTTTGGCAGCCCTTGACAACAGGCGGTCACAATATTGATCGTACAATGTCTGGTCGTGGTGGCATGACTATAGTAATGCGTTGTGTGTGCAGGTAACCATAAACCAAGATAGGAAGGTGTTACCAGTTGTCGTTTAGGCGTGCCGACAACGAAGAGTCCACTTGGAATAATAATAAATTTGCCCCAATGATTTTGTTGAGGGTGTGCCATGGTGTCTAATCGGTATTCATCGAACGTTAGAAAAATATCATCTGGGGGGCTTTGGTTTTTTGGCGTTTGCAGTATTGGAATCTGAACGGCGCTCCCTTGGAGTGATACAGGTTGGCATTCAGCGGTAGGAAGTGTCTTTAAGGTCTTCAAAATGGCATTATACCTTGTCCGATTAGAGGTATATATCATAAATCAGACAGGGTGGAAGTGGTAGATATAAATATTAAAATGAGCTTATTACTGCTGTTTTAGGTGGGGCGTACATCTAAAACTTTGCTTTATTCTTTCTACGCCATTATTCTCCTCCCTCATTTTAACCTCAAGAGGGTGAGGTTATATGCATGTTGATTGGTAACAATAGTGCTAGTCAATTTAAGTGGAGAAGAATAATGCAACATCATTGTTATGTAATGCCAAGCGCCGTTAATGTTCAGCGAGAAGAGCCGTCTTGTATCGAGAAAGAGTTAGGGACAGTCACTGTACGAGTGAAAACGTTGAATAGCGATCAGGAAAACAAACGACAAGCATTGGTTAAAGAAGCACAAATGCAGGGGGGGGTGGTGCATTCGTGATATCAAGGCAAAGGGAATTGAAATAGAAAGCGATGTTTGGGAAATCCGACATCGCTTTTTGCTTTTTTAGGTGCGGTGGAGTTGAAGTATTACATGTTAGGCTGGCGTAGCTTGATCATTCGTTTTGCTTCTCTGCGGATACAGTCACGAAGTGGATTTTCAACGGAGTCCGAACGCCATATAAAGGACAAAGTACGCTGCATATTCAGTTCTGGCACATTAAGAGTGACAAGTTCGCCACGCTCAACGAATTTCACAACGTCAAGATAGGGCAAGCAGCTTAAGTACTGTCCACCCGACACAAGGCTTCTTAATACTGGTACTTGTTCATACTCTCGGTAAACATCTAAATCCTCGATAACGCCATGCATAGCACTATCAAAAATCTTGCGCGTTCCCGCTCCTTGTTCTCGTAGTACCCATTTTGCTTGTTCGAGTTGTGCGAGGCTGACTTTTTCAAGCTTTGCATAAGGGTGATGGGTAGCGGCGATAATAACAAGGTGGTCATGACACCATACTTCTTGCTGTAATCGACTATCGTCGCATCTTCCTTCGATAATCCCTAAATCACTTTCAAAGCCACGTACGCGATCAATGACACGTTGTGTGTTATTAACCTTAAAATTTATTCGTAGTTCAGGAAAGTCTCTATCAATAATACTGATAAGCTCAGGTAAAAGGTGCTCTGCGGCTGTTTGACTTGCAGCCAAGTCTATTTCACCACTCACAAGATGTTGATCATAAAAGCCTAATTCAATTTGCTGCGCATCAAAAAGCAATTGCTTTGCGCGAGGGCGTAGCCATGTTCCCCAGTAGGTCAAAGACATTCGCTTACCTTGGCGTTCAAATAATGGACGCCCGAGCATTTTCTCTAATTGAGAAAGAGCCATGCTAGCAGCTGATTGTGTCAGAGATAGCTTTTCAGCAGCTCGACTGACACTGCCAGATGATGCAACTTCTTCAAAGACCGCTAATTGTTTAAGTGAGTACCGCATATTACCTCATGAGTGACGATTGCCTAGCACCAGTAATACTACCACAAATGCCTATCAGTTTTAATGATGCAGGTTAAAAGAAAAATCAATTTTACTCTAAACCTTTCAACGCTTAGTCTAACTGCAGTTCAGAAATGCGAACAATATTAGCCTTCGTGAAAGGAACTCACTGGGAAGAAGCGTGCGGCTTCGACATCAAAAAAGAGAGACGAGTATGGATAACAAAATACAACCCATGTTCAATAGCGGCTTACAACACTTATCGCCGAAAGAAATGATGAAGATTGCTGAAATCTATTCGAGAGGTAAAGCAAGTAAGTCGACACCGATGACGATTGGTTTAGCCGTGACAGCAGGGGTGTTTATTGGATTAGCTTTTGTTTTCTATATTACGGTGACGACAGGAAACAGTGATATAGGCTGGGGCCTTAACCGCTTAATCGGTGGTATCGCGTTCAGCTTAGGTTTAATACTTGTGGTTTTGTGTGGTGGTGAGCTCTTTACGAGTTCAATTTTAACGAGTATTACTTGTGCCAATAAAGACATTACTTTCCTCTCTATGTTGAAAACATGGGGAAAGGTGTACTTGGGCAACTTCTTGGGCGCCCTTTTATTACTGTTTCTGGTGTTTTCGGCTCAGCTATATATGTTGAATGACGGTCAGTGGGGGTTAAATGCGCTTAGTATTGCTCAACACAAACTGCATCACGAACCGCTTCAAGCTTTTTGTTTAGGAGTTCTTTGTAACATACTGGTGTGTCTTGCTATTTGGATGACGTTTAGTTCAAACGATGCAATGACAAAATTGACTGTATTGGTCTTACCAGTAGCGATGTTCGTGAGTACGGGATTCGAACACTGTGTCGCGAATATGTTTATGGTTCCATTAGGGATATTGATTCAAAATTTTGCTCCTGAGAGCTTTTGGATACAAATCGGTGTACCAGCGTCCCAGTTTGCTGACTTAACGGTAAGCCAATTTATAACATCAAATTTAATATTTGTAACGCTAGGAAATATTGTCGGTGGAGGAGTGCTCGTCGGCTTGAGCTATTGGGCGATCTTTAATTCAAAATCGAACCCATTACCTACCGCTACCATTGTCACCCCTGACTTTGTAGGTGAAAAATCAACCTTAGAGGAAATCGCTATGACCACAGATAACATGCTAGTTCGCGACCATATGGCTACACCTTCTTTAACACTTTTACCTGAAATGCCTATTGCTGCAGCACTCGATATCTTGATTCAAAATGAGGTCTCTGGTGCGCCAGTCGTTACAACTGATAGTCGTTTGGTTGGTTTTTTCTCAGTACACGATGCACTGGTTGATTTATGGTGTGAAGAGTACATGCCAAATCATGAACGTATGGTTCAAGAATTGATGAAAACCGAAGTTCACACTGTCAGCCCAGAAAATTCGATTCTAGAAATCGCTGAATATATGTGTATCGACAAAAATGTTCTTTATCCTGTTAGTGATATGGGAATAGCAACAAGCTTGTCTACGATGCCACTTTACGAGCGAGCACGCACAATGACAATCAACCGTCCACATTGCTACCCAGTGGTCGAAAAAGGGCAGTTGGTTGGTTTAATCGCACGCTCTCATGTTGTAAAAGCAGTTCGTCCTCTATTTGGTAACCACCTTAATGTTGTGGAAGCCCAACAAGAAAAGGTTGCTGAAGTTCAAGAAGATAATTTAGCAACTGCATAGGTATTAGCTACAAGTGAAGAATAAGTAGCCTATTAGAAGACAGTCTGTTAATCGATATTTTGTTAATAGGTTAAGCGTTCGTTTGGTACGACAATCAAACGGAACAGTCAATTTAATATTACGTTTCAAAGTTTATAAGTTAAGTGTTCAAACTTATTTGGCCCGGTCTCCGGGCCTTTTTTTATTCCATACCGTTAGGCGTGTAATCCTGCCTACCGGTAATATAAAAGCTTCTCTGCCAGTAGTGCTAAATATTAAGAAGCGAAGAGCCCCAAAAGGCGGCAGTTGTATCTTGTTCCACTAACTCATTCATAGGGGCTGGTAAGAGATTATGCTGTTTTGTCTGACTTTCTGGTACCCAAAAGAAGGTGAGATGAGGCTCTAATGATATAATGTCAGAAGGGAAACTGGCATCAGGGCAAGTAACTAAAAATACGAGATTAATTTCATGGTGTTCACTAGACCCATCTACCCATTGATTCTCAACAGCCCCCATAAAGCACTCAACGTCGACACTCAAGCCGCATTCTTCTCGAAATTCACGCTGCAAAGCAGGTATAGCACCTTCACCGTTTTCAATATGACCACCCGGTAAAAAACAACTTTCAGCGCCAACCTCTTTCACGACTAATAGATGTCCGTGAGAGCGAAATATAGCGCGAGCCACGTAATGAAACTCCATCTTCTCTCCGATAACGCAATACCATGACATTCCACACTATACCGACAGTGTTAGCGTATTAAAAGAAAGGCTAAATTTGTCATTCGAACACCTCATAATAACGCTGATTTAATATACATTTTTTGGTTGAAGATTAGCTGATATATTAATTGATGTATCATTCTGTATGACTGATGGATGTCTACCTTTAAATGTGCGCTAGATCCCCGTACTATGGAGAAAATGACGATGGGGCGAAATGAGCCTGATTCAGTTAGTTAATTTTGAGTAGTGAGAGAGTCAAAAGTGAAAGTAGGGATTGTCGGTGGGGGTATCGCGGGTGCTACGGTAGCTATGCATTTAGCAAAGCAAGGGCTTGCAGTAACACTCTTTGAAGCGGGAAAAAGCCTAGTGAATGGTCCTCCTGTTTGTCATCTTCATGCTGGTGGAAACCTCTATCGAGAAATAAGTGATGAGCAATGTTTGACACTATTATCTCAATCTATTGATACATTGGTACAGTTTCCTCATTGTGCCAATGTGCGTCCAACAGTCATTGCTGTTCCGAAATGTGATGCTGGAGATCCTGCAGCATTAATGCCCCGCCTTTCTTTACTACAAGCGAATTATGCGAATATAGTTGCAGAGAGCCCATCAAAAAAAGTGATGGGTGAGCCTGAAGATTATTATCGTACTTATAGTCGAGATGAGTTGGAAAAAATAGTAGAGCGGACTTTCGTTGGTGAGCCTGCTCACCCTGACGACTGGATGGTCCCTTTTGCTAAGCACATTGATTTAGATGCGCTGAAGTATCCCGTTGTCCTGGTTCAAGAGTATGGGTTAAGTGTATTTCGAATGGCTTCGACAGCGGAGCTATTTTTAGGTCAATTTGATAATGTTGATGTACAACTTTCAACGCCAGTCACGGATCTCGTTGAAGCTAACGAAGGTTGGTTGCTTAAGACTGAAGAGAGTGAGCACCATTTTGACTTCGTAATAAATGCGTGCGGTTTTCTAACGGGAACGATTGACAACATGGTGGGTTATCAACGAGATCGAATGGTTGAATATAAAGCCGCTTATGTCTCTCATTGGGCAGAAGGTGCTGGTTACTGGCCTGAGGTGATTATTCACGGTGAACGTGGAACACCACAAGGCATGGCTCAGATGACACCTTACGCGGATGGTTTTTTTCAACTTCACGGCATGACCGAAGAGATAACCCTGTTTAAACACGGCTTAGTGGCCTCTTCACAAGAGAGTGCGCAGCCGGATCTTGGCGATGCGTTCAAAGATAAAATTGCGCATCAATGGCCTGAATCTGAACAAGTAGGCCGAACATTATCTGCGATTAAACATCTAGCGCAATTTATGCCATCTTTTGCTCGCGCTGAATACGCTGGACAGCCATTGTGTGGGGCACAACAGATCCCAGGTGACGATCCAACATTACGTGCTGCTGATGTCTCGTTCGAAGGTAGCCGTTATGCTCGAGCTGAAATTGTAAAAGCTTCTTCTGCGCTCGCTGTTGCTGAAGCTGTTGTTAATCATATGCTTGAAAATCAACTTGTTGAGCAATTAAGCAGTATGGATGTACAGCAGCCCACCCCATTAGAAGTAGAAGCACTTGCTAAACGTCTTGCGGTATCGAGAGGGTATCCTGACTCATTGGCCAAAGTGTATGGGGCTCAGGGGAATTCCTAGAATCTAAACCTGAAGCGGTACAGAGAAGTGAAACCACCCTAAATGGGTGGTTTTCTACTTCTATTCAAGGAGATAAAAGGGTATACACCATAAAAAGCTATAATCAGCAAAATCCATACTCGGCAAAAGCTATACTCGGCGGTAAGGAAGATACACAGGTTCCCACATCTGCTCTTCGAGTTGTTCTTCGATGTTTGTCATGCAAATATGGCTATCTGGTTGTTTAACGCAGACGTCTTCTAATATCTTTCTGGCAACGTGCAGTGAAACTTTCCGTAACTCGTTAACGGGAGGGAATACACAGCCTTCACTGATATCGTCGTCACTGACACACTCTGCTAACGCGTACGCAGAGGTTGTGAATATATCTAGCCCTATATAAGGCAGATGAGCGACTATCGCTGCAAGTCCAACACCGGGGAAAATAAAGACGTTATTGCCCTGACCAATTCGGATGGTCTTCTCGCCGTATTCAACGTGGTCGAAAGGGCTACCTGTTGCGACAATCGCCTGACCTTCACTCCATTTGATTAAGTCCTCTGGTAAGGCTTCACAGTTCGCGGTTGGATTGGAAAGTGGCATGATGACTGGCTGGCTCGTGTGCTTCATCATTGCTTCAACATGTTTCTGCTGAAATGAGCCTCCAACACCACTTGCACCGACTAATATCGTGACTCGCTGATGTTCCAAAAGCGTATCGAGAGAGACTTTACCTTCTACGTTCCATGCTTCTTTTAAGTGCGCTGGCTTTGCGAAGCGACGTTTATACTCATCGAGATTGTCGCGGTCATCAAAGATAACCCCTTGTGAATCAAGCACAAAGATATGGTCCTTAGCGCTTGCTTGCTCACAACCTTCTTTTAGTAAACCAGCATAAATTTGGTCTGCAATCCCAACGCCGCCTGCGCCAGCACCATAAATGGTGATCACTTGATCTTTGAAGCTCTCTTTCTTTGTCCGCATTGCAGCAAGGATACCGGCTAAAGTGACGGCGCCAGTGCCTTGAATATCATCATTGAAAGAAGGTAATGATTGTTGGT
The DNA here is from genome assembly GCA_043421945.1 of bacterium sp. HQB-150. GTDB lineage: Bacteria > Pseudomonadota > Gammaproteobacteria > Enterobacterales > Vibrionaceae > Thaumasiovibrio. Next base: position 6,540 of record JBHOGO010000104.1, on the reverse strand, counting down.
AGTTATTGAGGTTATCAAAGGCATTTGATTTGCTAAAGTCTTCCCACTGTAAAACTGCATGCGGGAAACATCGTTTCACTTGGGTAACAAAGCGTTCAATAAACTGATGATACTCCTCACCACGCATACGGCGGCGAGGTATGCCGAGATACATAGGGTCATCAAGTAGGTCTTGGTTATCGGTACCCACGTCAAGTGCAATCGGTAAGCAGTGTGCAGGGTGTATCCCAGCACCTAATGTGTAGAGTGAGAGCTTGCCAATAGGGATGCCCATTCCGCCTACGCCTTGATCACCAATACCTAGAATACCTTGGCTATCCGTCACCACAATAATTCGAATATCTTTACCTTTAAAATGGCGTGATAGATCGGCCATATGAGCAACATTATCGGCGGTGACGTAGAGGCCACGTGCTTTTTGGTAGCGGTGACTAAACTGCTGGCAGGCCTTCCCAACGGTGGGGGTGTAGATAATAGGCATCATTTCATCGACATGACGCGATAACAATGCATAGAAAAGCGTTTCGTTACGGTCTTGTAAAGCGCGGAGGTACTGATATTTTTCAATATCGATATCTAGGTGTGTGAATCCTGCATAAACACGATTAATTTGGTCTTCAAAGGTTTGCACTTTTGGAGGTAAAAGCCCATTTAAACCAAATGCTTCTCGCTCCTCGTAGGAAAACGCTGTACTTTTATTTAACGTCCTATCATTTAATAAGTCTGTGCCCGTTATCGATACTGGCCTAAAATCATTGCCTTGTTCATCCTTCCAGCGTAAGTATTTACCTTCAGTCATGACTTCTCCGTGTCGTTTTCAATGTTATGCTTGGACATGCTATGCCTGTTTGTGCATAAATACTGTGAACATAACGAAAAAAGTACATTAAAGACGACGGTCTTCATGGGTAACAACAATACGGATATTAATTGTAAACCGGTAAGGAGCTGGGGTTAGCATGCAAAAATATTATTGGGGCGTCGACTTGGGCGGAACCAAAATTGAATGCGCAGTACTGGATCAACAAACCGATGAGTGTGTGCTGCGAGAAAGAACACCGACAGAAGGTGAGATCGGGTATCGACATGTATTGGATAATATAAAAAGCCTGATTGAGCGCTGTGCAGAAAAAGTGGGTGAGTATCCTAAAAGTATTGGATTCGGGACGCCTGGGACCTTAGACCCACAGACAGGTGTCATGAAGAACTGCAACTCAACCCACTTAAATGATCAACCGCTCGACAAAGACCTCAAAATATTGCTCGATTGTGATGTTTCTCTGGCAAATGACGCAAACTGTTTTGCCCTCGCAGAGGCCACTTTAGGCGTCGTGCCGGATGTTTCGCCAAATGCATCGGTCGTCTTTGGCATTATTCTCGGTACTGGTGTGGGCGCTGGCGTTGTCGTTAATGGACAATTGATAGGTGGTCACCATGGTATTGGGGGGGAGTGGGGCCACAATATTCTCGTTCATGATGATGGTATTCATTGTTATTGCGGCAAGTCTGGATGTGTAGAAACGGTGATTTCCGGGCCTTCACTCGAACGCTTTTATCAAGAGTTAACGGGTAAGCCTCGGTCGTTAAAGAGCATCACTGAAGGAGCCGATGCTGGGGATGGTTTGTGCAAGCATACTTTGACGCATTTGGTAGAGCAGTTTGCTGAAGCGGTGTCTGTCGTGATTAATATTCTCGATCCGGATGTCATTGTCATTGGTGGTGGGGTCGGAAATATCGATGCGCTTTATGAATATGCGCCTAAAGCGATTGCCAAGCATATTTTCAATCCTCATTTGGCGACAACATTTGTAAAGCCAAAGCTGGGTGATAGCGCAGGTGTTTTTGGCGCAGCAATGCTCGTTAAAGCCGCAGGTTAGTTTTCTTTTATATTGAGCAGCGCGTATTGCTGCTAGTCATAACAAAGTATTGTTTTATCTACTAAACTAGAGAAAACAGAATGAAAGGAGCATGCGATGTCTTATCTGCTCAACGCCTCAGAAGCTTACTTAGCGACAGATTCTGATTTGTTTGAAGATCCCTCTACAAAATCGTTACCACCACTTGATGAAATTGTGGGGCAAACCCGAGCGCAACAAGCCGTCCATTTCGCCATGTCAATGCCGGGGAAAGGCTATAACATTTACGCCGTAGGCCATAATGGCTTGGGTAAGCGTACGATGGTCATGCGGTATTTGAAATCTCATCCTATTGCGAATGGGCATACATTTGATTGGGTGTACGTTAATAACTTTGAAGATGGCCGTTTTGCAAAGCAAATGGCATTTCCTCCAGGACAAGGCAGCAAGTTTAAGAAAGAGCTAGAGACGTTAATTAATAAATTATTAACCGCGATGCCTTTAGCTTTTGATAATGACCTCTACTATTCACGCGCAGAAAAAATTAAAACGCAGTTAACAGCAAAACAAGAACATGCGCTACAAAAAGTAACGGAAGAAGCAAAGAAAGAAGGTGTAAGTCTCTCTTTAACCACACAAGGGGACTATCAATTTGTTGCCCTTAATGGTGAAGAGCCTCATACCGAAGAGACGTTTGATGCCCTCAGTGCTGAAGCACAGGATGTGTTTGAACAATCCATTAATAAACTCGAAAAAAAATTACGCGGTATCAGTCGTTTGATGAATGAATGGGAAGAGCGATTTGTCGAACAGCAGCAAAAGTTGGAAGATGAAATTGCATCAAACGTTATGCTTCATCAGTTTGAATTTATGGAAGAAACCTATTCAGAATCGCCTGAAATACTCGCCTTTTTAAGTGCACTTCAAGCGGATATCAAAGAAAACTTAGATATATTTCTCGATGATAAAGAGACTCATACAGATATAGCTTACGCTATCTCTGGCAAAAAGCTGCCAAGGCGATATCAAGTGAATGTATTGGTTGCGCACAAAGATAAACGCCTCCCCATTGTTGTTGAAGAAAGCCCCAGTTACCACAGCCTGTTTGGTTATGTTGAAACCGCGACGTATAAAGGTACTGTTGTCACCGACTTTACACTGCTCAGGGCGGGAAGCATGCACCGTGCAAATGGCGGTGTCTTGATGATGGATGCCATTAAAGTGCTTGAACGTCCGTATGTATGGGATGGGCTGAAAAAAGCCTTACGTTCACAGCAATTAGATTTAAGCTCCCTAGAGCGCGAGGTCACGCTATCTGGCTCTTTATCACTTGAGCCCGAACCCATTCCACTTAACGTTAAGATTATCTTGTTTGGAGACCGCCAAACCTATCAACTTTTGCAGCAATATGATCCCGAATTTATCGAGTTATTTCGCGTGACTGCTGATTTTGAAGAAGATATGGCTCGAACACCGGAAGGAGAGTTGAATTATGCAAAGTTCATTTCGAGTATTGTGAACGAGAATAGTTTAAACCACTGTGACCGTAATGCTCTATGCCGCGTTATCGAGCATAGTGCCCGCCAAGCAGAAGATCAGAAAAAGCTATCATTGCATTCCGCTGAAATTGCTAATTTACTCCGTGAAGCACATTACTGGTCAGTACAAAGTGATTCTACTTTGATTCGATCGAAACATGTCGAGCAGGCGCTGCAAAGCCAGGAGCAGAGAATGAGTAGAGCCAGTGATCAGATGATGTCTTCTTTCGAAGAAGGTGCCATCCATGTGGATCTGACAGGGAAGGTCATTGGGCAAATTAACGCGCTGACGGTATTAAGTACCGGAGAGTTCTCATTTGGACTGCCAAGCCGATTGTCGGCAACATGTGCAATGGGTAAGGGTGAAGTCATTGCGATAGAGAGAAGTATCAAGCTTAGTGGCGCTATTCATTCGAAAGGTGTGATGATTTTAACCGCTTTTCTTGAATCTCAGTTCGCTCAACAGGCAATGCTCCCAATCAAAGCAACACTGACTTTTGAGCAGTCATATGGTGTGATTGATGGAGATAGTGCTTCGATGGCGGAACTCATCGCCTTGATTTCTGCTGTGACGGAAATCCCGGTGCGTCAGGACGCTGCTATTACTGGTTCGATGGACCAATTCGGAAAGGCACAGGCGATAGGGGGCATCAATGAAAAAATTGAAGGCTTTTATTATCTGGGTGAACGTTTAGCACCAAAGCAACCCGTTTCTGTGGTCATGCCATCAAGCAATGTTCGCCACCTCATGTTAAAGAAGCCGCTTTTACAAGCCATTGAAAAAGGGCGCCTCAGTATTCATGCAGTAGACAATGTGTTTGAGGCGATTGAAATATTAACGGGGATTCCATGGGCAGGTAAAGAGGGTATTGCAGCTAGAGTAAGCAAAGCACTGTTGAGATATCAATCGTGCACCAAAGATGAGACATCCGCAGAATAATTATTTTCTACACTTAAGGTAATGCAATTGGCCGTTATACAGTTGTCAGTTAGAACATTTCAGTTGATGCATTGTTTAATGATAAGTTGGAAACTGAGGTATGGATATTGAGCTACATCCTTTAGAGTATCGAAAACTATTAGAGTCTAGCAGTGCTATTCCTTGGCGCTTAGAGTGGCCAAGCCTCCGTTTCTCTTACATGGGCCCACAAGTGAAAGTGATGCTTGGTTGGGCCCCAAATGTTTGGGTATCGATTGATGACTGGACTTCTCGTATCCACATAAAAGACCGTGATCGAGTATTGAAGCAATGCTTAGAGCAAGCAAGTGCAGGGAAAGACTATGAGGTTGATTACCGTGCTATTACCAGTAAGGGCAATTATTTATGGGTTCGAGATGTCGTTCATATTGTTCGGGGTGAACAAGGAAAAGTGGAATCGCTAGCAGGCTTTCGTTTCAATATTCACCAACGAAAAATGGCTGAACAAGAGTTGGAAAGAGCCAATGAGCGTTTACTCCAAATCTCATTACAAGATCGGTTAACCGGCATTGGTAATCGCCGTATGTTTGATGAAATGCTGGATCGTGAATGGCGGAGAGCTATGCGGCTTCAAAGCACGCTATCTCTTCTCATTGTCAATATTGACCATTTTCATCGTTACAACGATATGTTTGGCTACCTACAAGGAGACGTTTGCATCAAGTCGTTTGCAACCATTGTTAGTCGCCATGCTAAGCGGGCATGTGATGTCGCCGCTCGTTTGCAAGATGAAGAGTTTGCATTGCTCTATCCTGATACTGATATTAATGATGCCCAATCATTAGCTGCAAGTTTACAAGTGTCGATTGCCGACAATCTGATTCCTTTCCCAACAGAAGTCAGTCAGCAGCTCACGGCAAGTATTGGTATTGCAAGCATTGCCCCTACCGACGATATCGATAAGCAGCGCTTGTTTAGAGTCGCTATCAATAAGCTTAGTGAAGCGAAACGCCGCGGTCGAAATCAATACAGTGCCTGAGACTAGAAGACTTTGTCTCATATTTCTGATTTTAAAGTGTATTTTAGGGATGGTTGTGAGTAAAAATAGCATCCACGCTGCTTGAGATGGCAAAAAGCATGATTGGCATTGCACTAGCATTGGTCACTTTAGCGATTGTTGCGTTTGTGATTGTTTCGTTTGTACCAGCAATCATTGCCAATCTTATATGGGGTATCGCACTTTTCTCACAAAGAATGATTCCGATGAGAGTGGCGTATAAAACATTAATAAAAAATGGAGAGAGCAAAGCTAACTGATTCAAGACCCTTTACGCTAGCTCAAATGTGTCAGGAGCCTTCGTGGTTGCCACTTCATACCTCGGAACTGCCCTTTTCCTTGTTTGCGTGATTACTCAGTGGCAGATCGCGCCTGTTAATTTGCTATATATTTTCTTATGCTCTCAATGTAAAAGATGCACCTGCTGAGTGGGGGGCGTGACGTCAATCCTAGTAGTATTCGCGCTCAATAAACGTCCTTACTATCGTTGAGCAACACAATGGTAGTGGAACAGGCAGCTGTTTTTGCAACACCTCACTACGCATGCATTGCATAGCTTTACGCTAGCTTACTTAAGTTTACATTCAACCAACTACTCTTTTCATGTGGGGATTAATTTGGGTGAATGCAAAGTAAAGGGTCACAGATATTTGCAATTCACATTTATATTATACGTAAATGGAGAGATTCATTATGTGTAATGTTTATATTGCAATCGTTGTCGCGATTATAGGTTCAGCACCCGCTTTGGCGGCCATAGAAATAAATGTGGTTCCTTTAAATTGAGGAGCATGGGTAACGTTAACCGAAAATAGGCAGCCGTTAGAAAATGTAAGAGTTAGTACAGAAACGATGCTTTCTAGCCCTTACCTAACAAATGGAACGGTAAAGCGTATGTTTCGATTGTCAATAACCGCTCTGCGAATATGACATTTATGGCTGATGGAAATCCTGTTCAACGGCGTTTTATCGGAAGCGATTAATTTTCATCACGTTCTAGTTATATAGAGCCTATTCCTATAAAGGAGGCTTAATTGTTTAATAGCCTGCGTATTAGGCTCATATACATAAGAGATGTCGACCATGTTGAACCGTATCCGCCCCATGAACCCACGGGCGATATTACTAATGTTTGAAGTTCCAAGGCAGGAGTGCATTGATATCAGGTTC
>JBHOGO010000103.1:0-14350 GCA_043421945.1 bacterium sp. HQB-150 | reverse complement strand
CTGTAAAGCTGTAAAGCTGTAAAGCTGTAAAGCTGTAAACTACTAGGACTAGCTAATGACTAAAAGACGTATCGATCGTGTATCTGTTTTCGCAGAGTGTGATGCTGTAGTGAAAGACCTACCGAACGAAAAAATCACCTCTCGACTAATTGGTACACGTATGGGTGTAAGCCAAACAGCCGTATATAAGCTAGTTAAGCTCTGGCGAGACGAAGAAAAGAAAAAAGAGGAGGAGTTGATTAGCCAAACTCAGATGTCACCGAAGTTCGTTACTGCTCTACTAACCGAGGTTGATACTCGTGTTACGGCGATGCGTGAACTAGATGAAAAGGAGCGTCTACAGATGTCTCAAGAGATGGACGAGATGGCGGAACAGGTTGGTGCGCTAGAGGCAGAAATTACATCACTGCGAGAGGAACTTAAGGGTAAAACAATAGAGCTAGCAACAACCAACGAAAAACTTGAGCAGGCAACAACTTCACTGACGACCGCACAAAACGACCACTCCGAGCAAACTGAACAACTAAAACTTGATCATAAGTCGGCTGTAGAGGCTCAAAAAGCAATCCATGAAGGAGCCATTGAAAAGTTGGAGACTCGAAACAGGGAGCTTAGTGGTAAATTGGATACCAAGGGTATAGAGCTGCAAGACATGACTAAGGACTTTGCAAAAGCGGAGATTAAAGCTGAAGCATACGATGGCTTGTCCAAAGAGCTTGCCGACCTAAAAGCTAGGGCTGAAGACCTTGTTGGGCAAAATGCTACCCTGAAAGCCAAAGAGGGAGCAACAGCAATGACTATAGCTAACCTCGAAGCTAGTAATGCGGATAATATTGCTCAACGCAACACCGCTCAGCAGGCATTAGCGCAAGCAAATACAAGGCTCACAGATGTGCAAAACACCTTGCAAATTAAAACATTAGAATGCGCTACTTTAGAGGCTACCTTAAAGGGCAAGGAATCCGAAGCAGCGCCCGAATAACACCATGTGACTCATATAAGAACATCAAAGCCATAATTATTGATTAAGAGACCATTTGTGAACCTACATGGGCTGCACTTAGTCTTTATTTGAACCTATTGACTGAATATTGACGTTAATGGCTCATATATACCCAATTCTTTGGTGGACACTTTATCTCATTCTTTGAGATGAAGTGTCCACCTAGACGCTCTACCAGTTCAGTGGATCAAACATCATCGCCTGCATTAATCGATCATTCATCAGTGCCTGCGCCACATTGGGGTAGCACTGGCAGTTGAGGTAACGAAGGTGTGCGAATTCCGTAACAGCTCTAGCCAATGCTCTGTCGGCGGTAACCATGATTACATCTGCAATTTCATGGTGTTGCACCACCTCAGCTAATCTTGCTATCAATCTAAAATCAGCGCTGTTTTCATATACGGGAACTACCTCGCCTGTAGGTTGACCATTTACTAGTGGTAGGCGACATGAGTTGTTAGCCACTGCTATTACAACAACGTCCTCATGGGAATGTAGTGTAGGCATTTCCAGAGACATTTTGCTGTTATCGCAATCAAGAAGAACTGCCATTAGACCATCACTCATCCTCCATATCCTCGCTAGTTAGTGCCAGAAGAACGCTCAACTGGTCATCGTCTTGGTCTATGTCCCCACTAACAACTCGCTGGGCTATAACCCACAAAACCTGCTCGCTCGTGACGCCCAAAGACGCTGCTTTGGCAGCTAGCATCATGTCAAAATTTACCATGCAAACTCCTCCATATACTGTATGCTTATACAGTATATTAGAGCCATTTTTTTGCTTATTCAATGATCTCAATTCGATACAAACACAACTATCGACTAATCACACTAACGCCATCAGGCGTGGTCGGAAAGTCAGCGGTAACAGGTGATTGCATACCTGCATTACTAAAAAATGGCGAGCACCACTATGCGCCCTACCTAGGCTCAATTGATGCGGGGTTATGCGTCAATAGAATGCGGGTCAAGCTGCAAGGTATCGTGGCATGGTCACCTGATCCAGATGGGGTTGGTGGTGCATGGTACGACATACCTAAGAATGGTTATGTTGTAGGTGTTTATCAAAATGGTGGCTACTACGTGGCAACAGAGAATGCAGCACCTGTTCACCATAATTCACCATAACATGGTGAATTCATCATCCCGTGGTGAAAGATGGTGAAAATCGATAATAGGTACTCTTTTAGTGGTTTAGATACAGATTTAGACTGAAGCCAATATGCCTTAAAACGGTAGCTAAGAAGTTTCGTTTCGAAAGATATTTGCGAACCCGTAAACATGGCTTACCAGTTGGTTTAACATCGCCTTTTACAGTGTTTGAGGTCTGAGTGAGTTGAAGTCTGTGTTTATAACAGTGAAATCAGCTATTTACCATAAACGGCATAATATCTACCAAAAAACGAGGATGAAGCAGCAAAGTTAAAGCAGAGGCGTTTGATCTATTTTTTTCTTATCGGTGCAATGTCTAGTAGTTAGCCTTTCAATGAAAAGACAGACAGCCATCATGTGGGAATGAAGGTCGAACACTCTAGTTATTTACTGATTTTCTAATGTGCAGTTTCTAGATGGTTAGCTCTGCTCCAGTAGTAGCATCCCTTAAAACAACATATATCTACTTAAATCAATTTATCACTTTATTGAAACTGTTACGCTGTTGTTGACCAGTGCGGTAAAATGTTAATAGCGCTAACCAATAGATCACCGGAGAGTGAATTATATGAAATTGAAAATGTTGTCGATGGCTTTGGTGTTGATATCTCCATTAGTATCAGCAAAGTGGTTAAATACTGATAATACAGATGAAATAACAGGTAAACGAACCGTTAGTTCGTTTTCGTATAGATATCAACAAGATGAGAGTATAGGGGTTCGATGCGATGTATCAGGAAGCAGTACAGATGCTTTACTTACGTTTAATGTTGATAAGGCACTGGGGACACCAAACACTGAAGTTGATATGTTCGTGAAAGTGGATGACAACCAGCCAATCCAGTTTAGAGGACGTTTATATAGTAATTCATATCGCTCTGGTTTTGTCCGATTGAATAGTCAAACAGAGTCGGCAATCAACAAGTTGCTGGCTCAAATGATTGCAGGTAACAAAGCCTTCATTAAAGTACAGAATGATAGACGCTCTGAAATTGTTGACTATAGTGTAAGCCTATCGGGTTTTACCGCTTCATCTAAGAAAGCTATTTCTACATGTGCATTGAATCCTAAAGCAGTAGCGATGAGCAATGATGACAAGGCTCGATTGGATGAAATCAACAAAACCATACTCAAACTCGACTCTGAGAAACGGTCTATCCTAGCAAAGTATTAATCTAATATCGTCGACCTAAACCTTACTCTAAGAAGCTTTAGCACAGAGGGGGCATCTAACACAAAAATGCCCTTTTTCATTTCGAGTCGTTACTCACAACGTTTCTAAGTCTCGACGTTTGACCCAATTTTCCTAATGTTGCAATATGAGTTTAGTTGATTACATATGTAAGAAGCTTATGTCTGCTGATTCAATTAATAATTGCGGTAGAAGTAAGTGATTAGTTCATGACTAGGCTATAAAAAATGAGTAGAGTAAAACTGCTGTCAACGTTCGTGAAAAGAACGGATGGCGCTAAAATTCCTGTAGAGATCGATATAGACTCTTCAGATAAAAAAGAGCATGAAGACTATCTGGCATTACTGTCAAGTATTAATAGCCTTTTAGATTTTGACAATCTAATTGTCCTTGCTGGCTCTGGGACATCGTTAACCTTTAAAGGTATAGCGCCGAGCATGGGGCAATTGTGGGATAAGTGTAAAGAGCAGAATCCTACTTTGTTTGAGACCATTCTTGAAGCAGTTCAGTACGACAAAAATCAGCCTAATAGAGATGAGGAAACAAACGAGCCATGGAATGATATTGAACTACTCTTATCCTTGTGCGACCAATACATCGCCTTGTTTCCTGATGAGGACAGGACTATTCAGCTTAAGTCTTTCTTGGAGCAGTCAAAGAAAACCATTTTAGATGAAACAAATTTTACAGATGTGATCGGCACAAATGATTGGGCTTCTCACGATAAATTTATCAGAACGCTAGGGAGAAGAAGTCCCAAGCAGCAACGATTAAAGTTATTTACGACTAATTACGATCTTGCTTTTGAACACTCCGCTGCTAATACTGGCTTTGTCGTTGTAGATGGTTTTGAGTTCTCATCACCCAGTTACTTCAATCCTGCTTGGTATCGTTATGATATTGTTGACAGAGGTGGAGATAACACTAACTCTTTCATTTCCAATGTTTTTCATCTCTACAAGATGCATGGTTCAGTGAATTGGACACGTGAACGGGGGCGAGTAAAAAAAGTTGACTATAAGGCTACTATAAATGAGCCTGTTTTCATTTATCCAAGTAGTTCTAAATATCAAACGTCGTATGACTCTCCGTATTTGGACATGATGTCATCGTTTTTGAACTGCCTTCAGAAACCTAAAACAGCATTAATCTGCTTAGGTTTTGGTTTCAATGATAAACACATAAACAATGCTGTAACCATGGCTCTCAGAACCAATGCTGAATTCAATATTCTTGTTGCAACAAAAGACCCTTTTGATGAAAAAGGGTCTTTTAATAAAGAAATTAGAGATTTGTTGACTTCTGCAATCAATGAAGGTGATCGAAGAATTTCAATCATTGACGGCACCTTCGAGCAATTTAGCAACTTACTACTTGAGCGAAGAAAGGAAACACCAGAAGAAAGGTTGTTCAAAACTTTCGAATCATTGGCTCAAAACATTTCGAATAGTAAAGGTGAAAGTTATGAATTCTAGCGATTGGTTTTCACCTTACGATCCTAGTCGGAGAATTGGTAGTGTTATCCATGTATCGCCATCTGAGGTTAGGGCTAATCTTTCTGACGCGGGTACAGGAGAAGCTAAATGGCATTTAGGTGACCGTGTTCCTGCTGGAGAAGTAAACGAATTCATATTTATCGATTGCGGACAGACAGCAATTCTAGGGCGTTTAGTTCAAGTATGGCTAGATGGTGCTGAGAGACTTTCTGTTGATGCCATCAATATGGGGAATGATTTAAATAACCCCATTGGCATAATTCAGCTATTAACAAGTATCAATCCATCTACGGGTGAACTGTTCCGAGGACTAAAAAATCACCCTCGGTTGGGTAGTCAAATCTACTCCGCCCACCCACAATTAATAGCCTTGTTAGCCGCAGGTGATTCTGACGAACACGAGGTCAAGCTCGATATTGCAGAGCTGCCATACGATCTATCGGCAAGCATTTCAGTCACTCCTGATAAACTTTTCGCTAGGCATTGTGCTGTCCTTGGCGCTACTGGCGGAGGAAAAAGTTATTCCATTTCTAGATTAATACAGGAAGTCCAGCGACAAGGGGGGAAAGCTCTAATATTAGATCCAACTGGTGAGTATTCTGATTTAGAGTGTGAGACCTATTATGTAGGGAATCATGAAAATTCTAATGCTGATAACACGGTTACATTTCCTCATTGGAGACTGCCAGAGTCAGATATATTTGCTTTTTTGCGCCCGTCAGCACAAACCCAAATGCCTAAGTTAAGTGCTGCTATTTTAAGTCAGAAAATTGTTGCTAAGTACTATAAAGACCCTCAAGGTCTTTTCATCAATGAGCAATTTTCGTTAGTTAAATCGGGACAATCAAAAGAGCCTTATAACAAAGCTCACGAAATGATTGATAAAAAAGGCAGTCAGTACTGGTGTTTTAAACATATTGGTGATCAAATTGTTCATGAGTGTGTTTGGCCCTCCAGTAAGGAAGGCTACGGTAAAGACCAAGTCATAAATGAATCTGTTTGGGGTGGAGCATCTGATGGCGATCTTGGTTACTGTATGAGCCTTATATCGAGGATCAAATCTTACTATGAAAACAAGCACTTGAAATGGATGATTGATGCGAAAGGCTATAAGGAGATCCCGACTTTACTTAGTGAGTTTTCTTCAAATAAAACAAATAGTCGCCTTCTTAGAATTGATTTATCAGCCGTGTCATATGAAGCAAACAGTCGGGAGATATTAGTTAATGCTATCGGTAGAAAGTTAATGGAATTGGCGAGAAGCGGAAGCATTAATCATAGTGATCCTGTGTTGGTTTTTATTGATGAAGCACATCAATTTTTAAATAAAACAGTTGGGGAAGAAACAACATCTATCAAACTAGATTCATTTGGAAACATTGCTAAGGAAGGTCGTAAGTATGGCCTGAATGTGGTTATCGCTACTCAGCGACCACGTGATATACCTGAAGATGTATTAAGCCAAATAGGTTCTTTGATAGTCCATAGATTGACTAACTTTCATGACCAAGAAGTAGTAAAAAGAGCTGTCGGTGCAATGGATCAACGTTCTGCTTCTTTTCTCCCGACACTTAGTCAAGGTGAGGCATTGTTGCTTGGAATCGATTTTCCATTTCCAATGACGGTCAAAATGAAGAAACCGCAGATAAAACCAACATCGAAGAGTGCAGAATACTCGATCGCGTGGCAACGAAAGCCAGACGTAATAACAAAGAGTCTAATTGCAGAATACCTTAATATACCAGACGATTTGATAGTTGATTTCGAGAGCCTAGACATCGAGTATCATGGCGATGAAGGTTCTACTGGAGACATGACTTATAGCTATTACTTCGAAGTCCCAACTGATACTAGTGAACAGCTACAAAAAACAATGGGTTGGTCAATAGGTGAATTTGTTCGTGATATACCAGAACACGTTTTAGACAATCAGAGTCCCGTATAAATCGTCAGAGATGGTTTTTATTTGTATTAGTTTAGACCTGAACTGACAAATGACTCCGACCTATACCCTATAGCGTATATGTCACTGGCTATACGCTATGAAGTATAGGCGTTACTCATCATACCGACTTATGTTTTGATCCAGTACCGACACCTCATCAAGGGCATCTAGGCTTTTTTAGGGCTTGTCGAGCATGACAATCGCATCTAAAGTTTTGTCTTTCAGTTCAGTCACATCAGGTAGCTCTTTACCATTATGGTCAGCCGATACTGGTTCAACAACGCCCCCTAGATAGCCTCTCGACTTTGGTATCACCAATGAGATCATCTATTTCGGCAAAAAAATCGAATTCTTCCTCGGTTATGTCTTCGATAATAGGGTTGACTTGACTCTTATCCACAAGTGGCTCCCTTTACTAAGTTAACTAAGAGGTAAGGAAAATTTAGTTGATGGCAGAACATGTTTGAGACTACTCACCTGACATCGCAATATCAATAGTTCGCTGAAAGGTACTAGCTATTGCGCTCATCTCCTCAATTGCCTCAGAAGCTTCTATGCGGTTGTTTGCCAATAACACCTCCAGTGCCTTAATTTCCTTTTGTACAATGCTTACAGAGTCTCTTAGGAGCGCCTTGTCAATGATTTGCTTTAGCCCATGAATCTCTTCGAAAGCTAAGTGAATGTATGTTTCCAACGACGTAAGGTAACGATGTCCAGTCCACTCCTTGAGCTTCATCTTAAAGGCTTCTGTGTTGAGTATATGCTTTTTGAAATCGCTGACTGAGTTAACATCATTGTGCTCTAAGATTAGCTCCTTTAGTTTTTGGGTTATGAACGCATGTCGAAACAGGTGAATATGGGCTTTTTCTGTCACACCCGCAGCAACTTTCCAGTCATGCACGATGTTAGTAACAGTGTTAGGGCTAAGTGCTTTGCCTGTTGTAGTCGAGATAAATAACATGCCGTGATCATCGACTGGCGAAATTTTGAGTTTTTTCAATATCTTTCTTCGAACCTTCCTCTCGTATTGACTCAAAACCTCGATTAGTTCTTCAGTTACTGGTATCTCACGCGTATCACTCTCAGTCTTTGTTTTTAGGGTGGTGATCCTCAGCTTTAGTGGTGAACTAAGCCTAGCGGCTTCGAGGTCGCGAACACTTATTTCAGTTACTTCGGTGCGCCTTGCCCCTAACTGATCGTAGCAATGATATAGAGCCTTATCACGAAGTCTCACGTATTTGTTTGGTTGACTGATTACATGTTCGTAAAGTCGGTCGGCCGCATCGCTTGATATAGGCAGCCTTTTGCTTTGTGGAGTGCGCTCCGGGATCGAATCATGACTAATGGATATTGAAACAATCTTCTCTCCTTGGTCATTAATCTTGAAGCTCTGCCTTTCTTTTATGGTTATGGAGTTACCGCTCTCAACACCTATGAATCCTTTCATCATGTGTTCGCGTTGCACAAATTGCAAAAACCTCAGGCATAGTTCAAAAATATTAACACTACTATTGATTTCTCGACGAACAGTGCCATCGGTTTTGCGCTCCCCCTTGACTTGCTTAACAAACAACCCGAACCAATCGTCATTTAGTTGAGTTAATTTAATTTGGTTTTTGTAGCAAAATCTCAATAGGTGATCGACATAACTAGCGTATGTCCGCAATGTCCCACCGCTAACCTTTGTCGACTTTGAAGAGCGCAACAGTGATAACATGTATGCGTTAGCGTCGTAGCACGGATTGCCATTTTCCCATGTAATAAATGGAATGCTCTTAACTGGGAAAAACTCAAGCTTTTCATCAAGTGGGGAATACTGTCCCCAAACCCTGAACTCCCTCACAACTACTGGCACTTATGACTCCTCAGGCTGATACATGTCTACGGCGTGAATCTTTGCTAAGACCCTCTTATTAATACTTTCTATCTTTGATTGACGCTCTGTTAACGTGTCTAGATCCTCGAATTCCGCCAAGTTAGCTCTCAACTCTGACACTAGTGCTGTTAGCATCATATTTACGCCTTCGAGCCGATGTACTTGAGCAACCAAAGAATTTTTTTTCTGCTCAAGCGCCTTTTTGGTGCCAGCTTTAACCTTTGGTGTATCATCTCTGGAGCCAGTTATTGCTGCTTTTGCCTCAAGGCGCAACTCCTCAACTCCTTGCCAGCCGCGCTCCAGATGCTTGTTGGCATTGGATTTAAGAGTGTTAAGTACCGAGCCTAAAATTCCACGTTCCTTATCATCATAAGCGGCAAGCGAGCGCTGACTGCTTAACATGTTATTGATGATGTCGTTATCGAAATCTTTAGGGGAGTTCTTTATGTCCTTTAAAAGCTCAACAGTGGCCTCAAGTGATTTGATTTTACCCATAGCAACACCTCGCTCAGTCTACGTCGTTAACACGAAGAATAAATTTGTAATCCTGTACTTCATTACCATCAGCGTCCGTAATGGTAAAAAACTCAGGCTCAAAGCTAATAACATCTTTTTCAAGTAAAACAAGCACCTGATTCTCAAGCACTTGTTGCTTGGATACTTCAGCAAGGGAGGGTATTGAAGTATATTCCTCATCATCTCCGTAATCATCGATAGCATCGCTCAGAGATGTAATCTCTATCGTTGATGCCCCAAATCTCTCTTTCAGCAGCGCTTTTAAAGTTGATACATTTTCAAGTTCATTTTTATAGGCGCTTTCGACCAAAGCGCTTGCTTTGATACCATTCAAAACAGCACCACTTTGACCTTCAGTAACGTAGTGATATAGGTGTGCAATATCGACATGCCCGAGAAAGTGCCTTAAAGCATCAAGATGCCCACCTTTTTTATGCCAGAAAAATACCATTGCAAAGAAACGGCGCAATTGGTGGTGCCTAATGTAATACCGACGAATATCCCCATCCCCAAAATCAACCAATTCGGTTTCGAAAAAGTCACAAAAGTCATCAAGTCGAGTGTTGCTAGTAATGCCGCCTACGACTTTTAATGTCTTTTTATCAACATTGTTCAGGAGTCTCAGTGTGGACTCATCTGCAAGCTTCTGACTAATCAAGCTTCTATTGAAAACTTCAAGTTTTCTGATTAGGTTGGCAATTGATTCAGGGATAGGCCGCTTAACCTGTTCGCGATAGTTTTTCGTACCGCCAGTACCAGACTTAGCCAAGTTGAACACTAGGAAGTGGTCGTCTGTAACTGAATCGAATGGATTCAATCCTTCCACTTCAGTTTTCCTACGAGCCATCATGGCACCAATTAAAACCTGCATTGCGCCAATAAGGACGTTGTATAAATCCAACAAACCGATATAGCTACGACGCTTAGAGTTAACATTTGGTACGCCAGAAAAAAGACCAATCTCTTTAACTCCTATGGCTTTGAGCTTGTCACAAATATATTCTTCGACAGAAACCACAGAGCCTCTGCCATCCCTAGCAGCGTTCAACAGCTTTAACGTGGCATTCAGTATTTCATCCGCATAGTCTTCACAAAACTCAAATGCGTTCCGTATCGATGAAAAGACCACATTTGCTGGAAGGGTCAGAAAACGTCCCGTTTCCTTCAGAGAAAGCTCGTAGTCTGACAACGCTTTTACAGACACATTATTGAATGCAGAACTATTGATTTTAGCGCTATCAGGCATATCGACTGTAGTCAGCAATAACTTAAGTGGTGTTAGTATTTGTGTTATCGAGTCAATGGAAGTCTCACTTTGTGTGTTTGTGTTTGGTACTGATCTGAATTCAGTCGGGACACCCTCTTCCATGATTGTCAACTCATCAACCTTGGGCAGCACCACATCATTTATGCAGATGATGCGCCCTGCATAAACAGCTTTGGTTAACTTTTTACTATTGGGGTGTGGTAACTCAGTGATGTATTTTTTGTTCTTAACTGCTTGATAAAAGCCGTTGCTGTGTAACCAACAGCACGCCTTGATGCGCTCAATGACCGTTAGCTTAAGCATTGATTCCTCGGGCAATAAGTGTCGACAGACGTACGGGTACTGCTCCTTAAATTTCTGCACTTGAATGTCACTGATTTCCTGAATTTTGGAGCGTAGAAACAGCCTTAGCTCGTCAGTGTAATTATACAGTCCAACGGAAACCCCTTGTCGAGCACACCTAACAAGGAGACTCATCACCAAATCACGGTCAAAGTTAGCCAAATGAACATTTTGTAAATCAAACTTATGCCCGTAAATCAACAGCGCATTAATAAGACTTATTATCTTTAGTAACTTATTGTATGTGGTTCTGGGCTTTGAGAGCTTGCCGCCAGAGTATAGGGGGTTATCTACTGATGCCAACCAGTATTGAAATGTATTAAGCAATGGCTTGTGTTTAGCGGATGTTAATGATTCACCATCACTTAAAATAACATCATTGAAATTAATGGTGCGACTAAACTCCCCAACAGAAACCTCCCACACTTCTCCCTCTGATGAGCGCAGCCATTGTGGCTTGTGATCATCTTTCAGATTTAGGTCAGTGTATGCCTCTCCATAAATCGATAGGACATTGTGGCTGCCATTTACAACACATTCCTCAACAATCAGGGAATGCTGCTCACTGCTCAGTTCTGTCACAGACTTTAAGCCTTGATTGACGTCAGACACTAGTTTCAACATTAAACTGTAGCTCCCACGATAAGTTTATGTTTGTCTAAGGGGTTCTTTTCAGCAACAACTAACATATCGAGTACCTCTTGGCTGGCTGTTGCAATTTTTCGTTTGACGCCTTTAGTGCGACTAAGGTCTAGATGCTTCAGAATCAACACGGCGGTAAAATACCAATGACCAAAAATGGCGGGAAGAGTTTCGTTTTTGTCGGAGTTCTCAACGATATCTTTGATAGCAATCAGAACCTGTAGAACTGGAACAGACAATGCTAAAACTGCATCTATACTGCAAATGTCTTCTGGTTCTTTCTTGATATCTTCAGCGACTTTTTTACCCTTCAATAAATGCTCAGGCAACTCCCCAAGCCCATGATTTTTTAAGAACTGCTCAAGTTCTTTTGCGCTTTTAAAATCCATTGCCGTATGTAGGTACTTTGAGTCTTTCATTGCTTCGTAAAATAGCGCTTGTTGAAAGATTCTAATCCAGCGGTTATTGAAATATTCAAGGATTTCCTTTGGCATATAGGAATCTAGAAGATCCCTCTTCACACTCTTATGACCTAAGGCTTCCGCCATTGCGGCGAGCGACAACGTTTCTAGATATACATGCAACGCTTTTGTAGAACGTGCACTTCTTAGGTTTACAGAAGCTCGCAAAAGCTTTGCCTCAGATTCAGGTACAATCGCCTCCCCGTTACGGAGAACTTCTTTTTCTAAGCGTTCATAGTAGAGCCTATTGTTGTCGGAATCAGTATCTGACTTAATGCGTTTTATACGGATTGGTTTCTTATTTACACCCGACTCCGCAAGAAGAGCGTATCTCCAGTCATCATCATTTGATTGTTTCAGACTCTGTCTAGCACGATTTGTTAACGCAATAATATTCTCGACGATAACTTTCGACTCAGGTCTGAGAGGTATCGTTTGTTGAGCATCTGATTTACCTTTTCTTGGCTTAAATGATGTAATTGCGTAGCTATCTCCTGTCATCGTATAACCGACCATATCGCCTGACTTGTCATACAACTTCCAGTTATAGAACCATGACGGGGTGATTTTAGGATGTATGATAACGAGCTGTAGTAGGAACGGGAGAAGCTTTGCTTGAGTAAGAAGGTTTAGGTCTTCAGCTAACTGCTCAGACTCACCACCATAACCCAAAAAATCAATGTAATCATTTCGCTGCGGAGCAAAACCATACTCC
Source organism: bacterium sp. HQB-150 (assembly GCA_043421945.1). Taxonomy (GTDB): domain Bacteria; phylum Pseudomonadota; class Gammaproteobacteria; order Enterobacterales; family Vibrionaceae; genus Thaumasiovibrio. The sequence continues at coordinate 1,740 of JBHOGO010000103.1, read as the reverse complement.
TGAAATGTAGCCAGCATCGTTGCTACATTGTTCTTACCAATGCCCTGAAAGTCCTCATCAGTTGGGTGGTCATGCGGTCTGACTGCACCCTCATTAACGATTTTATTGTTGTAGTGATGCCGATCCATGACTTCAGACATTAGCAGTTCGTTAACGGCACTTGTATGCTCAATTGAATCACTTACTCGCCTTCTCAGGATGTCTATGACCTCATCGTCCTTTATAGATAGTGGAATATCGATAAAGAGCTTTTCTGTTGCTCCCTTGCTGAGTCCTGCGGACAGAGTGTTAGTTAGCGAGTCTGGTGTCTTATATCTAGGCTTAATTAGTGGGAATGGAGGTTCTTCAAACCAACCGTCGATATCAAAAAAAAGTTCACTGAAATAGTTCAGGTATGTTGACCAAGTGCGTGTTAGTAGCGTCTTGATGCTATTGTTCTTTATCACCCTTTGGCTAATTTGATAGTTAAGCAGGTTTACGAATGTTCGGTTTACATTACCCTGACTCATCGCATTCCATAATGCCTTCTCAGTTGGGAATAAAACACTCAAATCCTTCCAAATGATAACCATATACTTATTTACGTTTGTGGCGGTTGTTCCTATACGCTTGCCAACACCATGGCTTATTCGCTCGTAAATCCGGTGACCTAGATCGCGCCCGTAGACGCCGTAGATTTCCGCCATATGGATATTGTGAGTCCCACCATCCCGATCTATTGCTGTCCACCCTTGATAGAATTCATGCTTTACGTCACAGCGAGGCATCTCAATGTAAAGGTCGATACACCGCTGTACGTCATCACTGATGCTATCTCGACTTACATGAGGGTAGGCAACATTTACAAAACCTGATGACTTAGCAATATGCATGAACGCTTTTTTAACGTTGAGCAATAGATCAGAAAAACCTGACGGTGCTAACTCTAGCTCTGTGTAAATGAATCCCACAAACTGATGATAGGTTTGAACAAAAACCTTCTCGCTATTCAATAACTTTAATTGTCTGTCATCCTTAACATGATTCTCATCGATAGAGGAGATATCCACAAAAACTGAATATAAAGTCACGATTTGCTCTTTCTTGCGCCAATCGCCTCTAAGTAGGTGATCCTTAAAATGTTCAGATAGAACACTATTTAAATTTGGATATTTATACAGTAATTCAGTTTTCATGATTCTCTAATGTGTCATTGATGGCTGCTTTGACATGTGTCAACGTGTTTTTAGGTTGTAATTTTTGCTTAACTCATTGTGTATGCTAGCAAAAATACGAAATTGACACAATGCAACTCCTAGGAAAACACGTTCGTATGCCCAACTGAACTTGTTGACCTACAAGAGAAGTACGCTGAACTTCAGTCTCGCGGCGTAGAAGTTTACTCAGTATCAACTGACACTCACTTCTCTCACAAAGCATGGCACGACACTTCAGACAAGATCGGTACTATCGAATACCACATGGTTGGTGACCAAACGGGTACTATCACAAACAACTTCAACGTAATGCGTGAAGGTCAAGGTCTTGCAGACCGTGCTACTTTCCTTATCGACCCAGAAGGTACTATCCAAGCAATGGAAATCACTGCTGAAGGTATCGGCCGTGACGCAGAAGACCTACTTCGTAAAGTGAAAGCAGCTCAGTACGTTGCTAACAACCCAGGTGAAGTTTGCCCAGCTAAATGGAAAGAAGGCGAAGAAACACTAGCTCCTTCTCTAGACCTAGTTGGTAAAATCTAAG
>JBHOGO010000102.1:0-14377 GCA_043421945.1 bacterium sp. HQB-150 | reverse complement strand
AATATCGCGATCGCGGCCTACGGCCGCTCATAAAAGAGAACCCCACTTCGAAAAGTGGGGTTCGTCAGCAATCTGAGACCATCATCGATGGTCTTTTTTGTTGTTTGAAAAAAACAGATGGGCCTGCTTTAACGTGTTCTTTGTTGTGATGTTCCATCGAAACGAGATCGAAATGACACCAACCATTAGCCATATTTTGCTAATGGATGCTCAAGCACATTCCCGCATCACTTTGGCGAATGGCTTCTTGATACAACTCTGCAGCAAGTAGTGGATATTGTTTTCGCCACTCCTCAGGCAGTGTCAATTGCCACTGACCAGCTGTTACTTGTAGCTGATAGCTGAGCAGTGCTTCAGACTTACGTCGGTGACAGAGGTGAATAGCGAGTCGTAACACACGCAGCAATGTTGATGCCGCCTCTTCAGAAATGGCCTGTTGGTCCAAGCGTGTATTGAGTGAACCTGTACAGTGTTGGATGACCATCGCAATTAGCTGCTTTTGAGCGCGAGTAAAACCAGGTAGTTCAATACTATTAAGTAAATAAGCACTATGTTCGCTGGCTTGCTTAAACCCTAAGCTCATGCCTATTTCATGCAGTGCGCAGCAAGCATGAAGTAAAGGGGTGATCTGCGCTTTTTCATCACCGTCTATAGAGGTTTGCGTTAAGAGCGTTGTCGCGACTAAGTCGACCAAGTCAGCTTGCTCTTGGTCGATCTGGAAGCGTTGCTGGATACTGCTCACGGTTCGCTGACAGATATCATCTTGGCGTAAGCCACTCATCATTTCATAAGCAAGGCCTTCTCGTAATGCCCCGCCCGCTAGAGTCATCGACTCAATACCGAAGCTTTCAAAGATCGCGATGAGGATGGATAGTCCACTTGGGAACACGAGCGCGCGTTCCAAGGTTAGGCCCTCAATATCCAGATCTTCGAGTCTCTCGTAATGCATGGCTTGTGACTGCATGCGCTTGAGCTTTGCTAAGGTAATTGTTTCGCTCATGCCCTGGGCCAGCATGATTTCTTGTAATGCTTGAACAGTGCCACTGGCACCGACACAAACATCCCAGCCCAAGGAGAGGTAGTGGTCGCGGATTGGTGCAAGCACGTTTTTTGCTGCTTCGATTGCGTTGTCGAAATTGTCGCTCGACAGGCAGCGATCAGCAAAATATTGCTCAAGCCATGTGACACAACCCATATGTAGGCTTTGCAATGCTTTGGCATCAAACTGACTGCCAATAATCATTTCCGTGCTAGCGCCACCGATATCGACCACTAGACGTCGGCCACAACCGCCCGACGTATGTGCTACTCCCTGATAGATGATGCGAGCTTCTTCTTCTCCGGGAATAACATTTACCGTATGACCTAAAATGGTTGCTGCCTTCTCAAGGAATTGGTCCGCATTTTTAGCACTTCGCAGCGCAGCAGTACCCACAATTCGGATATGTTGAGGCTCAATATCTTGTAGTCGTTCCGCAAATAACGCCAGACAGTCCCAGCCGCGTTGCATAGCATCTTGGCTTAGCACCTGCTCACTATCGAGCCCTGCCGCGAGACGTACTTTACGTTTGATCTTTGCGAGAGTTTGTACACTCCCCGCATTATTGCGGATCAACCACATGTGAAAACTGTTTGAGCCTAAATCAATGGCAGCATAGATAGGTGATACGGTAGTCATGGTATTACGCCTGCTTAGCTGGGCGACGACGTGGACGCGGACGGTTTTGTCCCTGTCCTTGACGCTGACCAGTAGGTTTACGCTTACCGTTATGTGGACGCTCTTTACGCTCTAAGCGCAGCGGTGCTGGCAAATCACGGAGTAAGGCATCTGAACGGTAGTTTGTCAGCGGAATCGCATGCTCAATGTAAGTTTCGATTGCCGGTAAGTTAATCGCGTACTCTTCACAGGCAAAGCTGATTGAATGACCACTTGCACCAGCACGACCAGTACGGCCAATACGGTGAACATAATCTTCAGCATCATCAGGTAGATCGTAGTTGAATACGTGTGTTACCTGAGGGATGTGCAAACCACGAGCAGCAACATCTGTCGCGACAAGGATATCAACCGAGCCTTCAGTGAACTCTTTTAAGATGCGCTCACGTTTCTTCTGCGGTACATCACCCGTTAGCAAGCCAACACGGTGCTCATCGGCAGCTAAGTGACCCCAAATGTCTTCACAACGATACTTGGTATTGGCAAAAATAATCGCACGTTCAGGCCAATCTTGCTCAATCAAGGTTTGAAGCAGTGCCATTTTCTCTTCATTTGAAGGCTGGAATAGCTCTTCTTGAATACGGTGACCTGTCTTTTGGTCGGGTTCAACGATCACGCTTTCTGGGCTATTCATGTGCTCAAATGCGAGCTCTTTAACACGATAAGAGAGCGTTGCTGAGAACAACATATTGCGGCGTAGCTCTGGAGACGGCATGCGACGGAATAAGAAACGAATGTCTTTTATGAAGCCAAGATCAAACATTCTGTCTGCTTCATCAAGCACAACTGCTTGAATATTGCGCAGATCGATCACGCCACGTTTGTAAAAATCGATAATTCGACCACAGGTGCCAATTAAAATATCGACGCCGTCTTTTAAACGTTGCTCTTGTTTTTCGTATGCTTCACCACCGTAAGCAAGACCAGCCTTTAGGCCAGTGCTTTCGATGAGCGGCTTTGCATCGTTGTAGATTTGAATCGCCAATTCACGTGTTGGAGCAAGGATGATCGCACGTGGTTGATTCTGACGGTGATTGTCAGGTTTTGGCTTTAAAATCAAATGGTTAAAGGTAGCAGCGAGAAACGCAATGGTCTTTCCAGTACCGGTTTGCGCTTGTCCTGCGATGTCTTGGCCAGCGAGCACGACTGGCATTGCCAAGGCTTGAATAGGCGTACAATGGGTAAACCCTTTGGACTCTAAACCTTGAATAACTTCAGGCTGTAAACCGAAGTCGGCAAATTTATGCTCTGTGATATGGGTCGTCTTCATGGCTATAGAATATCAGCTTAGGGTTGCAATACGAAACTGAATCAATTCAAATAGAGTATCGTTTTGCTGATTTGTTAAAATCAGCACTCTTATTGTCAACCTCACGGAGTGGAAGATGAGCGACAAAATCGTACAGCTGAGTGATGAAAGCTTTGAAAGCGACGTTATTAAAGCTGAGGGCCCAGTTCTCGTCGATTTTTGGGCGGAGTGGTGTGGTCCTTGTAAAATGATTGCCCCGATCCTGGATGAAATTGCTGAAGAGTACGAAGGTAAATTAACCATCGGTAAACTCAACATCGACAATAACTCTGCGACCCCACCGAAGTTCGGTATTCGCGGCATCCCAACTCTACTGTTGTTTAAAGACGGTGCAGTGGCAGCGACCAAAGTGGGCGCGTTGTCAAAAAGTCAGCTGAAAGAATTTCTTGACGCTAACGTGTAAATACTTGAAATTCAAACCGTGCATCACTTTTCTGCACGGTTTGTCATGACTTCTTTGCTAGACGTACGATAACTTTAGTGCTAAGTTATTGCACGTAAATTATACTATTGTTCATGCCTTGACCAGTTCCAGCGGTCAACAATCCATTTAGATTGCACAGAACCCCGATTTTGACAAACAAGAAACCCACCAATATGAATCTTACAGAACTGAAGAGCCGTCCTGTCTCTGAGCTAGTAACGCTTGGCGAAGGTATGGGATTAGAAAATCTGGCACGTCTTCGTAAACAAGACATTATTTTCTCTATCCTTAAACAACACGCAAAAGGCGGTGAAGACATTTTTGGCGACGGGGTTCTCGAAATCCTCCAGGATGGATTTGGTTTCCTTCGTAGTGCAGATAGTTCTTACCTCGCTGGCCCGGATGACATCTATGTCTCTCCTAGCCAGATCCGCCGTTTTAATCTGCGTACGGGTGACACCATTGCCGGGAAGATTCGCCCGCCAAAAGATGGCGAACGTTATTTTGCCCTCTTAAAAGTTAACCAAGTTAACTACGACCGCCCAGATAATGCTCGTAACAAAATCCTTTTCGAAAACCTAACCCCTCTACACGCCAACGAACGTATGGTGATGGAACGTGGTAATGGTTCAACGGAAGATATCACTGCTCGTATTCTTGACTTGGCATCGCCAATCGGTAAAGGACAGCGTGGTCTGATTGTTGCTCCGCCAAAAGCGGGTAAAACAATGCTTCTACAAAACATCGCACAGAGCATTGCTTTCAATCACCCTGATTGTGAGCTGATGGTATTGCTTATCGATGAGCGTCCGGAAGAAGTTACAGAGATGCAACGCCTAGTTAAAGGCGAAGTGATTGCATCGACGTTCGATGAGCCTGCAAACCGTCACGTACAAGTGGCAGAAATGGTTATCGAAAAAGCGAAGCGTCTTGTTGAGCATAAGAAAGATGTCATCATCCTTCTTGATTCAATTACACGTCTAGCACGTGCTTATAACACCGTCGTACCTTCGTCAGGTAAAGTACTGACTGGTGGTGTTGATGCACACGCACTACATCGTCCAAAGCGTTTCTTCGGTGCTGCTCGTAACGTCGAAGAAGGTGGTAGCTTGACGATCATCGCAACAGCGTTGGTTGATACAGGTTCGAAGATGGATGAAGTTATCTACGAAGAGTTTAAGGGTACAGGTAACATGGAACTGCACCTATCTCGTAAGATTGCTGAGAAGCGTGTCTTCCCTGCTATCGATTTCAACCGTTCAGGCACACGTCGTGAAGAACTACTGACTAAATCAGATGAGCTTCAGAAGATGTGGATTCTACGTAAGATTGTTCACCCAATGGGCGAAATCGATGCGATGGAATTCCTTATCGACAAGCTTGCGATGAGCAAAACGAACAACGAATTCTTTGATGCGATGCGTCGCCAATAGGCTGACACACCCTTTAAGGGACGTTCCTTCATGGAGACTCGCTCTGTCGAAGACCCATGAATGATTTTTGACCAATAGATTTGATTGGTCATTAAATAAAACGTCAAAGAACGCTATACTAAAAGCGCCGATAAGTCGGCGCTTTTTTTGTTTTTACGTTAGAGGTACTGTTTTCAGGGTGACAGTTAATGATGACTTTCTCCGTAAATCAACGTACGTCTGACGTTTCATTATCAGGTTATGCCATGAAGCAATGGAATATGCGTCACAGGCTGAGTGCGATGATTCTCTGCCTGATTTGTTCTTTCTCTGTTAGCGCAAAGGAATTGTCGCTTCAACAGGTGAATGCTGTGATGAACAGTGATCAGCTAGTCAATGCGCTGGCTGGGCTTAGTTTTGTCTTTAATCAATCGGATATTCCTCGCCTAGAAAGACATATCAACACGCTCCATCCCAGAGAAAAAGAAGCTGCAAAGCTTCAGCTTGTCGAATATGCAGCAACGCTTAGTGAATTAACGCCAGAGCAACTCGGTTGGTTAAGCAAGCTTGCTGATGAGTACCCAACATACAGTGTCAAAACCCGCAGTGATGGTTATGTTGTGTCGATGCGTGCATTTAATTATGGCTTATTAGCGCATGGTGTCGTGATGGACTGGCAACACCTCATGGAAGCACAAGCGGTATTGAAAGCATTGGAATCGGGTGAGTTGACACTCAGTGAATGGCTGAAAGTTCCTCTTGTTGATTATTACCCGCGCCGTGATACGTTTATCGCCAATGTTCACAGTCTGAGTGATGGGGTGATTTCACGTTTTGTGGATGAATTTGGTCCCAAGAAAAATCGAATGCTGTGGCTACCGGATAATGCGGTGATTGCCGCGCTCGCCGCTCGCTCTGGTGATGAAGCACTCTATCAATTACTGTGGCGACGTCGTACTGATGCCTTCTCGGTAGATGAACTTCAGCGCCTGGCACACCTCGCACCTGATGAAATAGCGGTGACACAGTTGATCGCAGCCACTAATAACCCAAGTTTAAAAACTTCCGCTTATCAGCAATTAGCACGGCTTCAGCCCATGCCGTTTAATGTGCAGCACTTCTTAATCGCGAAGTTGGATGAGGTTGAAGATGGGAGCTTAGTTGCCAACCAGCTGGCATCTCAAGGGTATCGAGATTGGGTTTCTGAGTTAGCGGAAGGTGACAACGGCGTCATTCGGGCTCGGCATTTACAGCAAGCGTTATCAGCAACTGCACCATAAAGCCTTCTGCTTCTCCGTGTACTCTGCTGATTGAACGGAGTATATGATGCTTTTCTTCTCCTGAACTTTTATGCCTTTGAGCGTCAAGCTCTCATCGCTCAATACGTTAATAAATGGTTATATCATTGATTGACCTAACGTATACTGGCGTGTCTGTCACCATCAATGGATAGCCATGAAATTTAAGGATCTTCACGACTTTATTGCTTATCTAGAAGAGAAAGGCGAATTAAAGCGTATTACACACCCCATCGACCCTCATTATGAAATGACGGAAATTGCCGACCGTACGTTGCGTGCGAAAGGTCCGGCACTGTTGTTTGAAAACCCCAAAGGCTACGATATCCCCGTATTAGCCAATCTGTTTGGTACGCCAGAGCGTGTCGCGATGGGGATGGGGCGAGAAGATGTCCTTGAGTTACGTGAGGTCGGTAAGTTACTTGCTTACTTGAAAGAGCCTGAGCCGCCAAAAGGCTTTAAGGATGCGCTTGATAAGCTACCCGTATTTAAGCAAGTGCTTAATATGCCGGTGAAAAAATTACGTAAAGCGCCTTGCCAAGAGATTGTTTGGCAAGGTGATGAGGTTGACTTAGATAACATCCCGGTTATGTCTTGCTGGCCCGGTGACGTTGCTCCCTTGCTAACATGGGGCTTAACGATTACGAAAGGCCCGAATAAAAAGCGCCAGAATCTTGGTATTTACCGCCAGCAAAAGATAGGCAAAAACAAAGTCATCATGCGGTGGCTTGCCCATCGGGGTGGCGCTCTTGATTTGCGAGACTGGATGGAAACCCATCCGGGGGAACCTTTCCCAGTGACGGTAGCCTACGGCGCTGACCCCGCGACTATCCTTGGTGCTGTGACGCCCGTTCCTGATACGCTGTCTGAATATGCCTTTGCCGGTTTATTACGTGGTAGCAAAACAGAAGTTGTAAAAAGCCTGTCGAATACGCTTGAAGTGCCAGCGAGTGCTGAAATTGTGATGGAAGGGTATATCGACCCAACGGAGTTTGCCGAAGAGGGGCCTTACGGTGATCATACCGGCTACTACAATGAAGTCGAACAACATCATGTGTTTACCATTACCCATATCACGATGCGAAACAATCCCATTTATCACAGCACCTATACGGGGCGCCCACCGGATGAACCAGCGGTGCTTGGAGTGGCATTGAATGAAGTGTTTGTGCCTATTTTGCAGCGCCAGTTCCCAGAAATTACCGACTTTTATCTACCGCCAGAAGGTTGCTCTTACCGAGTGGCCGTCGTGACGATGAAGAAGCAGTATCCTGGTCATGCTAAGCGCGTGATGATGGGGGTATGGTCTTTTTTACGACAATTTATGTACACCAAGTATGTTGTAGTGTGTGATGATGATGTCGATGCTCGTGATTGGCATAGCGTGGTGCAGGCGATGACGACGAGAATGGATCCGGTGCGTGATACCTTAATGATTGAGCATACGCCGATCGACTCGCTTGACTTCGCTTCCCCTGTTGCTGGATTAGGTTCTAAGATGGGACTTGATGTGACTAAAAAATGGGATGCCGAGCTTGTAGGGTATTCTCGGGAGCCTGATCGCGTGGCATCGTGTGAGACGATTGAGGCAACCATGGCTGCTTTGAAAGCGGACAATCCACTGTTGTCTGATATCTATCTCCCCCCTGAGGCACATGCGCATGGGATGGTGATGGCGACGATCAACAAGCAAGCCGCAGGTGATGGCCCGAAAATGATTGAGGCCATATGGAATGCGTTCCAATCACACACCGACGTGAAATTTGTCATGTTGTTTGACGATCAGGACGTAAATATTCGCGACTGGAACGATATCATTTGGGCAATAACGACTCGAATGGATCCCGCGCGTGATACCCTGATGAATGCGAAACCAGCCACTGATTCACACAACGCTGTGTTATCAAAAGCAGGAGCTGGTTCGAAAATAGGCATGGATGCCACGAATAAATGGCCAGGTGAAACTGACCGTGAGTGGGGAACACCCATTGATAAAGATCCTGAAGTGGTATCGCGTGTCGATGCTGTTTGGGATCAACTGAAAATTTTGGATTAAGATGTTTACGATACGCCTGATGCCTCACAACCACACCTTTTATTGTGATAATAACCATACTGTGTTGGAGGCAGCGCTCAACTCAGGCGTCAATATACCTAACCGCTGTCAGGTTGGAGCGTGTGCAACGTGTTTGTGTAAGCTAACATCAGGAGAGGTCGAGTATGACCTCGCGCCGATGCTAACAGAGCGCGAACAAAAAGAGGGGTGGATTTTCGCCTGCCTCGCGAAGCCCGCTAGCGATCTGATCTTGCAGTTAGATTAGAGGATAAAATGACCATTCAATGTAAAGTAAAGTCTGTCGATGCAATTGCACCACATACCTATAGAGTTGTACTGTCTCCATCGCAACCTGTTAAATTCTTAGCGGGTCAGTATGTGATGGTATGCCTGTCTGATGAGGATAAGCGCCCGTTTTCGATTGCTAGCCAGCCAAGTGATACCTATATCGAATTGCATATTGGTGCCGCTGAAGCGAATCCATGGGCACTTCAAGTTGTCGAGCTCGCGCAACAGCAGCTTGCAGACAATGGTGAGATGACCATTTTGGCCCCTCAAGGCGATGCTTATTTGCGTGAAGAGAGCGAATCCCCACTTCTTCTGGTTGCGGGTGGTACAGGCTTCACTTACGTACGCAGTATTCTTAAGCACTATTTAGAAAGTGTTGATAAAGCAGATAAATCATCGACACGCCCAGTTTTTGTTTACTGGGGTGGCAGGGATATCGAACAGCTTTATGCTGATGCTGAGATGAAAGCGCTCGCTGAGCAGTATTCATCATTGACCTATGTCCCTGTCGTTGAAAACGCACCTGATACCGAGTCGAATAATCACATCGCTTGGCAAGGCAAAGAAGGCAATGTTCTTGATGCTGTCGCGGAAGACTTCATCAGCCTAGAAGCTTACGATATCTATATCTGTGGCCGCTTCGAGATGGCGGGTGCTGCACGTGAACGCTTTTGTGAAGAGAAAGGTGCACATCGTGAGCGCATGTATGCAGATGCCTTTGCGTTTATTTAAGACGCGGGCTTAGAACGTTTGCCCCATTTACAGTGGCTGAAGCTTTCAGTATTAGCGATGTGAATTCAGTGGCAGGTATGTAAAGGCGACATCTTCCGATGTCGCCTTTTTTGTTAGTCGTTAGCCTTTTCCGTTTTCATCCCTGATGAACCGCCAAGCTTTGCGGCAATGGCATCGAGAGAGATAACGCCAGCCCCCCAGAATACGTTGAGTAGAATCATCATGCCCCAGAGTTGGTGATCGTAGAATCCCCCTTCCCAAAGTACAGGGTATGAGATGACTGCGATGGCGTTAAACACAAAGAGTATTGCAGCCATTGGACGAGTGAGTAATCCCAGCACCATAAAGACGGGAAGAATCAGTTCTGCCGCCGTGCCGGTATAGGCCGCGAGCTGCCAAGGAATAACAGGGACTTGATATTCGTACTCAAATAAATAGAGGGTACTGTCCCAGCTAGATAACTTCACCATGCCTGATTTGAAGAAGATAATCGATACCCAGATTCGGGTGAACAGTAGCAGCAACGGTGTTAATGGCTTCGTTATCTTTTGAGACAGTGAATCAATTTTAGTGATCAATTGCAGCATATTACTCTCTCCCAGTGCATTGATAAGTTAGGTGAAATGCTGAAAAAACATGGTTTTGAATTAGTTCAGACAGCATGGTCAACATCCCCTCATTCGCTTCCGCCAGAGGACGTTGCTCTAGTGATAATTGAATGAGTGCCATGCTATTTTCGTCGAGTGCCAGCAGGGTCGCGCCTTTTTCTCGATACTGGATCCAGCCCTGTTCTGGCTGGTTTAAGTCGAGTGACTCTATCTGATCGTTCGTAATCATCTGCCATAGTGTTACCACCGCGTAGGGCGATTGGAAAAGAGCACCATGCGGCGTGAGTATGACACTTGCTAATGCTTCCTCGCCTTCAGAAGTCAGTAACTCGCTGAGGGCCGCGAGAGGAAAGTCCTGAGATGGCACCCCTTGTGCGGCTAAACGATCGATCTGCCACTCTAGTCGAGCTAAGTCAGAGAGGTAAGGAACGGCTTCCGTTATGCTCGGTATCGCGGCAATTGTGCTATCGAAATGTTCACCGTAATCACTGACATCACCAGAAGTGAGAGCGTGTTGCAGAACATGTTGCCGAGCTATTTGTAAAAAACACTCTTCACCGACTACCGCGAGACAGGCAGGGTAGGTCGCCGTTAAGACTTCACTCAAGCTGATAATAAAGTTATTGCGATAGACCTGCAGACGTTGCTCCACAGAGAACTGTTCTGCTTGAATCTCCGTTTCTAAGCCATGAGGCTGATACTGTTGCGATTGAGCAAATTGATCTTGCAGTGTTTTTAACGAAAGCGGCTTATTCGTATTAGTCATCACCGACCTCCGTTCTCGCAGAGCTTATCGCTTCAATCGCGCTAGCTGTTTTCGCCAAGTCAGAGTGGCCATGCTGACTTACTGCTGCATGGACAATTGCGTTGGCTTTCTCTGCTTCAGCCAACAAGGTATCGAGCGGAGGGATATCACTATCCCACTCAATCAAGGTGTGTGGGACACCATGCTGCTCAGCGTGCTGGTGGAGCCATGATGCATAGAGGTTCCAAACCGGGTCGCTCACTGGCTGACTGTGCGTATCGATCCATATCTCGCCTTCAGGCAATTGCTTCACCGTAAATCCTGCGAGGTGAATCTCCTTGACCGTTGCAGGGTTAATAGCCGCTAAATAATCGGTGGCAGAGAAGCCATGATTAAACGCGCTAACATGGATATTGTTGAGATCAAGCAATAGCCCACAGCCTGTTCGGCGCTGCATTTCGACAAGAAAGTCCCACTCTGTATAGTCACCGTGCTCAAAGCTTAGGTAACTAGAAGGGTTCTCGATGAGCATTTCTCTGCCAATGTGCTCCTGTACCTGTTCGACTTTGCGGCAAAAGTGTTGCAACGCTTCCTCTGTATAAGGCAGCGGGAGTAAGTCATTAAAAAACTGTCCATTAACAGAGCTCCAACTGAGGTGATCCGATACCATAATTGGGTTCACACGCTCGATGAGTGCACTTAAATGGGTAAGATGCGATGAACTTAAAGGATCAGCCGATCCAAGAGATAGCCCAATACCATGACAGCTAATGGGGTAGAGCTTGGCAATTTCATGGAGCATTCGGCTGGCATCACTGCGCGGATTAAAAAAATTCTCGCTGTGAATTTCCAACCAGCCCAATGATGGCTGATGGTTTAAGAAGTCAAAAAAATGGGGGTGGCGTAAGCCAACCCCCACCTTGTCAGAAGGCTGAGACATCGGCATTACATCGGTTCAGAGCTGCTGCCAGACAGACGGTCACACAGACCTTTTGGCACCATAATGAATGCATCAGATTGGCCATCTTCGGTGGAAGTACCCGCACATGAACTGGTTTTTGTTGCACAGTCGTTTTTACCTGCTTTGGCAACGCCGTAGCATTTTTCCTTTTCTGCTGCCATTGCTGGTGCAGATAACGTTGAAGCACCTAGTGCAATAAGACCTGTTACCGCAGTTGCTAGAGCAAGATTAGACTTTTTCATAACGTTTCCTTTTTAGTTTGGCTGACTTTGTTTTTTGGCGCTTACTGCGCTCTCGGTATAAAAGAAAGGGGGAGGAATACAAATATTTCACTCATGAATAACTTTTTTTTAATCATAGATCAGAATATAGATATGCAAAGTGTTTCTTCTTGGTATTTTGGCGCTAATGCTGAGAGAGGCGCGACGCAACGTAGGAGGGCTGGTATACTTACTTTTATGTATAAATAACCAGTAATTTACGATGGACGTTTCATATCTTCTCGACGGTCTTAATGACAAACAGCGTGAAGCGGTTGCCGCTCCGCTTGGCAATCACTTAGTTCTAGCAGGCGCTGGAAGTGGTAAAACACGTGTGTTGGTTCATCGTATTGCATGGTTAATGCAGATGGAGCAGTCGACGCCATTCCAAATCATGACGGTGACGTTTACCAATAAAGCCGCAGCCGAAATGCGTGGCCGTATTAATCAACTTATCGATTATGGTACGGCTGGCATGTGGAATGGCACATTCCACGGCTTGTGCCATCGCATGCTTCGCGCTCATTACCTTGACGCTAATCTGCCTGAAGAGTTTCAAATCATCGATAGTGATGATCAGCAGCGTCTGCTACGTCGTCTCATCAAAGCGCAAAACTTAGATGAAAAGCAGTGGCCAGCACGCCAAGGTGCTTGGTATATCAACGGTAAGAAAGATGAAGGCCTGCGCCCTCGTCATATTCAAAGCTTTAATGACCCAATCGAACAGCAATGGCTACAGATTTATACGGCTTACCAAGAAGCATGTGATCGTGCAGGTCTTGTCGACTTTGCGGAAATTTTGCTGCGTTGCCATGAATTGCTGCGTGATAAAGAGCATATTCGTCACCATTACCAAGCGCGGTTTAAGCATATTTTGGTCGACGAGTTCCAAGATACCAACAGTATTCAATACGCGTGGTTACGTATGATGACGGGACCTGAATGTCACGTCATGATTGTCGGCGATGATGATCAGTCCATTTATGGTTGGCGTGGCGCGAAAGTTGAAAATATTCAACGCTTCTTGAATGAGTTTCATGGTGCGTCGACAATTCGCCTTGAGCAAAACTATCGTTCGACGGGCAACATTTTGAAAGCGGCGAATAGCCTCATTGAAAATAATGCTGAGCGTATGGGTAAAAACCTCTGGACCGACGGTCAGGAAGGCGAGCCTATCTCGGTCTATTCGGCATTTAATGAATTAGATGAAGCGCGGTTTGTTGTTGGAAAGATCAAAACCTGGCAAGACAATGGCGGCGCTTTAAAAGATGCGGCGATTTTATACCGAAGTAACGCACAATCACGTGTACTAGAAGAAGCACTGATTCAGCAAGGAATGCCATACCGTATTTATGGCGGGATGCGCTTCTTTGAGCGTCAGGAAATTAAAGATGCCCTGTCGTACCTTCGCCTGATGTCGAACCGTAATGATGACGCTGCGTTTGAGCGTGTCGTGAATACGCCGACACGAGGGATTGGTGACCGAACGCTAGAGATGATTCGTGGCGCGGCGCGTGATCGTGGACAAACGATGTGGGTTACCTCCCAGCAGCTGATTGCTGAGCAAGCACTAGCAGGCCGAGCTAAAGGGGCGGTTGCTCGTTTCCTTGAGCTTATCGATGCGCTGGAAGATGATACTCGTGAAGACGAGATGCACAATCAAACGGATAAGGTGATTCGTCATTCAGGCTTACGTGCCATGTATGAACAAGAGCGTGGCGAGAAAGCACAAGCTCGCGTTGAAAACTTGGAAGAGCTTGTTACCGCTGCCCGTCAGTTTGAGGTGCCAGAAGAAGCGGAAGATATGCCAAAACTCACCGCTTTCTTAACTCATGCTGCTCTAGAGGCCGGTGAAGGTCAAGCGGATGAATTTACGGATGCTGTGCAATTGATGACGCTGCATAGTGCTAAGGGTTTGGAGTATCCCTTGGTCTTTATGGTCGGTGTAGAAGAGGGGATGTTCCCGAGCCAACGTACTGTTGAAGAAGCAGGACGCTTAGAAGAAGAACGCCGCCTTTGCTATGTGGGTATGACCCGAGCGATGGAAAAGCTCTATATGACGTATGCAGAGATGCGACGTTTGTATGGTAAAGATAACTTCCATCGCCCTTCTCGCTTTATTCGCGAGATTCCAGAAGAGTACACTGAAGAAGTTCGCATGAAAGCGAAGGTATCTCGTCCAGCGACACAAGGAAGATTCAGTGCAAGTGCAGTGAATGAGAACTTCAATCAGACAGGCTTTACGCTTGGGCAACGCGTCAAGCATGCTAAGTTCGGTGAAGGGACGATCATTAACTACGAGGGGAGTGGCGCACAGAGCCGAGTACAGGTCGCTTTTAATGGCGAAGGTATTAAATGGTTAGTGACGCAATACGCTAAGCTAGAGCCTATCGCTTAGGTGGATACTGCCACTGAGGTGAAAGCCAAAGCGGTAGTGGCATCACATCACTTCGTTTGATCGTTGATTGATAAAAAAGGGGAGCGTAGGCTTAATGCCGATCAGTTAAGAATAAAGTGATCAGTTGAACGATCCTACCAAGATGTCAAAATCCGAGTGTATTCAATGC
>JBHOGO010000101.1:0-14390 GCA_043421945.1 bacterium sp. HQB-150 | reverse complement strand
TAGAAATGCCTTTTTGAAACTGAACTTGATTTTTAGCCATGATGATTTCCTCACTCAACGCCTATTACTAAGTATAGCCATCAATACTGAGTTTTAGTGGTAATCAGGTATTTTTTTAATAAGCCTACGTGAAATGTAGGCTTATACTATGGGCAAAGTAAGTGGTGCGACCTAAGGGGCTCGAAAGCCAATCTTCTTAGCACGTAAGATATCCAAATGTGCAGAGACTCTTGGCAAAAAGCCTTCCCAAGATTTTTCTTCTGATACGGTCCAAGCATTCTCAGCAATAGCAAACAATCGTGGATAAAGGAGGAACTCCAGTTTTTCTTTTGTATTCACAAATTCTGTCCATACTAAAGCCTGTGTGCCAATAATATTCTCTTCGGCTGCACCTTCTGTAATGTCGAAGTTATAAGCTCGCTCTAGATCAATATCACTGGCCCAAAGCACACCAAATTCGTTAATATCCCGGTTCCATGCCATGTCTAAATAGGTATATTGCGCTGGACACATGATCACTTTATAGCCCTCTTGGGCAGCAGCAATGCCTTTTTCTCTATTTGTCCAAGCACAAACAATCGCATCGGTTTCAATTTTTTGTCCATAGGAAGCCTCTTCCCATACACCAAGTTGTCGACCTTTATCCCTTAGGTATGCTTGAAAATGCCGAATCAAATGACCTTCGAGTTCACGTACTTGACTGAAACCCAGTGCTTTGGCCTTTTGTATACATGCTGGAGACTGCTCCCATACATGATGAGGTACTTCATCTCCTCCTAAGTGAATGATAGAAGATGGGAAAAGCTCACAAATTTCATCAAGTATTGTTTCAAGCACTTCATAGGTTGCTGGCAGTGCAGGGTTTAATACATTATCACTGTACTGTTGAATAGAGACATAGTGTGATTTATCTTGGCTTTCAACTAAGCGTTCTGGCATGCTTTTAATCAAAGCTCGTGCATGTCCTGGGGTATCAATTTCTGGAATGACATTGATCTCCCTCGCCTCTGCGTATCGTAGGACTTCACGCACCTGCTGCTTTGTGTAATAGCCACCGTAGCGTTTAGCACCAGAGCCAAACTGAGGTTCAAGTTCCTCATTTTCCCCTCGCCATGCGCCGACATCTGTGAGTTCTGGATAAGCATCGATTTCTATACGCCAGCCCTCATCATCACTTAGGTGCCAATGAAAGTGATTCAGTTTCAACGATGCCATTTGATCAATAACAGATTTCACCGTTTCAATATCATGAAAAGAGCGTGAGCAATCCAAGAATTGGCCCCGGTAATAAAAACGGGGACTATCGCTGATATGGCAGCACTGTATACGGTTAGCAGACATCTTTAATAGCTGAACCAATGATACTGCTGCATAAAAGAAACCAGCTGAATCTGAAGCTGATACTTTTATCTGCTCACTGTTAATAGATAGCTCATACCCTTCCTTTTCGACGCTATCATCCATTTCAAACAATAGCGTTGCTGGTGCATCTTCAATATAGGCAACGGCAACACTCAACTTCGTTTGAATCCAGTTAATAGCATTGAGGCTTTCTTTGTCGGGACCAAACCACGTCGGAGTAATTGGAAGCGAAAACATCCCTTCCACTATAGAAATATGACGAGGTTGAGGAATAATACCAGGCGAGCTAGAAGGTAAATGGAGTGACGATAACACTAGGTTATCTGGCTGAGGCATATTATGCTCACCCAGTGCAACCTCGATACATTTCTGCCCCATTTTGATATAAGGACCAATAGGTCTCTCTGCCAAGTTATATAGAGCACTCGTATTCGCTTCGAAGCTCGCAACCCAGCGCTGATTTGGCGCCAAAGGTTTTAGAGGGACAATTTCGATATGAGATCCAGCTTGCTTAACGATGCTTGCACCTTGAGTCTTTTCTTTATCAAGATAGCGTGGCATATCAAAACATAGTGAGAAGTCAGCTAACGTTTCTTGCCCTCTATTCTCCAACTCAAGATTAAACGACAGTGTCTTGTTATGGTTTGAAGTGATGTAAAAATGCAACAGTAGATTAGACACAATTTGCCCCCTATGGCGATGGAAACGTAAAATATAATCCTCAGGCAACGACGCAAACAGGTTCTTTGAGGGGAATGCTCATAGACAGTATCGAACGCAGGTATCGTAGTCGCTCTTCACAAATGAAAAGTAAAATGAATAGTGGCGACGGTGAAACACCTATCACTGCCTAAGGACTTTCGATGTTACCACCGCTTACGAGTTATGCCGTGAGTTTCATACGAGAGATGGCAATAATGAAATAGAATTTGCGAGTCAATTCACGAAGGGCATGTGGGGCTAACTCGACCAATTGTCAGTATTCATACATGCGTGATAGAGGAACTTTCGATACAATTGCCTATCTAAAGTTAATAACAAAGAAAATGAGAATGAAACGTATTGTTTTATATACAACATCCAATTGCCCACACTGCCAATCTGCAAAACAATTTCTCGATAAACGCGGCTTAACTTACCGAGCCTGTGATGTCGCTACACCAAGAGGCAGAAAGGAGCTACAAGCGTTAGGCGCTCGTGGGGTTCCCGTCATCAAAATTGGCAACACGATTATTCGTGGATTTCAACCGAAAGCAATGGAAGAAGCACTATAAAGACCATTAAACCATTGTATTATAGAGATATTTAGTATTAAAACGTTCCATAAACTTGGAGAAGCAGTATGTATCGAATCATCTTTTTAGCACTCTTCTTAGCTGGCTGCAGCTTGGCGCCACGAACCGACTTCAATAGCAACATCGATTACGATCAATATGTTTCTTATCAGTTTGTTAACGCTGAAGCACCCCGCACACTTGATGGACAACGTATCGAAAACGCACTCAACAGCCAATTACCGATAAAAGGTATTCAGTCCGTAGACGGTGATCTTGCACCTTTGATGATCCAATATCGAATTGATGATGAAACTGAATTGCAGTCCTACGGCACATCCATTGGCTTTGGGTACACGAGTCGTAACGCTGGGATAGGAATGAGTACACCAGAAAGGTACCGTGAAGTTAAATATGGCAAACTCGTCATCGAGTTCATCGACACAGAAACAAACCAAATCATCTGGCAAGCGATTTCTCAAAATAGGCTTACTGAGTCGATGTCACCGATAAAAAGAGAAGCCTTCATAACAAAGCAAGTCGAGCAAATGCTTCTACAGTACCCACCACAGTAGCAAAATAACCAAACAGCCTAGTCCCCCAACACTCTATGGCTGTTTGGTTTACTATCCATTCTCACCCTAACGTTAAGCCCGCTACTATCACTTCCCTGCACATGCCTTAAGCGCTCGTTTCTGACAGATAAATAAGTAACGAGAAATCGCTTTCAATCAACATCACTCACTGCGCTTTACGAATGAATACTGTCAAGAAAACTAATAAAGTGTAAAGTGTCAATATAAAAATAACATTGGAAAATGATTAACGCCTACTTCAACGGGCTATTTGATAGTCGAACATATGAAGGAATGCAAATACATATATTACCTTCAAAAATTAGTAAATAGTGATGTTGCGTATACAATGTTAATACTAATAGGGTATTTTCTGGCAGGTTTGATATGTATTACCATCGCTTTTCAGTGCTTTTACTTATTCTATTCTCACCAACTGTTTTCAGCTTTGATGATAATGTGAATAGCTCTTTTCGATTTGGAGGCTGGTCTTATCATTTGGAAGAAGAGGTCGTTAACAACGCACCACAATATAATGAAAACCACCTTGGACTAGGCCTTGATATCGGCTTGTATCGTTGGGGGAACTGGCATGTTCAATTGTCTCTGAACTATATGCAAGATTCATGGGACTATGACTTATACGCTGCGAGCCTAACATTTGATCGCCCAATTGAACTGTCTTGGACTGATTGGACACTCGCACTAGGCAGTTCTTTTGGCGTACAGTCACGATCCATTATGAACGATTACAATGGCGAGTTTACAGGCTTTAGCCGCCGGACTTTACCACTCATCATGCCTTACGCACGATTTGGTACCAAAGATATCTTCACACTATTCACGATCTATCCTCAGTTTCGAGAGCGCATCGACGTTGCTACCAATGAAAAGTCATATAGATTAGAAAACCCTGTTGTTTTCTGGCAGCTCGGTATCAATTTTTAATATTCGAGCACTTGCTTGTCATAGGGCTAATGTGAAGATATATCTGAGTGTGACATGAACGGTGAGGTAAAGAGTCGAACGCTGGTTCACAAGTGTGTTTTCGGTAAGGTTTAGTTGCTCGTACACAACTAAACCTTTTACATACGAAAGAAGAAACCGTCTATAACTCTGCCTCTACGCGTAAATAGGCTTAATCGCTGCCTTCAATGACCACCTGAGGTTTCCACCAACGAGAAGTTGCTTGAACATCATCAAGTGCAATTTCATCACCGAATATAGGGGTGAGTACTTCAACGCCATGATCATCTCCAAGCGCCAATATTCTTTCGAAAGGTTCATACCAATCATGTAAAGAGAGATCAAATGTCCCATTGTGAATCGGTAATAAGTAAGTGCCTTTTAGATCAATATGCGCCTGCAAACTCTCTTCTGGCATCATATGGACTTCCTTCCATAGCTTGTTATAAGCCCCCGTTTCCATCATCGTCAAATCGAAGGGTCCATACCGCTCACCAATCTTTTTAAACCCCTCAAAATAGCCGCTATCGCCGCTAAAAAAGAGGTTTTTAGTCGTACTTCGTATTACCCAGCTCGCCCAAAGGGTGGTGTCTTTATCGAATAACCCTCTTCCAGAAAAATGTTGTGATGGCGTCGCGATAACATCGATGCCACCGACTGTCATTCCTTCCCACCAATCAAGCTCTTGGATTTTGTCAGGGGAAATCCCCCACTTAATTAGCCTCTGCCCCACTTTTAATGGCGTAATGAATTGACTAACTTTGCTATTCAATGCCTGCACAGCTGATTTATCAAGGTGATCATAATGATCGTGGCTGATCACGACAATATCGATGTTCGGTAGTTCATCAATGCTGATTGGCGCTGAGTGGAATCGCTTAGGTCCAGCCCATTGCACTGGGGACGCACGCTCACTGAAAACGGGGTCAGTCATGATCAGCGTGTTATCAAGACGAATCATCATGGTTGAGTGGCCAAATCGATACACAGCATCGTGTTCTTGTAATAACTGATTAGCCGATACCGATACCACAGGAATGGTGTCAGAAGGCGTTGCCGCAACGCGATCCGCTTTGAGATATGCTTTAAGGATATCCACCATATTACCTGCACTGGTGGAATAATGACTATCAAGATTTACAAACTTATTTTCTTGCTGTTTTGAAACCATTGTTGTCGAAATGCCTACTGCCATTACTATTCCCCCTAAGAGCATTAGTTTGTTCATGAATCACCACCAAAAAGTAAACTACACGGTGTAGTATATAGGGCAAATTTGAAAAGTAAACTACGTAGTGTAAAATGGCATCATAGTAGGTAGCCCCCTAATGATGAGCATAATGAAGAAAACCCTAAGTGAGAGAAAAAGAGAAGCTATTTTAGAAGCGGCTAAATCAGCATTTAAAGAGAATGGCGTCCAAGCAACCAGCATGGATAGACTCGCACAACTTGCCCAAGTCTCTAAACGCACTGTGTATAATCATTTTGCAACGAAAGAAGCGCTAGTGATGGAACTCGTCGGTGCTCTATGGCGGGCAGCACTCGTGGATATTGATTATCAATACCAAGATGATAAACCACTAAAAGATCAACTATGTACACTATTAGTCATGGAACTCAATTTACTATCTTCGGAAGAGTACATTGATCTATCGCGGGTGGCATTTGGGCACTTTTTTTACGACCCTAAAGCACTGCAAACCGAAATGGCAAAACTACCTTTTCAAGATACAGCCATACAACGGTGGTTAAAAGCAGCAGAGAAAGGTGGGAAGCTAAAACGACTTGACCTCGATGTGGCAAATAGCCAACTTCACAATCTTATCAAAGGGGATGGATTCTGGCCTCAGCTTTTACAAATTAAGCCAGCACTCAACGAAGTCGAAAAAATTGCTCTCGCTGAACGCTCAGCCGATCTCTTCCTTAGTTACTACGCAGCTAAGTAACTCTGAGTAAATAAATAGCAAAGGCTTTACGCTAATAAAAAAGCCTACCATTGTCAGGTAGGCTCTCTATATCAGGGTTTCATAAACAAATTACTGCTTTGCTGCGGCGAGCATTCCCCCCATCGCCACAAACATTGAACCAAACACTCGGTTTTGCCAGACTGCCATCGCCTCACTCTTAAAGAAGCGCTGTACCGTTTGAGCAAGAGAGGCATAGAACACCATAACAAGCATATCTATGACCAGCACTGTCGCACCTAAAATGACATATTGCTGAGGAAGTGAAGCATCTTGCGAAACAAATTGCGGTAAGAATGCCGCTAAAAAGATGATTGATTTTGGGTTCATCATATTAATCAAGAAACCCTGCCTCACGATGACCTTTGTCGGGCTACCGGCTAAATCACTCTCTGCAGTTGTTGCAAGCACAGCCGAACTCCTCATTTTTTGAACACCTAGATAAATAAGATACGCTGCACCGCAATATTTGAGTATGGAGAAGGCCAGTGCCGATGACGCTAGCAGTGCGCCCAGCCCTAATGAGACAATGCAAAGGTGCACCAAAAGCGCTAACTGTAAACCGATAATATTTTTAAGTGCAATGCCAATCCCACCCTTCAGTGTATTGCTCACCGTCGCGACCATGCCTGCCCCTGGCGATAAACTAAAAACAATACACGCGGCAACAAACGTTAACCAAACCGATAAGACCATCACTACCTCTGTGTCGATATATGTCGAGTCATTAGATATCACGCAAGTCTGTGACTCAATAACAGTCTTACGTTTGTTTATTTAGAGCGCGTCCTTTTGTCATGACGCCATTTCCAAGCGCTATCGTATCAGTGAATGACGCAAGCGCAAGCTGAAACAACCGACAAACTTTTTGATCAATGAATAGAATCACGGAAAACTTCGGTTAGGGGTGCGTAAGAAAAAACCTGAAAACTAACGTGTCTGAAAGCTGACGTGTCTGAGGGGGATAAGTACTTAGAGACACACTTAAGAGAAATGCAAAAAAAGGGCTAAGTCAGCCCTTTCCGTAACGTTTAATATAGCGTTAAAGTTATACCGCTATTGATGTGGGTTGCAAATATTGCTGCCAAGCCTCTTGGTACAAGTCTTGCGAACGCTGTCGTAAGCGTGCAATTTGTGCACTTTCAAGTTCATTCAGCTGGCGCTCTTGAACGGCGGCTTGGCGCTCCATCATCTGAATTTTTTCATATATATCGTGTTCTTCACCGCTCTTGATTGTCGCAATATCGCGTAAATGTACCTGCACTTCTGCGACCATTTCAGATTTAGGCAAACGTACTAGCACACTAAGATCGCGATACCCTGACGCTACTGGTGTTTTGAAGCGATTCTTAACTCGAACAATCTCAGCTTCATTTCCAAGGCATTCAAATGCTGTAACAACACCAGAGATATCATCAGCAACCAAAGTACCACGTGCCAAATCAGTAATTTTATCCGTATTCCCGTTCAGTTCCGTCTTAATTTTATATTGGGAACGCTCGGCAGACTTAACCGCTGGCAGAATCGGTTGAGCATCACTCAGCATCGCGATTTCATTCAGTAGCAGAGAAAGTTCTTCTTGTGCAGGTTGCGCAAGGTCATAAAGAGAAGAGAAATCATTCGTTGGCTGGCGAATATCATTCTGATTGAAATTTTCAATGGCATATAAGCCACTCAATGAGCGTTTAAAAACGCGTTTACTTGTTTGCTGTGTCGTTGTTTGGCTTAGTTTAACCTGCGCGTTAACGGCACTTCCGGCAACAGCAGCAGTCGCCACTGGCGAACGTCCAAACACTAACGCAATGACAAACATTGTCCGTAAAAGATGTGTCATTTAGACTCCTTTACTAGCCCGTCTATCGGGCAGTTCACTGAAAAATGAGATAACGAGAAAAGAATCAGTGAGGGCTCTATTTTATAACCTGAAGATTAACCTAACATGAATAAGCGCCACCAAAGCGCTTCTATTCGGATTTTCATTCTGTTTTTGTGAGCTGATATCCGTTCTTGTGACTTACTAGAAGTTGAACCTTGAAAGTCCTAAATTCAGCCCCATCTAATGGTCAAACATTCCGGTGAATTGCCATATAGACCCAATTTTCATCACTTTAATCCCCTGCACTTTTATACCGGAAGCTTTCAAATCATCTGCTGCCCCCAGCCACTACTATCTTCCCTATGACAAAAATCTTCTCAATAACAAATAACTCCCCTTCTCAGATCCTGTACTTGATAGCACTAACATAATGGTAATGACCCCATCAATTCCTCACTAAAAAAACATGCTTTCATAAATGAGAGTAAACCAATTCCCCTCTGCATTTTCACAATAAACACAAGGTCATAACATGATAACAAAAATAATTCTCATATCGATTGCACGCAAATACAACTAGTGATATAACGTTGTTAACGCGAATTATTAACATTACGGATTATTCTATGAAGGCGATAAAATCATTGTTGACTCCACTTGCACTCGTCAGTGCAATGGCTTTTTCTCAGTCTGTATTAGCTGATGAAATTACGGTATCTCATGCCGGGGGAGAAACAACGCTAGAGTCTAATCCACAGCGTGTAGTCGTACTCGGTTTAGGAAGCTTAGACGTACTTGAAAAAATTGGTGTCGAACCGGTTGGTATGGTTAAAACCTTCTTACCTGAATATTTAGAAAAATTCGAAAATAGTGATTTCGTGAATGTCGGGTCAATGCATGAACCTGATTTTGAAGCCATTTTCACCCTCAAACCAGATTTGATTATTGCTAGCCCGCGCACAGCTAATTTAGCGGGTGATTTGTCACAAATTGCACCAACCGTTGTCTTTACTGTTGATGCAACCGGTTACTGGGAAAGTACCCAGCAAAACTGGCGCATGCTGGGTGAAATTTTCGAGAAAGAAGCACAAGTCGAAACCATCATTTCTGATTACCAAGAGCAGCTTGATACCATTAGCAGCTTTGTAAAAGAAAATGATGCCGATGCACTCACCATTATGACAAATGGCGGTAACCTCTCTACGTTTGGTAGCCAAAGCCGTTTCTCTAGCATTTATAAAGATTTTGGATTCAACGAAACACGTGCTGGTATTGTCGAGTCAACCCACGGTAACCTGATTTCGTTCGAATACATTGCCTCTGCAAACCCAAGCAATATTTTTGTTCTCGATCGTGATGCGGCGATTGGAAGAAGTTCTGGTGCGGCACAAACACTGCTTGATAACGAACTGGTTAATTCAACAGATGCAGCCCAAAATAGTAATATCACCTACTTGGACTCTGCCGCTTGGTACTTAACGGCTGGCGGTATGAACGCGACCCAAATCATGATCAATGATATTCGTTCAGTTTTAGACATTGAATGATAGCCAAACAGCTTAGTATAAAAAATTAGCAAATCATTTTAGGTGGAAACACATGAGTGTTTTCACCTATTCCCGTTTTGACACTCTTAATTCGATCATTAGGTCTACAGGTTAATAGGCGCATTGTGAAACTTGTCATTATGGGGCTGGGGATCGTTATCCTCGGCCTTTCTTCGTTATTTATAGGTGCTGCAGATCTCAACATTCAAGCAATGTTATCTGGTGATACCCAAGCTCTAACCATCTTTTTCATTAGCAGAGTGCCTCGCCTCATCGCTATATGCTTAGCGGGTGCCAGTTTGAGTGTGGCAGGCCTTGTTATGCAACAGATCTGTCAAAACCGATTTGCATCACCGAGCACGACAGGCACGATTGATTGTGCAATGCTTGGCTACGTCGTTGCGCTCGCGTTCGCTTTTAACCAAAACAGCATCATTGTCATGCTGTCCATCTTTGCGTTTTCAATTGCAGGTACTTTGTTATTCGTAAAGTTTCTGCAACGATTACAATTCAAGAATGTCATTGTCGTTCCCCTGATCGGCATTATGTACGGTAATGTTATCGGCGCTCTAACGACATTCATTGCTTATAAATATGACCTTTTACAAAGCGTTTCTGCGTGGACCGTCGCCAATTTCTCTTCCGTTTTGAAGGGTAACTTCGAGCTTCTGTATATCGCTGTTCCAGCTTCTGTACTTGCCTACCTCTATGCAAGCCGGTTTAGTGCGGCAAGTATGGGGGAGAGTTTCGCAAAAAATATTGGCCTCGATTATCAGAAGGTCGTTCTTATCGGTGTCATCATCGTGGCGGTACTATCATCTTCAGTCGTTATGATCGTAGGTATGATTCCATTTTTAGGCTTAATTGTGCCTAACGTGGTCTCCTTGTTCATTGGTGATAATATGCGTAAGAACTTACCTTATACCGCCTACTTAGGCGCTTTGCTGGTTTTATGCTGCGATATTATTGGTCGTATTGTTATTTTCCCTTATGAAGTGCCTATCTCCATGGTCATCAGTATCTTTGGTGGTGCCGCTTTCATCTTCTTAGTTTTGCGAGACAAAAGTAATGCGTGATCGTTATAAGCTTATTCTGTTTGCGATTGCCGCTTTCGTGATCGCGGGTTACTTCTTAGGCCAAGGCTTAAATGCTGATAACTATCAGTTCTTTTTATCACGCCGTGCGCCAAAGGTACTGGCTATCGTGATAGCCAGTATTGCGATTGCAATCTCGTCATTGATATTTCAAACCATTACAAACAACCGTATTTTAACCCCTTCCATTATGGGGTTTGACTCTCTGTACTTGTTAACCCAAGTGATGATTGTTGCCACATTCGGTGGCATGAGTAGCCTTTTACTGGATGCAAAGCTCAATTTCATCACTTCTACTGCATTGATGATGGTGTTTTCTACTCTATTATTTGGGCTGTATTTTCGACGAGAAGGGGCAAATATCTTCACTTTGCTACTCGTCGGCGTCATTTGTGGCTCTCTATTCAGCAGCATTTCTGAATTTCTGATGATGGTCATGGATCCTAACGAATTTATGACCGTTCAAGACAGCATGTTTGCTAGCTTTAACAACGTCAATGGCGAGCTTGTTTATTGGAGCCTGCCTCCTATGGCAATAATTCTCGCGTACCTTTACAAGCAATCATCAATCCTTGATGTGTTTTGGCTTGGTAAAGATAACGCAACAAGCTTAGGCATCAATACTCAAAAAGAAACGCGTAAAATGATGTTTGTCATCGCCTTACTCATTTCAATATCAACGGCACTCGTTGGTCCTGTACTCTTTTTTGGTCTTGTTGTTGTCAGCCTTACTCGCCAGCTATTCGGTAGCTATCAACACCGTATTTTAATCACTGCGGCTAGCTTACTCGGCGTAGTCATGCTCCTCGGCGGTCAATTGTTTGTAGAGCGTGTATTAGGTTTTCAAACAACGATCAGTGTGATTATCAACTTCTTCGGTGGTATTTACTTCCTGTACTTACTACTACGCAACAAATTGAATTAAGGTATCTGAAATGATTAAGATCTCCGGACTAACTAAAAAATACGGTGACACTTTTGTTGTAAAAGATGCCGATGCACTGTTCCCAAAAGGTGAAATAACCGCAATAATTGGTCCAAACGGTGCAGGGAAAAGTACCCTACTTTCCATGGCAAGCCGACTGACTAGCAGTGATGCAGGTGAAGTGCTCATCGCTGATAAACCTTTATCACAGTGGGATACCAAGTCACTAGCAAAACGCCTTGCTGTGCTTCGCCAATCGAATAATATTAATATGCGATTTACCATTCGAGAGTTAGTCGCGTTTGGGCGGTTTCCACACTCTCATGGTCGATTGACCTCGGAAGATAATCGTATTATCGATGAGGCCTTACGTCATCTTGATATCGAATCTATTCAAGATAAATACCTTGACCAACTCAGCGGTGGGCAACGCCAAATGGCCTTCATTGCGATGGTTGTTGCACAAGACACTGACTACGTATTTCTCGACGAGCCGCTTAATAACCTCGATATTAAACACTCTGTACAGATCATGCATAACTTACGTGTACTCGCCCATAAACTTAAAAAGGCTGTCGTTATTGTTATTCATGATATTAACTTTGCTTCATGCTACTCAGATAATATTGTCGCGCTACGTCGAGGCGAAGTTGTCAGCAGTGGTAAAGTTGCAGAGGTGATACAAAAGCCGATAATGGAAGATATTTACGGCATCACATTTGATGTAAAAGAAATTGACGGTAACCGTATCTGTCTCTATTACGGGTGTTAAGCGACGTTCGCTATTACATTTCGCGGAAATAAATGCCGGAAAATAAATTGGGTTGCTTATTTTAGCTTTTTCTATGGTAAGTAACCTTTTTATAATCTGCGTAACCTCCCTTTCACATCGATTCCTATACAGCTAACTCACCTAATAAATGCTTTATATCAATTAAATCGTCATTTCTGGATTCATCTGTTCGTTACCGATATCATGTAACGCTTGGCTCTATACTCCTTCGCCGAGCGCCCAACACACTCGTACTCGTATACCTTGTGTTGTTCACGTTGTGCCTAACAGTTTTGATTAGCTGTAATGGCTAATTTTCCCACAATACTCACCCCATTGTGGACAATAAGAATTTATAGCGAATCATTAACTTTAAGGTTATTTATGACACTGACAATTTGGCTTTCTCTATTTTCCATCTGTCTATTAGGCGCAATGTCTCCCGGTCCAAGTTTAGCTATCGTTGCCAAACATAGCTTAGCAGGTGGACGCACAAATGGTCTTGCTACAGCATGGGCACATGCCTTTGGTATTGGGGTATATGCTTTAATCACTGTGTTAGGGTTAGCCATCATTTTGGAGCAATTCCCGCTCTTGTTTAAGCTCATTAGTGGTGGTGGTGCTCTATACCTCGCATGGTTAGGCTATAAAGCATTACGTTCAAAAGGGGGGTTAGTGGAGCGTTTGGAATCGGGGGAAACAGTGAGTGTCATGGCATCTGCCAAAGAAGGCTTGCTCATTTCGCTTCTGAGCCCAAAAATCGCCATTTTTTTTACCGCGCTGTTTAGTCAATTCGTTGCAGTTGGTGACGCCCTATCGAGCAAAATGATTATCATAGGCACTCCGCTTATTGTCGACGGCATGTGGTATACGTTAGTGACCTTTATGCTCTCCAGCCCAAAGCTAATTAACCATTTAAAAGCACATGCCAAGCGAATTGACCAGCTATCAGGGATTGTACTGATACTTCTTGCGCTTCGCGTGCTATGGACACTGTAACGCAATAGCCAGTCTTCAGGGATAAATTATCAATAAGACACTTTACCGCGCATCACTTTCTTTTGACCTTGTTGCGATTTTTTATCCATCCTACGGCGCTGAGAAGAGCGCGTTGGTTTCGTGGCACGGCGAGCCTTCTGCTGAACCATCGCGCCTTGTATCAGTTGTTGAAGCCTCAACAGTGCGTCTTCCCTATTTTGTTCTTGGGTACGGTACTGCTGTGCCTTTATGACAATCACACCATCGCTTGTGATACGAGAATCAGATAACGCTAATAGACGTTCTTTATAGTTATCAGGTAATGCTGAGCGCTTAATATCAAAGCGCAAATGAATCGCACTTGATACTTTATTCACATTCTGTCCACCAGCACCTTGCGATCGGATTGCATTCAATTCAAGTTCCCAAGCTTGAATGCTCACTGTATTCGAAATTTTAATCATATCTCTGTCATTAGTCTCATACACTCAGCGATTATACACACAAAATAGTTTTTGTTGTGGTTTGGGTTATTGACGACAGAGCTGCTATAATCCCCGCCAATGCTCGATGAGCTTGAACATTCAATTTTGGGTTGAAAAATGAAATTAAACCAAGAGCTACAACAGCTCAATAATCGCCTAGACAAAATTCGCCGCGAACACGCGATTGCGGAAGCCGCTCGTGATCAATCACGTACAAAGCAGCTAGCAAAAGAGATCGCCTCTCTGACTAAACAGTTAGAAGCGAATAAAAAGAAGTCAGGTACACAGCTTTCAAGCAAAGCGACAAAAATTCAGGCTATGCCATTCAACCGCGAGCTAACAAAAGCTGAGCAGTCAGACATGGGACAACTGAAGAAATCTGTTAAAGGACTTGTTGTCGTCCACCCAATGACAGCCCTAGGTAAAGAAATGGGCGTAACTGTCGTAACTGGTTACGCATTCAAGAGCTTCTAATCTTGTGTTTCTTTAGGACATGAGCCTAAGTCAAACCTCAAAAAGCCAGCTTAGCGCTGGTTTTTTATTTCGTACGCATACATATACCTGATTACCACCGAGCCTCAGCTAGCTTAAGCAGCCTTTCTGGCATTGGAGCTGTTTGAATGCTTGAATAC
>JBHOGO010000100.1:0-14798 GCA_043421945.1 bacterium sp. HQB-150 | reverse complement strand
TAGAGTCATTTTCATGGCTGATAGCATGATCTTCTCGTTGCAAAAAATCAAGCCCCTTCAATGATCACAGGTATATACGCAATAGTGCATAATGTTATATGTGTATCATTATGTAAGTAATCGTTGGGTCTCTTGTTGATAGGTTTGTTTATGTTTAACATTTTGACATTAAGCTGGGTATAATACTTAGGTCTTCAGTTGGATGGAAAAATACGATGTCTTTTGTCTTCCCTATGGTTCTTTTCATGCAGAAAAAACTCGCTGAAAGTGCAGATCGTCAGCAGTCCATGGAAATGGGAGCTTATATGAAGATTGCAAAGCCTTTTTATGGTGTAAAGGCACCAGAAAGGAAAGCGATTTTTAAAGAGGCGCGAAGCCATACTAAAATTGAAACTAGCGAGCAGTATATCGCTTTGATTCGTTGGTTATGGTGTGGAAATTTTCGTGAAGAGCAATATATGGCACTGGATGTCGCGGAACACTATAAATCGTTT
Organism: bacterium sp. HQB-150; assembly: GCA_043421945.1. Taxonomy (GTDB): domain Bacteria; phylum Pseudomonadota; class Gammaproteobacteria; order Enterobacterales; family Vibrionaceae; genus Thaumasiovibrio. The sequence goes on along the minus strand of JBHOGO010000100.1, from coordinate 14,304 downwards.
CGCAACCGTAATGTGTTTGAACACTATGTTGAATTGCTAGAAAGTGCAGACCACTGGGATACTGTTGATAAAATAGCGTCAAATTTAATTGGACCATTACTCCTATCAAATCCAGAATTGAAGTCTCATATTTATGAATGGCGTCAATCGGAGAATATATGGTTGCGTCGCGCTTCGTTACTTGTCCATTTAAAGCACAAGCAATATACGGATATTGAATTATTAACCGAAACTATAGCACTATTAGCAAACGATGAAGAGTTCTTTATTCGCAAGGCGATTGGCTGGGTATTGAGAGAGTACAGTAAAACAAATCCGACTTTCGTCCGCCACTATTTACAGACGCAGTCATTATCTTCACTTTCTTATCGAGAAGCGAATAAAATAATGGTCACACTCCACTAAATTCAGTGCTGCTTGATGACATTGACTTGATATCCAATCGCGGCAATTAGAACGATGGTTGCAGGAACAACCATTGCCTGCATACTGACCATAGCTAAAACTTTTGCACCGGAATACGCTCCCAGTGAAAAGGCAACCAGAATGGATGACTGCATCACTATTTGACGAGTATTCACCTTGGAACGAACCAGTATCTGGCCTAAGGCTGAACCTAAATCAGAAACAATGCCTGTTAAGTGGGTCGTGCGAATGACTGAGCCACTGTACGTCGCTATCATGGCATTTTGTAATCCACATGCATAGGATGCAAGAAGCTCACCCACCAACCGATGTTGAGAAAAGTAATAGGTTGCGACAAATAAAACGGCGGCTTCTAAGAAGAGCGCAATGCCATAATGACGCCCCAATCGTAACGCTTCATTTTTAATGATCATTCCGCTGGTGACGGCACCAAGGAAGAACATCCCGGCAATACTGAGCAAATACTGAGTTGTAGAAGCATTGGTATCGTGCGATAGACTATTCATTGCTTGTGTAATGGTACCAGTCACATGGGAAACGGCATTATTAGAAAAGACCAGTAACGCAATAGCATTGATATACCCCGCGCTAAATGCCAGCAAAATGGCGCCGACAATAATCCATGTAGGTATACGAGTGAGCATAGGGTGAAATCCGTGAATGTTGTGGAGGCAAAATAGTGGTTAAATCAACACCAGTGGATTATTGAAGCTAAAAAGACATCAAAGGCTGGTTTTTTCCTATGCTAGCAAGAAATTTTTGCCTTCACTATAAAGTAAATCAAAGCTTCAGGTGATGTTTACAGAGAATACATACGAGAGGGTATTCATTTAGTTGCGGTTTAGTATCGCCATACCTCAACAGTTTTAATCGAGGAACGCTTCCCACTTTGGTGGTGAGCCAATATCGGTTTGTACTGCTTTTATAAACTCCTTCACTAACATGGTCTGTTTACGGTGTGGATAAACGGCGTAGATGGCGGTATCCATGGTTGATATTTGATAGTCTGGAAGGAGTTGAACAAGGTTTAATTCTTTGAGTGAACGATTAAGGTTTGATAGATCGATGACCGCATAACCCAGACCTTCTTTGACAGCGTCAACCAGAGTATGCGCGTGATTTACTTGATAGTTACCTTCTAATTTTAGCATTTGATATTCGTTGCTATGAGGGGTAGTGGTGATTCTTAATTGATTTAGCGTTACATCACTGTTGCTATAAACAACGGCAGGGAGTTTTATGAGTGCTTCAGGATTTTGAGGGATCCCGTAACGTTCTACAAATGTGTTTGCAGCAATGATAATAAAATGAGTATCGGCTATTTTCTTCGCGATGAGGCTAGATTCTGATAGTTTCCCTAAACGGAACGCGAGGTCAAAATGATCAGAGATAATATCTGCTTTAAGATCATCTAGAGACAGTGTCACTTTTACTTGCGGGTATGTATGCATAAATTGTGCAATGACGGGTTGAAGGTATTGCTGACCGAGAAAGGTTGGCGAGGTAATGCGTAACCTTCCCTTGGGTTCAGATTGGTAGCTGTCAGCGATCATCTGAATATCGGCCATTGTCTCTTGCAGGATATGTACTTGTTGTAAAATTTCTTCTCCCGCGGGCGTTAATGAAAAAGAGCGAGTAGAGCGGTTCAGTAACTGGACGCCAAGCTGCGACTCCAGTTTTTTAATTTGCTTGGATAGTGTTGAATTATCCATGTTATGAAGCGCTGCCGCTTTTGTGAAAGAGCCTTGCTTGACGACATCTAAAAATAACATCAGCTGATGATGTGTTGGCATTCGCTTCCCTCATTAACAAAAGTTTTAATCCGTTATCCTATGATAAGTGTCGGCGTATTACTTTTATCAAGCAAGCGGGGAAAAGTGCCGAAGGTCACTAAATACTGCTTTTGTTCGTTAATCAGTCTTCATCTCTACACGTTTTGTGCAGAGATGAATCAAAAGTTATTGCTGAGTGAGTAACATGGAGAAGTATGACATCGGCACGAACAACGGTGACTTTGTAGACTTTCCGAGTATGAACTAAAGCGGATTGTCGGTGATCACCATCGCTTGTTTTCCAACACTGATGGCCCTGCCACCGTGCTGAATGGTGTAAGCGTAGGCTTCATCGTAATTAGAAAACCATAAGTTCAGATACCCTATGTTTCGAAGTATTAACGCGATAGGTTCAATATCATTATCGATGCATTCAAGGTGTCTTTTGCATGCTGCCCAGTGTTCAAAACCATTCTCTTTTGCGAGCATATGGAGAAGATGCTTTCTCTGTATGATTGAGCGTTGGCGTTTGAGTTCAGGCAAAGACAATCCAGTGAGTGTTTCAGTGTTCAATAAGCGCCTTAGTACGGGGAGTGAACGAGTAAGTGAATCTGATTGCGATGCTCGCTGAAGTTGCTTGGCTTCTTTTAACAAAAAGGCAAGGATATCTTCGCGACGGGTGTCAAAGTCCGATTCATTTTCCGCTGCAGGCTGATTTGCCATAGAGGAATTTTCTTGCACTTTAGTCACTGAATTTATTGCAGCAGTAACGGATTTGTCGATATGCATATCGTCTCCTTAATATTGACCTGCTCGCGATTGGTCAGAGATGATATACAAGCTTGAGGCTTGTGTGATAAATGTGGTGCTTGCGCTTTTGCGAGGTAGGCGCCCAGAACACCTGCGGTGATTATAGGCGTATCTATGACGAAAGTGCAATGGTAAATAATCGTTATCGCATCACTAATGTATGCGTTGAGTACGATGTGAGTGCCGCGTGAAATAGCCAAGTTCAATCATCATGCCGTTCAGGCTGCCTAGTAGGATTATTTGGACTGAGTGTGCTTGGAAAGTAGCTCATCAATAGTGACACGGTGTTGGTTTGTCACTCCAGCCACTCGTCCATAAAGTGGTTGGCTTCGATCATCCATTGTTGGGTGCTGCCAGCCGTTTGTTGTGGTGATGAACTGTTGTGCGAAATCGGGTGAAATCGCTAGACACCCCGCTAGTACGGTATCGATATAACTTTGCGCAATCGGCATTTGATTGCAGGGTGCTTGAACGTCGTCTTTGATGTACATCCAAATGGGGTCGGACACCGTGTGATGGGGATTTAAATGCACATTGGAAGGAGATAGTTCAATTCGTCGGTAACCATGTTCTCGTTCATCAAATTGTTTAAGGGCATCACGAGTAATATTAATTAGAACACCATTAAAGCCACCTGTACCGGGCGTCACGGCAAGTGGAGAAAGCGAATAGGAGCCGTTTATCTTGCTCCAATGGCGATCGAAACCGGTGATAAAAACGGGTTGTGATTCACCAGTATTATTCGTCAATTGACGAGAGTGGGCATTGATTAAGCTACCGTAACCGACGATGTACATTTAGGCTCCAATGAATTGATACCGTTGTTGTTTGAGCGACTAAAGTGATTGCGATAAGCACTTTTTAGCCATGAATCAGTTGGTAGCGTAGTAATGCAGCAAGGCTTTTCGCATCATTGAGCGTGCCGTCGACTGCCCATTGTTTGAGCGTCGTAATATCAGCAAAGAGTACTTCCATAAATTCATCATCATCTTTTGAGGCAGAGTTTGGGGATAAGCAAGAAGCAACATAGATTTCCAACATTTCATCACAAAACCCAGGCGCAGCATACACCGGGCCGAGAGAGTACCATTCTTGTGCCGCATACCCCGTTTCTTCAGGTAATTCTCGTTGGGCACATTCAAAAAACGATTCATTGTCTTCACGTGTCCCCGCAGGAAATTCAATAATCCAATCGTTTAATGAAGGGCGAAACTGTTTGAGGATAAGAAATTGGTTCTCATCGTTTTTTGCCATAATGATAGCAGCACCAGGATGACGTAATGTTGTATGTGCACGCTGGACGTTATCAGGAAAAAGGACATCTTCTTCAATCAGTTCAAAAGACTTCCATGTATGGTGCACGGTACTCACATTGCTTCTCCTTGTGGATGATTGGACTTCCGTGGATATTGACTGCTTTTATACCGTGTTACAGTGTTGAGCTCAAGGGTGTAACGTTGGGTTTGAAGCATTCTCACTACAAGCGGAAGCATTCATCGTCTATGGTGTGAAGGAAGAGTTGTTCATCGTCGCGAGGGAAGCTTTATCTCCCGTAAAGGTTTATTTTTGGGTGTATACTTTGCGTGAGGTTGACCTTAATGGTGGAAGCTGAAAGGCAGTGATCTGGGAATCTTATGATGGCTTGTTAAGTGAATCGTTAAAATTAAAAACAAGCATTTACTTCCGATTTTTGGGGCTTTTGTGCTATCCTCGCGCGCCCGATAGTAATTACTGTCGGTTTTCATTATCTATTGGACCTGATTCGGGTTGGAGTGACATTTTGCAATTTAAAGATCTTGGTTTAGACAATCGTCTATTGAAGAAAGTGGACCATCTTGGTTTCAGAGCAGCAACAGAAATCCAAGCGCAGGCGATACCAGTGGGAATTGCTGGCAAAGACTTATTAGCTTCTTCAAAAACAGGGTCTGGTAAAACGTTGGCATTCTTGTTGCCAGCGATGCAACGTATGTATCGCTCTAAGCCATTTAGTCGCCGTGACCCTCGTGTTGTGATTTTGACACCGACACGTGAGTTGGCTAAACAGGTTTATGGTCAATTAAAGCTATTGATTGCTGGTACCCCTTATGATGCGACATTGGTGTTAGGCGGCGAAAACTTTAACGACCAAGTAAAAGTTTTCCGTAATCAAGATCCGATGTTCGTGATTGCAACACCAGGACGTTTGGCGGATCACCTTGATCACCGCAGCTTTAGCTTAGAAGGTCTCGAAATGCTCATCCTTGATGAAGCAGACCGTATGTTAGACCTTGGCTTCGAAGCACAACTTAAGCGCATTAATGAAGCCGCTAACCATCGCCGCCGTCAGACAATGATGTTCTCAGCAACACTTGACCATGCTCAAGTGAATACGATTGCTGCTGATCTACTGAATCTACCGAAGCAGATTTCAGTGGGTATATCGAATGAAGAGCATAAGGACATTGAGCAGAAGTTTATTCTTTGTGACCACTTAGACCACAAAGAAGCGTTACTTAATCATTTGCTTGAAACCGAAGACCACAAGCAAGTGATCATTTTCACTGCAACGCGAAGTGATACAGATCGTTTGACCGAAATTCTTAATAAAGATCGACGTAAGGCGGTTGCACTAAGTGGCAGCATGAACCAGACAGCACGTAATAATATTATGAGTCAGTTTGAGCGTCATGTGCACAAAATCCTTGTGACAACGGATGTTGCCTCACGTGGTTTAGATATTGAAAACGTTTCTCACGTTATCAACTTTGATATGCCTAAGCATGCCGAAGAGTATGTGCACCGCGTGGGTCGCACAGGTCGAGCTGGTAATAAAGGGACTGCTTTTTCAATCGTGGGTCCTAAAGACTGGCAAAGCTTTAAGAATGTTGAAGCATTCCTTGAACAAACCATTGAGTTTACGGCGATTGAAGGGCTAGAAGGTAAGTTCAAAGGCTTAAAACCTAAGCCTAAGAAACGTTTTGTACCTAAGAAGAAAACGTCGGGCAGTAAGCCTAAGCAGACAAAAGCAGCGAAGCCAAAACAAGCGAAGAAAGTTGATAAGAGCTTCTACCAAAATGTTGCTGTGGGTGATTCTGTCTTTATGCCGAAAAAACGTAAAAACCCAGAAAGCGAATAACACCGCCCTGTAAAATAGAAGAACAGATGAAAGCCCGTGCTATTGCACGGGTTTTTTTGTCTATGGCTTTGTCATAAAATGAGCGAATTTAATACCTTGCAGTTGAACTTGAGTTCTTTCGGGGGACTGCAAGTTACCCGTACTTTTGTTACCTCTTTTGCAGTTTTTATTGCGAGGGGCTTCTATTCACCTTAATTCAATATTTGGCACCCTCATCATTGCAACGATAAATTGAGTTCTTCATGGTTTGAGGAATAGATATGAAAAGGTTATTGCGTTGTGGTGTTGCGTTCGTACTTATACTTACATCGTCCACGGCGCTTAGTTATGATTTCTCTATTGGCGTTCGAGCTGGTGGAGTGCAACAGAAAGCGCAATCGTCCGTTCGCTCGATGAAAGATTGGTCCTTCGGGTATGGTATTGAGTCGACGCTACTTTTTCCCGTAGGCAGTAAGTTGGCTATTGGTGCTAACTTTACCGCAGAAATTTTTAATACCGAGTTTAAGGATTACCGGGTTAATTATGATAATAACCTCTACACAGGGAGCATTGTCCTTGGCTACCGCTTTGACGGGTTAGGTGATTATCAGGCTGATGATGCAGTACTCTATTTAAAAGGTGGCATGGCGAAATGGGATCGGGAGTACAAAGATAACGTTTCGGCGCCAATATCTGCTAATGATACAACACCTATTTATGGTATCGGTTACCGATATACGAACGCTAAAAATTTCTACAGTGGCATCGAAGTCGTTTATTTTGAAATGGATTCAGGTGAACTAGGGCGTGCAGGCGTGTTAGATCGAGGTACAGTCGATAACACGATGTTCATGTTGTCTGCAGGCAAGCGTTTTTAATCTTCTGAATTTAGCCCGAAGCTTTACGACCATGGTTTTACAATAGCATCTTTGTACAAAGCTTCATGATTTAGGCTTTTTAGAAGGACGGGCTTAAAAATGGGGTTAAGGCTTATGCGTGCGAGCCTTAGCTCTCGCTCTGACTGGCCGTACTTCTAGCATGATATCAGTTTGTAGGTTTCTCCGCTTTCCATCAGCGCTTCACGCTTGATCTATATATTTAATTTATTGGTTGTCAAATCGACATTTCACATAACTATGACCATACTGTCTAGAGTATAGGGAGTTGTTATGTTTTTTAGATATCTATTGGTTGCTTTCACTGTTTTATTCTCAAGTTACAACTACGCAAAAACAAGCGTTTTGTTTATCAACCCTGGCTTACCACAAGAGAGTTTTTGGGGAAGCGTAGACAGCTATTTGAATGAAGCGGCTGTTCAGTTAGATGTTGAACTAGAAATTTACCATGCACGCCGTGACCATATCAGTGCGATTGATTTCCTTCATCGTCGTTTAACAGTCAAACCGCTACCGGATTACATTATTCTTGTGAATGAAAAGGGTGTTGGTGCGCAAATGCTTGACGTACTTCACGGATACCCGGTCTTTGTAACGTTTGTTTTGAATGATTTATCTCAAGCCGAAAAGAAAAGAGTGCTCAAAGACACTCATTGGCAGACTTTTTTGCTGCCTGGTATCTCCCCAGAAAATGATTTTATTGGATTTAAAACCGCTGAGGCGCTCTTTCATGCAGGAGGGGGTATACCAGGAGAGGTCGCTGTTATTTCAGGGGATAAAACGACGCCAGCATCGCAATTACGAGAGCAAGGTGCGATGAACTATATTTCAACAAACCGTGAGATGGTCTTTACTCAACGCGTATATGCGCATTGGCGTGAGGAGACAGCATATAAACAGGCCAAGGCCTTATTAGCTCGATATGAAGACTTACGATATATTTGGACGGCGAATGATCATATGGCATTTGGTGTTCAACAAGCTGTGATGGATATGGGCTTAACGGTTGGAAAGGATGTTTTTATCAGTACAGTGAATACCTCTAAACGTGTGTTACTGGAATTGCAGGCCGGAAAGATTGCTGCGCTTGGCGGCGGTCACTTTGTTGCTCCTGGTATCGTTTTGACTAAGATCCGCTCTCACCATCAGCAGGGAAATTGGCCAGCACTTGACAAAGTTCCTCTTTTTGAACTGATTGAGCCTAATACGCCTTTACATCGTATTTTAGTGGGCGAGCAATGGCATCGCATTAATTTTCAAGCACTGGACGTACAGGCTGAAAGTTTTTCAGCTTTCTTGGAAGCGGAGTGAAGAATGATATCAAGAGCACACTCCATTAAACATAGGCTAACGCTCTATATTGTAGTCAGTAGTGTTTTTTTTACTGCGGTGACGATTCTTGCTCAATTTATTTTGGACTACAAAGAAGAAACTAAGCTTATTGAAGCTCGTTTAGAGAGCCATGTTAAAGCTACTATTGGTCCACTCTCTGAAGCACTATGGGACTTAGATTTTGAACAGATGGAAGCACTGCTTGAAGGGTTACACACAGTCCCTTTTGTCTGCAATATCGAGTTACAGGCTAAAGATGGGACGCATTTTTTACTCGTAGATGACCACCCAGCGAGTGGAGAGAGAATGAAATATTCTCTTTATCATAATGCGCGTGAATTGGGCTATCTTGCTATCGCAATTGACCTACATGCGATTAAAGATCGTATGATCGACAAGTTTGTGGTTGTTGTTGCAACCAACGCCATTAAAACCTTTTTAATGCTACTGTGTATTTTTGCGTTTGTAACTCAAATTGTCACTAAGCCTCTTTCATCGCTCTACAACAGCGTTTCCATGATCACGACAGGACCATTGCGTAAAGTCTTTGTACCAGAATCGCTTAAAAGAAAAGAGGATGAAATTGGTGTACTCGCCTTATCTATTGTTGACCTCCAACAACAGGCACGAAGTGCTCTGGCTAAACAGTTGCTTGTAGAGCGAAAATTAAGACTTCACCAAAGTAAGCTCCAGAAAACGGTAGAAGAAAGAACGGCAGAAATTGACAGGCAGTCAAAAATAAATAAAGTGCTCGCAGATATGTCGTTAGACATTATTACCCATAATAGCCGACAAGCTGATCAGATTATCTATAACGCTACTGTGCCAATGGGGGAATATTTAGAAGTTGATCGTATTAGTTTAATTGAATTTGATGGTCAATTTGCCCGATATAAACATGCATGGCGGGCGGACGGCAAGAAGAAAGAAGTGGGTGAGGGGTTTGATGTTAGTCGGCTCTTGTTGTTTAAAAGGCGACTACTTTCAATGGAGCCAATTATTGTTGATGATATTGTGCATCTAAAGGGTGATGCACAGGATGAGTACGAGTTGTTGAACTCACAAGGTGTTACTTCTATTGCTGCGTTTCCCTTGATTGATGGTACTAAGGTCTTTGGCTTACTAATAGCGGCACATACTGATGCAGTGAGAGTTTGGGAAGTGGATGTTATCTCTATATTGACACGTTTTGCTTCGGCAGTGAGTGAGCTGCATATCCATGAAAAAAACCGTTTAGCCATGAATCACTTACAAGAAGAGCTTATTGAAGCGAATGAACGTTTACAAGTGATTGCAGAGACTGACGAATTAACCGGTTTAGTCAATCGACGCCCATTCAAACGAGAGTTGGAAGTCGCTTTGGACAGTGATGGTGTTGATTCAAAAATCGTTTCGTTACTGATGATAGATATTGATCACTTTAAACGCTATAACGATGAGTATGGCCACGTGCAAGGCGATATAGCCCTACGTTATGTTGCTCGTAGCTTGTCACAAATATTGAGCCCGAATGGTCACATGGTCGCCCGCATTGGTGGCGAAGAGTTTGCTGCCATTCTGACTGATTTGACGAAAGACGAGGTGGCAACCCTAGGGCAGCAAGTGTGCGATAGTGTTGTTGAACTGGCGATTCCACATCAAGGAAGTGAGGCAAATAAGGTACTCACTGTTAGCATTGGCGCAGTAATATTAGGCCTTAATAATTGTGTGGTTCCTACTGTGAGTGAAACGATGGAACTTGCAGACGCAGCGCTTTATCGCGCTAAGCGTGAAGGACGTAACCGACTGATTATTGACGATCAGTCTAATAATACTAATTTTGGCCACGAGACATTGCTATAACACGCATGAGTGTCCGCCTGAAGATTAATGGGATTGTATGAACGCCGGCTTCTTCTATCTGTTTGACGATGGCAATAGCAACATCAGGCTTTGCATGGTGTTTCAGTGCTTTTGTAATGATACGGCGAGGTGTCAGCGGTGAGGGAAGATTGACGTTAGCGAGATGGTGGAAAACTTTCGCGAAGCCTTCGTTATACAGAAATTGTTCAATATCACGTTTAGGTAAAACGGTAATTCGAGAACGGTAAGCGTGATCGTTTAAATATTGCTCCGCAGAATGAGCATATTTTCTTCCTGCGGGGTCACCATCAACAAATAGATGCCATTCAATCCCAAATTGGTTTGCCGTTTTTAGTAGCGATTTTAGTCCACTCTGAGCAAAGTCAATCAATTGTATCCCTTCACTGGCGAGGTGGTAATTGAGTAATTTTGACAATTCAGAAAATAGCCAGACTTCTGTTTCACCCTCAACAAGTAACCAAACCCGCGCAAAGAGGGCATTGGGCCGATGATTTCGAATATGAAAAGCAATACGGCGACTCTGGTCATTACTCAAGGTAAATTCTGACATGCTAAAGACGACTGTCTTGTTTTGTAAGCGCTGTAAACGTTTGATGCTATGAAGTGGGGTTGATGCTAATAGTTCGGCACTGTTGGTTGTTACGATCTTTTGAATTGGAAGTAGAGAGAAAAACTCCCAAGCCTGATGCAATAGGGTGGGATGTAGACGTCCTTCAGGGTCTTCAAGTATTAGAATTGGGCGTGACACGCGACGAAGATTGACAGGGCCTCTTGCTCGAATATAAGCATTAAGCAGGCTGATGAGCAGCAACTTTTGTTGTTTATTAAGGTCTTTTTTTTCAAGCCATATGAGTGGTGAGCTTTCTTCAGAGCCAAAAATAGCCCGCTTTGTGTGTTGTCGATTGTGAGGGGTAAAGGCAAAGTAGTGTTCAATCAAAGAGTGTAAGGCATTAACCGTACTTTTTAACTCCCCACTATTAACATGTCCTGGTCGATCTAGCAGTCGGCGGCAGGTATTGTTCAGCCGTTTAACGAGCCGAAGCTGCTCAGGGGATGTGATTTGGTTAAAATCATTCAGCGGTATATCACTATCCACATCAGATGATAGGAAAAATGTCGTGTCCTTTTCTAATTCTCGGTTTCGTAATCGTCGAGCATCTCTAATACGCACCAATGGATGAAGGACTCTAAATGCACGAAATAAGCTTTTGATGTTGTCACATGGTATCGGCTCCCCATGTTGGTCAAGGAAATGATATTCGGTATGAATTTTATGACTCGATTGACGATGTGCGCTCATTGACAGAACACATTGTGTCGGGTGCTGTAGTGAGCGACGCCAAAAGGGAATGAAGTGCCGATAACGTTTTAATTTATGTTCTTCATCATAGTCTTCTTGCCAGACGAGAATGATATGCAAAGAGTCAGAGGTTGGCTGTTTAAGTGTATGGTCGACATGGAAATCGCTATGCTGACATTGATAGTCATCGAAAGAGGGAGAGAGCATGATATCGAGCGCATCCAGCAGTGACGATTTACCCCAAGCGTTTTCACCAATGAGAACGGAAAGTTCATCCATATTGATGGATAGCCGTTTAATTCCTCTAAAATTGGCAATTTCAATGCGATGTAAAAGCATTATAACCTCCCGCTAGTCACCTTATTTCAGCTTAGTTCAATTTGATGATTGCGTTAGTCGACACAGTCAAACTTAACATTCTGATGTTGATATATTTTTATTGAAAGTGGGTCTACCAATTTTAAGGGTTTTATCGATATAAAATGGGGCGTTTGAGTTTTAGTCTTAATTGGTATATTCACAAAATAATTGTATGCCTTGAAATTGGTTGAAAGAATATGTGACCTTAAGTGGCTTTTTGTTATCATGAAGGCAAAAGAGGAGAGCAAAATGCCAAGGGAATCAAGATTTGTACTTCGATTAGCCCATATTAACGATTTACACTCCCATTTTGAGCCAAGCGCTGTAAAACTATCCTTCAACTTTCAAGAATATACGCTGTTATGTGGCGGTATTGGACTCGTCACATCCCGAATAAACGGTGTCAGAGAGCAAGCAGCACAATCGCGTACACCTTTTCTCTTTCTTGATGCTGGCGATTCTTTTCAAGGCAGCCTCTATTTCTCGCTTTATAAGGGAGAGGTCAATGCCACGCTGCAGAATATCCTTAAACCCGATGCCACCGTATTAGGTAATCACGAGTTTGATTTGGGAAACCAATATGCACTTTCCTATATCAAGGCACTTGATTATCCAGTGATAACCTCAAACTGGGATGTATCTGCCATATCACCTGCAGGATTAGATCAGCTTTATCGTTATGACAAAGCGCGTGAGATAGGTCAGTATCTCGTGAAAGAATACGACGAGCATCAAGTCGCTGTAATGGGTGTTACGTTGGACAATATGGCGGATGTTGCGCACCCGGATGAAAATACGCCGTTTGTGTCAGTGGAATCAACACTCAAAGCCATGATTGCGGATGCGCACTCAAAAGGTATCTTTAATATCATTGTATTGAGTCATTTAGGGTATCAACGCGATCTCTTACTTGCTGAATGTGTCGAGGGTATATCGGTGATTGTCGGTGGACATAGTCATACCTGGCAAGGGGACTTCAGCTCTATTGGGCTTGTTAATAAGGAACCTTACGGACGACGAGCAGCGAATACATTGGTATTTCAGGCGAGCTGTAATGGCTTGACGTTAGGACTTGTAGACCTCGAATTTGATAGTGTTGGGGTCGCTCAAATACAAAAAGGTCAAAATCAACTACTCATCGATGAAGATCAAGTCATGAGTAAAGAGGCACATGACTATTTGCTAAACAATAGCTGTGTATGGCTTGGTCAGAATAACAAAGAGATTTGCCATGCGCTGGCACCTTATCAGGGCTCCGTTCACGCCTTGATGAATGAGAATGTCGCACAAGCCCAGCAGCTATTGCGCCATGTACGAATACCGAACGAAGCATTATCCAGTGAAGTCGCACCATTAGTCTGTGATGCCTTTGTATGGCAAGCCAATGCCGCTGGCTTCCCTGTTGACTGTGCTATTCATAATGCTGGTGGCGTAAGAGTTGATGTGGCAGAAGGGGACCTAACCGCAGGGGAGGTTGCCGGAAGGTTATTGCCGTTTGCGATTGATGTGGTTCGCTATCAGGTGACGGGGCGTGTATTGAAAGCGGCGCTTGAAGGGGCTATTAATAATGCGATAAATCGTGATGAGATGGGAAGCGGTGATGGTAGTTTCCCTTACACGTCTCAGTTACGCTATCAATACCAATATTCAAAACCGAAGGGTGAACGTATCATCTCATTAGAAATTTGCCGTTGTTCAGAATGGCAAACGGTTCGTGAAGATGAAGCGTATTGGGTGGCAAGTTCGAGCTATACAGCCCTAGGAAAGGAGGGTTATGAAGCATTAGAAGAAACTCGTCAAGGACCTGAATCAATAGGTGTCACCATGGCTGATGCATTTATTAGCTATGCTCGAGAATGCACAGTTTTAAAAGTGCCAAATACAAGGCTCTCTCAGTTGATCGATTGATGAAGGATTAAGTTGAAGGGATAAACATGACTGCTGATACTAACCTTCCTTAAAAGAAAATCTATGGTTCTACAGCATTGGCAATGTTCTTGCTAAATCTATATCGAAATCAAAACCTAACTCGAAAAGAATCGATTTTGACTGTTTTTTTGCTCAATATTTTGAATGGATGGTCGATATAGATTTAAGCATCAACGAAGGAGGTCACATATGTATAAACATGATTGGTTAGATATAGTGATGGTGTTAGCGTGGTTAAGTGCTTGGGGTGGATTAGTGTACTTTGTCCCAGCTGCGGGTATATGAGCCTGTCCCCACAATGTAAGTTACCTCGCATACCCTTTAAGGTTGTTTGTTATTGAACCTACAGCCGTACGAATTTGAATGAACATTCTCGATTCAAATTTGCCTCTGTTTCGCATGCTTACCATTGCACCCACAATGATAAGCGTGTTGAAGGCTTCAAGCCCAGGGCAAGATCATGAACGTTTTTCGAGCAAAATGATCAGTTTGACGATCAGTTTTACTTGTGATCTTATACTC